>NZ_JACSNH010000002.1:0-392190 GCF_018619045.1 Exiguobacterium sp. s161
AAGCAGAAATGGATTGAGTCCGCCAAGCACTTGAGAATCCCACCCTCACCAACGGTGTGGGCTTGCGGCTTTAGCCGTGGGAGTGTCAATTAATGGCATAATAATGGTAACCTTTTCATAAGGAGGAGATCCATTTGAAAAAACAACTTGCTTTTGCCGGTTCTTTTGCGCTCTCAGCTATCACGATCGTCATCATTCTTAAATTAGTTGGAGTCGATCTCTAAAGCAATCACTCAAATGATGTAGATTTTCAAATTAATGATTCAATCGCTGTTATGATGCATCGTCTTTCGATCATCTGTAACAGCTTTTCTAGGTTTAATGCTATGGAACGATCGGAAGTGATGAATTGAAAAAAGTCGGAATGAACGTTTTAATTGTCTCACTCCTATTAGGTGGACTGCTGTTTTACTTAGACGTCCGATACGATGAACGATTTGAGCATCACGTCAGCACAAAAGTTGAGACTTATGTCGAGAAAAAATATGGTCCAGCTCATGTCGTTTCCCTCCATTCTGCTTATGACGACAAACACCGCGATAAGGAAAAACGCTATAAGATTGCCGTAAAAGTACAGGGGCAAGGACTTCAAAAAGAGGAATACTTGCTATATCGTCTTCAAGATGATCACGTCGTCGAGATGGGCACGACGACTAGTTTGCCGAAGCGAAACTAAATCACGTGATGCTTTCTAATTTCACACTACATATTAGTAAAGGTCAGTTGATTCCTTTGCCACTCGGAATCAACTGACCTTTTTGTTCAACCTTTTTAAGGCTCAGAAATACCGTAAGCCAGTAACAGTAAATACGAAATCATGCAGAACGTAATAAGATGAATGCCGACGAATCCCCATCTAAGTACTCGATGCTTCGTTTTGTACCCTGTGTATACGCCGACTAACGGAACGATAAACAGAAGCAGGATATAGACAGTTCCAAACCCTTTCAGACTGACTCCGCTCTTCATCAGGAAAAATAAGAAACAAAAACAGATGAATGCAGATAACGAAAGAATACTGTAACGATTCATAAGCCCTCCTCCACTACAAACACAGCTTAGCGTCTTACCGTCTGAAGATTAAAGTATTCCGATAGCGGCACGACCCGCCCCTGTTCATGCCAGTTCCGATATGCTTCAAAAACACGTAAGACGTCCCCGTCATACCGTTCCTCGATAAGATGGTGGATCGCGAGAAAGCTCCGCCAATAATCAAACATGATACTCGACAGACTACCGGCATAGGAGGCACTCCCAAATTGATCAATCGAGCGCGCTCCATACTCCTCCTGAAAGAGCTCGACCAGTTCTGTCTCAATTGTCGTAATTCGCTTGAATGCTTCGTCCGACAACAAATGCTTTCGGGGTAGATACTCACACATTCCCTCTTCAAACCAGATCCCGTCTACTCTCTCATCGTCGAATTCATCAACGAACAAATCCAAGTGATGCGTCAGTTCATGACCAGCAATCGTCAAGACGTGATCTTCCGCGAGCGTTTCGTAGAATGCTCGAATATGTGGTACGTCCTTCCCGTCGAGTTGGGATAAAAATAACGTTCGCCACTCTGTAACATCTGGTGATATGTAGATCAAGTCCTTATTCGTAAATGCTGGAATCGGAATGTCCGAGAAGACGGTCGTCGCCAGTTCCGCTGACGTCCAAACAATTCCTTTCGGCACGTCGATCAGTTGATACGTCTCTTGTAAGATCGTTTGATACTCGTCTAACCGTGCTTGAAAGCGATGCGTGACCGCTTCGTATTTGTCATAGTCCGTTTTTGTCTCAAATGCATGAATCTGTTTCATCATCTCTATATCCCCCATCCTTAAAATAGCCTATTTCATTTTAACATATATTGGATAATGACTAAAAAACTACCTTTCACAGGTGGTTATAAATTGTAGATAAACCCTTCTTTCGTTAGTTTAAGTGATAACATTTGGAGATTCGTACGAATAACGGTATTATAGACACATCAAGTCTGTAATTAAGGTGAGAATATGAAATTATCAAAAGCAACCAATTATGCACTTCATACGATGTTATTTTTAGCTGTAAATCAGCCTCATGATCATATTGGTGTAGCCTCGTTAGCCAAGCAACAAGGCGTTTCACCCACATACCTCTCGAAGATTTTAACTAAGCTAGTCAAAACGGGTATGGTGATCTCGACTACTGGAGCTACAGGTGGATACAAATTAAAACCAAGTTGGGAAGAGATTTCATTGCTTGATGTCATCATTGCAATTGAAGGCGTACCATCCATGTCTGACGCTTGTCTGAATAACAATCCGAACTGCTTGATTCAGAAATCAATCGAGGCTGCTGAACACAAATTTTTAGATTCATTAAGACACACGCTTATTAGTGACTTATCTACTCAAGTTAATGAGACATCATCCATATGAAACAATGTGATGTCTTATGCTTTAATTACAGACACTATGACTCTTTAATATCTGTTATCTAAAAGGAGGAAACGTTCATGAACGTATATGATTGCATCGTGATTGGCGGAGGTGCCGCCGGATCAGCTGCTGCCCTAACATTAGGAAGAGCTCGAAGAAATATTGTAATTTTCGATGATGCTACAAATCGAAATCGTGTCACACAAGAATCACATGGTTATCTAACTCGAGATGGAATTACACCGTCAGAGTTTAGGGAGTTCGGATTAAAAGAGCTACAAGCATATCCGTCCATTACGATTTGCAACGAAAAAGTCATCGAAGTAAAACAAGATAATCAGAATCATCTGTTTGAAGTTTCAACTGGTCAGCATCGTTATACAACTGAAACACTACTACTCGCAACCGGAATTCAAGAAGAATTCCCCCTGGAGGCAATCAAGGAGTATTACGGAAAAAGTTTGTTTAGTTGCCCCTATTGCGATGGCTGGGAGATGCGAGACTTACCCTTAGCCGTCATTGCCGAAGATCCAGCTTTTGCTCACCATTTAGCAAAACTCGTTTTCAATTGGTCAAAAGATTTAGTTGTTTTTACAAATGGTTTTGAACTATCTGAAGACGTTCGGAACGATTTAGATCGTAACCATATTCAAGCATACACCACAAAAATCAAACGCCTACATGGAAAGGCAGGTATTCTAGAACATATTGAATTAGAAGATGGAACAATGGTTGCAAGACAAGGTGGATTCGTCGTTCCTAAATTCTATCGTTCAAACGATTTGGCTCAACAATTACGATGTACATTCGATGAGAGTGGAGCCATCGTAACAGATGGAACTGGTCATACATCCGTTGAAGGGGTATACGTTGCCGGAGAGACTGAAAAAAGCGGTCCTTCTTCTTTATTGCTGGCAGCCGCTGATGGCTCCCGTGCAGCTGCAAGCATCAATTTCGATTTATCATCTAAACGATTTTAGGACTTCAACAAGAATACATCCTGTATCATCTTCAAGATAATAGGCGTTGAATGACCAATTTGCCAAAGTGAAACTAAATCAAAAGCCTTCCCGATACAATCGAGAAGGTCTTTTTTGAATGATATTATTTACGCTGAACGATATCGTAGTTCATTCGTTTTTTTGTATGTTATACATTTTTCTCGAGCAATGAACACTCAAAAACAATGGCTTCCAAGCTACTGAATCATTTTATTTCTTCTGCAATTAACACGACGACGTTACCGAATTTTTGCCCAGCGTCGACATAACGATGGGCTTCGACGATCTCATCAAGCGAATAGATATGGTCGATGACGGCTTTGAATCGTCCCGCTTCAAACAGTTCATTCAAATAGTGTAGATCCTCTTTCCGTTCTCTCGCGACACCCTGCCCCGCGACGGATGCAAAGGCACCGTTTTGTTTGACGTGCCGTTTCGCTTGCGTCTTATTGATTTTCCCGGATGCATCGAAGACGGCATCGTACTTCAGCAACAATCCATCGTAACCGTCCTTTGTATAATCGATGACGTGATCGGCACCGAGCGCTTTGACCCTTTCCGTGTTTCGTCCACTACAGACAGCCGTCACCTGCAGCCCTTTTGCTTTAGCGATTTGAACGGCAGCCGTCCCGACAGCGCCTGACGCACCGTAAATCAAGATTGTCTTCATCTGATGGATTTGAAGTTTCCGGAAGAAATGGAGCGACGTCGTACCACCGAACGGGAGACAGACGGCTTCCGTGTACGATGCGTGCTGTGGCATTTTAGCAATGCAACGTTTCTCAGACACGCACGCATATTCGGCGTATCCACCGAAGCCAAATCCCGTCAAGGCATGGACACGGTCTCCGACTTGAAACTGCTTGACGTCTTGACCGACTTCGACGACTTCACCGGCAAGAACAACGCCAAGGATTGGTTGTCGCGGTCGCTTGAAGCCGATAGCCAGACGCATTGGAAGTTTCCCTAACAGTGGGACATCGAGCGAACGCATGCGACGATCTCCGGAATGGACGGCAGATGCATGTACTTTAATCAGTAGATCGTTTGATTTTGGAACCGGACGAGGTACCTCTGTGATGTGCAAGACGTCCGGGAATCCGTAGCGGGTACAGATGGCTGCCTTCATCGTATTTCCTCCTCTGATCAAGATGATGGTATTCCTTTAATCATACGCCGATTTCGATCCGAATTCCTGTTGTTTTGGAGTAAGAAAGTTTTTTTAATTCGCATCAATCAGTATCATAACTGGTAAAATTTATATAATAATAAGATTTCATCTAACCCTATTAACAGACGAAAGCAGGTGCCTGGTTTATGCCGACACGTCGGTGGCTTTTCGCTTTTATTCTATTCCTTTGTACACCGCTTAGTGCCTGTACACACGAGAACGATGCACGTACCGTCGAGAAAATTACAGGTGATACGTTATTCGTCGCTCCAAGTGAACAACATCCGGACGAGCAGTATGCATTAACAGAGATTCGCGTCACAACGGACACGATCGTGTATGGCAAAACGGATAACACGTCTGCCATTCAAACGGGTGATACGATTCAAGTGACGTTTGCAAAGGACTCGATTGTCGCGACCGAGATCCGTCGAACGAAAAACTAAGAAAGAGGGTTATCCATGATAGTCCAAGTACTTCGCCATCTACGGAATATTTTCATGATTACCACTGCGATTTTTGGTTCATTCTATTTTTTTCAAAAGAATATCGGCAATGATCTCATTGGTTTCCTGTTCATCGGAATCATAGGTGCGATTGGTTTTTTCTTTACACTCGGACTTCTCTGGTATCTCAAACGAAAAGAAACGCACGGTTTTTAATAAGTTTGTCAAAGGAGACACAATCATGATGGCACGTACGAAAAAATTACACCTTCTTCAGTTTAAAGTACTCTTCGCGCTTCTGATCACGCTTTCGATGATTGGTGCTATTTTCGCACCTCATTCTGTCGACGCGGCAACAAAGGAATATACGTCGTACAAAAAACTAAAACTCGGTATGACCGCGACAGACGTCGCAAAATCGCTCTACGGAAAATCACATAAGAAATACATAAAGAAAGAACATGGCGTCACAACACTCAATCACAAGGTAGTATTGAGTGAGATCAAAGACGACTATGCTTTATACGCTTTCTCATTTTATCCGTACGATGAAAAAAACGATCATTGGTCTTTACAGCGCATGCATCTGATCTTCAAAACGAAACAAAAAGGTCACACGTTATATCTTGTGTAAAAGGAATACACCCCTAAAACGCCTTCGAAAAAACGACTCTTGCCAGGAAAGAAATTTAAACCAGGCATGACGATAGCTGAATTCGATCATATTCTTTCGGGTAAAGGGCTCGGTGTCATGACGGCTCACCGCACAGAAGATTACTCTAAGATGGGAAAAGCCTATAATGACAATACAGTCGAATATCCAGAAAAACAGACATCACTCTTTTACTCGTATCGAAATCCAACGGGTGATGATTGGATGATCGTTGAATTTAAATATGATTTCGATCAAAAGAGATATATCGCTCAAAAATAACGAGTATTCATCTTCGGATGAATACTTTTTTACTTTTAATTGAAATTGATTGAATCTTTTTACAGATTGTTTCGTAAAAATCTGTATACACGAAAGGAGCTCGACACACATGTATGATTTGTTATTGGCCGTTGGTATTTGTCTCGTTGGCTATTGGTTTTACTATGTCTTCTTACTCGGATTCAAAAAAGGAAATATCGTCATGACGTTTAACGAGCGGTTCATCCATTATGAAGACCATATTCAAGCTGTTAAGCGAAGATTAAAGGATGACGGTCGCCACTTCGAGTATCTTGGAGATCGAAAATTCATCGTCGATGGAAAACCGTACCTGTTCATGGAACGGACGGTTCCAGGGGACTTTGGTCCTCTGCAACAGACGATTTTAAAAGGTCTACGTAAAGCGTTCTAACCAAAACACCGCTCCTTCTGTCAATGACAGAGGGAGCGGTGTTTATTTGATTAAGCATTATTCAAGTATAGTGCATACAATTCATCCATGACGCGTCGAATCGCGGGCAATGAATGCTCTAAATCAATCCAGGTTTTAAAATAATACTCGAAAAAGACACCTTGGTTCCGCATCCGTTCTAATGTATTAATCGGATCTCCTTCGGTGACCCAATCTAGGTTCTCAAAATTTGTATAACTATCCGTACACGATACGTCCTCCTCGTGAATGCCTGACTCTAAATAATCATTCGAACAGGTCTCATTTTGTACATCGATTTGTCGATAAAAATCACGAATTCCTTCCTTTGGACGATTGATATGGTAGGACTCACCCGTTTGATAACTCTCCTGGTAATACCATTCCCACAAGATGACCCATTTCCAGACCAACCCATCGATTAGATAATGACCGATTGCCCGGTCCATCCGGCAAAAGTTAAATCGAAACGTCCGTTCACCAAAGTTTGTCTTCAGATCAAGGACGACTTTGATATCATTGGTTTCCGGCGGATGACCGAAAAACAAAATGCCGTGCTCGAATCCTTGTGCAAACTCATCAATTGACTGCCGTCTGCCGGCTTTATTCTCGAAACTGACTGTAATCGAATCGAACTGAACAATTGATTGCTCCATCTTTTTCCCCGCATTACATATGTATTCAAAAAAAGTGAGCCTCAAGCGAGACTCACTTTTGTTCGTCATGACGAGACGACTTCTCCACCCGTCAAATCAATATGTCCTTCTCCCCACGCGCACATCGCGTCAAGAATCGGCTTCAGCGACCAGCCGTACTCGGATAACGAGTAGACGACTTTCGGTGGGACTTGTTCAAAGACCGTCCGGATGATGACGCCGTCTTCTTCTAACTCGCGCAATTGTTGCGTCAGCATTTTTTGAGTGATCGTCGGCATTAGCTTGCGGAGCTCACTCGTCCGACGCTCGCCTTTGATCAAATGACACATGATGACGACCTTCCACTTTCCACCGATGACTTCAAGTGTTGCTTCTACCGGGATATTGTATGGCATATATGTTCCATCCTTTCGTGATTCTGTTAAGGGCATAGGTACTTTTTAGTGCCTATCGTACTTGAAAGTGCGTACTTCCCAAGCAGATTAGCTGGCTATATGATAGCAATTGTCAACGGAAAGTACAACCTCCTTTTAGACCTTGTATCTAAATGAAGGAGTAGGGTACTTTTTAGTGCCTATCGCACTTTAAAGTACGTACTTCCCGAAAGGAACAACCCCCGTTATGCTGGGGTTATGTCAATCGGATCATGTTCGGTCGGGCCCACTGAATACGATCCCTACTGAAATCATTTTTAGGAGGAATCCCCATGAATCAATTAAACTCACGGATCCAGGAGGAACAGGTCCCAAGAAACGGTGGACTTGCCCTGCTCGCTCTAGCAATCAGCGCCTTTGGGATCGGTACGACGGAATTCGTTCCCGTCGGACTGCTCGCAGCGATCGCTGGTGACTTAAATATCGGCATCACACTCGCTGGTCTCATCATCTCTGGTTACGCAATCGGTGTCGCCGTCGGTGCTCCGATCTTGACAGCACTAACGAACCGAATGAATCGGAAAACGTTACTGATGGCATTAATGGTCGTCTTCATCGCTGGTAACCTCGTCTCAGCGATTTCACCGACGTTTGAATTGTTGATCGTCGCCCGTTTCATCACTGCCTTTTCGCACGGTGTCTTCTTCTCAATCGGTGCGACGATTGCTGTCCAGCTCGTACCGGAGCATAAAAAAGCGAGTGCCATCGCCTTAATGTTCACAGGTCTGACAGTCGCAACGGTTACAGGTGTGCCACTCGGGACATTCATCGGTCAATCATTCGGTTGGCGCGCGACGTTCTTCGCGGTTGCCGCACTCGGAATCATCGCGATCATCGCAAGCTTCTTCTTGATTCCAAAAGACTTGAAACAATCACCACCTGCTAAGTTCTCCGACATGTTTAAATTGTTGACGAACGGACGCTTGATGCTCGGCTTCTTAATCACTGCCCTCGGCTACGGTGGAACGTTCGTCGCCTTTACGTACTTGACACCGATCATGCAGGACGTCACGAAAATCAGTCCGAGCTTAATCAGTATCATTCTGCTCGTCTACGGAATCGCGGTTGCGATCGGGAACACCGTCGGTGGAAAACTCGCGAATGGTAATCCGATTAAAGCTTTGTTCTATATGTTCATCATTCACGCTATCGTCATGATCGCTCTCTCGTTCATGATTCCGTTCAAGGTCGCCGGTATCATCGGTATCATCTTAATGGGACTCCTTGCGTTCATGAACGTCCCTGGACTCCAGCTCTATATCGTTCAGTTGGCTGAAAAATATGTCCCAGCAGCAGTCGATGTTGCGTCTGCCTTGAATATCGCAGCCTTCAATATCGGGATCGCACTCGGAGCAACGATTGGTGGTCTCGTCACCGATACGATTGGACTCGTCCACACGCCATGGGTCGGCGCTATCATGGTCATTCTTGCCGTCATCTTGACTGGTGTCTCACGTCGTCTCGAACAGCAGTAAAAGAAGATTTTCATGTTTAACGATCGCATGATTGTACGATGAGCTCGACTACAATCGTCGATACGCTCGCTCTGTATGCCGTACCTTATTCTCTAGCTCTCACATAATCCGCCAAAGGCACTGTTCGCATGAGCAGTGCCTTTGGCGGATTTTGTTCACAATTTCAAAAAAGAGCACGCTTACCTCTTTACTTTTGAGTTCTCATGAACTTATAATAAATTAAAGAAAACAAATCACTTTAAAGGAGGAAGCGCTGTTGACACTACTCATTGCTTTTCTAGCCATCGTTTTCATCATGCTCGCCCTTGACCTTGGAGTCTTTCATCGCAAGGCACATGAAGTTTCGCTTCGGGAGGCTTGGACATGGACGTTCGTCTGGATCGCGATCGCTGTCGCCTTCGGAGGCTGGCTCTATATTGATCAAGGTAGCGCCGCTGCTGTCGAATATACGAGCGTGTACTTCATTGAGAAGGCTCTCGCGATTGATAACGTCTTCGTCTTCTCACTCGTCTTCGCGTACTTCGCGATTCCATTGAAGTACCAGCACAAAGTCTTGTTCTGGGGTATTCTCGGTGCAATCTTCTTCCGCGTCATCTTCATCGTCGCTGGTGTCTCGCTGCTTGAGAACTTCGCTTGGGTGTACTACATCTTCGGAGCGTTCCTCGTCTATACAGGCTGGATGATGTACAAGAACATCGGTCAAGAGACGTCGCTCGAAGACAACAAAACGATTCGTTGGTTAGAGAAACGTTTACCGATCACACAAGACATCTCGTCTGGTAAGTTCGCAAAACGAATTGATGGGAAGTTGTTCTTCACGCCTCTCTTGATCACACTGCTCTTCATCGAAGTATCGGATATCGTCTTCGCCGTCGACTCAGTCGCTGCAAGCTTCGCATACTCGCGTGATCCGTTCATCATCTTCTATGCGAACATCATGGCGATCCTTGGACTTCGTAGTCTCTACTTCGTCCTCGCGAACTTGATTGATCGTTTCTACTACTTGAAACACGGTTTAAGCTTCATGCTCGTCTTCATCGGAGCGAAGATGATTTTCAGTGACGTCTACAAAATGCCAATCTGGATGTCGCTCGGTACGATCGTCATCGTCATCTTGATCAGCGTCTTCTACAGCTTCTACAAGACGAAGCCGGGAAAATAATCAATATCAAAAAAGTGGAAGTGATGAACAATTCATCTACTTCCACTTTTCATTTCAATTTAGTATTTCTTTTACTTTCCGTTCATCCTCAATAAAAGGCTTCGTGAATGCCTTTAAGGCTTTTTCATTATCGTACGCTGTAAAGTCCTTTCCATACCAATCGCGAAGCTGTTGTTTCGTGAAGTGATACGAAGCATCTTCGATCATCATGTTGACTTGGTCGACATTCGGAATCAGTGTGAACAGTGCCGTCGCATTATAGATTGCCGTGCGATTACTTTTTTGTTCGACCTGTCCTTCTTCGTATCCAGCATAACGTAACGTTAGTTGATACGGCTTTTCTTTCGTCGCAAGTTCCATTTTCTTTAACTGATCGCCATGTGGTAACTGTTGAACGATGTCGCGCACGTTACTGTTATCGCCAAGATATGTACCTTGTTGTTCAAATACATCGGTTTGTGTTGCTGCTGTTCCGCAACCACTGAGTATCAACATGCCGCTCGCTAAAATGATTGCACCAACTGTCTTTTTCATTTTTATTTCCCCCAATACGTTGACTCGTCCTCATTCTAATAAACGAATCAAGCAAAGAAAAGTTTCAAAATAAAGGAAATCAACGCTTTGATAAACTCGATGCCCTTTGTTTTAAGAAGAGTAGGCTGTACCGAGTA
This sequence comes from Exiguobacterium sp. s161, assembly GCF_018619045.1. Lineage (NCBI taxonomy): Bacteria > Bacillati > Bacillota > Bacilli > Caryophanales > Exiguobacterium > Exiguobacterium sp. s161. The sequence goes on from NZ_JACSNH010000002.1 coordinate 10,792, forward strand.
CCTCCACCTTTAGCAATCAAAAGCTTTATAATTTTAAAACGAGTGAACCCTTCAATGACGTACCCTTTTATCTTTTGAGTCAAAGTTATTTCGGGAATCCAATCGATCGTATATCCGATGCTAAAGGATAAAAGCAAACTGAGGAATAAATAAGTGATGACAAAACTAAGAATAAGTCTTTTGATGATCATGTTATTCCCTCTTTTTCTAAATGTAATAAAATAACTTATTTTTATATAATAAGTAAATAAATTAGGAAATATCTAAAACAACAACCTATTTACCTATATTTTGTTAATTACTATGTTACTCTATTACTATTCGAAAAGTTCGAAAATCTAGCTGTACCTATTCATGGAGGTCTCCGATGCTACAAATGTCTAACTTACTCATTCTGCTCTTTTTATTTATCTTCCTAACATGCGGATTTGTTTTCGCTTTATTCTGGATCATCAAAAAAATCAAGTCGTAATCACAACAACCCGGCCTCTCAAAGGAGAGAAGCCGGGTTGTTGTTCGTTTCATAGAGTTGACGAATGTGACTCACGATGTCGTTCGCCGTTCCCGGTACAGGTGGCATCCAAAGCCCTGTCACTGGACCGTAGACGACGGGATTGATTGCCACTTCGTAACCCCCATACGGATGTTCTTCCGCAGTTGGCAAATAACCGATGTAACCGTTCGTATAGCCCCCGAAAAAAGCGAGTTCCGTTTGACGGATTTGCTTTATCTGTAGCGCTGTCTCACAGAACGGCTCCATCGGAATGCCTGAGAACGACCCTTCGTTTAGTTCAAACAATTGAACTTCGAGCGGGATGGTGAGTGTTGCTCCCGATCGTTCCTGAACGTATGCCAACCAGCGTGCTGCACTGACGCCCCATGTCTGTTCAGCGTAATCCGCCATGTCTCGTAATACGTTCATAGCCGGTACTTCTGTTAAGCGCATCGGATGAATGCATGACTGAATCCGGTGGTGCGTTAACGGTTGAAACGACACGTCTGGAATCGTCGTCAAGACATGACCACGTAAAGTAAATGCCATTTTTTGAAGACTCTCTATGTCACCACGATATTTCGCATTGATGTTCCCCGTCGCGCCTTGAACAATCACGACCGGGCAGCCGAGTGCCTGTTCGAGTATCGTTCAAGTGACTCCCGGATAATCACCGGATAAGACGACACTGTCTGATTTCAAGACGTTCGGATGCGCCGTACAAAAGACAAACGCTCCGACGAGACCCGCATCACCGGTCCGACGAATTAACAATGTTCCAATTCGGTCATCCGCCACCCCAGACGGATCTGTTCCCATCACCGCTTGTCCATTTATTTTCTCCCGTCGGTTGACGCCGAGTTTTCCGGTCGTCACACCCCAACCAATCTCGACCAACTGCATCACTTCGCTTGCTTTGACGGCAGATACGATCGCTTGTTGCGTCAAGATCGTTTTATAGGCGACGGTCAACGGTTCGTTTCCTGCTGTCGCTGGTCCCGAATGCGTATGCGTGTAAACGACTGTGATCTGTTCCTTCGACACGTCTAGCTGACCCGCGATTCCTTCACGGATGACATCCGTATCGGCGACGAGCATGCCGATGTTATCGATGCTGACGAAGACCGATGTCGTCTGCTCGCTTTCAAAGATACTCGCTGTGACATATAGCGGATCGTGTATGCTTGCAATACCGACTTCTCGGTGATAACCGATGAAGGCAGCACCGAGCGGCGGATTGATTTCTTCCCGATGCATTCCAAAACGACTCATGTCTGACGTTCCCCCCTTGAACAACATACTATTTCTTCCATATACTAACATTAACTACAGTAGAGGAGGACATAAAGATGTCGATTCGTTGGAAGGAAGAGATGCTTCAGTTCGAGACGCTTTGTGAAGCAGAAGTCTGGGCGGAGTCGATCACGAACGAGATCCATGGTCGGTCAATCACCGGTTATTGCACCCTTGACTTTAAAGTCGCATCGATTCTTGCTTTTTATCTAGCGGAAAATCCAGACTATCGCGTACGTTCGGCAACGGTTCACCTCGATCAAGAGATCTATTATCAAGTTTGGGTCGAGATACTCGATTCACTTTGACTTCATGAATTGGTCGAGGACGATTTCCTGAAACGCACGTGTCACGGGTGTGCCCCACTTCGACTGTTTCGTGAGCAGATGGGCATACATCGGACAGGATTTAAAACGAATGGAACAACAGAAACCTGTGACCTGTTTTGCCGATAGTCCGTTGTTAAATGGTCGACATGGAGTAACATACAAAAACGGGAAAGAGGTTATGTCATGAAAAGAATCGTTTTGTTATGCGCTCTCTCAATTATAACTGTATGGCCGTTAGTTGCTTGTAGTAATGAAGTGAAAATGCAACATACAAGTGAAAAACCGACAGCACTAGACGTATTAGGAGAAGATTCTACTGCTGACATTTTTCAACTAAATGATACGATCTACAAATCAGATGTAAAATGGGCAGAGGAAACAGAAGTCACCAAGAGTAAAAAAGTCGGAGAAATCAAGAAAATGAGTTCTGATCAATACGATTTTGATAATGGAACTGCTACGAAGCTCTCAAAGGGTACCGTCATATACTCTACGAAAGAAAGGAATGAAATTCTTTTGGTGAGTTTTAAAGGGAAATTAAAAAAATACGTTGCTTTAGGAGAAGGTTAAATGGATTATAGCTTGTAGAAACCCCTTATTTCAATCACGAAACGAGGGTTGTCTATAAGAAAAGGCATCCTCAACTGGGATGCCTTTTCTTATTAAGATAATAGTGAATCTAATCAGCCGTTAACGACTTTTTCTGCTACTTCCTCATTCATCGATTGACGATTAATCGAGAGGTGTTCGCCTTCTTTCAACCGTTTTCGATATTCAGCTGTCGCAGTGAACAAGACATCTGTCGACGAGTTGAGTGCTGTCTCAAACGAATCTTGTAACACACTGACGAGAACACCCGCTGCTACGACTTGCATCGCGATATCATTCGGAATCCCGAATAAGCTACATGCGAGCGGAATCAAAAGGAGCGAACCGCCAGCGACACCGGATGCGCCACATGCACAAACGGCAGCTAGAACACTTAAGATGATGGCTGTCGGAAGGTCGACTGGGATACCGAGCGTATGAACCGCTGCTAACGTTAAGACGGAAATCGTGATGGCCGCTCCCGCCATATTGATCGTGGCACCGAGCGGAATCGAGATCCCGTACGTCTCTTTATCGAGGTCAAGTTTCTTACATAATTCCATGTTGACTGGAATGTTTGCAGCTGAGCTTCGTGTGAAGAAAGCGGTAATTCCACTCTCCCGGATACATTTGAAGACGAGTGGGTATGGATTCTGACGAACGTTGATGAACACGATGAGAGGATTAACAATGAGTGCTACGACAAGCATCGTGCCAATCAATACCAATAATAAATTCCCGTAATCGAGCAATGAAGAAAGACCGTTTTCCGTAACAGAGCCAATGACGATTCCCATGATACCAAGAGGAGCAAGTTTGATGACCCATCCGACCATTTTCGCAATGGCGTCAGAAAAATTCGAGATGAATGTCTTCGTCGTATCGGACGCATTCTTTAAAGCGATTCCTAACACGATCGCCCAAGTCAGAATGCCAATGTAGTTCGCTTGGATGAGCGCATTGACTGGATTATCGACCATATTCAAGACGAGTTTTTGAAGAACTTCAACCGTGTTCCCCGGAGCAGCCAATTGTTCCGCACCTTCTGTCAATCGAATGTTCACTGGGAAAAGGAAACTGACGATGACCGCAATGGCTCCCGCTAAGAACGTCCCGAGCAGATACAAGAAAATGATTGATTTCATATTCGTCTGCTGTCCTTTTTTATGCTGCACGATTGATGCCATAACTAAGAAAAAGACTAAGATCGGCGCGACTGCCTTCAGGGAGGAAATAAATAAAGTCCCAAAAATGGTCAAGGATTTCGCCGCTTCAGGAATCGTGATGGCTAAGATAATCCCTACGATCAAGCCAATCGCGATTTGTTTCACTAAACTGATTTGGTTCCACATCTTCAACACTTTCATACGTTCCCCTCCAGGCTTACAAAAAATAAGTTATTTAGAATTCGAAAATTGATGACTTTTCTTTCCTACTCAACAGGATGAATAGCTAGTCATTCACTTTTCTAAAAATTCTCGAAGTTTGTTGTTTTCTATTCTTGCATAAATCGTGTGAAATAAAAACTAGTTTTTTGCAAGAAATATAATTCCTTTTACTGGATGTTAAATTGGCATACGAATGCAATCGATTGCATAATTACAAAAAAGTAGAAGAAGAGACATGCCTTCTTCTACTTCATTATGTAAACTAAAGATTTTTTAGTGTTAACTAACCTTACCTTACTAATCAAGAAATTGTTGTTTTTTTGCGTTTTACGATCAACAAAACGATCACGAACAGAAACTCAAGGATTGTAAAGATGCCGACGAAGAAATAGACGACTAACACCTGACTGATCCCATCGACAGCAATCGTGTAAAACCACAGTAATGAAATGCCCGTCGTATAAAGAAGATTGATGATCGTTCCGCTAATCAAGCTAGCTTTCAAGCTTTTCTTACTCCGCGCCTGACTCACGATGATGACGATGGCACCGATCACCCAGATGATGAGTATGAGTTCAAGAATAGTCTTATCGTTCCATTGTAACTCCATGATTTACTCTCCTTTTCAATAGGCTGATAAAATGCGAGTGATACCTATATTTTACAGCAATACAGACTCTTCTAGCCTTCTAAAAGTTAAGCAAAGGGGTTTTTAAAGATCCACGTCAGAATAGTCCTTTATTTTCCTAACCCGAATACTTTCCTCCTGACCGATTTGATCGGTCTCTTTCAAGCGGTGCCGAACGACGAGCAGCACTAGTACGACCGCGGAAATCACACAAATCGTCGCATAGTACGGTTGCGCGACGCGCTCGAACTCTAACGCTGATAGCACCTGTAAGATCGTCAATCCCGCGAGCATCCCGTGGAAATACCTTTGATAGCTGCGCGGCATTCCTGGCTGTCCGAACGTCTCATACCAGACGTATAAGCCAAGCCCGAACGCAAGTCCGTTCAGGATTGGCGAAGGAAGGAGAAAAAGAAGAATGCCGAGACCAAGCATCAACCAGGCGTACCTAATAGCGGGCTTAAAGAATGCAGGATCGAGCTGCGCTTCCTCTTCCTCGATGACGGGCGCTGCTTTCTCTTCTTCGGTCAACGGTCGAAACCCAAGGGCTTCTTTCGCTTCCGCTAACTCAAGCATTCGTTTCGCCATCCCGAAATAAAACGGAAAACGTTCTTTGACGACCTCCCCTTCATCCGTTTGACCATCCACTTGTTCTTGCACGGATACCTGATACAGCGTGCGCCCCATCCGGTAACTGACCCAGTAGTCGGTCGCTTGACCATTGTCGCGCTTGAGTTCACTCACCTTCGTTTGTTGATTCGTCATGATATGTGATTCCTTTCGTCGCAAGTTCCTGTAATTGTCCTGACGCATACAACAGGAGAATGAATCCTGAGATGAGACAGACCGCTCCGTTAATCGATAGATTGATCGGTGATAAATAGTTTTTCGATGAGCCCGCTAAGGCTAACATGAAAAGTGCTCCTGACCAACGATACATGCGAGCACGTGCAGATTTCCCTTCGAGATGCATCGGCCAGAAAATCATCAGAACGACGAGTGTTATGTATCCTGGGATTGGCAAGATATCAGTCAGCGTCAGTAATCCACTGAACAAGATCAATAGAGCGCTTAAAATACGCAACTTTATGATGCGTCGGTCGGCTCGAAAATCCATCGCTTCAGACAGAGCAAAAGGTGACCGGATGTAACCATAGTCTAATTTTTCACGAACCCACGTTTTTTTCTGACGATACGCGAGGAACGGATTTTTAAAAACAATCCGCTTCGTTGCAGACTCTTCATTCCTTTCCACCATATCCTCGCTATCGATTGCCTGCTCTTTTTGGGCAACACCTTCCCGGCAGAATAAAGTGCGCCCCTCTTGGTGAAAGACGATGTGATACACACGATCGTCGATTTGTTTTACTAATTGAATCATGATTTGTGCTCCCTTTATCTTACCTTCTACATTTTTATAGGTCTCACCATGCCGCGCTGACCACGTATAGTATGAACAGTCCACCTAAGACACAGACATAACCATAATGTCTGACGGTCAACGAACAAAATAAGATGACGCCAATTGACAAAATGATACTGAGTACGAATGAATCCACCGTGTCGACGCTATCTCCGTGTCCTGCTAAAGGCGTCTTCAACGCATGCTTCGACCGAATGAAATAGATGCTTAACGTCAACAAGAATATCCCGACACCAAGACCAAGAAACGGTACCACTATCGACGTCTCCTCCGACATATGTATTCTTTGAATATGTTTATTTCATGAAGTTATTATACAACTATTAATTACGATACTTTCTTTTATTAAGTTTTATTGGAATTTTTCTATGTCTGGTCTACATTTATGATGTTTGGGGTATGATTTTTTCTTTTATATCTTCTTTTTTACAAAAGGAGTGCAGCACTACGTACGCTTCCATCGCACCAGTCTGCACTCCTATTTCGCATGATGTATCTACTTTTCTTATTTAAGATTTTTCTCCGAAAAATCAGGTCATGGACCTGTACTACAAGAGACCGCATACTTTTCTTCACTCACCTTCTTCGAATAACAGACAAAAGGAGTTCCGCATGTTTCACTTTTCCAATGGTACCAAAACATATGGTAACGCTCCGCTTGTGGATCTTGTTCCGTAATGATTGCAAAGTAACTTTGATAGAAATAGCCTTCTTTATAAAGTTCGTGTCTTAGAGCACCTCTCGGCGAAGCATCCGTAAACAGAACCGGTGATAGGATCGGCATGAGTAGTACGATGATAGCTAATGTTCCGAAACAGATCAGGACTATTTTCTTTCTGTTCTTTTTCTTAGAATTCGATTTACCCATCTTTTTCAACCTTTCCTTTATTGGCTTTTTTTGTTATATAGTAACATTATCCATTCAACAGAAAGAGGTTTTGATATTGAAGAAAATTATTTTATTATCACTCTCTTTAGGTGTACTTCTATCTTCTGGCTTTTTGATCAGTAACGCAATAGCGACTTCTAATATTTCACAGGAAAAAACTGAAAGCACGATTTCAAAGGAGCAAGCCCTCACTTTTTTCACGAAGGTCCTGGAGCAACAAAAAGCGGATTTTTTAAACAATACGCCGTTAGCACACACTAATCAATCGAGATTATCTTCACGCGACGAGGCTGTATTAATTTTTCTATCTAGTACAAAAGTGGATAAACAACAGCTACATTCATTTAGTTATAAGATTTCTAACGTAAAAGTGTACTCCGAAAATCAACGAAATTATGCTGAAGCTTATGTAACACGAACTTTTAACTTTGGAAGTGGGCTTGAAACGGGTTTAGGTGATACATTAGTGCTTGAAATCCAATCAAGTCCAGATAATTTGAAAGGACCGTCCCACACCATTTCCACGAGTAAATCAACGAGTGAAGTAAATGAAAAGGTCTCTGTTGATGAATTTTTAGAGAAGTATGAAGCAGAGGCAGAAAAATAAAATAACGTAAAGCTACGCCTAAGGAAAACTAAATCGGATATTTTGCTAACGTCCTGCTTTACAACACGAGTAATGCTCAATACTAGTTCATTTAGTCATAAGAGTTCACTTCTTTTGAATAAAGTACAACTTATGCTATATTTCGTTTTGGTAATTCTTTTAACGAAGGAATCAGTCATTGTATTTTAATTTTATGGATGAAGGAGTTATCGTGTTGAGTAAATTTAGTATTCCTGTCGAAGCTGCTTTAAAAGTAATCGGCGGGAAATGGAAAGTCGTCATCTTGTGCCACTTGTTTAAAGATAAGTACCGGACGAGTGAGTTGAAACGTCGCATGCCGAATGTCTCTCAAAAAATGCTGGTCCAGCAATTAAGAGAATTAGAACAGGACGGTGTCATTCGACGTGTCATCTATCACCAAGCTCCACCTAAGGTCGAATATGAGTTAACGGACTATGGACGATCATTAAAATCGACCATGGATGTCTTATGTGACTGGGGAGAGCAACATCTCCAAAATGAACACTTGAAGAATAGCTGTTAATTTTTCTGTACTTCCCTAAACAGCCCTGCATTTTCGAATGCAGGGCTGTTTGCTGTTTGATTTTTTTTACTTCCCTCGCCCCTGTGATTTAGGAAAAGTCACTTTTTGGTGACTATGGAACTTTAAAGTGCCGTCTTCTTATTTCTGATTGCTCCCGATATGATGATGTCACACATACAGCATGATTTTTTTGCTGTAATTTTGATAAAGGAGCTAGATGAATATGAAAATCTCTACAGTACGGTTAAACAATGGTGTGGACATGCCCCAAGTCGGATATGGTGTATTTCGTGTCGAGGACGGCGCGGATCTCGAGCAAGCAGTCGTGACTGCGATTCGCGAAGGCTATCGTAGTATCGATACTGCAGCCATCTATGGTAACGAACAAAGTGTCGGCAGAGGCATTGCGAAAGCTATCGAAGAAGGACTCGTAACACGCGAAGAACTATTCGTGACATCAAAAGTCTGGAATGCACATGGATCATATGAAGAAACACTTGCTGCTTACGCAGAATCCTTAGAAAAAATGCAGTTGGAGTACCTTGATCTCTACTTGATCCATTGGCCAGGGAAAGCCAAGTATCAAGCTCCTTGGAATGCACTTGAAAAGTTGTATCAAACGGACAAGGTCCGCGCGATTGGTGTGAGTAATTTTCAAATCCACCATCTCGAAGACTTACTGCAACATGCATCCATCATACCTGTCGTCAATCAAATCGAACTCCATCCGAAGCTAACTCAGTCAGAGTTACGTCAATTCTGTAGCGAACATGGGATTCAAATTGAAGCCTGGTCACCGCTTATGAATGCGGAACTTCTAGAAAATGAGGTCGTTCAGGAGCTCGCTACACAATACAAGAAATCAGCTGCTCAAATCATTCTTCGATGGGATATTCAGCAGGGTATCATCACGATTCCTAAGTCCATGACGCCTTCACGGATGCAAGAAAATCTGCGCATCACTGATTTCGAAATCCTTCCAGAAGATATGGAACGATTAAACCAATTGAATGAAAACCTTCGGAGTGGACCGGATCCAGATACGTTTGACTTTTAATTAACATGAACACTTTATCCGATCTGAAAAGGAGCTTACCAATGTCGATTGAAGACTTGATACAACAGACACAACAGGAAGAACATACTTTACGTTTTAAGCGATTCACACACGATGATATCTTTCCGTTAGGATTGACCTTGATTCAAGAAGCACAGAAAAACAACGTATCCATCGCCATTGATATTACCGTCAATGGTACGTCGATGTTCCATTATAAGATGCCAGGTACGACCCGCATCAATGGCGAATGGATCGAACGAAAAAAACGAGTCGTCGACTATCATCTTCACAGTTCTTACTTCATGCAATTACGGACTGCATGTAGCGAGATGACGTATAACGAGGAACACCGACTAGACTCAAGCTTTGCTTTCGGCGGTTCTTTCCCGATCATACTGGATGGTGGACTGATTGTCGGAATGATCACAATTTCGGGGTTAACTCCTGAAGAAGATCATACGATCGTAGTAAATGCATTGCGTACTTATCTAAACGAACGGGAGGTGCTCTGATGCCATTACTTTCTCTAAATACTTGGCCAGCGATGTCACGTGATACGAAACGACAACTCATCCATCAACTGACGAATATAACGGTCGAGACATTGAACATGATTCCTGACAAGATTCAAGTCTTGATTCACGAACAAGAACCAGAAAACTTTGGAAAAGCGGGTGCCATGGCATCCGATCCGACCTTTTCTTCCGAGAGTCGCATAACGAATTGGCAGACACGAGCGTCTTATGCAACAGACGTCACTCCTGTCGCAGGAATGGCTATCTTGACGATCGATGTGTGGGATACGTTCGATCAAGAAATAAAAGATGCTTGGGTGAATAAGTTAACTGAAGTTCTCTCGCTTTTCACCCCTGCACCGGGAGATAAGATATTGATTCTTATTCGAGAAATGCCTCCAGGAAATTGGGCGCAAAACAGTGTCACAGGTAGAAATGAAGATTTTTTAACGAAGAGTAGAAGATTGATTTAATATTCAAATTAGTGTTCTTTAATAACATGATTTTAGCTTAGTAAAAAATCGATTTTCATTCATAAAAAATGAATGAGTATAACAGAATGGGTAAAGAAAAAAGCTTTTATCAATTTTCTTTTCGAAATTTATTGGAACAGTGATGAGATCCTCGTCACTGCCTTTTTTCATCCCTAGAAACGGAGGAATTGATGAGACGTCGAAAAAAACGGATTGAAAACGTCAGAAAGGAGGAACATAACAGGAACAAATGCTCTTATTATAAAAAGGAGTGATTTAAATGTTCTTATTATGAAAAGGAGTGGTTTTAATGAGTTATGAAGACCGAGGCAATAAGAAGTGGATCCCGTTCCTCATGCCCGAACACAAAGGATTGCTGAAACGCTATTACCAAGAGGTACATCATCTCAAGTTCGAGGACACAGAAGGATCGATCGATGGGACGATCGAGAACGCCTTGAACGATGCCATCTTCAGTGGAGACATTGTCACGGTGACAGCAATGAATGGTCCGTTGACGCATCGTTTCGACGCCTTCGTTGAGAAGCTCGATTATGTACAGGAGGAGGTCCATCTCGTCAAACGAAATCTAGACGTCGAAATCGTCTCGTTCAAGCAAATATTAAGTGTCAATCTAACGGAGTGAAGAAAAAATTATGGTCATCGATTACCTAAACATGGTCAAAATAAGGACGAATGACTATGTTTAGTTCAATTTGAACATGATCTAATCCACTTCTGACATCACATAGTACTTATTCATGATATTCAGCAGCGAATTTTCATCTTGTAGAGAATGTTTATTCTAGATTATCCTACTCAATTATATGTACTAAAAGCTCGATTTGTATTACAATGTATTACAAAGGAGCTGATAATCATGAGTACCATTTCCGTACGTCTAGATGATCAGGATACACGACTCATCAAGGAATATGCGAAGGCAAAGAACATCACGATTTCTACACTCGTTCGCGATGCCGTCCTCGATCGTATCGAAGATGAAATCGATTTACAACTCTATCATGATTCGATGTCAGCACACCGTAAAAAATCAGAAGCGATCTCTTTCGACGATATGATGAAAGAACTTGATTTAGAATGACGGCATATACAGTAGCGTTTGAGCGCGGAGCTCAAAAGTCTCTCAAAAAGATGGATCCCCAACAAGTGCGGATCATCATGTCCTGGATCAAGAAGAATCTGGTCGGGACGGATGATCCGCGTCGTCATGGCAAGGGACTCGTCTCGAACAGATCGGGTGAATGGCGTTATCGCATCGGTGATTATCGTCTGATTGCTGACATCCAGGATGAAAAAGTCGTGATCTTAATTCTTGAAATCGGTCATCGTCGTGACATTTATAAATAAGGCATCTATTGCTCATATACAAGTAAGCATATGAGTTTTTGAATATGTCTGTTTAACGACCGTTTTATATAATGATTGCAATAAAAATTTGTTCTTTATATAAATCATCATCATATATTCTAATAAAATTAAAATCGCGTGTAAAAAGTCTTCGAATACTCATAGACTTTTTACACGCGATTAAATCCAGTGCTTGGCTACTAATAAGTTCTGAAATCACTTCAAATGATTTCATATTTTTAACGTTCTAGCATTTACAGCAACAATGACGGTGCTAAGACTCATTAGTACTGCCCCAATGGCTGGGGATAAGATCACACCATAGGGAGCTAGAACGCCGGCTGCTAGTGGTATTGTTATAATATTATAACCAGCTGCCCACCATAGGTTTTGAATCATTTTGTTATAAGTGCTTCGGGAAAGTTCAAGGATAGAGAGAACATCTTTCGGATTACTTCTGACCAGTACGATATCAGCGGTTTCGACTGCCACGTCGGTTCCACTACCAATCGCAATCCCTACGTCAGCTTGTGCCAGTGCGGGTGCATCATTAATGCCATCACCCACCATGGCTACTTTCCTACCTTCCAATTGAATGTTCTTTACTTGTCTTGATTTATCATCAGGTAAAACTTCTGCATGAACTTCGTCAATACCCAACTGTTTGGCAACCCAATGTGCAACCTTTTTATTGTCACCAGTGAGCATGATTGAATTTATGCCTTTATTTTTAAGAGCAGTCACAGTCTCTTTCGCTTCTTCTCTTACTAAATCAGCAAGTGCAATCATTCCTAGTAATTGCTTGTTTTTCAATACAAATATGACAGTCTTTCCTTCTTCAGATAATTTTTCAAAAGCGAGCTCATCAACCGTTATTTTTTCTTGACGAATATATCGAGGACTCACTACACGAATTAACGTGCCCTCTACTTTCCCTTCCAATCCGACTCCTGTAATAGACATAAAATCTTCAATCGATGGAAGTGATAGTTGTAGCTCTTCTGCTCTTTTTACTACACCTTTAGCAAGAGGATGTTGTGATGAACGTTCGACTCCCGCTGCTAGACGAAGTAGTTCGTTTGAGGAAATTTCATCAACCGGCATCAAATCCGTCACACCAAAATTACCTTGCGTCAAAGTACCTGTCTTATCAAAAATAATGGCGTCTAATTTCCGTGCATCTTCAAACTGCGTCCTATTTCGAATCAATAAACCTTTCTTAGCAGACAGCGCCGTCGAGACAGAGACGACCAATGGCGCTGCAAGTCCTAGTGCATGGGGACACGAAATAACCATGACAGTCACCATACGTTCGATAGCAATGCTGAGCGGATATCCTAATGCAAGCCAAATGATAAATGTCAACACACCGGCAAAAACAGCGACATAGAAGAGAATTTTTGCTGCACGATTCGCTAAATTTTGTGTTTTAGATTTAGATGCCTGCGCTTCGCTGACTAATTCGATCACTTTCGATAAATACGTGCCTTCACCTGTATTTTTCGTTTCAACAGTCAAGCTTCCTTCTTGATTAATGGAGCCAGCAATTACGTTGTCGTCCATTTTCTTTTCGATGGGAAGAGATTCACCTGTCAGCATCGATTCATCAACTGTTGTTGCTCCTTTTATTATCTTACCGTCAACTGGAACTTTCTCCCCAGGTTTGATCAGAATCACGTCACCAGTCTGTAATTCCGACACCGCAATATCTTCTATTTTTTCATCATCAATTCGATGCGCAATACTGGGTAACAATTTGACTAATTCTTGTAGCGCGTTAGACGCGCCCATGATTGACTTCATTTCAATCCAATGTCCTAAAAGCATAATATCTATGAGCGTTGCTAACTCCCAGAAAAAGTCATGTCCCTCTCCTAGACCTAAGATGATGCCCACACTATAAAAGTATGCAACACTAATCGCTAAAGCGATCAACATCATCATCCCCGGATTTTTTTGTTTCATTTCGTCTAAGCTACCTTTTAAGAACGGCCATCCACCGTAGAAGTAGACAGTTGTGGATAGCAAAAGCAAAACAACGTCGTCATATGGAAAGCTAATGTTGATACCCGACCATTCTTGAATCATTTTGGAAAGTAGCAGGATTGGAATGGTCAACATTAACGATACGAGAAATCTTTTCTTGAAGTCTCCGATCATTCCTTCATGTTCATGATGTGAAGCACTCATTTGTTGGTCTTCATGATGAGTATGTTCGTGATGGATATGGTGATCCATAAGAAAACCTCCTTTTACGTACTATATACCTGTATGGTGTATATAGAGAGATCATGACTATATAGAGCTACATCTCGTTTTTACTTCCAGTTAAACTTATATATATAAATATAAAATGTATTTTGACACACTAAAAAATAAAAATTATCATACAAGTATAGGATATATTTTAAAAAATGAGACCATTTGTTTGAATAGGACTATTTAGCGCTAAAATCACAAGTACTGAAACTTTAAAAAGAATTAAAGGACAAGTTCGAGGTAGACATCAAATGATTGATGACAATTCATGAATTAACTGAACTAATGAAGACTATGGTCAAATGAACGAATAGGTACTATCGTGAACAGACAAATGAGCTAATATAAAAAACGCAATTAAAAAGCTTTGTTTTATGCACCTACAAAATTATCTCTAAGGAGAATCCAATCGTGAAACTTAACATACTCTTAAAAAGCGTAAGTCTTATTAGCCTATCCCTGATTGCGGTCGGCTGTGCTCAATCCCCGATGAAGTCTTCTACTCCCAATCATTCAAAGGAGGTAGATCATGCGAAACATATGAGCGGTGACAAGATTGAAGAAACATCATCATCGTTGATACTTCCTACGTTTTTAAAAACTCAACCTGAAGATGTACGAAATGTTTATCAAGCTGTAGGGAAAAATCGTGAACTACTAGAGAAAATACCTTGCTATTGCGGTTGCGGTGAAACAGTCAATCATAAAAATAATTATGATTGCTTTATAGAAGAAAACGCGACGAATGGATCGGTGAAATGGACAAGTCACGGAACGACATGCAGCACCTGTCTCGAGATTGCTGTAAAGTCTATTTTGAAGCAACGGGACGGAGAATCGGTTAAAGAAATTCGTTCTGCAATCGATTCTTCATATAAAGATGGATACTCGAAGCCGACACCGACTCCCTTATGATTTTTATGATGACACTTTTGCTCCTATAGCAAGAGTGTCATTTCGTTTCATCCTCACTCCAACGATATCCTCTCCCCCAAATTGTTTTCAGATGCCTATCGATCGGGTAATCTAACTCTCTTAACTTTTCTCTAATCATCTTAATATGAGAATCAACTGTCCTCGGATCCGATTCTGACGTATAAGACCAAACGAATTCATAAAGCTCTAGTCTGTTGAACAGCCTTCCAGGATGTTGAAGGAATAGTCGCAGTAATGCATGTGCTTTTGGTGTAAAGTCAATCGACTTGCCATCTAGTAAAATTAAATTGTTGCTCTCATCGAACGTAAGTCCGTGGTAGATAACGGGTTCTTTTGCTTTCCTTCTCATGACAGACCGAACTCTTGCTAAAAGTACGTCCCCGTTAAACGGCTTTGTTACATAATCTGTAGCTCCAGCATCTAGTCCTTTGACGATGGATTCAGCATCATTTAGAGCCGTTATCATGATGATAGGGACTTCCGGGTGAGAATCCGTTATTTTCTTACATACTTCGAATCCATCGTACATCGGCATCATTACATCCAATAAAATCAAATCGAAGGTTTCTTTTTTCACTTTCTCTAAAGCTTCGATCCCATCATTCGCCATACTACATTCATATCCTATTGGTTCTAGATAGAGTCTTAATAATTGCCTCATTCTTATTTCATCATCAACAATTAATATTTTATCCATCCTAGTCACCACCTCTTACATTAAAATTTTTTAATAATAAATGATTGTTAGTCTATTTCCTCATAAATTTCACGAACTTTCTATATAATCAATTCAACCTATAGAATGGAGTTGATTTTCATGAAAGTGTTTATGAAGAGTTTGATCGTTATCCTCTATGTATCCTTATTTTCTCTCACCATACTACTGGTCTATAAGGGTTATGAACTTTTTCATAACTAAGTATCTTAGTGCTTATAAATAATGAAAGAGCATCAGCTTTTTAGCTCATACCTTTTTCGGCATGGCGACATAGATGCTCCTTCATTTTTAACACTTCGCTTTAAGCAATTAATTTACGACAGACTTTTGCACATTCATTACAGGCCTCAGCGCACTTTTTACAATGATCATGATCATGTTTCGAACATTCGTCGGCACATCTTTCACAAATTTCAACACAGCTTCTTGCAAGAACATCAATATTGCTGCTGTTTCGAGAAATAGCTTGTACTAAAAGACTACAAATTTCAGAACAATCTCTGTCTAGACGTATACACTCTGCCATCGAAGAAACATGATGTTCACTCAAACACGCATCAAAGCATTCATTACAAGTCACTATACAGTTGTGTAGGGCACCTAAGATTTCTTGTTGTCCAGTATTCATTCTAAAATACCTCCATTTTCCGTCTTTTTTGACTTACACAAAGTCTATTTCCTTAGTTTGTGAAGAAAAGATGAAAACATTCACCTATTTTTTAGTCCACTTTCAACTGACCCATCATTCCGTTCTCTTCATGTTCAAGGATATGGCAATGGTACATGAATACCCCTTTTTCCTTGAAAGTCATCTGAATCTTAACTCGTTCATCTGGTTTTATAGCGATAGTGTCTTTTAGACCTGCTTCTTGATTATCCAGTTTCTGTCCGTTTCGCTCTAATACTTTGAATTGGACTCCATGAATGTGGAAGGGATGAGTCATTCCACCCATCATGTCTTTTTTATTATAGACCTCCCAAATTTCGGTTTCTCCTTGTTTCGCTTTAATATCGATTCTCTTCTCATCAAACTTTTTCCCATTGATTTCAACATTTTTGCCCATCCCGAAAAGAGTTAACTTTTGATTCACTGTAGACAAGGTCTTTAGCGGCTTTTCATATCCACTTTTCGGCGCCAATGCACTTAGGTTCGTCCCTTGTTTATCCTTCAGCTTGAAGTTAACGACCCTTACTCCATTCGTCTCAAATGAAACAGTCTCACCAATTTTTCTTTTTGAAAAGTCTACCAATACCTCTACACGTTCGCCTGGACTTAATTCAATTTTCTTTACGTTTTTCGGTTTTGAGATGTAACCACCATCATCAGCAATTTTTTCAAAGGATGAACCGTCAGATAGCTTCACTACGTAGTTACGTGCATTGGAGCCATTTATCAATCTGACTCTAAGTTGCGAATATTTTACGTTGAAATATGGATTAATCGTACCGTTTACGAGGAGGGTATCGCCTAAAGCCCCATCTGTTTTTTCTACATCAGCATATCCAAGGACATTCCTGTTTTTAACTTTTCGATCTTGAAGAATTAATGGAATATCATTTTCACCATATTTTTGAGGTAGCATCGTCTCTTTAGTTTTTTCATCTTTTACGTACAACAATCCTGCTAACCCCTTGTATACTTGTTCAGCAGTTTTCCCCATTGGATGTGGATGAAACCACAATGTCGATTCATCTTGCTTCACTTTAAACTTTACTACCTTCGTTTCACCAGCTTTCACGACCTGATGTGGTCCGCCATCTACGGATGATGGTACAACAAGACCGTGCCAATGGAATGTAGTCGCTTCTGATAAGCGATTCACCGTACGGATTGTTACCATTTTTCCTTTTTTCAATTCCACTACAGGACCTAAATAATTTCCGTTATATCCTAGAGTTTCAGTTTTTTTACTATCTTGGAAAAACTGTGTCTCCCCTTGTTTAGCGACAATCGTGTATTGAATGGAATTCTTGGTTTCACGATCGGATTTTAGCATCTTAGGGATGTTCAATCGTCGCTCTTTTTCTTCAGTTGATTTTAAATCGACACTCGCGCCATGTCCCATACCTTCCATCATAGTCTGATTTGTAGTAGTGTTCCCTCCATTCATCATAGATTTCATGTGCTGTTTGTTATTTGGCATAGTACCTCGGATAAAAAGTAAATACGAACCGCCCACTATAATCATGAGAGTAAAGATACCGATAGTTGCGATTAACCATCTTTTCTTCACATGGATCATTCCCTTCAATTAATTATTATCTTTAACTTAAAGAATGATTGTGAAAAAAATATGTCTTTCCACCCATGAATTTTATAGTTTTTTTCAATGTGTTACTTTTCTGCTCTCTGCAATGTTTCTGCAAATTTATGTGATAGAGTCTATGGAAAGCATAAAAAAAACAATTGGAGGTAATTTTTATGAAATTAAAGAAAAAGATTTTTATGACAACTATGGCTGCTTCGCTTTCTTTAGCACTCGCTGCGTGCGGAAGCAATGGTGATGATTCTAAATCAACAGGAAGCATGGATAAAAATATGGACGGTATGGATCATTCGACGATGGACATGTCTGGATCGAAAGAGGTTCCGAAAGGGCTCCAAGAGGCTAAAAACCCTAAATTTAAAGTTGGCGACATGGCGATGATCAAAGAAGCACATATGGAAGGCATGAAAGGGGCCGAGGCTAAAATTGTAGGAGCTTATGATACTACTGCTTATAGCATTTCTTATGACCCTACAAATGGCGGGAAACGCGTCACGAATCATAAATGGATTATTCAAGAAGAGATTGTAGATGCCAAGTCATCTCCTTATGAAGTAGGCGATGAAGTAAAAGTAGACGCGGATCATATGAAAGGAATGAAGGATGCTACGGCCACTATCGACTCAGCTAAGCAAACAACAGTGTATATGATTGATTTCGAATCGACTACAGGTGAAGAAGTGAAAAATCATAAATGGGTGACTGAAGACGAACTATCTGCAGAATAAACGATAAACAAGAGAGGAACGGTTTTTTAACCGTTCCTCTCTTGTCTTATTTCTCCTTATTTAAGGAACCCACTTGTAACCAATTCCCCATACTGTGCGAAAGTGTTCTTCAATAGGAAACTCGAGTTTCCTAAGTTTTTCTCTTAAGTTTCTTACATGAGAGTCGACCGTTCGTTCATCTGTCCACTCATTTGCTAACCATAAACTTGAGAGCAGTTCCTCTCTTGAATAGACACGTTCTGGATTTTTTAATAACTTAGCAAGTAATGAAAATTCCTTTGGCGTGACTTTGACTAAATGATTATCATAATACAGCTCATGGGCGTCTTCATTTAAGATTAGACCCGACGATTCGATTTTTGATCCTGAAGAAACTGTAGTTCGTCTGAAAATCGATTGAATTCTTGCCTTCAATTCCGCCTCGTCGAACGGTTTCACAATGTAATCATCTGCTCCCAGTTGTAATCCTTTTACGATTTCTTCTTTTCCGTCGAGTGCTGTCAATAAAATGATTGGTACATTCGAAACTTCCCTTATCCTTTGACAGGTCTCAAAACCATCCATTAAAGGCATCATCACATCCAATATGATTAAGTCAGGCTCATCTACATCAATCAAGTTCAATATCTCTCTTCCGCTGTTCAGCTTAATACAGGTATAACTGTCTTGCAGATAGAGTTCAATCAGTTCTAACATTCGATTCTCATCATCTACCAAAGCAATGGTTCTCATCCTGGAATCCCCCTCAAGTCAATGACAACCTTCAGCCCGTTTTCTACATTAATAGCTACGATGGTCCCTTTGTGCGCTTCAACTATTTCTTTCGTGATAGCCAAACCGAGCCCAGTACCTCCTGTTTCACGATTTCGTGAAGAATCTACTCGATAAAAACGATCAAAAAGATACGGTAGTGATTGCTCATCCACACCACCACCTTCATCCGTAACTTCAATAAAGTTTTCATCAAGTTTTAAAAATACGCGTTTGTTCGCATGTGTATATTTTAGCGCGTTATCCAGTAAATTTAAGAGAACCTGATCGAATCTAGCTTGGTCTATCTCTTTGTAGATGGGAGTTTTATTAATTTGAAGAATTAATTTCACTTGTTTCTCCTCAAATTTAAAAATTATTCTTTCACTGATTTTTTTTAAGAAATCATTCATCTCTGTGATCTGAGGATCTATTTGAAAATGTGGCTCTTCCAATCTAGCAAGTTCAAACAAATCCTCAATCAGTTCTTGAAGTCTTTCGGATTCCTCATAGATAATATCTCCAAATCTCGATTCGTCTTTTTTGAGGAGTCCTGCATATCCCTTAATGTAGGTAATCGGCGTACGCAATTCATGTGTGATTGAAGTCAGAAATTGCTTTCTTGTATTTTGAATGTGACGTAAATCAACAGATAACTTAGTGATCGCTCGTGCTAAATCTCCTACTTCGTCGCTTCTCTCAGCTTCTCTGATTTTCAGCACCTCGCCTTTACTTAACTTTACCGTTGCCTCTTTCATTGATAAAAGTGGCTTTATAATGATATAACTCAAAAAATAAACACTTACTAATAGAAAAAGTACTAACAAGAATAGAGAGAACACTACTTGTTGTTTCAATTCCCCCATCAAATGCTGTATATACTTCGTCGGCTCTAACATGATTATTTGACCGCCATCTTCAATATTACTCACCGTCACTAAAAATTTGCCCTCTCTCCAATTACCTTCTACGATTCCATCCTTTTTTTGAATCCAATCCGGGTTCAAAAATTGTTCAGCGTCGTTAGATGAATCGACGACTTGATTATTTTTGTCTAAGATAATCACATCAGTCATCGCCTTTTCCTCCATTAAAACAACGTGTTCAACTGTTTGCTTGTCGAAGTTAGTGGAAAGAACATCTCGATGACTATTGCCTCTCTCTTGAAGGCTCTCCAGTTCACTTTCTACTTGTTGATGCTCAAGAATGTTGTATACAATAGCAGATGAGAGAATGAAAATCATGAGAATCCCGAAAAAATAAAATAACGTTATTTTAAATGAAAGTTTATTCATAAAGTACCTTTCTCATTTAAGATGATTACATATAAAAACAAACTGTTGAGATTTAGAAAAGAAAGTATTCTTCATTTAGGCGATACACAAAAGAGCTTTTATCATTTGATTCTTTTAAAAGGACAATTCCTTGAATATTGCTCCACAAATAATTAGCGAAATCATAATCACTAAAATTAGCCTCACGAGTAGAATGCGTCATGAAACATTCTATTTTTGTAATCGTATACATTCCCTCCGAATCACGTTGATAATCGAAAGAAAAAGAACCCTTTATATTAAGCCTTTGAGCAATTATTGCTACGCACTCCTCTAAAATCGAGTTGGCAAACACCTCGTATGAAAGAACAGTATCTTGGTACCGTTCATACTCTTCTCTCATAAAACAGCAAATCACTTCACTAGATCGATAATCGACATATGCATTAATTTTCCCCACCTTTACACCTTCAGGCGCATTCTTTATCTGGTCAAAAGAATAAGTGAAAGTATTACCTTGAACCGAAAATGAATCATGAAGTACTGTTTTATCCCAGTCAAAGGATGTTATAAACGCTACGTTATTTTTTCTCATTTTCAACTTATGTTTTGATAACGTAGATGCTTCTTGTTCGCTTAAAGGGATAATCCAGCCTATTTCTTGAGAAGTACAATATTCAATCAGATTACTAATATACCCTTCTTCTGATTCTTTTTTTGAAAATGAATCAAAATATTTAAAATCAGGAAATAGCTTTCGAACCCATCCTTCTTTTGAAGAAATATGAATATCTATACTTACAGGTTTAAGTTGTTTTATGTTCTCCATCACTTTCCAGTTTTCCTCTACTCCCATTATCAGGACATTTTCACGAGACATTTACGATGCATCTCCTTTCGAAATAGAAAATAGAGCGTCAGAACCCTCTAAACCCTGTAAAATCAATCAATATTGTAGTTAGTTTCGTCAGACCATCGAAATACAATATGATACCTAATAAAATCATAAACCAGCCACCTATTTTCATAACCTTTGAAGAATAATTCATTAAGTATCTGGATTTCCCGACCAAAAACGACATCAAGAAAAATGGAATAGAAAAACCTAGTACATAAAAGAGCATATATAAAAATCCATTACTAGGATTCGTGGCGATCAAAGCAATAACTCCAGCGAGGATTGGTCCTGTACAAGGAGTCCATCCAGCAGCCGATCCGACTCCGACAATAAACGTTCCGATATAACCACGCTTTCTTTTTCCTAAGTTCATTCTTCGCTCTTTAAGTAAAAATATTGGGGTCCACAGACCAGTTAAAATAACACCGAATATGAATAAAATAAGTGCACCGCTCATCCGTAGAACATCTTTATACACTATAAAAAAATCAGCCAAATATGACGTTGAAAAACCCATCACTAAAAATACGCTCGAAAATCCAAGTAAGAAAACGAATGTATGGGGAACACCATTCCAGTTCCACTTTTTATTTTCTTTTAACTCTGTAACTGAAATTCCTGTAATGTAAGATAGAAAAACAGGATACAAAGCTAGGCAACATGGCGAGATAAAAGATAAAAACCCTGCTCCAAAAGCTAACAAAAAAGATAACTCCATCAAATTCCTCCCGAACTCTAAAAAATAAATCTTTTTTTAAGATGTATAAAAAAGAAATGTGTTTAATTTTAAACATAAAATCTGTTTGTGAAAAAACTATGCATTTTTTGATTAAATCTCGTATCAATTTTTGAAATGAATTTGATACACTTTTTTGTAATATAGTGATGCTATACTCCTTTTAACAAATCGTTTGTCACCGTATCTTTATCTTTAAAGGAGTACAACTAATGAAAAACAAGGTAATACTTATCGCTTCTAGCGTCTTACTCACAACAACTTTTTCAATGCATAGCCCAAAAGTTGAAGCAAGTAGTGCATATAAAGTAAAAGTAAAGACAGACAATCTCCGTGTTCGGACTGGTCCTTCTCTCAATTACAATATAGTCGGCGTGACTAACACTGGTCAGACTTTTTCTTATTTAGGAAAAAAAGGAGCTTGGACAAAAGTACTTTACAAAGGGAACACACGGTATATCTATAGTTCTTACCTAAAAAAATATAAGAGCCACGTTGCAAAAAAAATGACGTATAATGAGTCTCTTTTTGCTTCTCCTACTAAAGGGAGGCTGACCCAAGGATACGGAAAATCTAATGGCGCTTACGGTTATACATTCCATAATGGCGTTGATCTAGCTGCAACAAAAGGCACACCTGTCTATGCTTCTGCGAGTGGAAAAGTCACTATCTCTAAAAACAGCGGTGCATATGGTAAACACGTTATGATTTCACATAGTCTAAAGAATCAAAAATACGTAACCGTTTATGCTCATATGAATAGTCTTTCGGTAAAAAGTGGTCAGACAGTCTCTAAAGGTATGAAGATTGGAACAGTTGGGAATACAGGAAACTCGTTCGGAAATCATTTACACTTTGAGATTCATAAAAACAGTTATAAATACAGCAGTTATTCTGCAGCGAATAGTGTCAACCCATTGAACTATTTGTAACCTAAAAAAAGAAGAGAGGATGTCCTAAGACAGCATCTTTTCAGATCATAGAAAAACCCTCATTTCGACGTCGAAATGAGGGTTTTTCTATGATCTGAAGCGACTTCATCAAGTCATTTATTTTGAAGTGGATTGCTGTGATCTAGCGTCTCATAAGACTTGTCTCAAAAGTGAGGTGATATTTTGCGGAAAATTGGTTATGTACGTGTCAGTTCAACTAGTCAAAACCCTTCAAGACAATTTCAGCAGCTAAGCGAATTCGGAATGGATATTATATACGAAGAAAAAGTTTCTGGGGCAACGAAGGAACGTGAGCAACTTCAAAAAATGTTAGAGGACTTACAAGATGGTGACACCATTTATGTTACAGATTTAACTCGAATTACTCGTAGTACACAAGATTTATTTGAATTGATCGATTACATACGAAGGAAAAAAGCCAGCTTAAAATCACTCAAGGATACATGGCTAGATTTATCAGAGGATAATCCATACAGCCAATTCTTAATTACAGTAATGGCTGGTGTTAACCAGTTAGAGAGAGATCTTATCCGTATGCGTCAACGTGAAGGGATTGAGATGGCTAAGAAAGAAGGAAAGTTTAAAGGTCGGATAAAGAAATATCATAAAAATCATGCGGGAATGAATTATGCAGTAAAGCTATATAAAGAAGGAAATATGACTGTAAATCAAATTTGTGAAATTACAAATGTGTCTAGGGCTTCATTATATAGAAAGCTATCGGAAGAGAACAAATAGTTCAGTCCTATTCCATTAATTGGCCAGATAATGTTATGTACTTAAAGTCTTATGCAGTTTGGTTATTTTGTTATTAGAATTGGGTACTCCAATTCTTTTTTTATGAATTTTTTTACTCATTCAAATAAACACTTGAATGAATTATTAAAAATTGTTATACTATATTCAAATAAACACTTGAATGATATTGGGGTGAGAATGTGATTAAGAAAGATACTTGTGAAATTTATTGTTATGACGAAGAAAAGGTCAATCGAATACAAGGTAATTTACAGACAGTAGATATTTCTAGTGTTGCCCAAATGTTAAAAGCTATTGCAGATGAAAATAGAGCAAAAATTACCTATGCTTTATGTCAAGATGACGAACTGTGTGTGTGTGATATAGCAAATATTATAGGTGTTACGGTTGCAAATGCGTCTCATCACCTGCGAACGCTCCATAAGCAAGGGATTGTTAAGTTTCGAAAAGAGGGAAAACTTGCATTTTATTCATTAGATTATGAGCATATCAGACAAATTATGATGATTGCATTGGCACATAAGAAAGAGGTGAAGATCAATGTCTAGTGGGAAAGCAAAACTGTCTGAAGAAGAAATGAAAGCCTATCGTGTTCAAGGATTTACTTGTACTAACTGTGCAGCCATTTTTGAAAATAATGTTAAAGAACTTCCCGGTGTTCAGGATGCGAAAGTAAATTTCGGAGCATCTAAAGTTTATGTTAAAGGGACGACAACCATTGAAGAATTAGAAAAAGCAGGAGCATTTGAAAATTTAAAAATTCGAGATGAAAAAGAACAAAGGGTAGAACGAGAACCTTTTTGGAAGCAGAAAGAAAACATTAAGGTATATATATCAGCTCTTTTACTTGTAGTTAGCTGGTTCTTAGGAGAGCAGTATGGTGAAGAGCATGTTCTACCGACAATTGGTTATGCAGCGTCCATTTTAATCGGTGGATATTCGTTATTCATTAAAGGTCTCAAAAATCTAAGCAGATTAAATTTCGATATGAATACGCTTATGACTATTGCAATTATAGGAGCTGCAATCATTGGTGAATGGGGTGAAGGGGCAACCGTTGTTATCCTATTTGCGATTAGTGAAGCATTAGAGCGTTATTCAATGGATAAAGCACGTCAATCTATTGAATCTTTAATGGATATTGCCCCAAAAGAAGCGTTAATTCGACGAGGCAATGAAGAAATGATGATTCATGTTGATGATATTCAAGTTGGAGACATCATGATTGTTAAGCCCGGTCAAAAGTTAGCAATGGATGGAATAGTGGTTAAAGGTACATCGACATTAAATCAGGCTGCGATTACAGGTGAAAGTGTTCCAGTAACGAAAACCACAAATGATGAAGTATTTGCAGGAACCTTGAATGAAGAAGGGTTACTTGAGGTTAAAGTAACAAAACGAGTTGAAGATACTACTCTTTCAAAAATCATTCACTTGGTAGAAGAAGCCCAAGCAGAACGGGCCCCTTCTCAAGCGTTTGTCGATAAATTTGCAAAATACTATACACCAGCTATTGTCATACTAGCTCTTTTAATTGCGGTAGTTCCACCATTATTTGGCGGAGACTGGAGCCAATGGATTTATCAAGGCTTAGCTGTATTAGTGGTTGGTTGTCCTTGTGCCTTAGTAGTCTCAACTCCAGTTGCTGTGGTTACAGCAATAGGAAATGCAGCGAAAAATGGTGTTTTAATTAAAGGTGGTATCCATTTAGAAGAAGCAGGACACTTAAAAGCGATAGCCTTTGATAAAACAGGAACATTAACCAAAGGGATTCCTGCTGTAACAGACATTGTGACATATGGTAGAAATGAAAATGAATTAATGACCATAACAGCAGCCATTGAAAAAGGATCACAGCACCCTCTTGCTTCAGCGATTATGCGAAAAGCAGAAGAAAATGGATTAAAATTCAACGAAGTAACAGTAGAGGATTTTCAATCCATTACAGGTAAAGGCGTTAAAGCCAAAATAAATAATGAAATGTATTATGTGGGAAGTCCAAATCTTTTTGAGGAATTACACGGAAGCATTTCAAGCGATAGGAAAGAAAAAATTGCCGATATGCAAACTCAAGGTAAAACGGTGATGGTGTTAGGAACAGAAAAAGAAATTCTTTCGTTTATTGCCGTAGCCGATGAAATGAGGGAATCGTCTAAAGAAGTTATCGGCAAGTTGAACAATATGGGAATCGAAACAGTGATGCTAACAGGCGATAACCAAAGAACGGCAACAGCCATCGGAAAACAAGCTGGTGTTTCGGATATTAAAGCTGACTTACTTCCAGAAGATAAGCTTAATTTTATTAAAGAACTTCGAGAAAAACATCAAAGTGTGGGGATGGTCGGAGATGGCGTGAATGATGCTCCAGCCCTTGCGGCATCTACCGTTGGTGTAGCAATGGGTGGTGCTGGAACTGATACAGCTTTAGAAACGGCTGACATCGCCTTAATGTCTGATGATTTGAGTAAATTGCCATATACAATAAAATTAAGCCGTAAGGCTTTAGCAATCATCAAGCAAAACATTACCTTCTCTTTGGCGATTAAATTAGTGGCATTACTTTTGGTCATGCCCGGTTGGTTAACACTTTGGATAGCTATATTTGCTGATATGGGAGCAACTTTACTTGTAACATTAAACAGTTTACGCTTATTGAAAATCAAAGAATAGGTTCTAAAATGGGCGTCAACTATCGGGTGCGATCATTGAAAACAATGTTATGCTTCAAAAGGGATATTAACAGGAAATATACAACTAAAGGACGCTTTAACTGAGCAACGGAAAAAGCCAAATTTCTCAATTGATGTTGAGAAATTTGGCTTTTTAGTATGGGAATTTCCTTAGCATTGTAAATCCGCATTTTCCTGACGCTACCCCTTATAGAACCACTCTCCCCAACTACCAAGTTGGAGTAAAGGTGGGACGATCATCAGCAACAATGCACCTAGGAAGACGAACGGTGTATACACTTTCGCGAAACGATCGATGAACGCTTCACTCGGTGCTTTATTATCCTGCGCTTCCTCGACCAGTTCAATGATGTGCGCAAGCGTCGTCTCTTGATACGTCTTCTCGACGATCATGTCGAACGAACGATCCATGTTGAGCGTTCCGGCAAATACGTGATCGCCTTCCTTCTTATCGACAGGAATCGATTCGTCCGTGATCGGTGCTTGATTGATGGTCGTCGTCCCGTTCAGGATCGTGCCGTCCAGTGCAACCTGATCACCTGGTCGAATCCGGAGGATTTCTCCGACTCGCACCGCTTCCACCGGTTTACGTCTAACGTCCCCGTCCGTCAGCACGAAGGCTTCCTTCGGAGACAGTTCGATCAGTTTCTGAATGGAATTGCGCGTCCGCGCAAGGGAGCGATTCTGAAGCAAATTGCCGATGGCAAAGAGGAAGACGACGGTCGCTCCCTCGAGCCACTCCCCGATACATGCGGCACCGATGGCTGCTACGCTCATCAATACTTTCATGTCGAGTGAGCGGGCACGGGCGGCATAATAGGCACTCCGGAAAACTCTCCCCCCACTGAGGATCAAGGCGATACCGTACAAAACATTCGGAAGATACGCTACTCCGCTCGTTTGGATGAGCAATCCCAGACCAATCAAAATCCCGGACAGGATCAAGGAGATCCCCTCGAACGACCGGACCGGTGCCTCGGACATTTTCTTTCCCTTGACGTATCCATCGAAACCGATCTTGTTCAGCTCGCTTTGGACTTGTCGAGCATCCAGCTGATGGTCGATTTCCATCTCCCCACGGGCAAACGAAACTGTGACGGTCTGGACATTTTGCATCTTTTGAAAGTGTTGTTCGATCGTCTTAGCACAGCTACTACAGTCCATCCCGGAAACGGTGAATGTTTGGACGAGCTGATCTGATTTATCGGGAAGGGGCGGAAGCGATGACCGCGCTCTATCTGATCGGCGATACGCTCCTCTACGGTTGTCTTGCGCTGTTGATCGGTTTCTTTTCCGTCCAGCTCATCCCTCGTTCTTACCGACCTGACGTATCGCTTTCAATCCGCTGGGTTCGCATGCTCATCGTGCTGATGCTGTTATCCTTTTCCCTGTCCGTCTTACGAATCGTACTGTATTTATATGAAGAGATCGGTTTTTGGATAACACTGCAATCCGTGTTACTTACATTCGAGGCAGGGAACGCTTGGATTCTGATGGCTCTCTGGAGTGTACTCCTTCTCATCGTCATCAATCGTTCATCACTCAGTCCTGGACGTATAAAACTAGGGGTATTCCTTGTTATGGCGATGGTCGTTACGTTCGCGTGGTCCGGGCACGCCTCTAGCATCAAAGGGGCAGAAGGCATGCTCGTACATTCTATTCACGCACTCGCCGTCTTCATCTGGACCGGTGGATTGCTCATACTCGGCTTTTGGAGTCCATCAGACCGTAACTGGGGCATCTTCCTCGAATAGTTCAAACCACTCGTGACGCTATGTTTCTTACTGATCGTCGGTTCCGGCATCTATCTGATGTCTGTCGTCGTGCAGGTAGAGGAGTATTCCGATTCCTGGATTTTACCGTATGGACAAGCCTTACTCTGGAAACACGTCCTGATTCTATCCGTGCTGATCATCGGTATCATGAACGGGAAGTGGAGTTACGCGTCTCCTGAACGATCGTTTGAAGTCCGACGGATGCGGATGCGCATGGAAGGCATCTTGATCCTGCTTCTCTTCACAGCGACTGCGTGGCTCGGTCAACAGGAACCCCCTCACTCGATCAAGGATACTCTTCACTCCAGCGGGGCTGGTCCACTGTCAGGGTTTCTTTTCCCTAGCTTGCGTTTCACCTATTCTGATATCCGGTTCGAGCCGACCATGATATCCCTCTTCTTGATGGCAATCAGCCTCCTTTTCGTGGGATTGTTGGTGTACGTCATCCGATCAACCCAAGACTCCATCAAGACCCTCTATCTTGGATTAGGCGTCTCGATCTCATTATTTTTCGCAGCGTTGTATAGTATTTCCGTGTATTTATGATCCTCCACATGAGCATTTCAGCGTGTGCGACGTCTTATACAAAAAGAAAGGCACGCGATACAGCAGCCTTTCTTTTTTCATACTTATTCATCATTTTCATACTAGTTATAACAGGTTCAATCCTATTTTAAATCGGTGCCATTTCTAGACTACTACCGGAATATGTATTACAATGTATTACAAAGGAGCTGATAATCATGAGTACCATTTCCGTACGTCTGGATGATCAAGATACACGACTTATCAAGGAATATGCGAAGGCAAAGAACATCACGATTTCTACACTCGTTCGCGATGCCGTCCTCGACCGTATCGAAGACGAAATCGATTTGCAACTCTATCATGATTCCATGGCAGCACACCGTAAAAAATCAGAAGCGATATCTTTCGACGACATGATGAAGGAACTTGATTTAGAATGACAGCTTATAATGTAGAATTCGAGCGCGGGGCTCAAAAATCTCTCAAGAAGATAGACCCACAACAAGCGCGGATCATCATGTCCTGGATCAAGAAGAACCTTGTCGGGACGGATGATCCGCGTCGTCATGGGAAAGGACTCGTCTCGAATCGCTCTGGCGAATGGCGGTATCGCATCGGCGACTATCGTCTGATTGCTGACATCCAGGATGAGAAAGTCGTGATATTGATTCTTGAGATTGGACATCGTCGGGATATCTATAAATAAAGCATCTAAAACTCATATCTTAGGAAGTACATGATAATCAATCAAAAGCCTTCTCTTTTGACGATATGATGAAAAAGCTAGAATTAGAATGACAACATATACAGTTATTTTTTTAGGTGTGGATTCAAACCTCCCTTCAGAGGGTGGATTACTAAAATAAAGATCATGATGTCCTAGTTAAGGCAAACTCTGACTAGAACTGATGATTCGCGTTTTATGTAAAATAGATAGAACGTGTCATGAATCGTTGGATGAATGACGACACAGCAATAGTGAAGGTTTCCGAATCACTAACATTTAATAAGAATTGGATACACAAAAAAGATTGTATACATTTCGACGTCGAAATGTATACAATCCATTTTCAGCGAGTACTTACTCATTGAGTCCTCTTGTCCGAACCCAAACTCTGATGCTTAATCCATATATTTTTTCAAGACGATGGCGGCGTTATAACCACCGAATCCGAAAGAATTGGATAGTCCGTACTGCATCTCCAGCGAACGAGCCCCTCCTGCTACATAATCCAGGTCACACGTTGGATCATCGACTTCAAGATTAATCGTCGGTGGAATGTTGAAATCATCTCATTCATGCTGATTTAAGATATTTTAGATAGCATTTATCTGATATTAATTATCTATAGTAATTATTATTTTCGTGAAATCATTCTAAAGCCTAAATTAATATTTTATTTGTAATCGTACACTTTGTATTATCAACCTGATTGTCAAGTGGGAGAATACAGTCTAAATAATTGCAGATATAAACAAGCTCCAATGATAGCAAAAAGGAGAATGATAGTGAAGATACCAAGCGGGGCGATCCATCCTGATGCGTAGATAGCGAGAGGTGCTAGCGTCTTACCAAGTGTGTTTTGAAGACTATCAGCAGCTAGATACTGACCTCTTGCCTCCTCTGGAGCATAATGACCGATGAAACTCTGCGTGACTGGTGTACGCATGATCTCACCTAACGTGAAGATGAGCGTACAACCAAACAAAAACCAGATGTTGTTATTCCATCCGACTAAAAATGTACCTCCTCCTGCAAGTAAGGTCGAAACGACGAAGAGACGTCTTTCTGACCAATTTTTAAGTCGATTCGTTACGGGAAGGATCAAGATGACAAACAAAAGACCATTAAAGCTTACCAGATAGCCAAAAATGGATTGGCTCGTGAGCTGAAAAGAATCTAGCAAGTGCGGTACGAGAGGTTGTTTAGGCACATTGTCTATCACGTAAACTGGTAAGTAGAGATCGAGTTGCATCACTGGGAAGAGTGAACAGGTTCCCGCAATTACGTATAGCAGAAAAATACGATCTTTGAGAATAAGTCGATAGCCAGACCACTTAGACTGAAACGCATATTTAAGTGGGGTCGTTACATCTTTTTGCTTGGATCGGACAGGTAAGGTTTCACTAACAATAAAATAGATCGTTATGAAGTAAAGAAAGAGAACTATTGCACAGGTCCACAATAACAGTAGACGATGTTGAAAAAAGAAGACTGCTCCAATGATTGGTCCTAAAACGGCACCAATATTGTTCACGGTCATAAATGTCGCATACACTTGTCGCAATTCATCTTTTGGAACTGTGTCCGCTATCATCGCTGAACTAGCAGGACGATAAAATGCTGCGCCTATATTAATTCCGATAAAGGCAACATAATTAATCCAAGGAGAAGAAGAGACAGCAAATAGAATAAACATGGTCATTTGCAAAAATGTTCCGATCAGCATCACAGGACGTCTCCCTAACGTATCCGCAAAGCTTCCTCCGGTTAAACTTCCGACAATACTTATTAAGGGGGGCAGTGCCATTATTAATCCAGCAGTCTGTAACCCTAGTCCTTTACCAAAATAGACCGTTAGAAAAGGAAAGTACATCCAAAATAGCAGATTGAAAAGACCTTCTCCTATCAGTCTGACTTTCACATTAGGATTCCATGTAGTTTTGTTCATAATAACTCCTCTCATAGTTAACGAATAGCGTTTTCTTTTCGTAGCTTTACTATAGAGAAGATAGTTATCAAGATATAGACTTATATTTTGATATGGATTATACTAATATTATGAAAATTAAGTAAGGACACTTTTATTTAAATTGTCACGTAAAACGAACGTATGTTTGTTTTGAAACGAAGTGACATATCTTTCTATCTTACTTTTTTCTATCTCTTAAGAATTTTAGAATTACCGACGATATAATTGTTCGATAAGAAGCAGTTCCTGTCTTTACGTGACAGGAACTGCTTCTTATCGTTTAAGTTCATAGACTTTTACTTTATCGAGAAGGAGTAATAACGGACCAACTAAAAAATAAAAATTTCTTATTTTAACAGAATTATTTACTACAAGAAGAAATTGCGATTTATTGATGTCATTTGTAATAAATTTAAGTCTGTAAATTAGATTTCACGGATACTTTACTTTTGTTCTTCTTTTGGGATTCGTTCATCAACGGTCATTTAATGTGGTGGACTGAAGGGAGTCGATGAATAAGGAATAGGCATGGTCGATTACATGAGAAATAGCATATCCACCCATATAACTATGTGATGCATACGTTGAATGCGTCATCTTATCAAATTGTAAATGACTTTCCTCACTCTAATCTGAGTGGTTGATTTCTATAATTTGAAAATTCATTTGTCAGTCTTTTGATTTGCTACTGTGCTTTTGCAAGTGCAATTGAGAGGATTAAAAAAAACAAGCTCCCTCTATAGATAGCTTGTTTTATCATGATTTGCGAAATACCCAATAAGACTGACCTAGATAATTTAACCCCGTATAGATGATCATCCCGATCAGAATCACTCCAGTCTCTTGTAGATTTGGCAATACGTAATGCACTCCCCATAAACTAAGACGATAAGCGATGAGATAGCTAATCGAAACGACGATCAAAAAACGTATCCAATAGGGCCATCCTCCAGCCTCTTGACGAAAGGTGAAGCGACGATTTAGCATATAGCTGACCCAAACACCACATGCATTCCCGATCGCCGTCGCTCCCCAATAACCAGTATGCAAGACATGAAAACAAATCAGTGTCAGCGTCAGACCAACCAGCGTATTAAGAACTCCTACTAATAAGAAACGAAGAAAGGTCATCATTCTCTTTTTTTCTCGACGACATAACGAGGACGTCGTTTGACTTCCTGATAGATTTTACCGATGTATTCTCCTATCAGTCCAATACCTAGTAATTGAAGTCCGCCGATGAACCAGATCGACATCATTAAAGACGTCCACCCATCCATCGCTTCTCCTTCATATCTACGATAAAGAGCATATCCGACAAAACCGATCGAGACGATGAGCATGAATAGTGAGACTAAAAATAACAACTTAATCGGACGAACACTAAACGAGGTCACCCCATCCCATGCGAGTGCCATCATCTTTCGTAATGGATATTTTGATTCGCCTGCTGGACGTGATTGACGTGTATAGGTCACTTCTGCTGTTTGAAAACCAAGCGAAGGTACCATCCCCCGCAAAAAGAGATTACGTTCCGGATGTGCACAAAGTGTTTCGACAGCTCGTTTGCTCATGAGACGATAGTCTGCATGATTGAAGATGGTCTCTACACCCAAGCAGTCGATGAAGCGATAAAAGCCTTGAGCAGTCGACCGTTTAAACCAGCTATCGGTCTGACGATCTTCTCTTACCCCATAGACGATATCATTCCCTTTCGCAAATTCACTTAAAAACTGTTCAATCACTTTTACGTCATCCTGAAGGTCCGCATCCATTGACACAACACAATCCGCATCGGTGTGTCCTTCGACAAGAACTGCGAACAAAGCATTTTGATGTCCTACGTTATGTGCTAATTTTAATCCTCTAAACCGACCATCTTGTGCGTGTACATCTTCAATTTGGGACCAGGTATCATCCTGACTTCCATCATCTACGAACAAGACAAAGGAGTCCTCAGAAATGAGGTGTCGTTCTCGCCACTCTGTTAAGAAACGGTGCATCGTATGGACCGTCAAGCGTAATACTTCCGTCTCGTTATAACACGGAATAATTACGCCTAGCGTAGGGATTGTCGTCATCGTCATACCATTACTCCTCCTTAAATGAACTTACTTCGTATTCACTGTAGTAGCTTGGATACGGTATAACCTAATCTTCCAAGCAGAATGTTGATCTTCAAATGTTTTTTCGTACTGCAATCCAATGGCTGCAGCATTTTTGATTGGTACAGCAGACAAAAGATAGGTCGCACCGATTTGCTTCAACTGTGCTGTATTGATAGATAAATGTCGAACCGGTACTTGATGCTCCTTTGTGTACTCGTATTCCTTACCGAGTTCAGATGAAAACACATAGACTCGATTTCCCCACGTATCAAAATAACGTTGTAATAGCTTACTTTTATCCAATTCTCCAGCAATCACCTTTCGGAAAGATGCTTTATAGCGTAATGGATAAAAGTTCACATAACCATCCACGGTTTGCATACCATTGTATTGTGCGATCGCAGGGTGCAATCCGAGAGAAGCGACCTGATAGTCTTTCGTTGGTTGGTTGATGAAGCGTTTAATGTCAGAAAACTGAGAAGTCGCATAAAACGCTTCATAGGATGGATGATGACGATAGAGGAACTCGGGATTCCATGCAAGCAAGACAAGGGTTTGGGCTACGAGCAAACAAGTCACCCATTTTCGTTTGGCAGTTCGCCATAGCCAGTCGAGCATCAAGTAAAACAATGCATACCACAACATCGGTTGAAGGAAGTGGAATCGTGAGAAATTGAAAGTTCTAATGAGAGAGACATGTTGCTTTAACGGATTCCACCCCTCATAAAACCAAAACGCATACCACAGCGATAGTCCAAATAGAAACCACATCAAAGTTCGAATTCGTCTTGCTGCATGATCTTTTTGACGAAATACTAGAAATCCAACAATCAGAAGTGTTAGGAGGATGATGGGCGATTGTACTGCGCGATCATGTGTATGACCAAACACCAAATTCTTAAAAAATAAACGAATACTTGCCCAAAATCCGTTATTCCCTGTTTCGAAGTCATTTCGACTTGTAGGCTCTTCTTCCCACAGCATCGAGAAGACAAGTCGATATTCAATTAATAAGTATAAAAGGACCTGAAGGCCATAGGCGATCCAAAAACGGTTATGAAAACTACGTGCGCGTATCTCCTTCACCATATGGTAAATGGCAAGCGTTGCTAAAAAGAAAACGATTCCTAGCACGAAACTCGAATAGAACGGAACCACTAACAATACGAATGCACTCGATTTTATTTTCCGTCCATGCCAGATATTCCAATAAGCCCACAATAAGAGTGGCATCCCAAGCGTGCTGAGCATGCCCGATGGCCAGAATGGTGTCTAAGAAAATAGAACTGCTACCCACAGCGCATATGATTTAGGAATAACCCCTTTCGCATGATCACGTAGTAATAAGTACATTCCTAAGAAAGCAAAGATTCGGACCAACGTTTGACTGATCACGTATGCCGTAAATGGAGGGAACCATTGATATAGCCACACGATACCTGTAAACTCACTGACGAAAGCATTTCTCGAGACGACCCCATTCAATAAGTCAGGAACATTTGCATGAAGGCTTGCGTAAATACTATTGGTATCGACCAATGTTTTATACCACGTGATGTTTGAGTCTAGATTATCATGAATACGGACATGTGCATGTTCTCCCAGTAAGACCATCGGTAAAATATAGAGGCAAGCTAGTAGCAGCCCGATTAATATGCGAGTTTTTTCTCTCATCATACTTCTCCTTCATCTACTTTAAGATTTAATTCTTTTGTTAGTAGTTTCAAGAAATCAATT
Organism: Exiguobacterium sp. s161; assembly: GCF_018619045.1. NCBI lineage: Bacteria > Bacillati > Bacillota > Bacilli > Caryophanales > Exiguobacterium > Exiguobacterium sp. s161. The sequence continues at coordinate 46,202 of NZ_JACSNH010000002.1, forward strand.
GCCTGTTCTTTTCCTCTTATAACTTTCTTTATGGTATATACTCCCTAAGAAACTATTTCCAATGATACCTTATATCACAATAGGATAGGTGACATTTATTAAATTTACTTTTCAGAATTAAAGTTAATTCAATTAATAAATTAGTTAAATGGAGATTAGAAGAAATAATCAATCTTGACCAGACCTCTTCTTCTTTTTCTACTTTTCCCTTTTATGAATGACTAACTATAGATTTTTTTAATTCTATCGAGGAACTACAAAGAAGCATCGTACCATTTCTGTTAAGAAAAGATACGATGCTTTTGGGTTCTTAAATTTACTTCATCAGCCTTCGAAAAGGAGAACAAGATTTGGAGACTTTGTTTTTTATATGACGAAGTTCCAGGTACGTGTAAATTTAAAAATGATTTTAATATCGAACTAGAAAGTAACCTGAATTACGCTATTCTCCTAAAAAGCACAAAATAATTAATTACTCAAATGGAGTGCGTTAAAATGCATATTCAAACTATAGATGCTTCAAAAAAGATTTATTATGATGAACTTGGCTGGTTAAGTGCATCTGACTGGTTGCATTGGTTAGATATGCATTTACAGTGCCATTTAAGAAAAAGATAGGCACTACATTACTCCATATTTACAAAACTAATTATTTTTCATGATCGACTACATTTTTTCTTTATAAAAAAGCATCCATATCGGACGCTCTTTTTGTAGATTGAATATTTACTCTTTATTTTGAAAGATTTCTGTGTTCTCAATACGAATCGCATCTACGATACCGCAATCCATACAAAACGAAAATACTTTTTGAGCACTAAGAAATGACCCTTTAGATGGCTTTAGTGGAATATAATCTGTTGCCTCTTGAAAATTAGTACTTCCGCATGATGAGCAAATTTTATTTTCCATTTAAAGTACCCCCAATAAATATTGTCTATAAAGTAATTTACATCTAATTCAATCTTATTTTATCATTCATGATATTCTGAACAAACCAATCTACCTGCCTTGAATGTAGCGATCGAACCAGCACGAGCTGCTGAGCAAGAAAAAGGATTTTCCATTGTCGCCTCTGATGTCAAGAATCCTTCTATGAATGTCGCTGAAAACGAAGGTGAAAATCCAGATTGAAGAGTAACGTCTTTTGTTGATTCTGTTCGCAATCAGATTGGCTTATCAAAGTTTGGTTTTTTATCCATGCCCCACGTAAAGATCTGTGCCCGTGTATGGCGATTCGGATCGTACAGAGGATCACCCTCGATTTCAGTGTAGGTCCGTGCATGATACACAATGACATCTTTTCCCTGTTCATCTACTGTAAAGCTATTGTGCCCTGGTCCATATTGACCAACTTCTTCATTCGTCGCAAATACGGGAGACGATGATTTTTCCCAAGCATCCGGATTCAATAGGTCTGCGTCTTCTGAGGCACTCAACATACCCATGCAATAATTCTCATCCGTTGCACTAGCAGAATACGTAATGAAGATTTGTCCATGGCGCTTCAAGACTGCCGGTCCTTCGTTCACCAGAAAGCCCTTTGTCTCCCAATCAAGCTCTGGCTTCGTCAACATGACTTGTGGCTTTTGAATGGTCCATGGATTCTTTAAAGTTGCAATATATAAGTTCGAGTTTCCTTCAATGGAAGGATCTTTTTGTGCCCACACTAAGTAATGAACGTCTTGATGTTCGAAGACGGTCGCGTCAAGAGCAAATGAATCCCACTGCGTTTTTATTTGTCCGCGTTCTAACCATTCGCCTTCTAGAGGATTATCCGAACTATTCTCTAAAACGAACATCCGATGATCAAAGAGTCCGTTTACAATCTCGCGTGACTTCGCAGCCGCAAAATAAAGATACCATTTCCCATGAATACGATGTAATTCGGGTGCCCAAATCAGATCACTCATAGGGCCAGTTTCTGGTTTAATCCATGCTGTCACCGCTTCTGCATCCCTTAGTTCATGGAGAGATCTAGCACGACGCAATTCGATTCGATCGTATTCAGGAACAGACGCTGTAAAATAATAATAACCGTCAGAATGCAGATACACCCATGGATCTGCCCGTTGCTCTAAAACAAGATTTCGATCCTCTGTCTGGTTCATCGTGTGACCTCCTCGTTGACCATCCTGTTTTCATAAATAGGCACATCTCCCTGCCAAGAAAATGGTCGTACATACGTATGACGATTCGGATCCCATAATGGATCCCCTTCGATTTCTCTATAGTTCCGTGCATGATAAACAATCATATCGGTCCCATCTGCGAGTGTCGTGAAACTGTTATGACCTGGTCCGTATTCACGGATTGACTCATTCGTCGTAAGAACGGGTTGCGGGTGTTTTTCCCAATGAGTAGCATCTAACACATCCTCTTTTTCATTGATACGAAGGAAACCTACACAATAATTATGATCCGTCGCGCTTGCTGAAAACGTGACATATATATAACCATTTCGCTTTAAGACAGCAGGTCCTTCGTTTACAAGAAAGCCGACTTTTTCCCAAGCATATTCCGGTGTCGCAATCATCGTTTGCGGTCCTGTCAATGTCCAAGGATTCTCCATTTCAGAAATATAGAGATTCGAGTTTCCTTCAATTTTTGGATCTTTCTGAGCCCAGATGTAATATAACCGGTTTTCATGCTCGAACGTTGTCGCATCGAGGGCGAATGATTCTTGCCATGTCTTGATTTGTCCTTTTTCCGTCCATTGACCTTCCAGCGGATTGGCTGAACTATTTTCGAGAACGTACATGCGATGATCAAAAATAGCATCTTCACGTGCCGCCGCGAAATAAAGGTACCATTTCCCTTGAATGTGATGTAATTCTGGTGCCCAAATGTTAGCGCTCATGATTCCGGTCGAGCGCTTCTGCCATACGACTTTTTCTTCTGCTTTAGTCAACTCCTTGATCGTCTGAGCACGACGCAGCGGAATACCGCTAAAGTCAGGTAAGGACGCCGTAAAGTAGTAATAGCCATCTGTATGCCGCATGATCCATGGATCCGCGCGTTGTCCTATGATTGGATTTACGATTGTCTCTGTCATAATGAACGCTCCTCTGTTTCAAAGTGGCTCGTCTGTAAGCTCATCTGTTTTAACAGCGTGTGTCTCTCTCGAAGACGATATGCTTCTCTCTTGCTACTCGATAGAAGAAGAGACGAAATACCGATTTCCTCTGGCTGAAGAGGCGCTTGTAACGAATTAAAAATGGACTCCAACTTCTGCCTTGTTGGCATTTGAGTGACCCAATCACCTAGCTCCTTTGGTACATCAGGTTGTTCTTGGATCATCGTTCTATAAGTATCGATAAGTTCCATCGTCGCAATCGCTACTTTTGTACCGTGTAAGACGGCTGGACGGTCATGCGTTAAGAAATCCATCTCCCAATAATGAGAGAGGTGGTGTTCTCCACCAGATGCAGGATGTGAATGCCCAAAAATCAACATCGCAATTCCTGATAAAATCAATGAATCCATCAGTTGATCCAAACCTTCCGCTTTTTCTGCATAGATATCTGGTAGAGCTTTTACACAATCGGATAAAGCAATTTCTGTCAATCGAGCAACTACAGGACAAAAGGGTTCTTGTCCATCAAAAGCACCAAAACGCCAATCCAGTAAGGAAGTGTACTTCCCAAGCATATCCCCGACACCTGCTGCTATTAACGCCCGAGGTGCATCACGGATAATGTCACTTGAGATGAATACGGCAATTGGTGAGACGAGCTGATAAGTGATTTTTTTCCCTCTTATAATTAAGGGAGCTCCTTTCGAAGTAAACCCGTCCACCGAAGGAGCGGTCGGAACAGACAGAAATGGGATTTTTGCTTTCGCAGCACAAAACCGCGTCACATCATGAATCGTCCCTGCTCCGAGTGCAATCAACGCATCCACACTATCGTCCAACTCGAGCATTACTTGTACAACTGATAGTTCATCAGCTAAAACGTCCCCTTGCCTGTTCGGCGAGAGCGTGACTATTGATACGTCAATTCCTACTGTCATTAATGCTTTCTTCAGTGGAGAATAACCGACCATCTGCGTATTGACATCACCAATGACGAGGAGGTGCCGCCACTCCTTTTGCTGCACAAACTCGACCACTGATTGCCATACTTTTTCAGAGGCGCTGATTTGTTCAATCGTAATGGGGTAATGTAGATTTCCACACGAACAAGTAGCAACCTGCTTTTGTATCTGTTCGAGGTTCATCGACTGACTCCTTTCCCAACGCGATATTCCGTTTCCCAGTGATACGTCTCTCCTGCTAATAATCGAATGGATGAAAAATTACTGTGATGAACGGCGTCCGGAAGATGTTGCGGCTCGAGACAAACACCATAATATTTTCGAGAGCGTCCCTCACGTAAGATCGTTTCTTCATTCATCTGGTTTCCTGAATAGAGCACAAGAGCTGGTGCAGTCGTAGACAACATCAAGGAACGCTTACTTTCAGGATCGTACAGCGTCGCTTTTCGTTGGTCGTCGAATAAAAATGGATGATCATAACCATTGACGAGTTGATTTTGTGGATGGCTTGAAGTTGGACCATCTCCTAGCATTCGTCCTGATTGGAAGTCAAAAGGGGTCTGATCGACATCCAATAGGCGTCCTGTAGGAATCAAATCATCTCGCAGCTCAGCAAATTGATTAGCCGGTAACGTCAATTCATGTCCTAAAATATCACGACTTCCACCACTTAGATTAAAGTACGTATGATTTGTCATATCGCATACCGTATCCGTGTCACTGATTGCCTCATACGTAATTTTGACACCGTCAGCTAACAATTCAAACGATGCTCTGACATCGAGTGTACCCTTATAGCCATTCTCACCATCAGGACTTAAATACCGAAGAACGAGATGAGTATTGGATACGTCTTCCATTTTCCAGAATTGACAGTGGAGACCGTCTCCCCCGTGAAGATGATGCTTGCCTTCGTTTTGAGGCAGATGGTACGTTGCACCGTCCATATCGAATGTCCCGTCCTCGATTCGACCAGCGACACGTCCGACAGTCGCTCCCAAGTAATACGTGTCTGTCTTGTATTCTTCAACCGTATCGTATGACAAAATGAGATTTTTCCATCCCTCATCTTGAATCGAAAACTCTTGCAGGGTTGCTCCATATGTCAAAATGCGTAAACGACACATATCGTTCTCGAGCGTAAACGCCGTCTGATCTACTACTTCTTGTCGCTCCATCTCAAGTCGCTCCTTTTTCACCAAACCTTCACCGGGCAATGCTTTGTTGCAAGGCGTGCCCGGTAAGAGACATAGCACCCGCACTTCAAACAGGTATCGTCCTGATAAAACGGACAGACTGCACATTGACGAAGACGTTCCTGATACTCAGCGTCCGTGACTTGCGGCATGACTTCCGCGTCGATGGTTAATAACCAATCAGTGTCTACTTTTGTCGGTGGACAAGTACGACACTGTCTTGTCTCGACGACTTTCATCTTAGCGAACCGCCACTGTGATGACGCTCATCGCCGGAACATCCATGATGAGCTTTCCGTCTTCTGTCACCTGGACCTCATGATCACGCGGCGCAACCACATCTGGTTGTTCAAACGTGTTATGGGCATTGAGATGATCTGCTGTTAAAATACGTGCCGATACGTTAGAAATCGTCCCCATTCCCCGCAAATCAATTTCTACTTTATCGCTATTTTGATGATCAAGCTGGCAGAGGCTAATGTGCAATACACCATCAGCATCGCGAGAAGCTGTCGCGTTTACAGAAGGAATCGATTCTTCTTTAGCTACATAGTCACGCGTGATGGCTGCTAGCTCGACTCGTTCAGCATCTTGGTGAACGCGATACATCTCAAAGACATGGTACGTTGGCGTAAGAATGAACTGGTCACCCTCCGTTAAGATCATTGCTTGAAGCACATTGACCATTTGTGCGATGTTCGCCATGTGAACGCGGTCATTATGCTTATGGAAGATATTGAAGTGAATTGCTGCGACAAGTGCATCTCGGATCGAGTTTTGTTGATACAAGAAGCCTGGATTTGTTCCTGGTTCAACGTCGAACCACGTTCCCCATTCATCAACAATGAGACCGACGCGCTTTTCTGGATCATACTGGTCCATGATTTGCCCATGCTTTGTGATCAGTTCATCCATGTAATAAGCACGTTTTAGGGTGATGAACCATTCATCTTCCGTAAAATCTAACGCTGATCCCTTACCTAACCAAAAATCGCCCGGAATCGTATAATAGTGCAGACTAAGACCATCCATCATCGTACCCGCTTCACGCATGAGAACTTCAGTCCATTTGTAATCATCAATGTTTGCACCACCAGCAATCTTATAGAGTTGATTGCCATCATAATTGCGGACATATGTCTGATAGCGACGATATAGATCGGCGTAATACTCCGGACGCATATTCCCTCCGCAACCCCAGTTCTCGTTACCAACACCGAAATACTTAAGCGACCACGGCTCTGTACGGCCATTCTCCTGACGCCAGTTCGCCATCGGTGATTCTCCATTGAACGTCATATATTCGACCCATTCAGACATTTCTTGGACGGTCCCACTTCCAACGTTTCCACAAATATAAGGCTCACACTCTAGTAATTCACAAAGGCGCATAAATTCATGGGTTCCGAAATGATTGTTTTCGACGACGCCACCCCAATGTGTATTGACCATCCGCTTTCGGTTATCATTTGGTCCAATACCATCTTTCCAATGATACTCGTCTGCAAAGCATCCACCCGGCCATCGTAAAACCGGAATGTTCAATTTCTTCAATGCTGTCAATACATCGTTCCGAATGCCATCTGTATTCGGTATGGATGATTCTGGACCAACCCAAAGCCCTTCATAAATACAACGTCCAAGGTGTTCCGCAAAGTGCCCATAGATATGCTTACTGATTTTACCTTTCGGTAAATCTACATTGACGATTAGTTGTGTTGCAGCTTCTTTTGTATTTAGTGTTGATGTGACGAGTTGGTTATTCATAGTATCTCCTCCAAGAAAAGGGACCTAGGAAGGTCCCTATAAATTATGGTCGATAGTACAGTTCATTCCAACGTAACTCGTTATTAAATCGAACCGTCTCCGTTTCTTTATCGATGACAGCAATTTCAATGTTCAGAAGTTCTGCGAAGTCGCGTAGTTGTTCAGTTGTCACTTCATAGGAGTAACAAGTATGGTGCGCTCCCCCGGCTTGGATCCAGTTTTCGACAGCTTGAGCCATCGATGGTTCTGTTTTCCATAGAACACGTGCCACAGGAAGATTCGGCATTGCTTCATCCGGTTGGATGCCCTCGACTGTGTTTACCAAGAGACGGAAGCGATGTCCTAAATCAATCAAACTAGCGTTCAATGCCTTGCCATTCTGTCCTTCGAATACCATCCGCGCTGGCGCTTCACGATCTCCGATTCCGAGAGGATGTACCTCGATTCTAGGCTTATCGACCGCAATGGTCGGACAGATTTCGAGCATATGCGCCCCTAAGACCATTTCGTTGCCTGGTTCAAAGTGATAAGTATAATCTTCCATGAAAGATGTCCGTTCGTTGCTCGCCATGATTTTCATAAGACGAACAAGCGCTGCGGTTTTCCAGTCTCCTTCTCCAGCAAACCCGTACCCTTGCTCCATCAATCGTTGAACGGCTAGCCCAGGTAGTTGCTTGATGCCATGTAGGTCTTCGAAGGTTGTCGTGAAGGCAGTGTATCCACCAGCTTCAAGAAAAGCCTTCATGCCGAGTTCGATGCGACCTTGATAGCGAACCGATTCCTGGAATGCTTCTTCTTCCATTCCAGTATTCGTCACTTCATACTGCGTGCGATATTCTTCCATCAAGTCATCTAAATCTGACTCCGATACCGCATTCATGTAGGTGACGAGATCGCCGACACCATACCCATCAACCGTCCAGCCCAGTTGAATCTGCGCTTCGACTTTGTCACCTTCTGTCACTGCTACATTCCGCATGTTGTCACCGAATCGCGCGACTTTTAAGTTCTTACTTTCCGCTAACGCATGCGCTACATTCATCCAAGATGACATCTTTTGACGTGTGAGTTCATCTTCCCAATGACCGACGAGCACTTTTCGCTTCACGTTCATTCGACTTGTGATAAAACCATGTTCACGATCACCATGCGCCGACTGATTGAGGTTCATGAAATCCATATCGATCGCATCCCACGGGATGTCACGATTGAACTGTGTCCCAAAATGGAGCAATGGTTTTTGTAAGACACGCATCCCACTAATCCACATTTTCGATGGTGAGAAGGTATGCATCCATGTGATCACACCGGCACAGGCATCATCAGCATTCGCCCGCAACATCATCTGCCGAATTTCTTCTGCATTTTTGACGACTCCCTTGTAAACAATTCGATCCCGGAAGACGTCCGCTGCATCTAATCCTGAGACCATCTCTTTTGAATGTGTTTCGACTTGACGAATTACCTCCTCACCGTAGAGCATCTGGCTTCCTGTCACGAACCAAAATTCGTGTGTGTTTGCTGTCAACATTTAAAATCCCCCTCATCTAGCTATGTGCACCTATCATTTCTGACCGTAGTAGGCGTTTGCTCCGTGTTTGCGCAAGTAGTGTTTATCTAAGATGCTTTGTTTGATGGGTGCTAATCCTGGATTCAGATTCAAGGCATGAATACCCATCTTGGCTACTTCCTCAAGTACGACTGCATTATGCACGGCTTCATCCGCATGCTTCCCCCAACAAAAAGGTGCATGATTTGCGACCAGCACACCTGGTACAGCAACAGCTTCCAAGTGTAGTTCGTTCAACGTCTCAATGATGACGTTTCCGGTTTCTAGCTCGTACGCCGTCTCGATTTCTTCATCAGATAGTTCACGTGTACACGGAATTTCTCCATAAAAGTAGTCGGCATGTGTCGTTCCGAATGCAGGAATTGCTCGTTTTGCTTGCGCCCAGCTTGTCGCCCAAGGGGAATGCGTATGGACAATGCCTCCAATCTCAGGCAGAGCGCGATACAAAGCCAAATGTGTTGGCGTATCAGAAGATGGACGTAGATCACCCTCGACAACATTGCCTTCTAAATCGACTACGACTAAATCATCTATCGTCAAAGCGTCATAGGGGACACCACTCGGTTTGATAACGACTAAACCCGCATTTCGATCAATCCCACTGACGTTTCCCCACGTAAAGGTGACTAAGTCATGTTTTGGCAATGCTAGGTTCGCTTCAAGCACTTCTTCTTTTAATTGACGACTCACCATACAGGTTCTCCCTTCTGACGCGACGCTTCAGCTTTGATTTTCTTTAATCGCTTCATCACATCGTTTTCTCCACGACCGAAATAATCGTATAGTTTCGCATACTCAGCGAACAGCGCCTCATACACTTCAACGTTTTCTGGAATCGGAAGATATGTTTTTTCTTTTACACGTCCCATCTTCGTCGCTGCTTCCGTGATGGTGGCATAACCGCCTCGTTCTGCTCCTGCGGCTACGGCACCGAACATGGCAGATCCTAAAGCGGGGGTTTGAGAAGAGGCTGAAATCTTGATTTCCATGTTTAGAACGTCAGCATAAATCTGCATCATCAAGGCATTCTTCTCCGCAATTCCTCCTGCAGCGTATACTTCGTGGACGGGAACACCGCTTGTGCGGAACGCTTCGACAATCGTTCGCGTGCCATAGGCCGTCGCTTCAATCAATGCGCGGTAGATATCTTCTGGTTTTGTCAGTAATGTTGCACCTAGAAGTACACCCGTCAGATTTGTATCCACTAGTGTAGAACGATTTCCGTTCCACCAATCAAGGGCGATCAATCCATGTTCACCGACGCGTTGCATTGTTGCCTTATCGGTCAATAATTGATGCGTACTAACTCCTTGAAGAGTTGCTTCTTGCAAATAGTCACTTGGTACACAGTTTTCGATGAACCATTCAAAATGATCTCCGACACAGGACTGACCAGCTTCGTACCCCATATACCCTGGTAAGACTCCGTCTTCGACGATTCCGCACATACCGGGTACGACCTGCTCCTCTTCACCAAGCAGGATATGACAAGTAGAGGTTCCCATCACCATCAACAACTTACCGGGTTCCGTGATTCCAACGGCAGGTACTGCAACATGCGCATCAACATTTCCTACTGCAACGGCAGTTCCCGGAAGGAGACCGATTCGTTCTGCAAAGGATATCGTTAATTCTCCTGCTTTGGCCCCGATTGGTTCGATGTCATTGGAAAGCTTCTCTTCAACTACGTTCTCAAGTCGTGGATCTAACGCTTTAAAAAACTCATTTGAAGGATAGCCTTCCTGTTTGTGCCAGATCGCTTTATAGCCAGCCGTACAACTATTGCGTACCACTTTTCCAGTCAATTGAGAAACGACCCAATCCGTCGCCTCTAAAATTTCGTGAGCAGCCTCGTAAATGGAGGGTGCTTCGTTTAGAATTTGCCAGACTTTTGGAATCATCCATTCGGATGAGATTTTCCCGCCGTAACGCTTTAAAAAAGGTTCTTCGCGTTCAGTCGCAATACGGTTCAAAGCGTCTGCCTCGTCTTGAGCCGCATGATGCTTCCACAACTTCACATAGCTATGCGGATTATGTTGATACTCTTCATGGAAGCACAACGGATTTAAATCGGCATCGATCGGTAGAATCGTACAAGCTGTAAAATCGATGCCGAGCCCGATGACTTGTTCTTTCGTGATACCTGCCTCTTTGACAACTGCCGGGATCGTCATTTCCAGGACCTCTAAATAATCACGCGGATGTTGGAGTGCCCAGTCATGTTCAAGCCGTGTTTTTCCATCAGGCAAAAATTGATCCATCACTCCATGTGTGTATGGTTTGACTGCAGTCGCCACTTCGTGACCTGTTTCGACGTCAATCAAGACGGCTCTACCTGATTGCGTGCCATAATCAATTCCGATTGTATATTTCGACATTTCATCACCCTACTCCCAAAAAGAATACGCTTACATTTCAGAAGAAAAAATAAAGTGTGTGGGCACTCTCTTGTTTTCATCCGGACAAATAATCAAAATCCATGCAGAAAATTTAAATAAACAATAAATTTGTACGTATAACTTACACTATGATTGTATCAATTATTTAGGAATATGCAATCATTTTTCAGAAAAATACGCATTTTTTGACGTTTTTTTCTATCTATCAGATGATCAACCTTCTTTAATACATTCATTTGTCCGTACAAATGATGGGTTCAACGTCTTTTTGCCCAAACTGCTGTTCCATCCTTACTTAGACCTGTCATGATGATCGTTGATTTCCAATTTTCCCAATCCCATGCTGCACCAACCTGTAACTCGTATGTCTCCTGTCCTATGCGTAATTCAAGGATGCTTCCCTTTAGTTGCCATGAACCCTTCTTACCCAAAAGACTGCCATCCTTTTGCAACTTTAGCTTTCTTGATTGTTGCTGACCGTCATCAAAGCGCGGGAAAGCAATGATCTCCCATTCTCCAACGATCTGCTCTTTTTGAACATTGATTTTCTTTTCACCTGCGTAGCGTTCGGGCGAAACCACTGGCCATCCATCTTTTGTCCAATACACTTTCCTCACCTGCAATTGCGACCAGTAGATATCTTCGCTTGGTCGAGCTTGATGAATAATAAAGGTATCTTTTCCATCCTGTAAAAATGCAGAATGACCAGTCCCCACATATCCCTCGTCTCCTTCAAAACGATAGGAGCCAACAATTTTTACACCAGTATCAAAAGATTCATTTGAAGTATCACGCAAATCACGACCACGTGAATCAACATAAGGTCCATTGATTGATTTCGAGCGCCCAATCCTTACATTATACGAATCTTCTAGCCAACCGTATGAAACCATCAAGTAGTAGTAACCTGTCTTTGCGTTAAAAAGAATTTCTGGGCCTTCAATTCCCATCGTCATATCTTTTCGCTTAGCCAGTAACTCCCCTTCTGATGACTTTTTCATCAGCTTTCCTGTATTCGGATTGATTTCCGTCAAGAAGATACCGCCAAAATAGGAACCATACGTCATCCACCATTTCCCCGTTTTATCTTGGAGCACATGAGGATCAATCGCGTTGAATGATTTTCCATCTCCTTCTTTTGAGGCGATGACGACTCCCTGATCGTGCCATGGACCCTCAATATTTGAAGCGCTCGCCATTCCAATATACGAGGTACGACTCCCGACTTTTGAGACAGAATAGTAAAGGTAGAATGTATCCTTGATCTTCGTAATAGAAGGGGCCCAAAACGTATTTCCTCCTGTCCATTTGAATGCTTCTTGAGAGACTTCGTCAAATACACGTCCTGTAAATTGCCAGTTAATGAGATCGTTTGATTTTCGAATCTGAATGCCCGGTGTCGGTGGACCTCCTACCATATAATCTGTCGAGAACACATAATAGGTATTACCTTCTTTTATAATCGCTCCGTCATGCGCAAAGTTTGTAGTCCATTTCTTTTCTTGATTCAAAATATCAGGTTGTACGTCTGCTACTTCCTTATCGAATGGCGCTTTCGGTAAATCCAAATCTTCGAGAGACGCATTCGTCGACCACCAAAAAAAAGAGCACCCTGCGATGAACAAGACAATGATTCCCATACTGATATTTTTCATATTGTTTTTTCCTCCTTTAATCACAAACACCCGCCTTTACTTAAGACGGGTGTTTCATTTTTTCGTTACAAATCAACCTTTAACGCCAGAAATGGCAATCGATTCGATGATTTGTTTTTGAAAGATCATGAAGACGATCAGCATTGGTAATAAGGCGACAACAGACGCAGCCATGATTAATGGATAATCACTTTGAATAGCATAGGATGCATTAAAGTTGGCGATGACCAATTGCAGGGTTTGTTTTTCGGGAGAATTGAGATAAAGAATCGGACCGAGATAATCGTTCCAAATCGCCATGAACCATAAAATCAATTGTGCAGCTACAGCGGGCTTGATCAATGGAAAGACGATTTTATAAAAGATTTGAAAATAGGAACAACCGTCAATTTTAGCCGCTTCGATGATCGAATTCGGAATACTGTTCAAAAATTGACGTAAGAAGAAAATCATGAAGATATTCCCGAACAAACCAGGTACGATCAACGGAAGAAGGGTATCGACCCACCCGATTTCCGAGAACATCATAAACTGCGGAATCATCAGGACAGGATACGGAATCATGACAGATGCGAACAAAAGAAGAAAGATTTTATTTTTTCCTCTGAAATTCAACTTAGCGAACGCGAATGCCGCAAGACTCGAGGTGAACGTTCCAACGATCGTTACAGATAACGCGACGATCAGACTGTTTGATATACCAGACAACAGCGGACCCATATTCCAAATCTCCATATACTTATTGAACGATATGTCTGTGGGAATCCAAACCGGTGGAAGGGAAAACACTTCATCTTTTGACTTCAGAGAGGTCGATACCATCCACAATAAGGGTGCGATCATGACGATTGCACCCATCGTCAGAAAGATGAAGACGAATATATCAGTAATTCGATCTTTTTTCTTCACGGACATCGTCTCTACTTTTTCTTTTTTACGGGTAAGGGCTAACTGCATGGTCATTCTCCTTTCTAAGGTATGAATGTCTCAATCCAAGTCAAATGATGATTTTTCGTTCATACGGAATTGGAACAAGGTAACGATGAAAATGAAAAGACCGAGAACGAGCGCCATTGCTGAAGCGTAGCCCAGCTGGAAGTTCCCGAAGGATTTTTGCCAAATGTAGAAGACGGCAGAAGCAGAGGAATACTCCGGTCCCCCTGTTGGTGTCATGACGTTGATTTCCGTAAAGATTTGCGCCCCACCAATAATATTCGTCACGATGATGAAGAAGGTGACCGGTTTAACCATTGGGAGCGTAATATACCAAAAACAGTGCCACGCATTCGCCCCATCTAATTTTGCTGCTTCATAATACGAACGCGGTACACTCTGCAAGGCTGCCAAATACAAGAGCATCGTATAGCCAAGACCTTTCCAAATCGCCATAACGATCAATGCCGGCTTAACGGTATTGGCATTTTGGAGCCAGTTCGGACCATCAATACCAATCAAGTCCAAGAACTGATTCACCAAACCATAATCACCGTTATATGCCCACTGCCACAAAATCGAGACAGCCGCGATGGAAGAGATAACGGGAATGTAATAGATGACGCGGAACGTATTAGTACCAAAAATCCCTCGATTCAACGCGAGGGCAAGGAGAAGTGCTAATACGATGCCAATTGGAATTCCGATCATCATGAACAGCGTGTTGTACATGGCTTTATAAAAATACTCATCTTGAAACACATTAATAAAATTTTCTAGTCCGATGAACTTCATTTGTCCGAGTCCGTTCCAGTTCGTAAATGCACCATAGAAGGAATACATTAACGGAATTAACGCAAATAGAAAGAACCCAATCACCGGAGCCGCAACGAATAGATAGGCATACCGTTGCTCCGTACGATATAACTTGGAAATTGGTTTTGTCTTCATTGTATTCCATCCTTTCTACGCTAGAGATTCAGGTGGCAACTTACGCCACCTAAATCATCATCTCTAGTTAGTTCGCCTGTTTCTCTTGTGCGATGGCATCATCTAGCAACTTTTGCATTTTCGGTTGCTCTTTTTTTACATAGTCTTCAACTGATGTTTTTCCATCGAGTACAGGCTGGATGTTTTTGAAAAACTCGTCATACCATTCAGCAGTATACGTTTTTTCTGCCGGGAGACCACGTCCATAATCATTAATCAAATCAAGGAATTCCTGTTTGTTGGCAGGCTTGATTGATGTGTCCTCCACCCAAGTTTTTGCGATTTCCATGCTGTTTGGTAACTGAACTTGCGCATCCACTAAAGCTTGTTGCCCTTCTTGGTTAGCAGATAAGTACATGGCTAGTTCTGTTGCTTCTTTTTGATGTTGCGTCGTTGATCCTACACCAATCCCGAGTGAGCCGACCCACCCTGCTGGTTTACCTGTTGATCCCGCTGGCCACGGAAGAAGGTCATACTCAAACTTCAATTGATCTTTAAAAGCTGCCATATCCCAAGGACCAACAGGGAAAAACGCAAGTTGTCCTTTCATCCAGCGTTGATAGGTATCGAGTGTTTGAGATTCTCCGATTGATGGAGTGATTTTATGCTTTAATTGCTGGTCTACGAAAAATTGGAGAGCTTCGATGAATTTTGGATCGTCAATCGTTACTTTCGTTCCCTCTTCGTTGATCCAATCTGCTCCGTTGCTCCAAACGAACGGTTGCAATGCCCAGTTCACATTAAATCCTGTACCGTACTGATCCATTTTTCCATCGCCATTCGTATCTTTCGTTAACTTTTTAGCTACTTTAATGAATTCGTCCCATGTGTACGGTTTGTCCTTATCCGGAAGCGGTACCTTCGCTTTCTCGAACATCGTTTTATTATAGCCAAGCGCAAATGGTCCTAAATCTTTGGGTAGACCATATATAGCCCCTTTGCCAAGTACCTTTCCATCATAGCGGTACTTATCGACCCCTTTTTTCCAGATGTCTTCTAACTGGATGTCTTTCGATCCTTCGACGTTCTTTGTAATATCTAGTAGTACACCTGAGTTCACGTAAGCTTTGACTTGAGCCGGATTATAAAAGAAGACATCTGGCACTTTCCGTCCTGCAATTGCAGATTTTAATTTCGTATCATATTGATCTGGAGCTGTTTGTACCATTGTCACTTTAACGTCTTTATTGGCTTCTTCAAATCGTTTTACTGTTGCTTTGTACGCTTTTAATTCTTCAGGATTCCCGCGAAACATGAATGTGAGTTCGACTTTCCCGTCAGCACTTTTGCCATCTCCCGAACAACCAGCTAATGCTATCGATGTAGTCATCAAGGCAGTCATGGTTAGCGCAAACATTTTCTTTGATTTAATGTTCATTGTGAATTCCTCCATTGATTTAGTTTTCAGTGTCAAAGCGGAATTAAGATGTACGTACATATTTATTTAAGTAAAAACAATGTTTTTTATAGCGAAGCCCACACAACGCTATAAGAAAGACAATTAAAACGAGTTAAATGAACAATGAAAGCGTTTTCTGCACAATTTGAGTCTATTACACACATTCGGACATGTCAATTCGATTTTTTGTCATTTATTTCTTTTTTGTACGTACATTTAATTAGTATATCTTTTGGTTTTCTCTTAATTCCATAGCAAACCGGACAAATATTTGCTAATATGTAAGTACTATCACATCTTGTACGGATAAGTTTGCTGTTACAAGAAAGAAAGCAGGGACGCCTCATGGCACAACGGACAAAATATAGTATCGTTAAAGATCATATTCTCGATTGGATTAAAGATGGCACAGTACGTCCGGGCGAAAAAATTCCTCCTGAAAGTGAGCTTGTACAATCCTTTAAAGTTAGTCGCCACACGATTCGTCAAGCAGTTGGAGAACTTGTAAATGAAGGATACCTGTACCGCGAACAAGGATCAGGAACTTACTGCTCCCAAGTACTTCCTACACTAGAAGCTGAGATAACTGAACGTGCTAATAATGGAAAAAACATCGGTGTCATTACAACGTATATGTCTGATTACATCTTTCCATCTATCATTCGAGGAATTGAATCGCATTTAGCTTCAAAAGGGTACACGCTGACACTTTCGTGCACAAACAATGATGTAGACAAAGAACGTCAATGCCTCGAAATGATGTTAGATCGTCAAATTGATGGATTAATTGTTGAACCTACGAAAAGTAGTAACTATAATCCGAACATCAAATACTATCTAGAACTTGAGCAGCAAAACATTCCCTATTTGATGATCAACCAATATTACTCTCAACTAATGCCTCCTCATCTTATGATGGATGACGAAAGAGGTGGATTTTTAGCAGCGGAACATCTAATCAACCTTGGTCATGAACGGATCATAGGCTTGTTTAAGACGGATGATTTACAGGGTGTTTATCGAATGCGTGGATTCCTTCGTGCGTTTCGTGAATACAACATTCCTTTAGAGCCAGAATTAATCATTACCTATACAACGGAAGAGTTAATTCCAAGTTTTTATGATTCGATTGGATGTCTCTTTGAAAATGGAAAGCATCGACCAAGTGCTGTGGTTTGTTACAATGATCAATTGGCATTAAGTGTCTTGGATCAGTTACGGAAGCTACATCTATCTGTTCCTCGAGATGTCTCTCTAGTGGGTTATGATGATTCCGTACTTGCAGTGGCAACGGAAGTGAAATTGACTTCGATCATTCACCCGAAACAAGAACTTGGACGCGCTGCAGCAGAACGGATTATTGCAGCGGTGGAAAAAAAAGAAGCCCCTCCATCTCACATTTATGAACCGGAATTAATTATTCGTAACTCAACAGCACCATTTAATCGTCTCGAATCTAAATCTAGTTAATTTTTGAGCAGAACTTCGGGGGAGGTACTTATGAACTTAAGACATGAACAAAACAAACTATTCCAGCTACTTGAATTCACTACTGGACTCGTACAGTTGAACTTCATTTTTTTTATCACCCTTTTACCAGTCATCACGATTTTCCCAGCTCTTTATGCACTAACTGCCGTCACAAGACAGTGGTCAGTTCATCAAGATTACAGTGTTTTTCGAGCCTACATTCGTTTTTTTAAAGAAGCGATGCAATCCCATTTTAAATTCGGCATTTTGTGGACCTTCATCTTACTGTTTTTACTTTTTGATTTTTTAATCATTCGTCACTTAGAGACAGGACAGACCTTCTTATTTACGAGTCTGTCAATCGTCAGTCTGTTCTTCTTGGCTATTTCCGTTTTCTTATTTCCGATTCTCTCGCATTACGACTTGAAAAAAAGGGATGCCCTTAAGCTAGCCCTTTTTAGTCTAGTACGCTATGGATACATTTTATTGTTTTCATTTATTCTACTAGCAACATTGAGTGTCTTAACATATCAATCACCACTTTATTTACTGTTCGGCTTTTCATTTGTTATTTTTCTTACTACCAAACTGTACTTGCATCAATTGGATCGCGTGATGCTTGAATATTAATCGTTGTTGACAAGGTATATAAATGAAGACAAGCAATTACTTCGGTATAAATCTCATTTTAATCGTGAGCTTCTTATTAAGTTCTAGGTTACCAAAGGGACGATCCGAGAAAGTGTTGAACGGATGCAAATATCGTCACGGTAACGGCATTTAACGTTCCATTGTTTGAGAAACTGAAATGTGTTAAGAGAAAGACCGGGTTGCTCTATATAGCGCTTCTTTTCTTCCGAATCTCCCCATAAGATACTCGTATCAGGATAGTGAGTACAGATACATTCACTTACAGATAGAATGGATTCTGGAACAACCGTCCTATCCAAGTACTCTTTTCGGGAGGTTGGCAGAAGGAGAAAATATCCTGCAGAGAGGTAGTTCACGATTTGGCTCTTTACCAGGAAAAATACGTTCCATGAATATATGTAGTGATCTATATACGATAGATTGAGTACAAAAGAAATGAAAATATGGATAAAGAACAAAAGAGTAAAAATCATTCTTCATCAAACGCGTTCAGGAGCGCGTTTTGCATGAATAGTTCACGTCAAAGAGACGGGAGCCCTATTCTGCCTCATATATCCCTTCTCTGAAGTCATACACTTGACTCCATACCTTAATTTTTGTGCCATTGATTGTCACTGTATCCTTCGTCCACTTCACTTCTTTTATTTCGCGACAAGGATATTCCCAGTACATTCTACGCTTTTCTCCGTCCTTGTTCTCCATGATGCCAAGCATAGCAAAATCTACTGTCGCCCCACCATTTGCGCGGTAAAAACGAATCGTATACGCCTTATCTGGCGAAATACTTTTCGAGATATACTCTTCTTTTGGAACCATACTGATATCTTCGACAAATATGAAACGATAGACATACCACGCTACGTATAACGCAAGACATGTACCTAGTATAATTCCTAATATTTTCAGTTTCTTAATCACTTCTTAATCCCTCATTTTTACTTTATTAGCGCGACTCCTCAATCGTTCAATCAATCGCCCCAAAAACAAACCAACGTATTCTGATTGACAGACGCGATGCACATCCGCTTCAACAATTCTAAAAATTGATGTAGTTCCATGATTCGTTTATCTGACTGATGTATCATCCACGGCTCATTCGCATTATGATTCGCTTGATTCATTATCCACGCTTCCTTTGGTATACAATATCGTTGAATAAGCAGCTCGCAAATTCCGATTAACTCGTTCACTTCTCTTGCTGAGAACAACTTATCGCCGTAAGGATCGAGATTAATTAAGAGATCGCAACGATTAGATGTCCTTGCGAAGTCTTCTTTCAAAAAGCGTTGGACGTTACTCGGAAATAGGAGAATCTCCTTTTCGTTTTCTGGCACTTCTTTTAGACTCGTACTAATCCCAAACATGATCGTCCTCCTTTATATCATCCGTGCAGATATCACTCATAGTAATCGATGCTTTCTCCTTTTGGAAGAAACGCTTTTACCTTGTCCTCACTATCAAAACAGGCTTCATTTGAAAACAGATAGTAGCCCATGAAATCATGCTCCATCGTGATGAATGACATCTCTTTTGTCGCACGAATGACAGGAACGATACGTTTTTTTTTGAAAAACCATCCTTTGACCATTTTCCGCTCAAACGTCAAGAGATTCGTAAAAGATATGAAGTAAAAATTGTTTTCAGCTGCATACCAATACGTTTCGTCCAGCAGACGCTCAAGTTCGCTTATGTAGTTTACCTGAACGCTATAATAAGGACTGCTCTTATCTGGTTGAACCTTTGTATAGTATAGGTTTTCCTTCTGAAAAAATGGTTCCACCTCTTCATTGGTAAAACCACCGCCGAACGTAACGAATAGTGGAAAGCGATTCAGACGCGTCAAAAAATGCTTCAGTACTTCATTGGAGTCATGTTGATAGTCACGTTTCTCGTCATTCGGAATACATCCCATCGAATAAATCGACTTAACAGCACCTTGTGGATCAATATCGAGATAGTGGTCTTTGACCACTTTTGCATGATTCGTATGTTCATCGAGATAGATATACAACATAAAAATTCCTCCACGTATTCTGCTAGATCCATCTACATAATTGAACTGCTTGTTTCATCAATAGAATTCAATGGTACCATCGTCAGGAAAGATGGCTTTCACCTTGTCCTCGGTATTAAAACAGGCTTCATTCGAAAACAGGTAATAGCCCATGAAATCATGCTCCATCGTGATGAACGACATCTCTTTCGTCGCACGAATGACGGGAACGGTACGTTCTTTTTTGAAAAACCATCCTTTGACCATTCTCCGCTCAAACGTCAGGAGATTCGTAAACGATATAAAGAAGTCTTCGTTCAGAGCCCCATACCAATAGGTCTCATCTAACAATAACTCCAGTTCGGTCGCATCATGCACATGAACGCTATAGTATAGGTTCTTGTACGGTCGAACTTTTGTATACGATAGATCGTGCTTTTGAAAAAACGGCTCGACCTCCTCGTCCGTAAAACCTCCACCGAACGTGACGAAAATCGGGTAGCGATTGAGACGCGTCAAAAATTGTTTTAAGACTTGATTTGAATCGCCTTGATAGTCTCTTTTAGTTTCCATATCCGGTAGACAACCCATTGAATAGATGAAGTCGATACGTTCTGGTCGATCAACGTACAAGTATCTATCCTTAAACACTTGTGCGTGATTCATATGCTTCTCAAAATAGACATATATCACGATGCCACTCCTCCCTCAATCACTTTATTACCGCTCGATTTCATCTTCTGGAAACAGTGCTTCTATTCGATTACTGGCACTACTCTCTTTTTTTAATTAACCACCGTCTTACTTTTGTCATTTCAAACTTCAAAGTGAACCTTTTAAACCAAAGCCGCTATGAATCAGCGGCTTCTTAGTTTTCACTCTGTTTCGTGATCAAAATATGCGTTCTTTCAGGAATCTCAATGTCTTCTAACTGATCAAGTGCCAATGATACCGTCATACTTTTCACTTGCGGATCGGACTCTTCCCCAATCCAACAGGTATACAATTCAAACGATTCGCCCTCATCTAAGAAGTCACTCATGAGCGTAAACAAATAACGCAGCTTTTCTTTCGATTCCAGTGCAATTTCGGAATCAAAAGGTTCAACGATCTCGATGCCCCAGTGACTCGAAATTTCATATACATACCATTTATGAAAATGCTTCGTTTTTACTTCATACAGACAGTCTTGATCCGCAAAACAGGGGCCGATATATAAAGGAACGGTTTCACCTTTTTCATCTAAATTGAGATACTGTTCAGGAATTTGTCTCTCCATACAAATATATGATGCTAAGCTCATTATGCTTCCTCCTTCTGTGTGATGTTTACATCATTAATTGAAAGACGTCTTTCCATTGTCTATCTTTCCAAAATGAGCGATCTTTCCATTCGTACAAAAGTGATCGAGCATGCCAAATCGATTCGTTGCATCGCGGGTCACGATGAAGTTATAGGGCATCAATAACGAGAATTCAGACATGAAGTCTTCAAGCGTTTGCCGTGCGGGACGTGCATCTCTCGAAAAAAATCCTGGCGTGAATTCTTTTCGATTCAGCAAATGCAATAAACATTCTTCAAATACCGCTTGCCAATTGGAGTCGTGCAACGTCAACACGTGAATCGAATCGTCATTTTCTAAAACATCCCGACCACAAAAGACGACCTCGACTGGAAACGAGGCATTCGGTAAAACTGCATCGAAAAAGTTCTCATACTCTGTTCCAACGTCATCAAGCTCCTCATACGCGACTCCATACATCGAGACACAATCGTTCGTGACTCGGACGATTCCTTGTCCTTGTTTTTGGATGATAAGCGTCACTTCTGCTTCAGTCGCCATTTCCTGCTGTTCGATGACAAGGTGTTCGAGAAATCTTTCAAGCTGTGAGTCGTCGGTCATAATCAGGTGAGATCGGACCGTCCAATCTGAAAAATCGTCGATGTGTAGATTCTGCTTGAGTGGTCGTTCCAGTAACTTTACTTCAAATGGATACGAATACTGACTTACTTGAAGACGGACGAGGTCTTGCCAATCGTCGCGTGGTAGCAGTTCCCGGAACACATCGATCCACTCGTTTCGGTCAAGTAGCATCCTATTCTTATTTTTCATCTTTCACCAAACCTTCTAGTTTGCTACAGAGATAGCCCACGGTATGTTCATGCGTCGTCCGTTCTTCGAGATCATCATTGTCGACTAATTCATTGATTGTCTCCGAGATGACCTGCCATAATGCGGTTCCGTGATACTCGTCGTATGGTTTTCTCACTTCCGGTCCTCCTTTTATCCTCTTCGGATTTCATTCAAAAAACTCTCAGTCCCTTGGAACGCAGAAATCAGATCTTCTCCAAATAACGTGATGCTACCCTCCCACGGGTGACCGAGGTACCCCCAACGGAAATCACGAGCGATGAAAAAGGAATAATCGCCATCTGGAACTGCTGGAATCATCCAGTCTCCTTCTTCATTTCGAAGAAACGGGCGTCTTGGGTCGATCCAGTATCCTTGATGATTCCAATCGAGTGCCATGACGCGTTCTCCTTCAACGGTCAGCTCGGTCAGAATATGCTTTAGCGTTTGCTCGATTTCTTCGCTTTTCTCATAATCCACTTCGTATGTAATGAACGGACTCGGGGCATAGTATGAGGGGAAAACTGTCGTACTGGGTGCGAATTGAAATTGTTGATCAATGACGTGCCATATCTTCTCGTCCTCCGCTTGCGTCATCGGAATCCAACTCCATGGTTTACCTTCACCAATCAAATCGAACGTCGCTCCTTGAGGATATAGAACGGTGTACGCTGCTCCTTCTTGTACTGCAATTTTTGGTGCGTCTTGTACATCGCGTGCTTTCATTTCTTCAAAAATTAGTGTAACGGCTGCCTCGACATCAAGGACACGATAAAAGATATTCGTTGTACCACTGCCGATATCTCCCCCTTCGCAGTAGCCGTTCCCCGTATGAAGCAAACCATCATTGATTACTTCTTCCATCATGTGACGGTGCTCGAGCGCTGCTTCTTCCTGACCTTTCTCATAAGAAAATTGAACGATCAGTTCCGTATAATCGGTCTCGTTCAGCTCGAGATAGCCTTGACGTTCAAACTTCTCGATCAGCTGCAAAATCTGTACACCTAATCGTTTGAAGCGCGAAACGCGCATTTGCTTTACGTTTTCTGCTTTCACCCACGCTCCAACGATTCCTTGATGTTGAACGATGAGACGTTCCTCCGTATAGATTGTTTGGTAGAGTGTATTCGAGCCGCTTTGTTTTGTCAGTTGGATCATGAGTGGTTCCCGCTCCCTCCATCACAATGCGTTCAAGTCATGATCTTCTATGTATCCTAAAAACGTATCTTGCAATGCACCATCTGTCTCTACGGTCTCGACCGGATCTCCTGCTTCGTCGACTCGGACAAGTGCCAGTTTCGCTTCAAGCGCAGATCCATTTAGTCCTGAACTCCCATCGATGATACTAAATACATGGGAAACCGTATCGATGATCGTCTGTTCCATCATCTGTCTAATTCGTTTTTGATCCGCTTCGCTCGCCTGTTGGTAAAACGCGATGCAGGCCGTATAGTCATTGACGTTTGGATCGACTTCTTCTTCATAGATGTCCTTATAATCTGCCATACCGTCCTGAACGACCGTCCGATGGACCGCTTGAACGAATTCTTCCATCTCTTGATTCATGATTTTTCTCTCCTTTTATCAACACTTCGTAGTTCATATCTCTCATCTTGAACGCTTGCCGTTTACATCTGTTCGTCTGAACAGTGACTTATTCTGACCATACCGACAAACGGGTCCGAGGATCATTGTCATCGGTCACCCATTCGATTCCGGTATACCCACGTTTCATCGCATTCTCATAAAACGCTTCAGATACGTGCTGCTCCTTACAATAGATATCGACGTACGTGCAGTCATACACCAAAATCGCGATTTGACAATTGCTTTCCTGAAACCACTCATACGTCGTTCCCACTTCTTCAGTCTGACCACTTTGAAATGCAAACAATTCAGCAAAAATCAGGTAATTGCTTGGTCCTTTTAGCCATTTCGCTAGTTCATGTCCTGTCGCTATCCGATCGATTGAAAACTCTTCTAAACTGTCATACAAGTCCCCATCCATGGTTTGGATCGGAAAATCAAAGTTACGAAGAAGCCAGTCATACGCCTTCATCTCGATCGCACTTAATATGTCGAGCAAGACACGTCCCGGTTCATTCGGGATTTCAAACGATACGCCACGCAGACTCATCGAATTCCTTCTTTCTACATTGTTATAAGAAGGCTGCCGTATAAAAACACTGGAGTTCCTGTTCTTCACTCGAACTTCCCCATGTGCAGATGGCATAACCTTGTGCGGTCAGTGTCGTGACCATCTCGACGACTGGCAAACCTCCACATCCTGTTAAGCCGATGTCGAGCACCTGATCAAGTAACTCCTGACAGTGTGACGGTCGATCATGATTCGCACAAATAATGGTATACATAGCTGGAGAATCACTAATCATCTCGATGGCTGTTGTGAGCTGTTCGATGCCAAATTCAGCAATCCCAACGTAGTACGGTTCTTTGCCCACTTGAACCGGTACTTCCATTCGAGTGGTGAAGCCCTCGAGCATCTCTTCTCGTTCGATTAGACGCCACAGCTTGTAGTAATCAAAGATTCTTTTGGACTGAAACTGATTTCTAACACACACTACTACATAAAAGCGATATGTGCTCAGCGCATGCTTTTTCGCTAGCTCATCCCGGAACATCTCACTACTGATTTGTTTGAATTGGACGATCTCTTCTTGAAACAAAAGCATCTCACCGACTACACATAAACAACGAATCGATGAATTCGCATCCGCAAGCCATGGAAAGATGCGTGTCGCATCGCTATGTTCTTCAAGATACGTTTTCATGGAGCATCTCCTTTTTCATTCCCACTGACACGTCACGCTTTGATTGGTTTCAAATCGTAGATGTACGAGTTCATTTGTTTTGAGATTAGACAGTTTCAGCGAACTTTGAGCTTCATACGTATAAGGCAATTCGAATCTGACACCTTCGATTTTTTTCAGTAAAAAGGATGCCCAGTGCTGATTGTATTCATTCTCGGATAGAACATCCCATAACGCATCCTCACAATGATTCGCCTCATAGACATATAATTTCATGACCGTGTTCTCCGCTATCACGGATAACCCTGCGAATACGAGAGGGTTTGGAATTCGCGGTTTTTGAATGACCAAGGTATAACCCTCTTTCAAAAAGCGATCCAATTGTTCGCGGCTATCCGGCACCTCCTCTTCGATGACGGAAGCCGGCAGTTCTCTGATGCGGATTGGCAATCCCACCTCATATTCAAAGGGATCTTCGAGTGCGAGTAAGTCTTCACGGGAATAGATTATTTTCATGAGATCATCCTTACATTCTTTTATGGAGTGCTTTCAAATTACACGCGCGCCACGCATCACGGACGATATCTTGGAAAGTCGTTGCCTTCGGTTTGAGTTTTAACGTTCTATAGTCGAAACAATAGACAGCTTCGTCTGGACGCTCTTTTAATACTGCATAGTATTCGTCCTGTCTAAACGACGAACCAAAAAAGAAGTATTTGTCGCGGATTGCATCGAACTCGGTTAACGCGTATTCATCAAGACTAACCGAGAGATTGTATTGGATCTCATGCGATAACCCATTCCAGCTCGTCAGCGGTATACCGTATAAGTTCAACTCTTCGGTAAAACGCACACCGTTACAGACTCGCAAAATATTTTTATACCACTCCGGAATCGCGAAATGATCGGTCTCGAATGCTTGAATACGGGTTTCCGGACAAGGACTCTCAACGGACACTTGATAGTTTTGGATGGAGGATGAATAATCATACAAATACAGCTTGTGCTCCACCTTCTCACCTTCGATTGGAATGCTGTATTTCAAGAATTTTTGATCGTTCACATAAAAGAGTCGCATCGCCTGAAGGATATTCGTAAGAAAGACATCGTCTGGTAAAGCTGTGTTCTGATGATTCAGTCTTGGAACTTCAACGTCTTCTAGTGACACGTCTTCCTCGTCATCGTGTTCTTCAAAAGCCTCATGTTCTCAGAGGACGATCGCAATCCCTGTCACGTTATCGTCTTCCCGCCGGATGAGGACTTCATAGTGTCCATCCCCCATTAATTGAACGGCGACACCGAACGGAAACAGAAAGATCTCGTCTTCCATCATTTCGTCTGAGATCGCGATATAGAACGGGTCGATCTCGTCGTCGAACTCCAACGTATTTCGAATCTCCCAGTCGATGGCTTCCCGTCTCCCGTAATCCGCTGTGTTCATGACGACGAGCTGCGCTGAATCGACGACGACTAGATCGGATAACGGCTCGAAATCGGATGGAGCCATCTTCGTTTCTTCATTCATTGTTAGGTAAAGCAAATTGATTGATTCGAACTCATCTTCGTCATAGAAGACCGTCCAAATCGAACCTTGTTCAACTGGAATTGTCACGTTGTATTCTACATCCGACTCAAGGAAAGCCGGATCCGAGACAATCAGATTCCCTTTGTGACTTGTAAACGTGCCTAGTTTTTTCATGTTAAATACCTCTTTCTTAAATATAACGGAGAGGACATCTCTAACTTGGTAATGCCATTGGATTAATCAAACTCAACCCTTGATTCTTGTTGCATGCGCCACTCCATGAATCCGGTGGTTTGCTCTTGCCGGAAACGAGTCCAATCCGTTAAGGTTTGATTCATCTTCTGCCATTCGTTAATACATTCCGATTTCAAAACCGCATCTTCGAGTTGCTCGATTAGTAACCAAGCAACTGATAAGGTTGCTGCGTCCTCTTCTATTTCTCCTAAATACAAATCATCATCGAGATGGTGGAAAGAATACCAAAGTCCATACAAGTGATGATCAATCATCGTCTCGATCGCTAACTGCTCCCGTCTTCCTCCACGTGTAATCGCCTCTTGTAAGTAGATGAAACGGTCATCTTCATCAAAGAAAAGACCATACCAGCGATACGATCGGACGTCATCCGGCAACTCTTTCATCCATTGATTCAAGATTGGTTTTAGGAAGCGTTCTTTTAGTGGATGAATCAAGATGACCGAAGCGTCTGCCTCTCCTTCACAGGTAGTCAATAACCAACTCACAAACGTCCGCTGTCGTTCGAAGTACCATGTATCCGCTTCTTCAATGAACCCCTCCATATGTAACAACCACGCTTTGCGCAAGCCTCGTTCTTTCGCAAGAAGAGCACTATGTAAACGTGGTACCTCAGAAACGGCAGGTTCTTGTAGAAACTTATCTAGAAGCGACATCTTTCATCTCCTTATAAAATGTCATTGCTCCACTTTCATTTGTTGTCTCGTTTTTCGAAGATGAAACCAGAGGAGTAAACCCGTTCCAATCGACAGAACCGGAAATAGATGCGGGATATACTGCTCTTGCCGAAAACTGACATGCATTAAGAAATAATCGACGAAACAGATGACACGTAGCCACATCGGAAACTGATTTTTACTAATAAACGCTAAGAACATCAGAGTGATACCGATACCTAATACAACAAACGGTAATATAGTGAACGGTGTCACGAACTGGAACAGACCGAGACCCAGAAGAAGATAAGCGAGCCACGACGTCCGGCGGCGAAATTTCTCACGCTCTTTCCGTCCGGGTTGCATCCCGTAAATATCATCCTGCCTGTATCCTTCAGCCTGTTTCTTAGCAATCAATTCCTTCAGTCGTCGTTTAGCTTGACGCCGAAATGTATATCGTTCTTCAATTGAATCACTGACATCCTGATCGAGTTTCCATTGTTCGGTGACACCGTGATACATCTGGATTGTTCGACCATCCCGGTACATGACCCAGAAATAGATGATGCCATCCACTTGTTTACTGAGCGTGACAATCATTTAATTATCATCCTTATCAATTGAATTGGTCTTCTGTAGAGGTTTTAAATAGAAGCATGGTTCGGCTGTTCCGCTAGAAAATCCGTTTGATTGTATCTGTTTTGGACATAAAACAACAGGAGTGTACCCGTTCCAATCGCGAGACCAGCATATAGTCCCTCTTGGTATTCAACGTTCATGACACAGCAACTGATGAAACAAACCGTGCGTAGCCAGCCCGGTAAATAGTCTTTACTGAAAAAGACCATTCCCATTTGAAGTAACGCAAGCACTGCGATGATAATTGGAGAGACGAGAAAAGGCATCACTACCAGAAACAAACCGACACTAATCAGCAGAGACGCGAGTCCTATCATTCGACGCTTGAACGTCTGTCTTTTCTTGCGGTTCGGTGTCAGTCTGAATACGTCCTCGAATATGTATCCTTCTGCCTGTTTTTCCGAAATCCACGTATCCATCCGACGTTTCGCTTGATATCGGAACAAGTAGCGCTCTTCCATCGCTTGTTTCATATCGTCCTGATGAATCTCGTTCATAACACCGTGATACGTATACAATTTTCGTCCATCGCGATAGATGAGCCAGACGGACGTCATTCCATCGACTTGTTTACGAAGCGTCCGAATCATGTGAACCATCCAGATCTGCTAGGACATCTTCTGGATCCAGCTCAAGTCCGACGAGCTCCGGTCCCCAATCCAAGCCACAATACAGACCGTCGTCAATCATGTTCGGTAACCAGCCATCCATGAATAGATCTAAATCCAAGCGAATCAAGTGATAGTCCGCCCATTCCTTCGTCTGTAGCGCTTTCGCCGCTGATTTCGACGAAAAGAATAACAATACATCCGATTCCTCTTGATTCGACGGACAATTGGTCCAGCCCGACTGTTCAAATTTTGATAGACCATAGTCAGCTCCCGTTTCAAGAACCGTCTCTAAGAAAAGTTCTGCTTGTTCCGCACTCTGTTCCTTATTTATAAACATTTTAAGTGTCGGTGCTATCGGAAACAGCTCTTGTTCCTCATGATCCCATAAGACAATTGTCTCTGTGTCCGGAAGCTGATATCCGAATTCGTCACCTGTTCCGTCACGTGCGATTCGTAAGAAACCGGATGGGTAGTCCTCCGCATCCGTCGTATTAACACGAACAAGGTCGTCCCATGTCCGCTTGATATACTGCTCGTCCTTGATCGGATGAAACTCCCATTCGCCGATGCTGAATTTATTTTCGTGCTTGTACCTATTTCGTAGTTCTTTCGGAAGCTTAAAGCCAAGTTCTGCTTCTACCTCTTGTAATCTCTCTTCAGTAACGCCTGGTAAACCGATTTGATATGTCATCTATGTGACTCCTTCTTATACATTTTTGTCTTTAATTTTTTCGGTTAAAGTTCTTTCCTGCGGGATAAAGTCCGGTCAATCGTCTGCCATAATGAACTTTTGCCTGTCCCATCCGAAGCCGCGTCACGCCATACTGCTTTTTAAAATAATCAATGACGGGTTCAACGATATAAGACGGCTCCAAGATATGAAGGACGAATTCAATCGCTTCTGGACCATACTCATCTTCAAAAAAATACCCATTGCCGATTTCAAAAAGAAATTCATTGAGGTCTTCTTCAATGCTCAAACGATGCTCAAAGATGACATCATACTCTGTATCCTGACAAAAGATCTCGACGACAACTTCGTAGTAATCCGCTTCTTGAACGACGGAGTATCCGTCTTTTTCTTTCTCAGCTACGAGTTCTCGAATGTAGGCATCCAGATTAAAAAAGCGCGAGAACTTTTGCTCGCTCATTGGTTCTGTCAATCTCTCTCCCATGATGCCGTGAAACGTGTAGAGTGTCCGTCCATCCTTTTCAAACAGCCAAAAATGATTCTGACCGTTCATTGGTTTGATGAGTTGCATATTGTCACACAATCCTTTAGGTAATAAGTCAATGAAATTTATAATTTCTCCTAAATAGCTGTTTTCTTAAAAAATCAATTTCTCTACTTCATTATAAAAGTCATAACCATTTATGGGAATTTTTATTTATCATTAAACTCCTCTTCTTTCTAATTAATTCTTATCAGCGTAATCGCTATTAATTTAAATCAAATACAGTTGATATATTCTATTTTGATTACAATTCAAAATTTAAGATCTTTTATGTCAGCGTTATTACGCTCTATACGGTACTTATTCTTTCTTTATGGGTGGAATCGAATGGACACAGTGATCAGTCATTATTCGAGATTCAAGGATGAGATTCTCATCGAAGATTTACATAGTATATCGTTTTAAAAAGCGGCGCTTAGGTGTTGAAATATAATGTACCTGTCCTAAGGCACTTCCCTATTTCTCAAGTACGCTACGTATGAAGTATTTCCTTGATGTACACTATCGGTAGTATAAAAACGTGTACTTCGGAGGTGTTCGCACTTGAAAATGAAACGTTCAGCTTTCCTCCTTTTTTCGATCGTCTTCCTAGCAGGATGTAGTGATTACGATCAAGACGGTAATACGACGAGCGAGAAAGCAAAACAGAAATATGATGTAGCTATCAATCAAGTCTTCAAATCTGAAAATCAGTACTTGAAGAAGCAACAGGTTGATCGACAACTAAAGCGAAACACCGGTGAAACGGGCGCCATCGTTTATGAGGATCAAGGTCTCATTGAAATCTATTACGACCAATCAGCTAGAGGAGAAAGAGCCATTTATCAGAAAGACGGATCAACTTACGCGCGGAAGAGATACACGAAACAAATCAGCCGTAAAATCGATGACTCTGAAAAAAAATACCTTGAGAACATTGGAATCAAGTAACTTTCATCAGACTAGCCCAATTTTTACTTGTTTATATCAAAAAGAGTCGATGACTCTCCTCAAAGAAGAGAATCATCGACCCTTTTTCAAAAATACGATGTCATCGAACTATACTGTCACAAGAAGATTAGAAAATACGGAAAAGAAGTGCCCAGATGAAAGATTACGTTAGAAACCGATGTAAGTAGTCTGCAGCGTTCCGTTGCATGACTTTTAATTGATCTATTCTATAGTTAAGTCAAAAAAATACGTTTTTGGAGTGATAAAAATGGAAGATAAGGAAGAAAAATCACCTTATTATCTAAGAAGAATCCCCTTCTTTATTATTTCTTACTTATTTGCACCTTTAGCGTACATCTTACTTTTCATCAAATGGCGCACGTTAGATTCTTCCGTACGAGATGCGCGATTGATTGTTGCATCACTATTTTTACTACTCTTCATCGTTGATTTTTTTCCAGCTGGTCTATATCAAAACATCGTACTTGCTATCGCTCTCACAGTTGGTTTGTTTATTACCTTTATTGGATTAGGTGGCGCAAAAAAATAGTCGATTAACCGTACGTCCGGATTTATGAACGTCGTTTTGTTCCGAATTCCATCAATCCATTCCATTTTCTATTCTATATCTCCATTTTCCCTACTTATTATTTAATATACTTAAACAAATCATTGTAAGAAGGGATCATTCGGATGTGGAAGGCACTTCCATCTGAATCGGTACCACGATTCCACTTGTGTTAGTTGTCATCTTTACGCATTTCGAACCCTTACTTACTTTTGATATGAGTGGCATCCTCATGTTGATCACAATGGCGATCGGTGCAATTGCTGATCTCTATTTAGCAACTCGTATTTGGACGTGGATCAAACATAAGCTGTACAAACGAAAGCATTACATGTGAAAACGCAGATTATTCGTTCGTCATCGAACAGATAATCTGCGTTTTTTTAGATGAATCGTGCCATATAATCGGAAAAAATTTTTGTCATGACTTTCGGCGTATTCGCGATGTAAATCCGCATCTGTTCAACGTTTGCCTCAACAGCATTTTCTTCCTTCTCTTCGGTCGGAAAATCGGAGATCCCTTTGATGATGATACATTCGATTCCGTTTTTCTGACAGATGTACGCGATTGCCCCCGCTTCCGTATCGGCAATCGTCAATCCGTTATCCCGCAGTTCGATATAGTCGCGCCACATGACGACAGCCCGATCTGCCGTTCCAATCGTTCCGAGATGAAAGTCGTTACCATACTTCGATACATCGAGATTGACGACGAACGAGGGTTTGATCAGTGGTTCAATCTCTTTAACCGTGCAATCATATTGAACAGCACGATCTGGAACGATGATATCAAGTACGTCGTACCTCGGATCAATCCCGGCACACGTTCCAGCAACGATGACCTTCGTCAATGGAAAGCGGAGGATCATATATTGATTCGCACCGATACCGTTTACTTTTCGAACGCCGGTGCTATAAAATAAGAGCGTTTTTCCATTCATCTCTCGCGTGAAATATTCACCATACGGATAGGCAATTCTTTCTTCGGGCGAGACACGAAAATACGCAAGTGTTGCGTCGAACTCCCATTTGGTTGCGATACTGATTCCAATCATTTCATTGTTCTCCTCTATTTTTTATCAGAAACATTATTTTCGTATCCATCCATATCAATCCCATACTCGTACACGCTCGATATCTGCTGTTCTCAGGTAATCGAGTAACTGTCCCGTATGTACCGCTTCATGATAAGCAATTCGTAGCAACATATCTCCAAGCGAACGCACATATCCCGATTCGGAACGGTTGATCTGAACCGTCGCTAAATCTGATTCCGGTAGTTGCTCGACATATGTCATGAATTCCTCACGATAGACCGCCGCAAAGTCTAATTCCGCTTGCACGGATACGAAGTCGCGTGCTTCATACGGGGACTCATACGACGATAAACTGCCTCGATTCTGTAACGCTAAGTAATAATAATACTCGCTATCTAACACATGACGGATCATTTCGAAACACGTCATGGCATTCTCATCCGGTTTCCAGTTCAGTTTATCTTCAGGAATCGACTGCCAGACTTTGACGCTTCTTCTTCTCACTTCGTTTAAATTCCATACTGTCCAATCGATTGTGTTCACGATACATCCTTCCTTTCAATGACGAATAAGTGTTCTCTTAATCTCTATTTTGACAAAGCAATTTGAAAATCCTTTAAAAATAAAAACAGGAAGCATCCTCAGATGTTTCCTGTTTAATCGTCCATCGTTCACTTATTCTTTTCCTCAGACAACGCATCGATCTCTTTTTGGCGTAAAATCTCCGCAATTTGATGATGCTCGTTCGCAAGAGCTAGATCGCGTGCGGAACTCCCTGCAGCGTCGCGGTGAAGCGGATTTGCTCCATAAGAAAGTAATATGCGGACGATGCGTTCGTATCCCTTCGCGCTAGCTAGCGTCAATACCGTCTCCCCGTCCTCTGATGGACTTGTCTCATGATCCGCTCCTGCTTTGAGTAACGCCTTAACGGCTTTCGGATGATTATTTTCAACTGCTACATACAGTGGTGTGATGCCCTCTGGTCCCTCTGCTTCGATTTCCGCTCCCGCTTCAAGCAATAAGGTGACTTTTTTTGCCTTCCCTGCCTGAGCAGCAATGTGTAGAGGCGTCATTCCCTCACCCTCTTCAGTTCGTTCGTGTAATAATTCCATATCCTGAGCCAATTGACGCAGGATTTTTTTATTGCCAGACCGACCTGATATTAGATGTAGTGCTGTAAATCCATCACCTGTTAAATCTAAATAGGCGCCGCGCTTCATTAATAATAAAGCAATCTCAGATTTCCGGTCATACAATGCGATGTGTAGCGGCGTCATTCCATCTTGATTGGGTAGATTGATGTCTGCTCCGTGGTCGAGCAACAATGCGACGATCGCGATGTGTCCTTCCTGGATTGCCCAGTGTAGTGCCGCGAATCCTTCTTCATCCCACTCATTCAGATCATCCCCTCGTTCGATACAGCGCATGACCTGCTTCTTCTTCCCTAGAAAGGCTGCATCTTGAATGGATCGCTTCCCCATGTCGGTTCGCCCCTTTATCAACTCTGTCGTTAGTTCATTTTACAACAACCGGCTTCAGGAAAGCGAAAAAACCATCTTGAGCAGCGCCAAGATGATTTTACCTAGTGAACAAATTTTTTTATATGAATTTTCCAAACGCAAGTAACTGCATCGCTGCTTGTCGGACTTGTTCCGACGTTTTTGCTGTCGTATCAATCGGATATACCGAAAATTGTTCATACCATTTCTCTTCGAGCGCCCAAAGCGGTTGATGCTGTTCAAAAGATTGACGAGTTCTTTCTTGATCAGCGTCGCGCCGCTCTCGTAAGAGATGGTTTAATGCCTGTAAATAAATAATCTGGTCGGATCGACATTCTCTTAATGCTTCAAGTTCCGTCTTTAAACGAGATTCCATATCCCAGTCATGCCCATGTATCTGTGGATAATGAAGCGTGTAGAATTCAAGATCCTCCGGACCACGATCTAATATGATGTGTCCATCTGGAAAGTGGCGAAATCGTTCGATTTCCGCTTGAATGAACAGGCGCTGATTCTCAACGAATCCGTCTTCGGTATGGATGTCTAATCCGAGCTCTTTTCGTTTTTGAACGATCGGATATGGATTTTCATAATAGACATGCAACTCCGGGTAAGCGTCTTCAAGCGCTCGCGCTAATGTCGTCTTCTCTGATGCCATGCCGCCTTGGATCGAGAGGATGGTTCTCATGAATGGTGTTCCTCCTACTTGTATATACTTTAAGTATTAAAAAAATAAGCGCCTAGGTCTGGATGACTGATCAATTCCTTTAACTGCCTTTGTTCTGCACTCGGGATTTGCTCAAGCGTCCTAAGAATGGCCATGAGTCGTAACCAGTCTGCAAGGTTCGATAGCTGAATTGCCGAAACAGCTTGATAGCGGGCGAGGCATTCGCGACAGACATATCGTCGCACCTCGTCCGGTACAGTTATTTCACCCGCTGTCCGCAGTAAGAGCAATGTCCGCGCGACATCCGCGATCGGTGGTCCTATCGTCGCATCATGCCAATCAATGACGACGAACGTGTCATCTGCTGTCACGAGGATGTTCTGGAAATGGAAGTCCCCGTGGAGCAATCCTTGCTGTTGCGGAACGTAAAGTGTTTGGAGTAATCGTTCCGCCTTCAAGCGTAACTCTAGTGATAGATGAAGTATTTTGTGCTCGGTGACATCGTACCATTCTGGAGCTACACGCGATTGTTGCTGATGGATTTTTTGATGTAACGTTGCGAAAGCATTAAGTAAATCCGTTATTCGGGAAGGGTCAAACAACTCTACCATTTCCCTACCGTCGATCCGTTGCATCTCGATGAACGGCGAATCTTCTAATGCAACGGTGTATACGTTTGGTGTCGGGATGGCCGTCCGCTCAAGTTCTTCGAGTATGCGAAATTCCTGAGTGATCCGTTGTTTTTCAATCGATGCTTGAAAGTACTTACGGACTCGTTCGTCAGAGATCGTCATCACGTTAGCGGTCGCACCGGTTTTTTCCTTATTCATCTGTATAACCCCAATCTCTTATGTCGTTTGTCGAATCATCAAAGAAGGTTCCAGTAAAGAACTAGCGCTTTCACTCTGATTCAGCGCGTCATTCAACAATTGTTCTGCTGCCAGTCTTCCAAGCTTTACAACCGGTTGTCGGATCGTTGTTATTTCAAGCGCTCTGGCAATTGGTACATCATCAAATCCCGTAATCGCGATATCCTCTGGTACTCGAATGCCATCCTTGAGAAATTGATGGATGAGACCCGCTGCGACTTCGTCGTTCCCGACGATGATGGCGTCTGGCAAGTCTATCGTTAGAAGCTGACCTGCCAGTGCTTGTCCGTCTTCGAAAGAGTAGCACTGATCAGCGTACCATTGAATTTCATGACGGAGCGTAGACGCCTTGAGATATTGATCGAACGTCTTCCGTCTGACTCTTCCGACTCCGCTATCTGGATTTCCAAGACAGAGACCGACTGTTTTTGCTCCTCGTTCTTCAACATGTTGTAGCAACATCGTCATTGCTTTTCCATGATTAAAAGAGATCGACGGCACGATACCCTGATGGTCTTCGCATGCAACGACTGGTCCAAGCGTCCGCATCGTTTTAAGTAACTGCGGCTGATTGATTGCGCCAATGATCAATCCGTCAATCCGCTTATCGCGAAGGTATTGCATACTCACTTCTTCTTTTGCTGGATCGTGTTCCGTCTGGATGACAAGGAGTGTATGGTTTCGTTCCATGCACACTTGACCGATCCCCTCGATTAATTGATGAAAAAACGGATGACCGACACGCGGCACGAGGACACCAATCGTATTCGTCTTACCGCGTGAGAGGTTGATCGCATTTCCGTTTGGACTATATTCCAGTCGCTCCATCACGTCTAAGATGATCCGTCGCTTTTCTTTTGATACATGCTTATGACCGTTTAAGACACGGGATACCGTCGATTTCGAGACGCCCGCTTGTTTAGCGATGTCCGAGATGTTCGCCATGCTGTTCCTCCTTCGTTTGTTCCCATCGTTCTAAGTCGTTTAATGCCTCCGCTACACCGTCCTCGTC
Organism: Exiguobacterium sp. s161; assembly: GCF_018619045.1. Classification (NCBI taxonomy): domain Bacteria; kingdom Bacillati; phylum Bacillota; class Bacilli; order Caryophanales; genus Exiguobacterium; species Exiguobacterium sp. s161. The sequence continues at coordinate 82,668 of NZ_JACSNH010000002.1, forward strand.
ATGATCACTGGTGAGGTATGTCGCTCTGCTTTTGACAGACGCTTCAGCGTTTCCCATGGCAATCGATGTTCCCGCCACTTCGAACATCGGTAGATCGTTTTGATTGTCACCGATCGCAATGATGTCCTCGAGTGTCATCCCGTATGCTCTCGCGATGTCTTGAAGGGCGGTCCCTTTCGTCACGCCGTTTGCCATGACTTCTAAGTTATTGGCACCTGAACGTGTCACGGAACAGATCTTCAGCTGAAGGAGGTGTTGCTCGAGGTGTTCGAGTCGCCATCTGTCAGGTGAGACGAACATGAATTTGATGACGTCCAGTTGATCGATTGCGATTTCGTCAACTTCCTCAACACCGTATTGCGTTAATTGAGCCTGAATCGCTTCTTGAAACGCACGATCTCCGCCTTGAAGAGCAGCAAGCGAAAAGCGCGGTAACAAGATGTTGTCTTGTAGATAAATATGTATGAATACGTTTGTAGATCGTACGATCTCCCAAATCGTTCGACTGCTGGAACGGTTCAAAAAATACTGTCTATCTTGTCCCACCTCGATCTCTGCCCCGTTCGCACCAATGACCGGACAATTCAGTCCATGTTGCGCTAGAATCCGTCGCGCATCAAAGGCAGCTCGTCCGGTGACGATGGTGACGACATCTCCTTGGGCTTGCCGTTTCTTGATGGCTACCTGATTTCCCGCCGAAATCCCGTATTCCTTATTCAATAACGTTCCATCTAAATCAATCGCAAAGCATCGCATCGCGTTTCCCCCTTTTCGTGTCCTCTTGATGCTACATGCTGAAACGCGTCCCAGTGCAACAAAAAATCTTGAATGAACAGTTCATTCAAGATTTTTTGTTTTTTATCCTTTGCTTCCAATGGAGAGGTGATGTGCTGTCCGTTGTTTTTGAACATACTCCATCAAGATCGGTCGTTCCGGTGGATTGAGGTTTTCTGGTAGCTGATCCATAGCGAAAAAGCGTAATTCTGCGACTTCTGACGGATCCCGAACCACTTCACCCGTATAAGCTGTACACAGAAATGCCGAAATCACATTATAGACTTCATCCCCATGCGGATACTTATAGTAAAACGCATCACCCGAATAGACGTTCAATAATTTGAGATGCTCCGCTTCAAGACCGGTCTCTTCCCTTAATTCTCGTTTTGCTGTTTCTACGAGCGTCTCCCCGATCTCAAGCGCTCCACCAGCGAGTCCCCAGCAACCATTATCTTGCCGAAGTTGTAATAAGACTTCTTGTTTATCGTTGACGACGATGACACACGCCCCTGCCATGACGAGTGGTCGTGTGCCGACGAGTTTGCGTAATTCTGTGATATATCCCATGTCATTCAGTCCTTTTCCATTTAAATCACTTTCGTTCGGACGCGCATCCGTTTGAGTCCCGTCAATAGGAGACACAACAAGATGATGCCCGAAACAAAAAGTACGTACGTATGAATCGTAAAGATGGAACGGAAATCGATCAGTGCCACATTCTGCTGCATCTCAATCCAACTACTTAGTATGATTCCACTGATTGCAAGTAAGATGAGTACTCCGACCTGTCGACGTGTCAGTGAGACATACGTCAAAACGCGCATGCCTTCACGGATCACGAATGGTAGGAGAACGAGGAGTGCTGCGACCGGTAAGATGACCGGGTCACCGCCTTGCTGAATCGGCATCGACCGGGTCAAATAGCCAAACAGAAAAAAGAAACCACATACGAACAACAATAATCCGAACGCGATACTCGCATTCACCGCTTTGTTCATCTTACTTCCCTCACTTTTTAGAATAATGAATTATGAAGAAACGGTACTTTGATGCCAAATACCCGCTGCATCAAGCCGGACCCGATGTCTGCCGTCGAGTTCCATCTCGATCGGACTGATCTTCGCCGTCTTCGGTGAGAACAACCATCTCCGTCCTTCTGGGACGAGCAAAATATGCGTTCCATCCACGACCGGTCCGAGGAAGTTGAGTGACGCGCCATTGAGCGGACGTTCCCGTCGCTCGAGAACGCCGATTTCTGCTAACTGCTCACCCACTTCAAGCACATCTTTCACCGTCAGACTCATCTCACCGATTCCGAGGATGTCGTATACATCAAACGTCAATTTCGCTTTAGATGGATTGATTTGATGCCGCGCGATCAGTTCCAAGACATTTTCATCTGAATCATAAAAATAGCAGGAATGCGAATCCGTGAAGTCAAAATAAATCTCATCCTGTCCGTCTTCGATCAAGAGTGGTGTCCGCTCTACGAGCCACGCTTTACCTTGTTGGAAGACGTTTTCCGGAATGTTGAACGCCATATGGTACTGCGTATCAACATCGTCCGTCAGTTGATATGTCAGCTGATCGGTACCGATTTGCATCGTAAACGACTCATTCGTTTCCGAGACGAGCGGAAATCCGATCTGGTTTATGTAAAAAGCCTTCATCGCCGGTAGATGGCGTGTCACAAGAATGGTTTTTGAAATGTTCAAGCTGATGACCTTCCTTCATTTGCAGTAAAATTTATCAAAAAGTGATGTGCTTTATTTTACCACTAATGGTAAAATCATGACGATATAAAAGTCTGATTTTTCAGATATTTTTATACATGAGAGGATGTTTAGATGAAATTACTAATCGCTCAACCGAAACGCGAGACCGGGCTCGCACAATTCGAACGCGAGATTGCCGCTTATCCTGAAGTCGATCTGATCGTCTATCCGGAAGGATACTGCACGATCGCAGAACTCGATCGCGTACAACATCTTGCCAAACAATTCAGGACAGCCGTTGTCCTCGGTTACAAAGATACGACGAATCTCGATCGCGCCGTCATTATTGATGCGACTGGTACGATTCTTCTTGATCGCGCAAAAACACCAGAAGCTGGACCGCTTTATACACCATCAACAGCAAACGACGGGTCGTTCCGCTATGGATACGTCCTCTGCCGTGAAATCTTCTTAGGAAAAGACGGACTACGCGAGGAATCCGGACTTGATCTCATCTTTAACCCGATTGGCGTCGGCATGTTCAGCGAGGAACAATACGTTGAGTGGTCCGGTGAAGCGCGTATCATCAGTCAGGCGCAACGAGCACTCATGATCGGAACGAGTCATGCCGATGGTTCGTACCGCAACTGTGGTTTTTCGATTCCGATTGCCTTCATCTATGACGAGACCGGTGAACCGTTGCTGTTGTCTCATAACGATACGCGGACACGTCTGTTTGATACGGTCACGCGTCACGTCGAAGTCGTCGGTACACCCTCTTTATCGTAAACGAACACACGCTTCTTCTGACTGGAAGAAGCGTGCTATTCCTTCAGGAGGTGCTCTTATGTCTCAAACAGGTCGTGCGTCATTCTTTTGGAAACGATACTTCTATGTCTTCTTTCCTTTGTTCATCTTAGGCGTTAGTCACGAATCATACCTGGTCGATAATCCGTTAGCTAACCTTGAGGACATCGGCGAGTTCGTCTTCTTCTTTTGCCTTTATCTGTTTAATTTTGCCGTTCTTGCCGCTTTTTTGACGAATCTGTGGTGGTTCTTCCTTCCGACAAAACCCGCTCATTCCGAAACCAATTTTTGATAAGAAACGAGTGTCGCCCGTTCATTGAGCGGTTGACTGACACCGGTCAATCGATAGCCCATCTTCTCATAGAAATAACAGTTACGTGTCTCTTCGCGAATCGTCCGCAGTTCCCATATCGTTGCAGTCGGATAAGCTGCTTCAACGAGCTGTAATGCGCGTTGGGCGATCCCTTCACCTTGACGGGCTGGATCTAAGAACATCGGACTGATCGCGTAGCGACTCGGTGCTTTCGCAACGACACAAATCCCGCCGACGACGACATCGTCGACGATGATTTGATGAAACGTAATACTTGGATGCGTGATCCGGTGAATGACACGATCGATCGATTCGTTCGCCGGATTCGTTGCAAAATCCTGATACCGCTCGAGCGTCTCTGAAAACGCCTCGAGTTGAAGCGTGTGAAGCTTCGGAGCGTCTGTAAGAGACGCTACCTTTAATTGAATATCCACTGAACCTCTTCCTCTCTTACCGGAACCATTCCCAAAATGGCGTGCCTTGCGCGACGATCAAGTAGTCGAGCCATCGCTCGAAGCCAAACGGCATTGCGTCTTCTTCCCATTCCTCGAAATTAAGAAATTCTCCACTCCAGATCCGATTTCCTGCCGGGCGATTCATCTCGTAGACGATCCACTCCCCGTCTGGTCCTGCACCGATCGCTAAGAAGTTTTCGGGACATTCCCACATCTCGCTATACGTCAGGCAATCCTCGATCGAAAAGAGTTCGAATCCATCGTTGTAGGATAACGTTTCGTGCTGGACAGCTTCGCCCCGTTATGTTGACGTAAGAACGTCTGATAGTCGTCTGCCGTCCACGCAGGTAACAGCGCGAGCTGTTCGTCCGTCGCTCCTCGGTTAAAGATAAAACGTTCTCGGGCAACATATCCTTCTTCTTTTTGGATCTGTAACAAACCGTCGACGAGTCGACCTTTTAATGCTTCTAATGCAATCATGTTCTTCTCCTTAACAATATTCTTTCGTTGATGTGAACGAGACACCGACATCGTGTCCGCCTAGCTGAACATCCACTGTTCCTTGTAGCGGTTCAGTTCGCACGGAGGATAAGGCAAGATGTTTGAATAACAAAGGCTCAAACGTCTCGACGATCGGTTGGAACGTCGCATCGACCGACAAGACGAGATCGATTCGGGCGTCCCGCGATAACGCTTGTGCCTTTCGTTCCGACTGGATATAGCGGACGAGCTCCCGCATCCAGCGTTCCTGCTCCAGTGCTTCCGTGATTCGCGTATCGAGCGTCACGGTGAGTCCACCATTCGTCGCAGCAGCAAAGCCCGTCTGGACGATAGGTTCGACGATGACGTCCGCTTGACGCACTTCGACTTCATCGCCTGATGTGGTCCGGTAGATCAATTTTCCGGTCTCGAGCAAGTCGGAAGTCTCCTGTGCAGACAATTGTTGTAGCCATTGGTGGATCGCGTTCGCTTGCTGTGCGAATTTCGCTCCGGCTGCGCGGAAGTTCAGTTTCAGACGGAACCGTGTCGTCGCTTGCGTCGTCGGAACGATTTGGACGTCTTTTACATTCAGTTCCTCTTGAATGATTGCCGTATAGTCCGCCCACGAAAAGGTTTCGCTCGATTGGACGCTTAGGCTAGCAAGCGGTTGTTTGACTTTTAAGGCGTGCGTATTACGTACTTGTCGTCCTAACTCGACGACAGAGACAACCTGTGCCATTTCGTATTCCAGATCAGATCGGAGCATCGATCGATCGGCAACCGGATAATCCGCTACATGCACGCTCATTCCTGTTAATCGCTGATAAACATCATCAGCAAGGTACGGCGTGAACGGAGCGAGTAGTCGTGCCGTCGTCGAAAGTGCGAAGTGGAGTGTCGTATACGCGGCTTGTTTCTCTTGCGACCAATCAGCTTGCCAGAAACGTTCTCGAGAACGGCGGATGTACCAGTTACTGATCTCATCGACGAGTTGCGCAAGACTCCGTGCTGCTTGAGTCAATTGATAATCGTCCATCGCATCCGTCACGTCTTGCGTCGTCTGATGGACACGCGAGAGCAACCATTCGTCGAGACGCGTCCGTTTTTGCGGACGTGAGCCATCAAATCCATCCAGTTCGGCATACGTCAGATAAAACTGGACGGCATGATCCAGCGTATCGACTAGTTTTGATTTTGCTTCTTGGACGATCCGCTCAGCAAACCGTTTCGCACTCCACGGACTGCTGTCGACGAGTAGCGCCCAGCGTAAGCTATCAGCACCATATGCTTCGATTAACGCCACCGGATCGAGGGCATTTCCACGACTCTTCGACATCTTCTGCCCGTTCTCAGCGAGGACGTGCCCGAGTGCGAGGACACGCTTATAGGCAGACTGTCCCGTGAAGAGTGTCGAGATCGCTTGCAAGCTGTAGAACCAGCCCCGCGTCTGATCGATGCCTTCGATGACGACATCGGCTGGATAGCGGTTAAGCGTCTGCGTCCGTGACGGATAATGCTGTTGCGCGAACGGCATCGCTCCGCTATCAAACCAGACATCGATGACTTCTGGTGTCCGGTGCATCACTCCCTGACACGTCGGACACGAGACCGATAACGCATCAACGTATGGTTTATGCAACTCGACGGATTCCGTCGATGTCGTCGTCCGGTGCAACAAGTCAGCCTTGTTTTTTGGAACGAACGTCGTGTCACACGCTTCACACTCCCAGACGTTCAGTGGTGTACCCCAGTAGCGATTACGACTGATGTTCCAGTCGACGAGTTGCTCGAGGAACTTTCCGAACCGCCCTTCCTTGACGTGATCGGGGTACCACGTCACAGAAGCATTGTTCGCAAGGAGTTGTTCCTTGACGGGCGTCGTCTCGATGAACCAGTTGTCTTGTGCGTAATAGAGCAGTGGTGAGTCACATCGCCAACAATGCGGATAGCTGTGCGTATAGCGTTTTTTCGCAAACAAGCGTCCCCGTTCAGCGAGCAGCTGGATGATCGCGACGTCTGACTCCTTGACGAATCGACCAATGAGTGGTGGAACGGCATCCGTGTAACACCCAGCAGCATCGACGACGTTAACGAACGACAGACCGTTTTCCCGGACGACCCGGTAATCTTCTTCCCCGTATGCTGGAGCAAGATGGACAAGTCCGGTTCCGCTCGTTGCTTGGACGAAGGACGCCCCGACGACCGTATGACCATTCTCTGGCGTCACGAAATCAAACGGTGGTTCATAACGCAAACCGACGAGTTCCGCACCGAGCTGTTCGGATACGACCTCGACGGATTCCGAGAACAGTTCAGCGACTAACGCTTTAGCGACAATGAATCGCTCGCCTTCGAACGCTACTGTGACATACGTCAATTCCGGATGAACCGCCACCGCGACGTTTGCCGGTAACGTCCACGGTGTCGTCGTCCACGCTAGTAGAAATGTCTGTTCCATGCCGACGATCGGGAGTTTGACCGTCGCCGATAAGTCCGTCACGTCCTGATAGCCTTGCGCGACTTCATGGGAACTGAGTGACGTCTGACAGCTCGGACAATACGGTGATACACGATGTCCCTTCGTCAACCATCCTTTGTCATGGATCGTCCCGAGAATATGCCAGACGCTTTCGATATACTCGTCCTCCATCGTCACGTAAGGGTCATCCATGTCGACCCAGTAGCCGAGTTTTTCCGTGAAGGCACGCCACTGTGTTTCATAGGAGAAGACACTTTCCTTACAGCGTGCGATGAATGCTTCAACACCATAGTCTTCGATCGCTTGTTTGCCGGAAATGCCGAGTTGTTTCTCGACACCGAGTTCGACCGGTAGTCCATGTGTATCCCAGCCTGCTTTTCGCTCGACCCGAAACCCTTTCATCGTCTTATAGCGGGCGACGGTATCCTTGACGGTTCGTCCGAGCGCATGACCGACGTGGGGTAATCCGTTCGCAGTCGGAGGTCCTTCGTAGAATACGAATTCCGCTTCCGTGCGTTGTTCAATCGATCGTGCGAAGACCTGGTCTTGTTTCCATCTGTTTCGGACACGCTCCTCGCGTTGTTGTACGGTTTCTGCTTGGTTTTGTGACGTCATCTCTTGTTCGCTCCTTTGTCAGTAACTAAGAGAATACAAAAAAGTCCGCCCCCTTTGACAGGGACGGACTTCACCGCGATACCACCCATATTCCGTCGAGAATACTCGTTCTCGACAGCACTTAGTTGCACACTATCATGTGCATTCCATGTAACGGTGGACACCCGGTCACGCTTACTGAATGGTTCAGCGTGACTTCTCAGAGAGGATCTTCATGATTGATCTGGCTACCGGCTCTCAGCAATCCCGGTTTTCTGTAAGGCAGAGGGACAATCATTACTCTTTCTCGTCAACGAAATGATATGCTCTTGTTGTGGAGAATATTACCATATGACTTAAAGACTGCACAACAGCTTTATACATTTTCTTGCAAAGGAGTTTTTTTGAATGTTACATACTTTCCCAACGCTTAAAACGGACCGTCTCGTCTTACGCGAAGTGTTACCCGAAGATGCTACGAGTGTCCTCGCCTATTTATCAGACGAACACGTCGTCAAACAGATGGGGCTCGACCCCTTTCAATCAGAAGCAGATGCGCTTGAAGAGATTGACTGGTACGCTTCGATTCATCGCGATGGCACGGGCATCCGGTTCGGGATCGCGTTACAAGAAGACGATGTCATCATCGGCAGTTGCGGTTTCTTGAATCAAGCGGAACGCCATCAGCGAGCAGAACTTGGGTTTGAGTTGAGCCCTGCCTATCAGGGACAAGGCATCGCGAAGGAAGCAGCGCTTGCGGTCATCGAATATGGCTTTACAGAACTTTCGCTCAACCGGATCGAAGCACTTGTCCTACCAGCAAACACCGCTTCGCAACGATTGCTTGAACGGCTCGGATTCCAACGTGAAGGGTTGCTTCGTCAATATGAAAACTCGCGTGGTCAGTTCGATGATTTGTATATGTACTCGATTTTGCGGAGTGATTGGTCGTCTTAAAAAGATAATCTGTGAAATATCAAAAGTCGTTTAGATGGGTAAATCCGTCTAAACGACTTTTATACCGTTTTATCGATAAGATCTTGCTTATAAAAATTCAATGATCGGCAACAGTGTCAGTCCGATTGCGAACAAAACGATCAATAACAGATTCGCTGATTCATGTAAAAAGTAATCGAGACAGATGAATCCAAAAATCAGGACAATCAGGATTTTGTAGCTAACGAAGCCGCTTTCCGTCGTAATCTTTTTGCCGAGCTCATCTTCTGGCACAGGACGCTCGTCTTCTCCTGATCGTGCCCACGTAAAATACGAGAAGAACATGATCAATAGAATCGCCAATTGAACAATCGAGAAGAACGTTACATTATTTTCGATGATCATACTGATGACTGTAAGACTCGCAAGTATCACGAGCGTTACTAAAAATAAAACCGTTTTTTTCTTAGACATCCCATTCCTCCTGTTCTGAAATGAACAGATGATCGACTTGTGTCTGCAAGACTTTGGCGATATTAAACGCTAATTGTAAAGTCGGATCATACTTGTTGTTTTCAATCGCATTAATCGTCTGCCGACTAACCTGACAACGGTCAGCCAGTTCTTGTTGCGATAATTTTGCCGTTAGACGTCGTTCCTTGATGTGGTTTCTCACGTTCATCCCTCCACGACGTGTCAAATTCTTTTTACATATTTACTGTAATGAACTTCCATCATTATGTCAAAAACTTTTGACATAAAAATCATTAAAAAGACACGCTCTCATAACCAGAACGTGTCGTATATGATAGCTCAACCTCGTGGTGGAAATGGATCGTGTCCGTAGGAATCTTTTTCGCGAATCTGCCCTTCTTTGTTATGAATGACAAGCTCCGTCTTCTGTTTTTTCGCAATCCGACGCCCTTCTGCAATCGCTTCTTTCTGTGTAGCAAATCGCTTTGTTGCTCGAGTCGCACCAGCAGCTTTCACTTGATAGCCACCTTTAGGATGTGGCGTGACATGTTGCTCTCGTTTCATCACGTGACCTCCATTTCCTTAATCTATTTCATCTTAATGACACTATTTTAAAGTGCGGTTGCCTCTTCACTTGAATTTTCTACTAGCCTCTCGGGGGATGCAGTATACTAAAAGAAACGTTTGTTGCCTCGAAAGGAGTTGATATCGTGAATCATTTCGTCTGGCAAGTCCGGTTTTTACGCTTTATCGTCTTTGGTATCATCTTCAGTCTGTTCGGTTTAGCTGGTCTTGGTATCCCACTTGTCTGGCATGGTATCACGAAAAACTTGTTACTCGAGCGACCTGGCTACAGTGTTCTATTGACCGCATACCTTATCTTCATCCCGACTCTTTTGATTTTATTCCATGCGCTCCGCATCCTTCGATATATGTCGATGGCTCCTCCGGCTTTTCCGCTCATCACAGCTTCCATTCAATCAATGAAATTGTCTTTTTATATCGTCGCCATTTTAACGGCATGTCTCTTTCCCGTCTTTTTCTATATTGGTCAGATTGACGACGCGCCTGGTCTGATTATCATCGGAATCGGTTTGATTCTTGCTCCGTTGACAATCGGAACGCTACTTGCCTGTATCCAACAATTATTATTACGCTATGTGTTGCCTATGAAATCCTAACGTGAACGACCGAAAAACAAGTGCTCATGATTGTTTTTGTCATTCTAGCCGTTGCTTTTCCTACCTAACACTTTGTTCAATCTCGCTCCTAAGAGCGGGATTTTTTAGTTCGCGTCACATTGATGGCTATCCTGATGTCCCTGTTTCAACAGAATCTTCGATTGGCAACGTAGACATGTCATCAATCGAAATGTAGTTTTTTTTGTGCTGACCGCGTGTCTTCGTAATTCATTTTCATATACATGTCTTGCCTTGATTCGATGATCGACTTCACTTTCCATCTCAATCCCTCTTCCCTCAACTTGTATTTTTTTATCTACTATTTGCCCTGAATCATTCTTAATAAATCCTTTTTTAAGAAAAAACGGTTTTTCTTACGACCTTTTATAAAAAAATCGTCAAAAGGTCCTGTTTAATATGTATTTTAACGACCGATAAATGAATTACAGATAGAAAATATGAGTTGAAAGGACGGTTGCATGTGAAAAACACAACCAAGAACCATTCCATCCGAACACGTCTTTTAGTAATGATCAGTTTGATTTTGATTGCCTTTTTTGTTTTTAGTAGTCTGACCTTATACTTCAATACGAAACAAACTGCAGTCTCAACGCTAAAAGCGACCGCCGAAAAGGATGCGCTACGCATCAGCAAGACATTCGACACGGCGGCTTACAGCGAATTTCTACAATCGCCTATCACGTCTGAGCAATATGAAACGTTACGAAATGAACTTGATACATTACGTAAGCAAAACGGACTCCTGTATGCATACACAGCACACATCGACCAAAATAAGGTCCGTTTGCTGATTGACGGTCTCCCTAAGAAAGATGCCGCAAAGATTAATGAACCGGCGAGTGGCGCAAAAGTTACTGACATGAAGGACGTATTAAATGGTGGAACACACGCGACGGACATCATTGATGATCCTGTAAATGGACAGTATATGAGTGTCTACGTTCCGTTAAAGGATGCGTCTGGTCAAATCATCGGCATTCTTGGCGTCGACATCGCTGCGAAGGAAGTCGATGCGCTCACAACAGAATTATTAAAACAAAATGCACCGATTTTCATTGGACTTTTACTTCTTCTGTTAACGATCACACTCGTCTTGCTCTACTTCGTCCTCGGTCGAAAATTACGTCCGCTCGAGACGTTACAGAAAGTCGCTGCCTTGATTGCCGAGGGGCGACTGGATCAGGCAAAACAGACGTTGACCGATTTGACGATTGCTTCGAGAGACGAAATCTATGCACTTGCGATCTCGATTCGTGATATGAACGAGATGCTGCGGACGATGATTGTCGACATCAAACAGACGGCCACTCTCGTCTCGACGACGAGTCAATCGATCGACCAAAGTACGTCGGAAGTACTCGACGGTTCCGAACAAATCGCTCATACGATGTCGGAAATCGCGACCGGGACCGAAAGTCAGACCCAAGTCACGCTTTCGTTGAATGACGAGATGAATCGGTTCGCAGCATTGATCGAAACGACCAATCAGTCTGGTGTCGAAATTCAAGGAACGACGGAGCAGATGGCAACACTGACACGAGTCGGACGAGATCAAATGTCCGCTTCCGTCGAACAGATGCGCCACATTCATCAGCACGTCACGCAGTCTGCTGAACAGATTGATCTACTGAAACAGCAATCATCGGATATCCAAACGCTCGTCGGTATCATCCGCGGTATCTCCGAGCAAACGAATCTACTCGCGCTTAATGCCGCGATTGAAGCGGCACGAGCTGGTGAACAAGGAAAAGGATTCGCTGTCGTCGCGACCGAGGTCAAGAATCTCTCAAGCCATGTCGCTAGCAGTGTCAGTGAGATCGCAACAATCGTCACGTCGATTGAAGCCAGTGCGCAGCAGATGCAACATAGCTTCAAGACGACGGTCGAAGCAACTGCAGCCGGTGAACAGATCGTTCTCGATACAGATACGACGTTCGAACGGTTGACGGATCAAGTCACGCACGTCTCAACGGCAACACAGCAGATGACCCAACAGATGGAAGACGTCTTGCAGGCAGAACGGTTCATTCGCAATGCCTTGACGGAAATTGCCGCTGTCGCGGAAGAACATACGGCGAGTAACGAGGAAGTTGCCGCTGCATCTGAACAGATGATCGCGACGATCACGACGCTGCATACGCTCGTCGGTGATTTGAACGAGCGGACAGAACACTTAGAACAAGAAGCCCGTCGCTTCGAGATTTAATCTTTCATTTGTTCTTTTCTGGTTATCACTCTATACTGGTGTGAACTTACATTATGAAGGAGTCGAGTCACATGACCCATTATGATGTCATCATCGTCGGTGCCGGATCCATGGGAATGGCAGCCGGCTACTATCTCTCACGGACCGATCAAAACATCTTACTATTAGATGCTCACAATCCGCCGCACGATCAAGCGAGCCACCACGGGGAGACACGAATTATTCGCCATGCGTACGGGGAAGGTGAAGCCTACGTACCGCTCGCGTTAGCCGCACAACGCTTATGGTACGAGTTGGAACAGATCAGCGGTCGGAGCCTGTTTCTGAACACCGGAGTCTTAAACGCTGGTCACCGCTCGTCCCGTTCGATGCAGACGATCATCAGGAGTGCAGCGCAATACAATCTACCGCTTGAGATTCTGACGGCTGAGGAAATGAGAACGCGCTGGTCCGGCTTAACAATGCCCGACGAGTATATCGGTTGTTTTGAACCGACGTCTGGTGTATTGAAGTGCGAGGATTGTATTGAAGCGTATCGCGATCTTGCTGTCGCGAACGGCGTCGACATTCGGACGAATGCGAAAGTGACGACGCTCACTGCCCACGCCACTGGCGTTGACGTGACCGTCGGATCAGACACCTATTCGGCTGACGCGTTGATCGTCGCAGCTGGTGCCTGGTCTGGTCCGTTACTGGAACAGACTGGACTCTCCTTACCGCTGCGACCGGTCCGCAAGACGTTCGCCTGGTTCGAAGCAGCGGAAGAGGTATTTAACGACGCGGTGTTCCCTGCCTTCGCCTTTGATACACCCGCCGGTTATTATTACGGTTTTCCAAGCATCGCTCAAACCGGCCTGAAAATCGGACGCCACGACGGTGGGATTCCCGTTGATCCGAATCAACCACGCCGTCCATTCGGTCAAGAGACGGGTGATCTGACTGATTTACGACAGTTCACGAATACGTTCATGCCCTCAATCGATACTTTAGCTCACGGCAAAACGTGTCTCTATACGATGACGCCAGATGAGGACTTCATCATCGATTTGCATCCGGACTATCCGCACATCGCGATCGCCGCCGGCTTTTCCGGTCACGGATTCAAGTTCAGCAGCTTAGTCGGAAAAGTACTCAGTGAATTGATCATGGAACGATCGACGACTGAACCAATCGGACCGTTCGCGATTAAACGTTTTACGAAATAAGGCATATGAAACAAAAAAGACCGGCAACGAAAATACGTTGTCGGTCTTTTTTTATCAACGGTATGATGTCACACCGATTCATTCGATTCTTGCTGATTTTTTGAAGCTAGCTTTTCACGCTGTTTTTTCTCATCTTCATTCCACCAGCCGTGGATAAGTAGTACGAGTCCAAGGATCAATGCACTCATCGGGAAATATGTTAAGTAATACTCACCAAGGTTTTCTCCTAGAAATTCTGGAGATAATTCAATATACGCTCGGAACATCTGGACGACGAAGAATAAGAAAAAGCTTGTAATGAGTGCATATGTACCGTAGCGATAACTTGTATTTTTCATATGATGACTCCTTTCTTTATGATGTTCTAGTATAAATCATTCAAGAGACGCATCACATTTCCTCTTTTTTCATTATCATTTTTAAGAATGTTTCCAAAAGCATGATAAGATAGTTTTAGAAACGATTGGATGAAGGAGTGGGACACGACGTGAACTTTAACTTATTCAAAAATCATGTCCGGTTTAAGATTGCGCTCGAATTGATTGATCTCGAAGACGGCTTATCAATCATGCAACTGAATCAACGTTTAACGGATGTACCGCAGTCTACTTTGTACCGGCAAGTCAATGCGATGATGGACGATCAGTTGTTGAAGGTCGTCGCCGTCCAGCGTGTTGGAAAAGTCGAAGAGAAGATCTATGCCTTGAACACAAGCGGCTATCAAATCAGCGAAGCAGACTGGAACAGTGCGACGTACGATGAAAAAGTGAACTTCGTCTCGTTCTACTTCATGTACGTCTTGCAGCAGTACCAGACGTACTTCGAACAGACCGTTCAAACGCAAGGTCAGGACCACTCGACGTTCTCAATCGCGAAATTGCACCTGACAGATGATACCTTCAATGATTTTCAACAGGACATGCGGACACTGCTCGAAAAATATCATCACCTAGAGACAGAAGACCAGGCAACTGAACGGACCGTCTCACTCGTCATCTTGCCGTAAACACGCTCAGTTTCTAGAAGCGTATTTTCACCAAAATGAAACGAGACAACATTGCGAGGGAGAGAAAATAGACCCCATGAAACGGATCAAAGAAAATCTTGATGCAATTGTGCTGGATACGTTGAACGTAAAAGCAGAACAGATTCTAAAGATTGGTGAAGGAGCTTGGCACACTGTATATAAGTTAAAGAGAGTAGATGATCAAGACCTTGTGATTCGCATAAAAAAGAATGAAGCTTATGGGGAGTTGCAACAGATTAATGAACAAGAGCTGACTACAGAGTATGAGTCTACGAAAGCTTACTATTTACACGCCAATACAAGTGATCAAAATGTCTGTCCTGACTTTTATCAGTATTTCATTGAAGATGACACAGTATTTACAGTAGAAACGTTCATGGGTCGTGGAACGGATTTATTGTTACTCGATCAGAATAAAGCCCATTCTTACGGTAAGAAATTAGGGAGAATTTATCACAATATACACAACCAGAAAACCTCTATTGTTGGTTTCGGGGAACTGCACTGGCAAGGGGAAACTTTACGAGGTAGCGATTCAAAAAACAGGGATGAATTATGGCAGGAAGAAAATGAACACGTCTTAACCGCCTTAAATGCTCTCATTCACTCTAGTCTTTGCTTTGATAAAGAAAAAGTCGATAAACATATTCATGCTTTAATTGAGAATAGACGAACTCAGGTTCAAAACATCTCTCTCGTGAATCAAGATGTAACACCAGAAAATTTAATTTTAAGTGATGAACACATTGCAATCATTGACCCGTTTCCAAGATTGGACTTTGATTTGAAATATGCGGCTTACTTCGTTTTTTGTTACAAATTTTTGTTACCAGCCTTTTCAAATGCTCCACGATACATAAATCAAGCGTATCAAGAAAAAAGTAATGTTCTAAACGAAATCGCTGACGGATTCATAAGTGGATATTGCTTTAACGTGGTTGGAGACGAACGCACCATTCAAACTCGACGATTACTGGATGAATATACATTATGGATATTGCAAGAAGCGTATGAGCACTACGACATTCTACATCAGCCTCAACTCACTCATAAAACAACGCAACAGATGGGGAATCGAGAAATGATCACTGCTCGGTTACATCTATGCCTCGAAGAATTAGAAAAATGGTGTATGGAATAAGAATAGAGGCTGACGTAAACTTTAGTCTCTACAAAGATAAAAGAATGATGCTTTACACGCCACTCCTATAGGAAAAGCGCATTTTTGCGCTGTCAGAGACAAACAAGACCCGCTTTCCTGCTTGAATGAAGCAGGAAAACTGGCTTGTGCCTCGCCTGAGGAAAGGGCGTGAGAAAACAAATCATTCTTCTTTTGAGATAGCTTTTTTTATGTATCCCACTTGGTTTCGTCATTTGGAAACGAGTGCTGACGTATCGAGTTCTTCACTTTCGATTACAATCGCCGTTAAACCCGTATCCGTCTTCGTTTCGTGCCATTCTCCTTGATCCCAAAATACGGCTTCCCCACGCTGAACATTTATGTAATAATCCGTTTCTCCTCTCACCCATCCTTCACCCTCTACGATTAACAAAAGTTGCGGCACGACCGCCTGGTGATAACCGACCACGCCATCCTTTTCTAAATGAATGCATCCGATGTGCGTCACTTTTTCCGTCTGCATGATCCGTGACATCACGAAGTTCGAATCGAATTTCGTGATCTTCTTACCAACCTCTTTTTTGAATTGATAAATCTGCATATAATCCTCCTCGACATCATGATTCGTTTGATAGTTCGCCTTTCATCTAAACGATTTGATTCAAATCGCATTTGGAAAATTTTGATAAGAGAAGTTTATCATAGCTCTAACTGATTGAGAACTAACGATGATTCGTCTATGGCATTGACTTTTCTATTTTCATTATTGATAATGGTAATAGAAAAGGAGGGTTTTTCATGAACACAGATTTCTCTGCCTTATCACAAATCGACTGGGAACGATTCCTGCCCCTATTATTGATTTACATCTCCATCAACCTGATTCTACTCAGCTGCGCCTGTATCGATTGGTTTAGACGGAAGGACCGGATCGCGACACCGACTACTTGGTTATTGATCATTCTCCTCGTCCAGCCGATCGGCTCGATTCTCTACTTCGTCCTCGGAAGGAGGATGACAGCATGATTCAGATTTCTCATCTCCAGCTTTCACTTCAACGACGTCTTATCCTAGACGATATTTCCTTTACGATTCACGAACATGAATGTCTTGGACTGATTGGTCCGAATGGTGCCGGAAAGACGACACTCCTGAAATGTCTGAGCGGCATGATCGAGAGTGACCGTGGTTCGATCACGATGTCTTCGCGCTCCATCCGTCAACAGCAGCAATCAATCGGCTACTTATCACAACAGACCGACTTTAAGCCTTGGATGACGTGCGAACAATCATTACGTTTTTTCGGACGCTTGTCGGGGCTTGATCGCGCAACGTTAAATAAGCGGATTCCGGACGTTCTACATGAAGTTGGACTCTACGATCAACAAACAGAAATCATCGAACGCCTGTCCGGCGGCATGCGCCAACGTCTCGGAATCGCCCAAGCCATCTTACATGAACCGACATTTTTGATTCTAGATGAACCAGCTTCTGCCCTTGATCCGAGTGGTCGACATGATATCAATCAATTGATCCTCCGCTTAAAGAAACGGATGACGATCATCGTCTCAACGCACCTCTTAGAAGACGCAAAGACGTGTTGCGATCGCTTCCTCGTCATTAAACACGGAAAATTGCTGGGTCCGCTCGATAATCAACGCAACGTGGATCAATATCGGATTCAAGTCGAGACACTTACAGCTGCCCCTTCGTTTTCTGCTACACTATTTCCACGAGTCGAGATTGATCGAATCAACCCATGCTGCTATCAGTTCTCCGCACAGCAGCCGCTTGACCTCTCACAGTTAGCGACCACTCTGATTCAGCTAGGATGGTCGATTGCTTCGATTGCCTATCAACCGATCGGACTCGAGGAACGGTTCCTCGACATGGTGGCAGACGTATGAGGACGTTTTATACGCTGACATGGACCGAGTGGTTGGAAGCATGGAAAGAATGGAAGATCGTCTGGCTACCGTTATTCTTCATTGCGCTCGGCGTGACGCAACCATTGCTGTTGATGTATATGGATGTCTTGCTTGCACATGTCGGAAGTGCGGACGGAATCATCGTCGATCCGAATCGTCCTGTTCCACAATCGCTTGACGTCTTCAGCGCAACGATCTATGGGCAATTCAATCAGCTTGGCTTGATCGTCCTGATCATGAGCTTCATGGGGCTGCTCGCTTCAGACCGACAAACCGGCATGCAGGATTTCATTTTGACGCGTCCTGTCTCTCGGAATGTCTATCTCCTGTCGAAATGGTTCAGTCACGGGATGATCAGTCTATTCGGGATGCTGATTGGTGCCCTTACGTCCTACTGTTTGACCGTCTATTGGTTCGGATCCCTTTCGCCGCTGCTTGCGCTACGTATCATTCTCGATTTTAGTCTTTGGACGTTGTTCGTCGTCAGTCTGACGCTACTGATCAGCACTTTCTTGCGACGTGCTGTTCCGATTGGTATCCTGTCGCTCGTCGTTTCCTTACTACTTGTTGCACTTCCTTCATTAATGCCAGATGTATTATTTTTCACGCCTGGCGCGCTACTGTCGCTCCCATCGCACACGTCGTTTTTTTCTTCGTCCCATCTAATCGGAATCATTTCTTGTCTCATTTGGATTCTTCTCATACTCGGCTGGTCAGCACTTCGGTTCCGAAAAACGGCTTACTGACCCTCCTCTACAACAAAAAAGGATAACGGAGCCGTTCAGCCGTCCGTTATCCTTTGTTTGGTTGTGTCTTGCGAATCGTTCGTTGCCTTGGATGCACGGCAAGCTTTGCTTGGCGCATCCGTTCGACGGCAGGATCCGTCGCAGCATCAAATGCAACTAGACTCGGGTAATGCCCGACGAGGCGTCCTTGCTCTAAGATCGCGAAGCTGTCGCAAAGTTGCTCGGCAGCTTTAATGTCATGGGTGATGAAGACATATGTTAACCCGTGTAGCCGCTTCAAGTCAGCTAACAATGCGAGAATCAATCGTTTGTTGACCATGTCGAGGCTACTGACTGCTTCGTCTAACACGATCAGACGTGGTTCAGCAGCAATCGCTCGCGCAATCGCGATTCGCTGAAGTTGCCCGCCACTGAACTGCGCCGGATATTTCGTCAGATCCGTCGCCTTGAGCCCGACTTGTTCAATTAGCGTGACGAGACGCTGTTGCCGTGCTTCACCCTTTAAACGAATGAAATTATCAAGCGGTTCCGCAATGATATCAGCCGCTGTCAGCTTCGGATTGACCGCAGCAAACGAGTCCTGGAAGACGACTTGGACGTCACCTTGAAATGGTCGTTTTGTCGCGTGGCGATCGACACCATTGAACCAAATCGTTCCGGTCGTTGGGCGTTCGAGTCCGAGCAACAATCGTCCGAGCGTACTTTTCCCGGCACCACTCGACCCGAGCAATCCGAGACAGCGTCCCGCTTCAAGCGTCAATGAGACATCGTGTAAGACGGTCTTTGCAGGTTGAAACCGGCGTTTATAGACGTGTGAGACTTGATCGATCTGCAAGAGACTCATCCGAACGCCTCCCTTCCTAGATGCTGTGCAAGAAGTGACTGAGTATACGGATGTTGCGGTCGATCAAACAATTCAAAAACATCTGCTCGCTCAACGATCCGTCCTTGCTGCATGACGAGGACATCGTCTGCGAGTTCGGCGATCACACCGAGATCATGCGAGATGAGTAACATCGCCGTTCCGTAAGTCGCCCGCATCCGTTCGAGTAATTCAAGAACCGTCTTTTGATTAAAGACATCGAGTGCCGTCGTCGGTTCGTCGGCAATCAAGACGCTTGGGCGCAGGGCAACGGCTAAGGCGATCATGATCAGTTGCAACATTCCCCCACTCAGTTCGAATGGATAAGCTTTGAGCAACCGGGCGGCGTCCGTCAGATTGACTTCTTCGAGTGCCGTCATCGCTTGTTGTTTTGCTTCACGTTTTGAACAACGTGTATGGGTCTGAATCGTCTCGATCATTTGGTGCCCGATCGAGTAGACCGGTGTGAAGGCACTCATCGGATTTTGCATGATGAACGCAACCTCACCGCCCCGAATCGTTCGCACTGCGCGTTCTGATAAGGATTGAATTGATGTTCCGTTCAGTCGAATATCGCCAGTGACGTCTGTTGTCTGTGGATTAAGCAGACGCATCAAGGCGAGACTCGTCACCGTTTTTCCGCAACCACTCTCTCCGACAAGACCAAGAATCTGTCCAGCTTGAATTGAGAACGTCACCCCTTCGATCAATGTTACTTGTTGTTTCGTACGGACGGTCAGACCGTCGACAGCTAAGATCGGTTCGATACGGGCACCTCCTCTCATTTCATCGTTTTTGATACACCGAATCGTTCTGCTAACTGTTCTCCTACTAGGTTAAAGCTGATGATGACGAGCATGATCGCAAGTCCCGGATAAATCATCAATTCCGGATTCGTCCGGATGTACGATTTTCCTTCGTGAATCATCGCTCCCCACTCGGCAGTTGGTGACTGAACACCAAGCCCGAGGAACGACATCGCCGAGATATCCATGATCGCCCAGCCCATCTCAAGCGTTCCGATGACGAGCAGCGGTGGTAAGATGTTCGGCAGGATGTGCGTCCGGATGATTTTCCACGAAGACGAACCGTTGACGCGAGCAGCAGCGATGAACGCTTCCGTCTTCAGCGTCATGACCATTCCGCGGAACATCCGCGCGTAGTAGACCCACTGGACGAGCATCAAGGCGATGATGACTTGCTTAAGACCTGGACCGAAGATACCGACGAGCCCGAGGACGAGAATCAAACTCGGAAATGCCATCACACCGTCACACAGTCGCATCAAGAGTTGGTCGACCCAGCCGCCACGGTAACCGGCAAGTGTTCCGACGAACAGTCCGATTGCGAGCGAGGCGATGAAAATCAACACGGCACAGCCGAGTGAAATCCGCGCACCGTAAATCAAGCGCGATAAGAGACAGCGTCCGAGCTGGTCGGTTCCGAGCGGATAGGCTGACGACGGACCATGGAGCTTTTGCGTCAAGTCGACGAGGTTCGGATCATGCGGCGCGATCCATGGCGCGAATAACGTAATGCCTGCCATACCGATTAAGACGAGGGCACAGAGATAAAGAAGCGGCGTATACCGCGACCGGATCATCGTTGCTGGAAGTGGAGTATTCATACCGTCCCTCCTTTTTTCGCTAGGCGTGGATCGAGCACGGCTTGAATGATGTCGACGAGCAAACTGCTACCGATGAAGACGAGGGCCGCGAGAAAGACGTAGCCTTGGATGACCGGCATATCCCGATCAAAGATCGCTTCGATGAAGTAGCGACCGAAGCCTGGCCACGAGAAGACGGTCTCGACGATGATCGTTCCCGTCAGCAACTTCCCGAGGTTCATCCCAAGACCCGTGATCATCGGTGGAATCGCCATCCGGAGAACGTGTTTCCCAAGAATTCGTCCTTCCTTTAAGCCACGTGTACGGGCAAACAAGACGTACGGTTCATTCAATGCTTCAATCACACTGCCACGGAGCAATCGTGTATACAAGGCAATCAACGGAAAGGCGAGCGTCAATGCCGGTAAGATCAAGTGCATCACACTTCCCGTCCCCCCGACCGGGAACCAATCCAGCTTTACGGCAAAGAAGAAGATGAACAGATACCCGAGCCAAAACGACGGAATCGAAGCCCCGATGAAGGCAATTGCCCGACTGAGATGGTCAAAGAAGCCATTCTTCTTGATCCCGGCAAGGAACCCGAGCGGGATGCTGATGACGAGTGCGAGCAGTAGACTCGTTAATGCCAACTCGACCGTCGGTGGTAAGCGGAGCAAGACATCTTCAAGGACCGGTTTTCCGGAAAGATACGATGTTCCGAAATCGAGCTGCGCCAAGCGGATGACGGCATCGAAGTATTGTTTGTAGAACGGTTGATCGAGTCCGAATTCTGCTCGTTTGGCAGCGAGTAGTTCATCCGTCGGTTGGATATGAGCAGCGGATAGATAGGCTTGTGCCGGATCAACCGGTGACAAATGAATCAACACTGTCAGAATCAAGACCGCCAGTAACAAAATCGGGATGACGGATAATATGCGTTTGACGAGGAAGACCCCCATGTCATCCCTCCTTTACTTAATGCCGATCCGAGCAAATGGACTCTCATCCCGGTTCGCCGGGAACTGGAAGTTCGTCACGTCCGACTGATAGATTGCCATCTTCTTCAAGTACGAAATCGGAATCAATGCCCCTTGATCTTGGAGTGATGGCAGAATGTCAGCGTACATCTTCTGACGTTTCGTCTCGTCTGTCGTTTTTAAGACATCTTTGATTTCTTGTAAGAGTTGTTTTTTATTCGGATAAGCCGAAATCGCTTCTTTGAAGCCGAAGCCATCCGTATCAATCAGGTTCACGAACGTATGTGGATCATACGGTGCACCGAAGTTACTGTAGAAGTTGATGTCAAATCGGTTGTCTTTGAAACGCTGGACTTGATCCGGCAGTTCGACAGCTTCCGTCTTCAGCTCGACGCCGATTTTCGACCATTCCGACTGCAACGTTTCGGCCATCGCCTTTTGGACCTGCTCGGCCGCATCATACATCATCCCGATTTGCAGCGGTTGACCATCCTTGACGCGGATCGTTTCACCCTTCGGCAGTTTCCAACCTGCTTCATCAAGGAGACGATTTGCTTCCTTGACGTCATAATCCCGTTGCTTCACTTTCAGGTTCGACGTGTACGGCATGTTCGGTGGCAACAGGTAGTCAGCCGGTGCTTCTATTCCCGACGTGATCCCTTCGACGAGAGCGGCTTTATCAAACCCGTGCTGGAGCGCCTGGCGGACGCGTTCGTCAGACAGACGCTTATTTTTCGTATTCAAGACGAGGAGACGCGTCGCGACTGGTTCGGACATCTCTGTTTTGTAGGATTTATCCGTCTTCAACTGATTGAAGGCATCGATGCTGATCGCCCCTTCACCGTAAATCAGATCAACTTGTCCTTTTTCGAGTGCTAAGACACGTGTCTCTGCATCCGGGATGATGTCGACCTTGATGTAATCGATGTTCGGTTTCGGACCCCAGTAGTTCTTGTTGACCTTAAACGTCGCATACTGATCCGGTTTGTATTCGTCGAGCATCCATGGACCTGTTCCGACTTCTTTTTTGACACCCTTCGACGTATCGCCGTTTTCCGGGAATCCCGCTTCTCCGAGGAAACGGACCGGGCGGACGACCGCGAGCTCTTGAATCGTCGGGTAATAGGCTTCAGATAATGTCAGGCGAAACGTCTTCGCATCGACGGCTTCCGTCTTCTCGATTTTCGTGATGAAGCCAAGCCAGCTATGTAAGGCTTTTTGTTTGAGGATCGCGTCAAAGTTCTTTTTGACGATCGCTGCGTCGAATGTCGAACCGTCCGAGAACTTGATGCCGTCACGGAGCGTGAACGTATACGTTTTTCCGTCTTCAGAAATCTTCCAAGACGAGGCTAAGTATGGCTCGAGCTTTCCACCTTCTCCGTAGTGGACGAGTGGTTCATAGATCATTGACTGTGCGAACAGTTGTGATGGGTTATAAACGTGCGGGTTCATCGTTCCGACGTCGCGTGGCCACGCGAGCGTCAATGTATCTTTATCTTTTCGCTCTCCTGTCGACTCGCCCGGGTTCGAGCAGCCGATCAATAAAGATGTCAAAGACAGGATCGAGACGGTAGAAATCAGTAATTTTTTACGGTTAACGTTCATGGTAGGCAGAACTCCCAACTTGTATTGATAATCATTTTCAATTGTATGAGGGAAAGGGAAGGATTGTCAATGGATAATCCAGATGTTAACTGGACGTATAGGCGCTTTTTGACAGGATTTCCACGCTTAACTGAGTAACATTCTGTGTACGCCTCTTGTTTGTAAATAATTGTAATCAACTGTGTTAAACGGTATCCTAGTTTGTATGCTGCATTTCTTGTCTAACGAAATCAATTGCACGGAAAGGATGATAGGATGTCACGACTGGTTTCCTCCGTCTCGCTTATTTTGCTCAGTCTGCTCTTAGTGTTCCCTTTACTGATGATCGATGGACTGATTTTCTACGTCGGAGATGTGTCCTACGACTCGTTCGTTGGTTGTCTAGTATTTCTCGTATGTTTCTATCTCGCTAGCTTGGTCGTCAGCGTCGTCTTCGACGGGATGATGCGTGCGCTTGGCGGACTGTTCAAGCGTCGTTTCTCGAACATACTGTTTGCTGTCGTGAACGGTTCCGTCAGTTTGAGCGTCTTACTTTGGATGGATCTATACGTGGAGTCCATTACAATCTCGCTTGCGACAAAAGTCGTGCTGGTATCTGTACATACGGTATTGTTTTACCTGATTCATCAATCGAGCGATTCGACTGCTTCGTCTTCTGAAGTCAGCGCACAACATGAGCCAATCGTCCAAGAAGCCACCCGCTTGTTAGAAGAGGAAGATCCTGTGACATGTGTCGAACAGTTATGTCTCAAGTACCCCGAGCTTCCGAAAAAGGACATCATTCGGATCGTCTATCGTCTTCATGGCAACTAAAAAGACCTGATCGTTTCTGAAGAGATTCAGAAGCGTCAGGTCTTTTGATATTCGTTCATTTCTTCGCCATCTCATAGAACTGATACGTATTCTTTCCTAACGACTTAGCGGCATATAGCGCGGCATCTGCCTGTTGTAACAAGGCTTGCAACTCTGGACGGTACTCACCGTCATACATCACGATCCCGATGCTCGTCGACACCCGGTAGTCCGTTTTCCACTCACTTAACTCGGTGACGATCTGCTCCGCAAGTCGTTCCCAGCACTCCCTCGAATCAGCATGTCCGAAATGCAAAATGAACTCATCGCCGCCTAGTCGCACGGCTATCGCATCCTCCTGTTCGCGGACGAACTGTCGCAAACGTTGTGCGACTTCTTGCAGGACGATGTCCCCCGTCTCGTGTCCATAGACGTCGTTGACCTGCTTAAAGCCATCGAGATCAAGGAAGAAGACGGCCCCTGTCTGCCCGGGATGCTCCTCGAACTGTTTCGTTAAGTACCTCCGATTGTGCAGTCCTGTCAACGCGTCTTTCCAAGCATGACGCTCGAGCTCCAAATAGTACAAGAAGAGTCGGACGATTCGTTGCAATAACTGGATGTTCTTTTGGTCATACAAGCTAACCCGATTATTGATCGCACATAACGTACCGAACGTCTCCCCGCTCGTTAAGACGATTGGAATACCCAAGTAGGAACGGACGTGAGCCTCCTCCAGACCTTTTCGCCAGTCGCCGAGTTGTTCCGCGTTCGGAATATCTTCGAGGACGACCGGCTGTTTCGTCTCGAAATCAATCAGTTTACATAACGATTGGTTCAATTCAATCTGCATGCCTTCGACCATTGGGATATCCACCTTAGCGTTCGCAATCTTCAGCATCCGTTGTTGTCCTGCTTCGATTGCTGATAAATACAGCATCTGCTCGGGTAGAATCTCTTTCGCGAAATCGAGGACATCATCAGCCAATTCATCAAAATTTTGATACATCTTCAATTCTTCAAATGGTTGATTCATACAGCACCTCATTTCGAAGTCATCTTCTGTAGCGTCTCTGATTTAAAAAACGAAAAGGTTACATTTATTACCACTTTCTCTTTTTTCAGTCACCTAAACCTCTTTTCGTCAAAAGCGTCCAATGTTCCTACTTCCAGTCCTAAATGAGAAAGATTATCATTTTTTTATTTTCGTATAGTTTATAGAAGGTAAAAATTCAGACAGCCATTTGGCTGGAAATTAGCGTTGCGTCTTCCAAAATCGTCTGCTATCATTCTCGGTGAACATGACAATGATAATCATTATCACTTATTGAGAACAGATTAATCACGTAGGTATACATAATCCATCTGCTACTCAATCCGTGATCCATGTTTATCAAATTGAACAAGAGGAGCTGAATCATCATGGGGAAATGGAAAACACCACTCGTCGTGAGTTCGCTTGCTGTCTTATTGGCGGCATGCGGGAACGCAGGAGAAGCAGACACGAAGAAGGACGCAGAAGCACCGAAGACAGTCAAAATCAAGGACGCACACGGAACGGTCAACGTCCCGGTCGATCCGAAGAAGGTCGTCGCACTCGACAACCGAACGTTCGAGACGCTTGCCGCATGGAACGTCGAACTCGCAGCAGCACCAGTCGGACTGCTCCCGGCTGAATCACCATACGCAAAAGACAAGGATATCGTCGATGTCGGCATGCACTTCGAACCGAACCTCGAAGCGATTGCTGGTGTCAATCCAGACGTCGTCATCGTCGGCCAGCGTTTCGCTGATCATTACGAAGACATCAAAAAACTCGTCCCGAACGCCGCTGTCATCGATCTTGACATCGCTTTACCGGAAGACTCCGGTACGCCAGGTGAGTTACTCGTCAAAGGACTTGAAGATACGACTGAGACACTCGGACAGATCTTCGATAAAAAACAAGAAGCGGACCAGCTCGTGACGACGCTTGAGCAATCGATCAAAGACGTTAAAAAATCGTATAACGGACAGGACAGCGTCATGTCGGTCATCGCCTCAGGCGGCGATATCGGATTCTCAGCTCCGATGAGTGGACGTGTCTTCGGACCGATGTATGATCTGTTCGACTGGAAACCAGCCCTCGAAGTCAAACAAAAATCGGGCAACGACCAAGGTGATGAAGTCTCGGTCGAAGCGATCGCTCAAAGTAACCCGGACTGGTTACTCGTCCTTGACCGCGACGCACCACTTGGAAACGCTGAAGGTGCCGTACCGGCGCAAGATGTCATCGACCGTGCGCCTGCCCTGCAGAAAACAAAAGCAATCAAAGACGACAACATCGTTTACGCACCAAAAGACACGTACTTGAATGAATCGATTCAGACGTACTCGGAATTCTTCACTGACATCGCGAAAGCGCTCGAAAAGTAATGGCACACGCACAGCAACAAATGAATGGAAGAGTTGAGCCACCCGCTCGACCTTCCTTTTCTGTCGTTTGGACGAAGCCGTTCGTCTTAACCTTATGTCTCGTCTTAGCGCTCGCGACGGCGTCCCTCTTCACAGGCGTCTACGAACTGCGGAGTGCCGTGAACGATTTCGATATGTTCTGGATCACACGTGTTCCACGGACACTCGCCTTGATGCTGACGGGTGCTGCGATGGCAATGGCTGGACTCGTCATGCAACTGATCACGCAAAACCGCCTCGTTGAACCGACGACGACGGGAACGATCGAATGGGCGGGACTCGGACTGTTAGCCGTTTACTTACTCGTTCCGGCACCGTCGTTGATGATGCGGATGAGCGGTGCTATTCTTTTTGCATTCATCGGAACGATGGTCTTCTTCTGGTTTCTCCGTTCGGTCCGATTACGGTCATCGTTGATCGTTCCAATCATCGGTCTGATGCTCGGAGCCGTCATCTCCGCGATTTCGACGTTCCTCGGGTTGTTTTTCCGTGCCAGCCAAGCAATCGAAGGATGGTTCGTCGGCTCGTTCGCATCCGTTCAGATCGGTCGCTACGAGTATCTCTGGATCATCATCGGAGTCACGGTCTGTATCTTCTTCCTTGCGAGTCGCTTGACGCTCGTTGGGCTTGGCGAAGACATTGCGAAGAGTCTTGGCGTCAACTACAATCGGTTGATGCTGATCGCGACCGGGCTGATTGCCCTATCCGTCGGTGTCGTCGCGACTGTCATTGGCAATCTGCCCTTCCTCGGCTTGATCGTTCCGAACATCGTCTCGATGTTTCGCGGTGACGATCTCCGTAGTAATTTGCCGTGGGTCTGTCTGATTGGGATGGCAACGATTTTAATCAGTGATCTGATTTCACGCACGATCATCCGTCCGTTTGAACTACCGGTCTCGTTGATTCTCGGAACGGTCGGGGCAGCCGTCTTCATCATCATTCTGTTACGTCGACGGAAGACTGGAGGTGTCAGATGAGTACCGCGATTAGACAACAGGAACATACACGAATTCAACCGAACGTTACACGTGAAACCAATCGCCGGGCGTCTGCCTTTCAGTCGAAACGACTCGAGCGCCGCTACTGGATTCTCCTCATCCTGTTCCTTAGCGGCGGGGTGTTCAGCACGATTGGTCTCTTGCTCTACAATAATCCGGTTCCAGTTGATTCTCCGTCCTTTTGGCCGGTCGTCGAACGCCGGATCACGGCAGTCATCACGATGGCGATTGCAGCAATTTGCCAAAGTCTCGCGACCGTCGCCTTTCATTCGATCACGAGCAACCGGATCATCACACCGTCCCTGCTTGGTTTTGATGCCCTTTACTCGACGATCCAGACATCGATGATCTTTTTCTTCGGTGCGGGAGCACTCGTTGGCTTTACCGGCACGAGCGCCTTTTTGACACAGGTCGCGATCATGCTCGCGATGAGCCTCTTGTTATACGGCTGGTTATTGTCTGGTAAGTATGCGAACTTGCAATTGATGTTACTCGTCGGAATCATTCTCGGTACTGGTCTCAACTCGCTATCGTCATTCATGCGAAAGATGCTTGCACCGTCCGAGTTCGACATCTTACAAGCGCGCCTGTTCGGTTCGGTCACGAATGCCGACGCAGCTTACTTCCCGATCGTCATTCCGGTCGTCCTCGTCGTTGGTCTGTTGCTCTACTTTTCGTCCGGACGACTCAACGTCGTTGCACTCGGAAAAGAGGTCGCGACATCGTTCGGTGTCAATCATCGCGGCAGTGTCATCTACTTCTTGATTTTGATTTCACTCCTGATGTCGATGTCGACGGCATTGATTGGACCGTTGACGTTCTTCGGCTTTTTAGTGGCAACACTCAGTTATCAGGTCGCTGCGACGTACGATCATAAATACGTCTTCCCGATGGCATTCGCGATTGGTTTCTTCGTTTTGACGACTGCCTATTTCTTCATGTATCACATTTTCAACACGCCAAGCGTCGTCTCCGTCATCATCGAACTGTTCGGCGGACTGATTTTCCTTATCGTGTTGCTTAGAAAGAGGTCCCTATGATATCACTTGAACAAGTTAAAAAATCGTATACGGATGAGGTCCGAATCGGTCCAATCGACTTAACGATTCCTAAAGGCGGATTCACGGCGTTGATCGGTCCAAACGGTGCCGGTAAGTCGACGACGTTGATGATGATCGGTCGTTTGCTTGATCTCGATGCCGGACAGATCGAAGTCGCTGGTATGGATGTGACGGGTAGCAAATCGAAAGACTTGGCGAAGATCATCACGATTTTGCGACAGGAAAATCATTTCGTGACCCGATTGACTGTCCGCCAGCTCGTCGGCTTCGGACGTTTCCCCTACTCGAAAGGTCGCTTGACGGCTGACGATGAGACGATTATTTCGAAATACATCGATTTTCTCGAGTTGACGTCGCTTGAGAACCGCTACCTCGACGAATTATCGGGCGGACAGCGGCAACGGGCATATGTCGCGATGGTACTCTGTCAGGAAACGGAATACATTTTACTCGACGAACCCCTCAATAACCTCGATATCGCCCGCTCGGTCCAGATGATGGAGTACCTGCGACACGTCGCTGATACGTTCGGACGGACGATCATCACCGTCTTACACGATATCAATTTTGCCGCGAAATATGCCGATCACATCTGTGCGATGAAGGAAGGACAAATCGCCGCCTTCGGAACGGTCGCCGAAGTCATGGATGAAGCGCTATTATCCGAGATCTTTGAGACTCATCTTGAGATCATCGAAGGTCCATACGGTCCGATTGCCGTCTATTGATGCTGATAGCGAGTACCTAATATCTTTTTAAATCAATGAGCAAACGTCACACAGTGATGTTGTTTGCTCATTTTCGTGTATACTCTCCTCTTGAAACCGTCATCCATATTTTGTAACATGAGTTTATGAAAGGGTGACTGAATATGGATGTTTTACTCTACAACTTCATCATGTTTCTCTTCTATTTTCCTTGTTTGATTATTCATGAGTATGGTCATGCGTTCGCTGCACGATGTTATGGTATTCCGATTAAATCCATTGCATTAGGAAAAGGAAAACCATTTTTTCAACTGGGACATTTCTTTATTTCTAGAAAGTACATTTGGGAAGGGCTATATACTCCGGGCGGCCCTATCAGTACGTTAAATCGCACGCAAAAATCTTTTTATTATCTAGGTGGTGTATTGTTTAACTTCATTTGTGTTGTGATCGGGAGTCTGATCCTTTTTCTATTGCATAATGAAACAATGCATTACATGCTACAAGCTTTCGTACGTATGTCCGCTATATTCGTCATTTTCAATCTATTACCACTTCGTTTATTTAGTGGATTTCCAAGCGATGGATTACAACTGATCTATCTATTTAAACGAAGAGATCATGCACAATGAATTAGGAGGATGATCTCTTTACATTAAATAAAAAAAGACTGGGACTGTGTAGATGTCCTAGTCTTTTTTTATGAGTACATCTAAAACATACCTTGGATTGTAATATGCATTTTGATAAAAGATAGTATGTACACATATAGTTACGTTAAGGTATGAGAAACTATAGAAAATCCAAGTGTCTCAAGAAACATTAGATTTATTGAAAAAAGATGGAACATTCGGCATAAACTGATGACTCCCACATACCTTAGTTTATACCACTCCTCAGAATAATTTTGTAAACGCATTCAAATTACTGGTGATTTAGTGGTAACGTACGTCATACTGACTGTAGGTAATAGAAAAGGAGTGTTGAAGATGGAATACAAAAAAGGACTCGAAGGCGTCATTGCCGCTGAAACACAAATCGGTTTAGTCGATGGAACGTTAGGTCACCTTATTTATCGCGGACACTGGGCAAAGGAACTCGCATTATCTTATTCGTTTGAAGAAGTCGCGTATTTCATCTGGAATGGTGAATTCCCGACTGAAGCGGAATTGGTCACGTTCAAAAAGCAGATGACGAGCTACCGTGAACTTCCTTCTTATATTAAGACGATTCTCGATACATTACCGAACGAGATGGATGTCATGAGTACGATGCGAACAGCGATCTCGGCACTCGGTACACCCGCTTTCGCTTGGCCACCGACAATTGATCAAGCGATGCACGTAACAGCACTCTTACCATCGATCATCGCCTATAAATATCAAAAAAATCAAGGTGCTGACTTCATCGAACCGAATCCACAACTTGATCACGTCGCGAATTACATCTATATGATTAAAGGACAATTGCCGAGTGAAGTTGAGATCAAAGCGCTGACGGCGTATCTGATCCTAACGATTGAACACGGTATGAATGCTTCGACATTCGCTTCCCGTGTCGTCGTCTCGACGGAATCGGAAATGATTTCTGGCGTCTGTGCCGCGATTGGTTCCATGAAAGGACCGCTTCATGGTGGAGCTCCGTCAGAAGTCATTGAGATGATTGATGAGATCGGAACAATCGACAACATCGAACCGTGGATCCGAAACAAGTTAGAAAAAGGCGAAAAACTGATGGGCTTTGGTCACCGCGTCTACAAAACACGCGATCCGCGTTCAGAAGCCTTAAAAGTCGTCTCAAAAGATCTCGCGCAAGAGAGCGATTGGTTCAACCTGATTACACAAATGGAGCAAACAGCAATCGATTTACTCGAGGAATACAAACCGGGTAGAAAACTGTATACGAATGTTGAATTCTTCGCGGCAGCCGTCTTAAAAGGACTCGACATTCCGAAAGAACTGTTCACACCGACGTTTACCTCTAGCCGTATCATTGGCTGGACGGCACACATCCTCGAACAATCGCAAGATAACCGGATCTTCAGACCACAATCGTCCTATACAGGACAGATGCCGGAACAAGCAGCTAAGTTTTGATCAGTCTCTAGATACGATCAAAAAATGGACCGATGCCTGACATCGGTCCATTTGCTATGGCGTTTTATTTAACGATTGTCTCTAATGAGAAATCTAGTACTTCCACTTCACACCCTGCCGCTTCTACATCCGGACTACACGCATACGGTCCAATCTTCAAATCCGTCACGGCATGTAAGTGTGCGATCCGGAGTTGCTCTTTGTGCTCTCCTGTCACGTGATACAATGTGACGTCTTGATTGAGGTAATGGAGTTCAAAGACCAGCGGTGCGCCAAACAGCGTATTATCGACGTCCCGACACGACCAATCCGAGTACCCGAAGCTCGTCACGACGGCACCGAGATGTGACGGACCATCCGGAATGAATTCAGCCGACACTTTCACCCAGTGATCGTCGTTCACATAAAGCAAAATCCCCGCTTGGTCATATGTCGCATTCGGGTTTAATTTTACTTCGATTCGGCACTTGAATTCCCCGTCCGGAGCATCCTGTAACAACGCATGACCTGTCAGACGGTTAAACTGATAATGGGTATTGCGCCAAAAATCCGTATCCGGATCCGTGATAAAACGTAATGGTGTTTCCTCCTTGATCCGTGTCGGTCGATTGAGCCATTTCATTCATAACACCCTCCTTTTTATCGCCCTCTTAACTTCCGTAACTTTCGATAGCCACGAATGAGCATATCGAGCATACAATCCCTCCTATTTTCGATGAACCCTTAGACGACTGGACGAAGTCGTTGCATATCCTTATATAAAGCTGATCGCTTCAAACGTCTATTCTGTATTAAGTATTGCACATCCGACCGGTTATCGTACATCAGTTGGATATGGAAATAATTAATGTATTCAAGAATCGCAAAGACATACAAAAACAACGTGATTCGTAACCCGTACACTGGAAAATCGGATTGAAAGCGAATCCAATCGAGTCCGAATGCACATGCTGTCAGGACAATCAAAGCCAGATTGAAGACACGACAGTGACGTAATCGTCGGACGACGGGTTTCGGGGTGATCGACGTTCCTTCCTTCTTCAGACGCCTTGACTTGCTGTACCAATACCAAGCTCCTTGAATCAACAACAGCTCAAACAAAAAAAGTGACATCCAAAAGGCACTGAGTTCAAATAACTGCAGTCGAGGAAAGACACGATTACCAAACCAACTCAGCGGTAAAATCGTAATTACTGTGAACAATTCTCCCCGGTACAGATAGGCGAGTCGTTCCGCAACGAGCCGCTTCATGGCGTCACCCATTCGATGCGGAACTTACTTCCTGGACCAATCTGTGCGATCAATGGTTGATCTGCCTCGATCACGCGTCCAAGGACGTTAACTCGCTCATCAGCAGGTAGATTATGTTTCGTGATTTGAACCTCGCCCGCGTATCGCCCGTATTTTTCATTATCGATCGTGATCGTTCCAAGCGGGCGGACAGACGGGTCTTGCGGTGTTAAATCGATCGTCGACGGATTCATCCGCGACTCGACGGACCGAATGACATCCCGCGCTGGATCAAACCGATTCGTTTCTGTCTCTCGTTGTGTCTGCTGTCCGTTCGCTACTGCCCGCAGTACGATGATTCCGTCTTGCTCTGCTTCGAATTGCCGGATCGTCGCCTCCGTCAATCGTGGATCCCCAACAAGAATTCGATCAACGGTCGATTGTAAGTCGATGTAACTGGCGAATGGTGACGCATGCCGGTGTTCTTCAAGTGTCGGTAACGTCTCAAACAACGGTCCTCGGAGTGTCTCATCACCCGGTATGAACGCTTGGACGCGCAATCCTTGCGCCTGCAACCAGGTATTCTTTTCGTCAAACCACGTCCGGTCGAGTCCCGTTTCCGGTCGCGGATAAAAATTATGCCACGCTTCCGTGTGATCGATTCGCAGACCCTGTGCCTTCATCTCGGTTAATTCATCTGCTGTTAACGTACTGGCGTTCAGCGCAACCATCATTTGGTTCGATAACGTCGCGATTTGCTGCGGACTGATGCCGTAATCAAGACGGAGTCCCGTCACACCCCAGTCCGTTAACGTCGCTGCCGTCTCCCATGTTTTGCCAAGCGTCGCGAGCGACGCTGGTGCGATGTCCGCCACGAGTTCGAAACCGAGCTCACATGCTAAACGACCGAGCGCTTGCAAGCGTTCGACGTACAGTGAAGAATCGTCTTCGGGAATATGCAGCGATGTAAAGAGCGACGTAAAGCCAACAACACGCATCCGCTGTAGCCACTCGCTCGTCTCGTATGTGATCGGTTCACTTAAATAGATTGATAATCCTTTCATCGACTCACTCCTTCACTTCTCTACTTAGAGAAAAAGCAGCTGATTCCTTCTTTTTGGAAGGATTCAACTGCTGGTTCACACCTTAAATACCGTCTGCCATCTCTTCTTTGAAACCGAACCAGTACGTAAACAGGAATCCTGCCGCGTACGAGATGACGAGACCACCGATGTACGTCAAGTACATACCGTTGTCGATCAACGGTGTCAATGATAACCCGGATACACCGACACCAAGCGCCGTCGTCTTCATCGTTGCTTGGAAGGCACCACCGACTGCTGCGCCGAGACATGCCGTTACGAACGGGCGACCGAGTGGTAACGTAACACCGTATAACAACGGTTCACCGATTCCGAGGAATCCGACCGGAATCGCACCTTTAATGATGTTACGCAGGCGCGGATTGCGCGTCTTGACGAAAATCGCCATTGCCGCCCCGACTTGACCCGCTCCTGCCATCGCAAGAATCGGTAAGAGTGGCGTGTTGCCAATCGTGTTCAAAAACTCGAGATGGATTGGTGTCAATCCATGGTGGAGACCGACCATGACGAGTGGTAGGAAGAAGCCAGCCAGCACGGCTCCGGCGAGTGGTCCACCGACCTCAAGCACGGCATTGATTGCTTTCATGATACCGTCTGACAAGAGTCCAGCAACCGGCATGATCGCATAGAGCGAGGCAAATCCGACAATCAGCACCGTAAACAGTGGCGTAAAGATGATATCGATCGATGCGAACATGAAGCGACGAATGTGTTTCTCAAGATACGTCATCAACCACGCAGCGAAGATGACACCAAACAAGCCGCCCCTGCCTGGAACGAGCGGTTCCCCGTAAATCGTGATGTCCGCAAGCACGGGGTTGAATAGAATCCCACCGGCAATCGCCCCGAGCACCGGTGTTCCGCCGAACTCCTTCGCCGTATTCCAACCGACAAGGATTGCGAGATATGCAAAGACCGTCCCACCGATCAAGAGTAAAATCTGCATCCATGTCTGTGTTGCATCGACACCCGCATTTTTCGCGAAGTTCGCACCACCGTTGATGATACCGGAAGCAACAAGACCCGGAATGAGCGGAATGAAGATGTTCCCGATTCGGCGCAAGAAGCGTTTGAACGGAGATTGTTGTTTTGCTTTTACTTTTTGCCGTTCGACGGCAGTTCGTTCTTCTGGCGTCAAGTTCGGATCAACGGACTCTTCCCCGATTGCGAGTCCCGTCTCGCGACTTAAGTGGTCGGCTACCCGATTGACCGTTCCCGGACCGACGACGATTTGTAACGTCTCGTCATCGATGACCCCCATGACCCCATCAATCCGCTTTAACGCATCGATATCTGCTTGTGTCGGATCCTTTAACGATAAACGAACCCGCGTCATACAGTGCGCAAGCTGCCGGAGATTATCTTTTCCACCGACATGCTCAAGAATCGCGTGTGCCAGCACTTCTTCCTTCTTCATCGTGTTTCCCCCTTAGAGTGCGTCTCGGACGAATCCGTTTGCTTGTTGTAATCGTTCGACGGCTTCCGTATACGAAACATTCGCGAGAATCATGACGATCGCCGTCTTGACGTGCCCGTGCGCTTCACTAAAGATACACTCCGCCGTTACGGCATCGACTCCTGTTGCCTCACAAATCATCCGCTTCGCCCGGATCTCCAGTTTTTCGTTCGTTGACTGGACGTCGACCATCAGGTTTTGATAGACCTTACCGACACCGATCATCGCTGCTGTCGAAATCATGTTCAAGACGAGCTTTTGTGCCGTTCCAGCCTTTAGTCTTGTTGACCCCGTCAAGACTTCCGGACCTGTTTCGACTTCGATCGCATAACGCGCGTGCCCACTGATGATCGCATCCGTGTTACAAGAAATCGCTGCCGTCACCGCTCCGACTTCCTTCGCGTAATCAAGCCCGCCGATGACATACGGCGTCCGACCGCTTGCTGCGATCCCGATGACCGTATCACTAGCTCCTAGCTGGAGCCCTTCTAAATCGTCGACGGCAAGAGTCCGACTATCCTCTGCTCCCTCGACCGCCTTGATTAACGCGCGTTCGCCGCCTGCAATCAAACCAACGACCATGTCTGGTGAGACCCCGAACGTCGGTACACACTCCGCCGCATCGAGAATACCGAGTCGTCCGCTCGTACCAGCACCGATGTAAATCAAGCGTCCTCCGTTTTTGAATGATGCAATGACATGTTTGACGACTTCCGCGATGACAGGAATTTGTTCCCGAATGACCGTCGCGACCGTTTGATCCTCAGCGTTCATCACCCGTAAGACATCCTCGACTGTCATCTCATCGAGTTGCATCGTCCGTTCATTCCGACGTTCCGTTGCTAATTGATCTAACATCTGCTTCACCCTTTCTCTTCCCTCCCTTTATTATACAATTAAGAAATTTTAATTCAATATTATTTATTTACTTTTGAAATTAAATTTCGGTATATAAAAATAAGGTTTTGTCCTTCTTTTTCAGGCTAAGTCCCTTGATTTCCTGCTTGCTTTAATTTCCTCATTCGAAAAATCCAGTAACGCAGACATTCGCTCACGTCCAATCGTCGCATAGTATCATTAGTAAATAAAAAGCTGATTTTCACCCGTTAGATGCCTAACTGACAAAAACCAGCTTTACATGGACCACTTTTGTACGCCTCATGTTACTCATAACATCATTCGTACTGAAACTTGTATGAGGCTCTAAGAAATTTATTAAAGAAGTCGTTCACTAGAGGCGTAAATCATTTTAATTTCTCTTCCATACTCTCTACTGAACTAGAACTGTCGCTGTACTGTTCTTTCTCCTCAACGAGATATTCGATATCGTATGTACCCGGCTCGATCGTCTCGCTTTGTACCGTTTGTTTGAGAACGACGGTTTCTGATGCTTTGACACGTTTCTTTTGTTGTCTTGTTTTAATCTGTTGTTTTCTTGAATCGAAGACGACATTCCTCGACTTGCTCTAACGAACGACGACATTCAACAAATGTCCAGAACGCGCAACGACATCAAATGCATGGTCTCCTGTGTTCGTCAATTTGTATTCAAAGACGAATCCTTCTTTCGTAGTCCCTGTGAAGGACGTCTCATTCGTCTCACTTCCACTTTGCGGTTGGATCATACAACCGCTTAAACAAAGAATCATGAGGATCAACAACCATTTTTCATTTGTAAAACTCCGTGCTGTGTGAAGAATTTCTAAATCATTCCCACCCTGGGAGTGGGCGTGGTGGCTCCTCGACGAAGGCACGATATCCATTGAAGCTCAGTCCTTGACGTTGCGGATTATGATTACGAATCAACGGATCACCTGTCTCGTCCTCGTTCTGCCAAAACCGATGCTCCGTTTGAAAGACCATGATTGACGAATACTGGAATCGCTCTGCCATTAGATATTCTCGAACCGATTGCATCACTTTATCAAAGCGCGAATCCGAGTCGTAGCTACTGCCAAGACGTTCTTTTTCTTGTTTCCCTTCGAAAATCTTAACCGAGAAATACGCATCCCGCTTCGCCATCGGATACTCGATTTCAACGCGAACCGAGTCGACGAAGCGAATCGGTCGTGGTTTGTTCACTTCCTCTTCAGAATTGTGATTCTCTACATAATAAGCATCTGTTGCAATCGAGAAGTCCTTGAACTCCCAGAACATATCGCCTTGCGCAATGATTGCATACTCGAGAAACGTGCCGAAGTTCTGTCCGATCGGGTCTGTCTCCTCTGTCGACAACTCATGAAACATCCAGTGCATATAGGGTGTCTCATCCGTCTTCGCATCTTCCGTCTGAATCAAGACATATCCTTCGTTCATTTCGCCAATCATCAAGAAGTGATCATAGTCTTCATGGATCAGGTCGTCCTCTTTAGCTTGGATTGTCATTTCAATGACTTTTTCAAGCGGATAGAGCTCGATGCCGAGACCTTGAATCATGAACAACTCCGCTCCGTCATGTAAACGGAGGAATGTCTTATATTCACTTGGTAACGTTAGGTTGAACTGTGTTTCAAATGACTGAATCGCCTGTTCCGTCACCGGGTCATTCAAATTGAACTGAGCGACTCCAGTGTCGTATCGTCGCTGAATGAAGGTCGACCCGTGATTGATTTTTTGTGATAAGACGTCAAGTACCGCTTCGATTTGGTTCATTTCTTTCATGGGTCCCATCCTTTTCATTTTCGTATTCATGAATGATACGACTTCATCCTATACACCATACCATTTTTTCAATTATTTGGTGTGTTCCATCCTATGCGTTCTGTGGTATTCTCGTTCTAATATCATTTTAAAAAATTGCATTCGAAGAGGTGACCCATGTCTAAATCATCATCGATGTTACTCATATTACTCGCTGCGATCTTTTGGGGCACGACTGGGACCTCACAAGCCTTTGCGCCGAATGATGCACATCCGATTGCAATTGGTGCCGTTCGTCTGGCTGTCGGTGGACTGTTCTTACTCTGTCTCGTTCTCTTCAAAGGAAAGCTGACGTTACGCGACTGGCCGTTGCGGACGATTTTACTCGCTGCCGTCAGCATGGCGGCTTACCAGCCGCTGTTCTTCTCGGCTGTTTTGATGACCGGTGTCGCCGTCGGTACCGTCGTCGCAATCGGTAGCGCGCCGATCTTTTCTGGATGTATCGAGTGGCTGTTCCTAAAGAAACGTCCAGCGTTGCTGTGGTGGGCATCGACCGGACTATCGATCACCGGTTGTCTGTTGCTTTTGAACAATCAAGGAACAGTTGCGATTGATCCAAGCGGAATCATCCTTGCACTCGGTGCCGGACTATCGTTTGCCGGGTACACGTTCGTCAGTCGAGACCTCGTCAAGACGTACTCGCCGCTGTCAGTCGTTGCCGTCATTTTCACGACGAGCGCCTTACTGTTATCACCTCTGTTGTTTTTATTCGACCTCTCGTGGTTGTTCACGTCACGTGGTGCCGGAATCAGCCTCCATCTCGGCGTCGTTGCGACCGGAATCGCTTACTGGTTTTTCGCGAAAGGACTATCGAACGTACCATCGTCGACTGCCGTCACGCTCTCGCTCGGTGAGCCGCTGACTGCCGCCTTGCTTGGTGTGTTCGTCCTTGGTGAAGAATTAAGTGGTACGGCTTGGTTCGGAATCTCGTTATTATTACTCGGAATCGCCTTATTGATTGGTTCGTCTCGCCTAGCAGCGCGCCAAACCGTTTTGACAGAAGAACGACAAACTCGGACTGGAGGCTAAATCATGCAAGAAATCACGCTTGAGAAACTACAATTTCGCGAAGATTATCACATCGGACTCAATCAGTTCTTGATGGATGTCGCAAACGGTAACCGATTGATCTTTCATTTTCGTGGGCATACGGAGGAGACGATGGTCATCGTCGGCGACTACAGCTGTAATTACTTCCGATTGACCTTCGAGGCGGATGCGATTCTGCTTCGTTCACCGGACCTCTATGAACTAAAAGAAGATGTCGAGATCAACTCGATTCCACTTCTGACGCTGACCGATTCAAAGCTGCTGACATTCGCACGTGAAATGATGAATCTCGATCCTACAAAAGACTGGGTCCACTACTGGCTCCGAGCATTTGAACAGGATTTTCATGTCTTGTCTCCCCGTCCACCGGTTCTGACCGACCTCGGACATAAGCGCAGTGATGCGATTGTCAAGCATTCCTTTGATTCGTTTAGCGTTGAATGACACAAAAAAGCCCTACCTCGCCAAAGGTAGGGTATTCGTTCGTCCCGCCCAACGGCTCGCGCCGGACGATTACTTGGATTATAGATACAAAGATAGCGTTCTTTCAACCGACTGGACGGAATCGACCGGACTGAACCGCTGTACGACACGACCTTGGCGATCGATTAAAAACTTCGTATAGTTCCATTTAATCTTCGACGACAGCAGACCGGAGCGTTCGCGTTTTAGGAATGTATAAAGCGGATGTTCATTTGGTCCATTGACGTCGATCTTCTGAAACATCGGAAACGTCACGCCATAGTTCAGCTGACAGAACTGCATCGTCTCTTCCTGACTCGCGAACTCCTGCTGATTGAATTGATCGCACGGAAAGCCAAGCACCGTGACTCCTTGCTCCTCATATTTATCGTATAATGCCTGTAGTTCGCCAAGTTGTTTGACGAGCCCACATTTGCTTGCCGTGTTGACGATCACGAGGACACGCCCCGCATAGTCACCTAATGAAACAGTCTCGCCCGCTGCGTTTTGTACGGTTGCATCGTATACGGTTTGCATGTTTCCCATCTCCTTTGCCCCGAGTATAAGACAAAACGCGCACCCTGTCGTTTTCAGGCATGCGCGTAATGCTTTACCAGACCGTCTCTTCTTTGTCGCTCAGTTTGATGACGAACGGTAGGATCAAAACGAACAAGAGACTGATATATCCGAGCGATAAGTAATGTTGCGAGTCTTTTGAAATGTATTGCTTCACGCCGCAGTTCGGACATGCTTTCCCATGTTTCGAAAATCCGACAGCGAGCACTTCTTTCGTTTTGAACGTATATTGGCAATTCGTACAATGTACCATCTGACCATCTCCTTCTTCCTTATCTACTGGTGGATTCAGGAAAAAGTTTCATGAAAATAAAAGTAACCGACATCTTACCTCATCGATTCTTCCCGATCGCTCAACCGGATTAGAAATGGCAAGAACAGGACGAACAAGAGACTGATATTCCCGAGTGAAAGATAAAATTGCGACTTCCGCGACATGTATTGTTTCACGCCACAGTTCGGACACGTCTTGCCTTTCCCATGTATCGCAACACTGACAGCGAGCACTTCTTTTGTGCTGAACTTATACTGACAATTCGTACAGCGTGCCATGACATCATCTCCTTTTCTGTTATCTACTTATAGAGTTTGGAAAAGGTTCCGTCGAGTGGATGGGTTGTAAACGCATCTTCAAAAATTCATAGCTTCCACCATTCGTCGCCTGTTGGAACCGTTCGACGGGAAGGAAGCCACTTTTCGTATACAAGCGAATCGCCCGCTCGTTGAATGTCGCGACAGCTAATTCAATTTGTTTAGGTGCATATCGGTCGATGATGAACGCAAGACCGGCTTCTAAAAATGCCACTCCATTTCCTCGGCCCGTCAAGTCTGGTCGCATGCCAAGCCCGACGTCAACGACGTCTGCGTTTGGTTCAAATACATAATAACCAATCAATTCTTCCCGATCCAACACAGCAAAATAATGTTCCGTCCGCTTTGCTGGATCGAGAAATTCTGCTAAATCTTCTTCGTCATTCGGCATATCATAAAATGCAAACGCCCCGTCATATTGCCACTCGTAGGCAATCTGTTCCGCCTGTCGTTGCGTCAGCGGTGAAAATGTATAGCTCATCGGGATTCAGCTCCTCTTGGATTCCTCAACGAGATCGATTCTTTCGGTAGTCTAACAGTAGCGGCAATACATTTAATCCGATCGAGATGAACGTCAATACCCACAGTGCCCGCTCCATGCCCGGTACGACGTCCTGTAACGCTGCCCAATCCTCCCGCGCCACGAATTCCGCGACGAGTCGGTATTCAGCGCACATAGTCAGTGCCGTAAAACTCAGTCCGAGCACCATCAGGAAACGATAGTCCTTACCGACCAAATAAAAGATGATATTCAGTGCCGTAAATCCAATCGCCAGTAAACCCAGTATGATCCACATCTTTCATTTCCTCCAAAGATAATTCGTTGTGTAATACCGTTCGTTTTGAACGCTTTTCAAGACTATGTGTGCATCATGCTACTTCACTCATAAAACTTTGGTATCATTCATTTACTTTAATAAGACGCGTTATTCAAGCGTGTGTTGAGCGGTATTTATAAATACTCCAGATGCTGAAAACACTTAAAATCGTTCCAATGAACGAAAATAATGTGGTTGTCATCCCATTTGGAATCATGAAGCCAATTGGCATCAATCCGATAAATGTTAGAACAATAAAGGATTGATAGACTACATTGATGATATTGATTAGTGGATGGTTAAAGAACGATAAAATGAGCGGTGGTAAGAACAATACGATGGTCATGATTAACGAAATACGAAAGGCTACCGGCTCCTCTAACGAAATGATGTGATCTCCTACTGCATTTTTCGATGCGATGAATAATAATGCCACTGCGGAGCACATTGTTAAAAACACGAGCAATACTTTTCTAAGCATAATTTGACCTCCTTTTTTCCATCATATCATTCTCTCTAAATAAAATGTTTATATTATACTTTAAATAACATTATTTAACAATTGTCAAAATTTTTATATTTTTATTTTTTATCTTTTTACAAACTAAACAGCATTACTCTCTATACCTTACTCACAAAAAACCCCTTCTTAGACTAAAGTCCATGTAAGAAGGGATTTAATATGCAAAACGATACATTTCTCTTTTTTAGAGTGTTATGGATTTAACTGATCAACAAGAGTATAGTTACCTGCTTCGACATAAGTCGTAAAACGATCCAGAATACTTTGCCATGAAGCACGTTGTGCATCCGGATCATTCACTTGATCGTCTTCAAAAATTTCAATCACTTTCGTTCGATGGCGTAACGGAATGAACATGACTTCGACAAGTCGTCCATCTTCTAATTGATAGCGCAAATGCTCTAAGGGTGAGACCTCCTGATACGTACCCAAATATTCGACATATGTCGGACTTCCTTCGCGTTGCATTCGACTTTTAAAATGTCCCTGTTCCATTAATTCGTTCTCGACATGTGTCGTGTACCAGCCATTCGACGATCGATACCATTGCATCATGTGCTGCGGTTCTGTCCACAGACGCCATACGGTCTCGACTGGAGCTGAAATCGTTGACGATATCATTAAAAAATTATCCAACATGTTCCCTCCACTTCAAAGTCTTTATTAGAGAAGTTAATCCTCTTAGATTTTTTCTAAAGATAACTTTCGATAAACTAGTCTAATTTCCCTACTTATTTATCGAAATAGTTTTAAAGAACTAATTAGGGAGGTCATATAAATTATTTTTTCAGGAACTTTATGCCTTATTCATAGTAAAACTAGCAATTTAAAAAAACCGCTCAACCGAGCAGCTCGTGACATTATGGCGAAAAAAATAAAAAAGTGGGAAGTAAGTGGGAACTGACCCCCACTCACCTCCCACAAATCGCTTAAGACTGCGGTCTTTTCCGACGCAAACCATAATATTGATAGAACTGAACTTCGATGTTCCCGTTATAGAGCTTCCGGCGCTTCGTCGCTGGACGACCGTACGCTTTTTCGAACTCAACATACGACGTGATCATGTAAACACTGTAGTATGGGAATTCTTTGTACGCCGTTCCAATCTTACGGTACAACTGATGGACTTCACGTGCGTCCTCCAAACGCTCCCCATACGGCGGGTTCCCGATGATGACACCGAAGTCTTCCTTTGGTTTGAAGTCTGCAGCGTCGCGTTGCATGACGTTGATCGCATCGCGGACGTCTGCGAGTTCTGCGTTTGTTTTCGCGAGTTTGACCATCTCTGGATCGACATCGCTAGCGTAAATCTTCAATGGTTTGTCCCACTCGGCTTTTTCGTTCGCTTCGTTGATCGCATCGAACCACGCCTTCTTCGGAATGCATTTCCATTCCTGTGAGACGAACTCGCGGTTGATGCCTGGTGCGATATTACGCCCGATCATTGCCGCTTCGATCGCCAGTGTACCTGAACCGGTGAAGACGTCGTAGAGCGGCATATCCGGCTTCCAGTTCGTCAGCATCAGCATCGCTGCTGCCATCGTTTCTTTGAGTGGGGCTGCTGAGTGGAATTCACGGTAGCCGCGTTTGTGTAATGCGT
Source organism: Exiguobacterium sp. s161 (assembly GCF_018619045.1). Taxonomy (NCBI): domain Bacteria; kingdom Bacillati; phylum Bacillota; class Bacilli; order Caryophanales; genus Exiguobacterium; species Exiguobacterium sp. s161. Next base: position 126,396 of record NZ_JACSNH010000002.1, read on the forward strand.
CGCCTGACGTATCGATCGTTAATGTTGCGATATCTTTTAACAAAGCAACTTCAATTGGATAACTTGCGCCGGTTTTTGGCAACCATTCCGTTCCTTTGTTGTACTGTTCTTGCATGTGCGAGACGATTGCTTTCTCGGTGATCTTCTGACAGTCACGGATCGAGAACAGCTTCGACTTGACCGAACGACCGTTGACGATGAAGTTCGCATCCCACGGCATCAACTCGTGCCACGGCAGTGCCTTGACTTGATCGAACAATTTTTCGAATGTCGTCGCGCGGAACTCAGCAACGACGAGTTTGATCCGGTCCGCTGTCCGAAGCCACATGTTCAAACGGGGAATGTCCTCCATCTCACAATCGATGTAGACCTTTCCGTCCTCGACCGTACATTCGTATCCTAACGCACGGACTTCTTTTGCGACGAGCGCTTCGATTCCCATCGCCGCTGTCGCGATGACTAAGCGTTTTGCCATATCGCGTTCACTCCTTTATTGTTTCTTCCACTGAATCGTTTCATTGCAATAAAAAAAGAGCCCAGGGTGGACCTGGACTCTCGTTCAACTTAAAAATAACAGCCTATGTGGTCCTGTAAGCCATGTTCTGTTCCTTAGTGTTTCAAACGGTTTGACCCTCACACGCAGGCGACAATCATCTATCTCCGTATTTGCATACGCTCTCCTTCGCGTTCAGTTCCGCTCCGGAAATTCCCCTACCAAATTTGGGTTTCTCGCTCGTGGGGTTTACCTCGTTCCACCTTCATGGTTTCCCATGAAGCTCCGTCACTGTGGCACCTTCAAGAAGTTTCGGCCCTATCCGAAGACTTAGGCGTTCCTTCTGCCGTCAGCTTGACGCTGCCTACACTTATCTTTTTGTGTAGCACGATCACTACAGCCATCGCAGGCTGTGCGAGCATGGACTTTCCTCAAAGCACCGAAATGCCCCGCGATTGTCCGAACCAACATAGTCACTGCTTATGAGTGTAGCGTAGATGCCGCTTTCCTGCAAGAGGCAATTCTCGTTTTATAAACGAAAAAGTTGCGTCCCTGCCTCATTTCACGGTATAGTACAAGAGTTCAGAAGGGGGCATGCAGTATGAAAAAACGACGCTCTGGTACGAACCGGCGAACGGTTCGCAAGTTGACGTTCCTGATCGAGATCGATGAGATCAAGGCACTTCATCTGCGAAACGGCATCTTCGCCTTCTATCGTCAAGGAGAGCTCATCCACGCGTTCGAGCCGTTCAACGTCAAGGCGCCCGATGCACTCTCAAAACGTAGCTATCATTTCGATCAACACGATATCTTGCTTATGAATGAACGTTTCCCTGAGCAAATCCCGTTGTATGATGAAGCAATGACGTTACGCTCTTGGGCCGACCAGGTCGCTTATGGTTTATACCAATTGATCGATTCCAGTCGCTTGTCGTTCGTCCATGAGGATGACACAGGATACAAAATGGAAGCGATGATCACGTGGACTGGAGAGGCATTAACACCTCCGACGCCCGTCTATAAAAAAGGAAAAGACCCGAAGTAACCTTCAGGTCTCGTACAGCGTTTCCCACTCGGTGGGAGGCGCTTTTTTTATTTGACGGTCAGGAGTCGTTCGACCGTTCGCGTATGGCGTCCACCACTCGTCTTGAATACGAGTTTATAGGACCCTTTTTGTTTCAATTGATACGTGAACTTGTGCGTCCCATTTTTTAATTTCGACTGGGTGAACGTTTTAATGACTTTCCCATCTTTATAAAGACGGGTCGTCGTTTTCGCATTCGAATATTCGTCAAAGTAAAACGCGAATAGTTGATTCGGTTTGACTGTTGAAGGGAGCGACACTTTAGAAATTGGCGCTGGAAGCGCCGCTAACATTCCGGCATTCAAGCGACCGACTCCGTAATGTGAACTTGTATCTCCTGTTTTTTTGGTCGCAGCAGCATACAGTTTACTGCGCATCGCTTCATTCGTGACGAATGGATTCTTTGATTTCGCAAGCGCCAATACCCCGCTGACGACCGGTGTTGCCATCGATGTCCCGTCTAAGTAACCATACTTATTCCCAACGATCGTTGAATAAATCCCTTCACCCGGTGCCATGATGTTAAGTCCTTTGCCGTAATTCGAGAACGTCGACGCTCGACCGAGTGTGCCTACAGCCCCAACGGCGACGACTTGACTCATCGAACCTGGGAAGAGCACTTTATTGCGTCCATCATTCCCCGCTGCTCCAACGACAAGGATGTTCTTCGCTTCTGCTTTTTTGATTGCTTCTTCCATGTAGGGATCGAATTCATATTGTCCAAGCGACAGGTTGATGACGTCTGCTCCCTGCTCGATCGCATACAAAATACCGTCACCGATATCAATCGACGCAGCAAAGTCACCATCGAATACGTCGGCTCCGATCAATTTAACACCGGATGCGACACCAATGATCCCTTTCCCGTCTTCCCGTGCCCCGACGATCCCAGCGACGTGCGTTCCGTGATCGTCCGGTTTACGGATGCCCGAGATCGTCGTCGTTTTATAAATGACGTCCTTGAACTCGCGGTGTTTCGTATCGATCGCGTCATCAATGATTGCAACGCGAATATCCGATTTACCACGGCTGTACTTCCAGTAAGTAGGGATCCGTGACTGATCGAGATACGTTTGCTGGAACTGGGCAGAATCCGTCGCTTTCTTGACGTCCGTGATCGGAATCAAGTCGGCATCGATATCCTCTTCTTCGAGATGTGCAAGTGGCTCGACGAGAGAGAATCCTTTTTGTTTCAAGGCACGAATCTCGCTCAGCCCCTGATGCGCCAACCAGTTTTGTTTTTGTTGTTCTGTAAAAGTTGGGTCGTATTGTACGTATTGAGACTGCGCAAAGGCAGACGTTGGCATGGCGACGATTGTCGCTAGTATGAGTAGTGCAAGTTGCTTTTTCATGGGAACCCTGCCCTTCTCTGTTTACGCGCCGACCGAAGAATCGTCTGGACTAAAGCGGAACCGTACCGTCCGGTTCTTCGCTGACTTCAAAAGGAATGATTTTTCCGATCGTCACGTAAGCATAATAGCGTGCAAGGACCGCACGCCAACGCGTTGCATCGATGCCTGTCAGATCTTCACCTAACGGGGACCCGTCGAACGTCTCGAACTGTTGGCAAAAGAACGCTTCCTCTTCTTCATGCCACGTTACTTCTTCGCCGATGAACCCAGTCGAAAAGCGGACGAAGTCCGCAATCGAGGGTCCAATCACTTCTGCCGGCAAGCGTTCGCTCATCCGTCCGACCAGTTCATACCGGTCGCGTTGTGCTTGTTCCGCTTCTTCAATCGAATGACACAGCAGCACTTCACGATTTATTTCTACTAACACGACATAGTCACCACTCGGTAAATTGACGTGAATCATCCCTACACCCCTTGGATTGGATTCGTGCGGCTTCTAGGTGTCATTTTTTCTTCGATAATTTATAATGTCCATTTTCGATCAAATGTTAATTCAATCGGCTCGTTATCTTTCGACTTTAACATAACGACCCGTGTCGTTTCAATTTGATCGAGGAGATCCGCTTGACGAAGAGACTGAATTTCCTTCGACGAACCGGCTTCAATCCGATCTCTGTACGGGGCAAGCAACGCTTGTTGATTGCTTGCGAGCGCGTACCAGGCAAGTCGAGCGAACGGCTCATCTTTTGCTGTCTCGAGCGCGTAGCTCTCGAAGATATCTGGAAGATAACTGCTAAATTGATCGAGGGCGTCGATGCGTTCTGCAACGTCGAGAATCGTCAACCAACTCGGGAGCGACAGCAACGATTCACTTGACCACCAGTCGAGTAAATCAACATGTTCTTTAAGTAATTGCTGTGCTTCTGGACGATCAATCATATGTTGTAGGGTCTGGATGAGTTCGTTCCAGGCAAGCGACCAGTATTCTTCCGATGGATTAGCTGAAAGGAAGAATTGACGATAGACCGTCAGCAATTCCGAAACGTCCGTTAATGGTTCGACTTCCAATCGCTGATTAAAACGGCTAACTGCTTTTGTAAAATAATTTGGTTCAAGCGTTAATGCCATATAGAGTAATTTTGGTGCGTTTTTAATTTCGCCTTGATCGACCGTCTCGAATAATTCTTGAATCCATTCTGGTTGTGGTTGTGTCATAATCCTTTTCCTCCGTCTAGTAAATTTGTTTACTATACCCGAAAAAAGATTAGTTAAATCCTTTCTTCCCTAAATCGCTCCAATTCGATTCGCCGTCTCTTCTGAGCAAAGGACGATCAATGTCCCGTTTTTCGGAATCGTTTCATCAAGTCGCCGATTCAAATCAAGCCGTTTCCCGTCGGATAGAATCGTCACCCCTTCTTCTAGCAAGGCGTGAAACGCATCGCGGTATGTCGCCCATTCCGGTCGTGTCGGAATCGAGAACATCCCTTCACCATCCTTCGTCAATAAGTTCGTCACGACTTTCGTTACGCCAGGATGATGGGACGCGAGGATCGCCATCCGGGCAATCGTCTCGTCACCGAACAACACCTCATCGACCTTGACCTGTTCAAAGCTGTCGAGGTGTTCTTCGAGCATCATCTCGACGATCGTGTAAATGTTCGGATTCGCCCGTTCGATGCTTGAAGCGATCAACAGTGTCCTTCCGTCCGCATGGACCGGTGGAATCGAATGATCAGCGAGGACGATCGCACGGACCGCCTTTTCGATGTGTGCTCGCTCGAGCGTCGACGTCAGCGCCGGATCACCACAGACGTAATGGAACCGGGGGTGACTGAATGGCTCTCGCTCTAGGTCGTCGACGAGGACGACATCCGTATGTTCGAGCAATGACTCGATGACGTGCTTCGAACGCCGACTGTAACCGAAGACGACCGTATGCCCTGTTTCCTTCACTTGTAACAACCCTCTTTCCTTTTGATTACGAATCAACTGGACACCGTCGACCAGTTTTGAGATCAATCCCCCGACGATCCCAATTCCGAAGATGAACACGAAGATCGTCAGAATCCGACCGGTATCCGAGTTCGGGAAGAAGTCACCGTATCCGACCGTAACGACGGTCGTCATCGTCCAGTAGACGGCGCGGAAGTAGGACCCGAACGTCTCCGGCTCAAGCGCATACATGATGCCCGCGACACCGAAGACGAAAATTAAGGACGCATACCCGAGCGTCCGCATCCGTAGAAACGAGACTCTTCGTAAAAAACGTAACCAGACCATGTTTTTTTCATTCCTTTCGAACAATCTGGTCTCTTCCCCTGTCAATAAGGGCGAAGGAGGTGATACACATGACACAAGCAGAAGAGATCAAGACGAGTCTCGTCATCGTCTTCGAGCGTAAGGACAAGGTGACAGCGAACGGTGATGCCGTCGTCGCTCGCCGCCGCTACAACGGCTTACGTTCGAATCTTCCAGCAGACGTCGTCGCTTCGATCGGGCAATCGATCGGTAGCTTACTCGACGGACGCTACGCGCTGACGGAAATCAGCCGTGACTACGCTTTACTGAAGGCATGACCCATCCTCTACATTTCATGAAAGGAGTGACCATTGATGGAACATACGATCGTCCTGACGTTCGATACGGTGACGAAAAAACCGTATCGCTTACGGATCGCTGGTGCGAAGGAGAATGCGACCGTGGCTGAGATCAAAGCAATCGGTGACTTGTTCGTCGCCCATGATCCGTTCATGAACGGTGTCACACGTCTCGCGTCCGCCGAATTGCAAAATAGTTCGGAATCGGCATTCGTCTTGTAAGCTTTTTCAGTCCATCGTCACGGGATTACGTGACGATGGCTTTTTTTTGGTATACTAGAAACATCAACCAGCTGAAAGGAAGTCAATTTATGGCCAAACGCCCACTCACTCCTCGCGAATGCGAACTCGTCGTCTGTAGTCTCTACGTAATGGAACTCATCCCGTTCGAAGGCATCATGGAACGTCTCGAATCCATTACGCTCCGAGACATCATCGGCCCCGTCGCACGTGGTGAATCGACGCGGGAGCAAGCTGCTGACGCGCTTGACCAATACATCAAGGTCCGACGTCGCCGGTTCCGCAACGTCCCACCGGAACATCTGTGGTCGCTTGACGACCGGATTGAACAAGAAGCTTTGCGGATGATCCGCAAGCGTTCGCCGCTCTCGGCAGGAGAAAAGCTCCAGCCGAAAGCCATTCCTCATGAAATGGGGGATACGGTCGAGATGAAAGTGACCGAAATCCAGGATCGCAACAACAAAGTGACCTTGATCGGGAAAGTCGGAAACGTCACGGCGAAGCTCCCGGTCGCGAACCGTCAAGCCTATAAAGGCAATAAGACGATCTCTGCCTGGATCACGGGTGTCGAGAAAAAACCTGCCTTACTTCATCTGTCGACATCCGACTACGGTAAGCATCAGCCGTCAGACGACGTCAAGGCAGCGTACGCAACTGCTGTTGCCGCGTTACGTCGTTATTTCGAGACGAACGAGCTCCCGACGACCGAAGAAGTCGATCTCGCGAAATCACTGTTCCAACGGATGATTCGTCGCGATCAGAATGATTGGTTCACGGTGTACGTCGCGATGGGTCGTCCGCAACTTGATCACGTCCGGCGCTGGGTCAAGGTCATCCAGATGCTCGCCCGCTCCCTACGCGGGGACGAAGAAGCGACACAACAACTTGCTTCGCAGGAAGATCGTTTCTTCAAGGACGCCTTATTGCGTGCCTGTAAAGCAGCAGAGAAAAACTTCACGTCTTGATGCTTTCGCCCTAGAACGTATCGATTCCTAGTCAAAACGAAAAAAACGCTTCGTCCCGGATAAGTTTTTCCGGGACGAAGCGTTTTTTCGTGGATCATTGAACCGCAAAATCATAGATACGCGTTCCTTTTTTACGATTCGCATCTTTGATTTCTCCTTGATACATCAGTTGCTCATTCTTCAGATCGATCACGGACACTTGGAATCCATCGTTTGTCTCGGAAGAGAGATAAAGTTGCATCTCGTCCTTCGAATCCAACCAATCAATCTTTTTCAAAACGAGCGGACTGCTTACGCTATGCTCGGATAATCGTTTCGTTTCCAAGTCGAACATCGACCATTCGATTCGTTTCGTCTCCCCTTCCGGCAGGCGGAAGCCGATGAGATAACGACCGTTCGCATAGGGCGTATAACCGATTTGCTGCTGATTCAACTCCTTGATGGAACGAACGCTCTTCCCGTCATCGAGGAAATAAGATAGTTTAGTGTTCTCCTCATCGCTGTCAGACGGTTGTTCCGTGTAGACGACCTCATTTTGATGAATCGCTAAAAATTGACGAGCGTGTTTAGGCGCTACTGGCTTTTGAAGAACGATCTCTTCAACCCGGTCGCTTGTTAAATCGAGCACAAGCAGTTTCGTTTCCCTTGGCTGATCGACTCGATCGAGTTGAATGTAGACCTTCATCGCCTGTTTATCGACGACACTGGCTTGTATGTCCATCCCCGTCTCAAGTTTTGTATCATACTGAAATGTTTTCTCGAACATCTCCTCCGTCTTAAACGTAAACATCTTAAATTGCAGTTTATTGTGTTTGATCTGAATCGCATACTCTGATTGTCCATCTCCACTTACATTCGTTTCCATATGCGTCGTGAATTCGTAATATTTATCTGGCAAATCCGTCGTGCTATCTTCACGGAATAGTTGTCCGACGTAAGAATTTGACTGTTTTTTGATGTCTCCCTTAGCGTTGACATCATAAATCGTCGAACGCATGCCTTTCGTCTGAAGACGTAAATTAAAATTTTCGATTTGCGAAGGTTTTCCACTGACGGTCTCGAGCGAAAAGTCTGCTCCTTTGATCGACAGCGTGTAGCCGATGTAGCTTCCGATTGTTATGAGAATGATCACTCCATAGATCAGAAGTTGACGATATCGTTTCATGAGATTTCTCCTTTAGACGGATAGACGCGTCTGGACTAACCGCAGATTTTTGTACGACACATATAACGTTAAGAGCACGATGTACCCGAGATAAAATTGCATGTGCAGTTGACTCAAATCGTTCGAAATAGCTGACAATGCTAAGCCCAAGATGATATAACCGCCAATCAACGCAATCCCATGTAATCCGACGAGCAAGAACGCTTTTCCCTTTCGGAACGATCGTTCAAGTAATACTGTCATGAAGACGAACGAGATGACGATGAATGTCATCAGTAAGATGAATAAAATATCACTCGGATACATCGTATAGAACAACTTCATATAGATGGAGTATTCATTGATGCTGGCTGTGACCTGTTGAGCATCTGGTAACAACCATAAGTAGAGATTACGACTAAGCAACAACAGCCCCCACTGAATTCCGATCAAACTAGTCACGACAAGTAAGAGTGCCGTCATTTTCGACCCAAAAATCGCCCGTCGTGATCCCGGTAACAATAGCAATCTGTAGATGTACTTCGTCTCACCTATCCAGTCGCGGTACCAAATCCAGAATGCAAACAGGATGATCATCCCCATTGCTAATACAATGATGGAATCGTAAAAATCCGTTGCCTGTGCGAATGTCAACGCACCACCTGCTCGCGCAATTGCGTCCATTTCTGATATCTGTTCAATCCGCATCGTTTTCTCGATCGTGCTTTGATAATCGTAAATTTGATAGAGCAGAGACGCGATTTCCGCGACGATCAAGCCTGAAATCAACAACACCTGTAATTTCGTACTTCGTTTCAGTTCTTCATTCGTTAATAACAACCAACGTTTCATCCTTGATATACCTCCCGCATCCGGTCCTGGACCGATTGATGATGACTGCCGCGCAGCTCATCCGTCTCTTTGACTTCAACGATCTTTCCGTCCCGTAAGAACAACACTCGGTCGATCACCTGCTCGACTTCAGCGATTTCGTGAGTCGTCATCAGGATACTCCGTCCTTCCATGAACTCACTTGAGAAAATCCAGGCAATCTGTTCCTTCATGAACAAATCGATTCCCGCGAGCGGTTCGTCGAGTAATATGTATGGACGATCGAGGGCGAATCCTAAGACGAGATTGAACTTCGCTTTGTTCCCTTTTGATAAGTTCGCCATTTTATCCGTCGTAAACAGCTGGAACGTCTGCAGTAACCGTTCCGCTGTCTCTTGATTCCAGTCTGGATAATGATCTGCCATATATGCGAGCGCTTGTCCGATCGTCATGTAGCTCGGCATCGTCTGAAGATCAGGCACGAACGCAATTTTGTCGCGCGATGTTTTACCGTCGACCGTCACCGTACCGGCATCCACCGGAATCAGACCGAGAATTGCTTTTAGGATCGTCGACTTCCCTTCCCCGTTCAAGCCGATCAAACATGTCACTTCGTTTAGACCGACGGAGAACGTCACGTCAAGTAAGACGTGCTTTTTTCGTCCGTATCGCTTCTGTAACCCTTTTACCTCAAGCATCGGATTCACCCTCCTTGATTATCACCATTGTATTAAGACAATAGTACATCCGTTAACTGTATGGTACATGCCATACAGTCTAGCGTCAACTTGTTTTTTTCCTGCCATCATCCAGAAAATGAAAAAGAGCCGGACAATCCTGTCCGACTCCGCGAGTATTCGACTTCGTTTTTGCTTTTTAATTTATGAAAGAAGAGAGACGTTTTGTTCACTCGAAATCGCTTCCTAAGGAAAAACAAGCAGGAGCGACCTTGCAACGAAGTGAAGCGGCGCGATGCTTGTCCCAGGAAAACGATTCGAGATGAACAAAAAAGTGCACGCTGTTTTCACGACGTCGAATTCTCTCGATTCGTTGATTAAAAAAAGAGAGGACATCCTAACGGACGCCCCCTCTGAAAACGTGACTGGTGCTTCAATAAATATCAATCGTTGACTCCAGTGCCCGGCATGTCCGACGCACGGTCGGTAAGAAGTCGGTCCGTTTTGCGACACCGCCTTCAATCTGGACATGCTGAATGCCTTTCGTCCGCTGCATCGCTGTTAAGACGGTGACCAGCTCGATGAACCAATTCGAGATCAGTTCGACGACCTGTTCGTCAAAAGCGGCAGCGCCATACACATCATACCCGTTCTCGCAGAGATGGTTCGGGAAGCGGGCTTTGAACCGATGAATCAAAGTGTCCGTCGTCGGAATTAAAAATTCGTTATAGACGACACGTTGTTCGGCATCAAGCGTTTGTTCTGTCACACCATCCATCATCAAATGTGGCTGATTGCCGATATTCAATGTCCAACTCGTCTTCTTTCGCTCGCCAGTGGAAGTGATCGTTCGCATGGTTTCATCCATCTCCTTTTGATGTGTAAGCGTTTACCTTCTCATTTTACCTGTCATTTGACCTGTTCTGCAACCGTCAACTTGACCATTTTAAACGATGACTTCGCTTGACATTCAGTCTACCAAATTCAACGCTCTTTGACGATGTCAGGAATTAACATCGTCCTTGTAAATGTAGACAGCAACGAGATCGATCAAGACATGGATGATGATCAGCGGCCATAGCGTCTCGAGCGCTAGATACAAGTAGCCGAATCCCGCTCCGATCAGTCCTGTCACGAGAATCGCGAACCACCCTTGATAACGATGGGCAATCCCGAACAGGATGGCACCGATCCAGACGAAGCTGACTTCTGAGAACGGTAAAAATAATCCGAGCGTATGGAAGAGAAACCCGCGATAAATCAACTCTTCCGTCACTCCTGCCATCAGCGCGACCATCTGAAACCCGGTCCGTTCCTCTTTCGTTCGCGGCAGAATCAGTCGCTCCGCCTCACTTTGATAAAGCGGCAACAATCGTTTGCGAAACGCTGGAACAGTCGCCGTCAAAAGTAAGACGAAGCAGAGAAGGACGATCAGTCCGATCGTCGCGTACCAGACCGGACCACTTGGGACAAAAAACGTCAAGCCGATTTCCGGCAACCGTGTGCCGCTGATCAGCGTTCCGCCGACGAGCAACAGACATAAGATACCACTCGACTGGACCATCGAGGGATAAAATTCCTTGCGTGGGACGATCGTCAAATCGACCGGTCGGACCGCTGCGATGATCGAAAGGACGACGAGTAATCCGAGTAAAAACCCATTTACGAAGAGATACATGACTTCGACTCCTTTTTTGATTCCACACTCCCGTCACAGAAAGTGCTATTAGACCCTACTAAAATATGATACCATTCAGTGGAATCCTAAACAGAGGAGAGAACAATATGCGAAAAGTTTTTCGAATCAGCATCTTGTTCGTACTGTTCGCTCTCATCGTCAGCAGCTTCATCTACTGGCAAAATCGGGAACGTGTTCAAAATGAAATGTATCGTACGTATTATGGACAGCATGGCGTACCTGCCGAGAACATCGACATCTACGAACAAGCCGCGGCACGTTACGGCATCGACTGGAAGCTGCTCGCCTCCATTCATCGCGTCGAGACAATCTTCTCCAACTCGTCAGCGATGCAATCGTCCGTCGGCGCTATCGGTCCATTCCAATTCATGCCGAAAACATGGGTCGGTTGGGGATACGAAGGTGGCACGTCGCTCGGTGACATCGAGCATGACGGCATCGACGTGACGGATCCGGAAGCCATCGAGAAATATGGTGGTCTCGGAGTGGACGCGGACGGCGACGGGAAAGCTGACCCGACGAGTCTCGTCGACAGCGCCCACACGGCAGCGAAATATCTGAAACAACACGATGTCACGAAGACATCCGACCGAGACACGCTCGCAACAGCACTGTTTGAATACAATCGCAGTGAACAATATGTTTCTGACGTGCTCGCCCAATACGATCGTTACCAGCAACACGTCGAGGCGATCGATGCGAACGACCTCGACCTCAAGAAGAAGACACTCGCGTTCTTCCTTCGCATCAGCTCACGTTTGACCAATTAAAAGGAGGCACCACCCATGACACCAGCCGATTCTTCCGAACTCTTGATTGAGGAATCGTCGATCCGCGTCCAGACGACGTTTGATCGAGACAAGACGAAACGCTATTTACGCAGCTACATCTTTGACGACATCGCAGAAGGGACGCACGTCGCCGCTTTAATCTACACACCACGGACGACGGACGCCTTTCTCTCTGGAACGACGACACAACGTGCGTACAATTTGATGAAGAAGTATGTCAATGACCCCGTCAAACAATATGACATCATCAGTTTGATGCCGGACCTGCTCGTCAGCGAGGATCTGCCATTCGCTCAAGCGAGCTTCGATGAGACGAACTATGCGTTCGTCGCGAAGACACTTGCTGAAGTCAAAGCAAAAAATGGCGTCGTCCTCTGTGGCTGGGGATCGCCTGGTCGCCTGATGCACCACCTGCCAGCTTACGAGGATCTATTCAATGAATATGCCGACATCTTGTACTGCTCCGGCATCACGAACAAAGGCGAACCGAACCATCTACGCTTGACGATGGACGATAGCCCGATGATCACGTATAACGATATGAAACAAAAAGCGAAAAAGTTGCGTCGTAAATGACGCAATGGACCCTTCCATAACGGCAAGGGTCCTTTTTTTGAAACATTTTCCATCAACTTCGCGTATAATCAAAGTCTACATACTACATAGTAAAGAAGGTCATACGATGCCATTTTGGGATAAAGAGTTACGAGAAGAAACGATGATTTCAGTCAAAGAAACAGACATTCAACGAATCGAGCAAGCCGTCAACGGTTCACTCCCCGTCCGTTACCTCGAACAAATCCGAGAACAAAACGGTGGTGCCCCAGAAGCCATGGCCGTAATGGTCGAGTTCAAGAATACATGGTCGGACGAAGAAAGCGGGTTGCACCTCCCACTCCGCTCCATGACGTCATTGACATTCGAACGATATCTAGACGAATTGTCGATCCTCCGGGAATGGGATGTCGAAGGAAACGTCATGATGTTCGCGGAAGGAGAAGGGAGCTATTTTTGGTACTTCCACTTCACGGAGGCTGCTGAGCCGACTGTCTGGTGCCTCGATATTTCGGATGAAACGACCTATTTTGTCGCGGCGACCTATGACGAGTGGTTAACGAAGCTGAGTACCGATGTTCCGGAAGTCGTCATGCCGGATGTTGTATTTCTGACGTTACCTGAAATCAAGGACATTCTCCGTAAAGATGACGAAAACGAAAAACTTCTCGCATACTCCCACTGGATGATTCTCGATGAAGAACAGGAAGAACTCATCGAAGCGTTCATGACACTGATCGAACGAAACGACCAGCCTGATTTCCTCGACTCTTATGCGTATTACCTCATGGAAGTCTTGACGAACAACCCGGAGTTGTTAGAACAGAAACGAGATGACGTCACGACCTTGATCCTCAGTAAAGGTGACGATCTCGATGCAGAAGACTTGCTATCTTGGATGGATGAAGAGATAGACGAAGAGTTCTGACCTCAACCAGAAAGCCAGTATTCCTCGTCCATATGGATGACGAATACTGGCTTTTTCGCATGCCTATCCAATCGTTTAAGACAACATCAACTCAAGCAGACAGTCGACGAGATCCTTCTCGAGTTCGAGTGCTTGCAACTGGTGCATCATATTGACCGGGTCGAGCTTTTGTGACAGCAGACGGTACAAACGATCCTTCAAATCATAGCTGATTTCCGCTTGGTCGAGGAATGCATACAACCGGTCCATCTTATTCTCGTTCGTCGAGATCTCAACTTGGAGCGACAACGTGATCGTATCGGTCACTTCACCCAGTTCAACGCGAAGGGACTGCGTCGCATGATCATAGACGCCGGTGACACTCTCTCCGTCGCGCTGAACGTATCCTTCACGGACTCCACGTAAGATCAACGTAATCGAGCGGTTTTCGGGTAGCAAGTCACGGTGTCCGGTTGGTGCCGCGATCGTCAACTCACGTGCTTCCCAGTCGAGCGCAAACGTCGTCTCGACGTTGACACCGTCGCGGTGCGCGACACCTGTGCTATCGTCTTCGAACAACGTAAACCGGTTCGATGCTCCCGGGAAGACGACGACTTCGAGATCGTCCGGATTATGCAGGGCATTCGACTGTTCGAGATGACGACCGAGTGGAACGATCGCACCGGCTTTTGCGAGTACGCCTTGGTCTTCGAGATAACGGAACAGACGGATCTGCTTGCCGCCGCGGTATCGGTGCCCATTGAAGAAATCGAACCATTCCCCTTCCGGCAACCACGCTGTCGTCGCCGTCATGTGCAGCTTCCGGTGCATTGGTGTGACCATCGGCGCGACGATCAATTCCGTTCCGAAGTAGAACTGATTCGGAACGTTGTATGCTTGATCGTCTTCCGGATGCTCATAATACATCGGTGAGACGAGTGGCAAGCCGTCAAAGTGATTACGGGCATTCATCGTGTAGATGTACGGCACGAGCTGGTGCCGAAGTCGTAAATATTTCTTCATGACGTTCGCCGCATCGGTCGAATAACGCCACGGTTCTTTCCCGTTGAAGATGCTCATCGTACTGTGCAGGCGCATGATCGGACTGAAGACACCGTATTGGAGCCAACGTGTCGATAACTCGTCATCTTTCTCTCCCCGTTGATGTCCCCCGATATCATGGCTCCACCATCCATAACCGATGTTCGACGCTGTCGCCGTGAAGTACGGCTGGAATTGGAGTGATGCCCACGAGATGATCGTATCGCCTGAGAAACCAACCGGATAGCGGTGACTTCCGGGTCCCGCGTAACGTGAGAAGATCAACGGTCGATTGCCATCGCGGGCGATATCGAGCGCGTGATAATGATTGAGCATCCAGAGCGGATCAAGCCCTTTCATCTTCGAGTTCGCGCCCTGCTGCCAGTCGATCCACCAGAAGTCGACGCCATCTGCCTCGTGCGGGTGATGAAGCTTCGTGAAGTAGTTCTCGATGAACGTCCGGTCCGAGAAATCAAACGGGATTCGGACATCCGATTCGGGATCGACGCCCATCGCGACTGCCATCGCCTCGTAGGCTTCCTCAAACCCACGCACACCGTCCGCCGGATGCAAGTTGAGCGTGACCATCCGGTCGTCGTCCTTCAACCATTGTAAGAATCCGCGTGGATCCGGGAATAGATCACGGTTCCACGTGTAGCCCGTCCAGCCACTTCCGTACCGTTCCGGGATATCGGTGACATGCCAGTCCATATCGATGACACTGACCGAGAACGGAATGTCTTCTGTCTTGAAGCGCGTCATCAAATCCTTGTATTCCTTCTCACTATAACGCCAGTAGCGACTCCACCAGTTGCCGAGTACCTGACGTGGTAACATCGGCGTCGGTCCTGTCAGGTGGTAGAAGTCACGCAGTGCCTGTTTGTAGTCGTGACCGTATCCGAAGTAATAGATGTCATGCGTCCCGGAGCGTCGCGGTTCGACGAAGTGGTCTTCCGTCAGGACGAACGCGTTCGAGTCGTCGATCGCCGCGTAACCTTGCCGGGAGACAATTCCTTCTTCGAGTGGGATGACACCGTCCGCATGGTCAAGCGTCCGTGCCGTTCCTTTTAACGTCCGGAGCGGTCCGCCGAACGTATAGCGGCTGTAGTAGGTACTGAAGTTCCCTAAGACATCGATATAAAGTGTGTTCGCAGCGAACGGTCCCTTCGTATAATGCAGATGGACGTGCTCGGTGATGATTTGCAATTCTTCCTCGTTTTCGACGATGCGGTAAGCAGGTACCGGGAAATCACGATTGAAGACCGTTTGGGTCGGTCGATCCTCGAACTGTCCATCCGCCGCGTACTCGAGTCGAATCATGCGACTCGTCAAGACCGTGAAACGGTAGACATCTCCTTGGATGATGGCGTCTGGTCGTGCTTGTGGTTTCATGTCGCGCGTGTAGAAATGGGATTCATCAATTGTTCGCATACGGGTTCGGGACTTACGCCCCTTTCACTTCCTTCCAGGCTAAGTAGTGTGCAACCGATTACACATCTAGTGTATAAGAGTTCATGTTCCCACTTCAAGGAAGAATGAACCAAAAAAACGTCCCGCACCTGAAAATCGATGCGGAACGTTGCGTCATAATAAGGGTGAAATCAAGCGCGAGAGCGACTCAAAAATGCGGAAGCGGAGCGGACGTTTGACGTAATCGTTCGATGATAACTGAATCGAGACATCGAAATCAGCGATGAAGTCACGCTCGAGCTGTTCCGTACTTTCTGTGTCATACAGGAACGCCATTAGTTCATAATTGAGGACAAAACTGCGAATGTCCATGTTTGCCGTCCCGACGGCACCGATTTTCCCGTCGACGAGAAACAGTTTGGCATGGATGAAGTGACGGTTGTACGTGTAAATCTTGACGCCGTCCTTCAGAAGTGGTCCGAAGTAGGACCGGGTCCCGTAATAAGACGTAAAACTGTCGCCTTTCCCCGGCGTCAGGATGCGGACGTCGAGTCCGGCACGTGCCGCGAGTCGGAGTAGCGTCATCGTCTCATTGTCCGGAATCAAGTACGGTGTCGCAATCCAGATCGAACGTTGCGCTGCGATGATCGCGGCAATCAACGCATTGCGAATCGCGGGGTCCTTTGAGGTCGGTCCGCTCGTGACGATTTGAATCGCCCCGTCTGACGCCACATCATGTTTCGGGAAGTACTGGTGGATTGACTCATCCCCCGCAAACGTCTCCCATGTGTCATCCGATTCGATTTGGGCATAGATCCAGTCGTCGAGGAACGTCGCTTGTAATTCTTTGACGGCACGTCCTTCGAGCCGCAAATGCGTATCACGCCAAAACCCGAACTTCTTACTCTTGCCGTCGTACTCATCCCCTACGTTCAATCCGCCGGTGAAGCCAACTTTTCCATCAACGACGACGATTTTTCGGTGATTGCGGAAGTTTGCCGTGAAGATGAACAAGGGACTCGAGATTGGATCATAGGCTGCGATATGCGCTCCAGCGTCGCGTAGCGGACGCAGGAAGTTCTCACCGAGCATATAGCTTCCGAGTCCGTCATACATGAACCGCACCGTTACTCCGGCTTCGAGTCGTTCCATCAACGCTTCACGGATTGCCTTGCCTGTCTCATCGTTCCGATAAATGTAGTACTGGATGTGGACATGATGCTGTGCTTGACGAATCGCGTCAAGAATCGCCGGGAACGTCTCTTCCCCGTTCGTCAGGATGTCACTTGCTGTATGAACGTCCACCCCGCCACCACCGAAGTTACGAATCGTATTCGCGAGCTTCAAATGGTTCGGTGGCAACTCACTGACGGCAAGCGACCGGACTGGACGAATCGCTTGTTTGAGCAATTTCCGTTCGTCATGCGAACGACGATTCCGACGGCGACGCCGTGGATTCCGACCGAACATCAACCAGATGATGACTCCGAGAATCGGTAAGAAGATCAGGACGAGGAACCAAGCAATCGTCGATTCTGCGGTCCGGTTCTCGATAAAGATGATCATGATGACAGCAAGCGGCACGACCGTCGCTGAAATCGTTAAGACATAAAATAAATAGCCGAGTTGATATAGTCCCCAAATGATGCCGCCGGCGACTAAAAATACGAGTGCGAATTGTAAAATCCGGTTGCGCACAGATTTTCCTCCTTCAATTAACATACCTTCACTAGTATTCTTTCCCCATTCACTATGAAAATATAACAAAAAAGAGAAACCGCAGATACGATTTCTCGAAAGATTGACCTCTTATAAAAATGTTTCTTCGTACATCTCGCGACCAGGAATTGGATCATTCAATGACGCCCAGTCCGTTTCGTGTTCCTGGACGAGACACGCATCAAATAGCGCTTCGAGCTTCTCTTGTTCCAGTCCGATGCCGATCAAGACGAGTTCGGTCCGTCGATCCTCATCTGATGCAAAACGACCAGCGTATTCCATGTTCGACGCATATCCTGCCTGATGGAACAGCAATGCCATCTCAGGACGTGTCGCAAGGAACAAGAAGCCTTTTGCCCGGACGACTTCTTGCGGCCAGTCTTCGATCAAGGCTAGCAAGCGCTCCGGGTGGAACGGCACGTCGCGCTTGTAGACGAACGAACTGATCCCATACTCTTCCGTTTCCGGAATATGTTCTTCCGCATTCAACTCGCGGATCCAGCCAGCACTCGCTGCCGCTTGTTCAAAATCAAATAGATCAACGTCTAAGATGTCTGCCGGATCGACTTGACCATATGTCGTCTCGATCAAGCGGGCAACTGGATTTAATGCCTTTAGATAGCCGATGACGGTATGGCGTTCTTCCGCTGTCAGACAATCGACTTTATTCAAGACGATGATGTCCGCGAACTCGACTTGATCGACGAGTAGATCGACGACTTCGCGCACGTCTGTCTCATCGACTGCCTGTTTCCGCTCAATCAACGATTCACCGGATTCGAAGTCCTTCAGGAAACGGTAACCATCGATGACCGTGACCATCGCGTTGATTTTCGTGACTTGTGATAAGTCGATGGCACTGTCCGGATCCTCGTACGTAAAAGTCTGTGCGACTGGAATCGGTTCCGAGATACCACTCGATTCGATGACAATACCGTCAATATCGCCTTGGTCGACGAGGCGTTTGACTTCAAGCAAAAGATCATCACGTAACGTGCAGCAAATGCAGCCGTTCGAGAGCGTGACGAACGACTCTTCCGTCCGCGAGAATCCACCTTGCTCAATCAATGCCGCGTCAATGTTGACCTCACTCATGTCGTTGACGATGATCGCGAGGCGGCGCCCTTCGCGATTATGTAGTAAATGGTTCAATAGTGTCGTTTTACCGGATCCAAGATATCCAGATAAAACGGTGATCGATATCGGTTGCATCATCATTCATCCCCTAAAACGTAATTGTTACGTTTTATAGAGTAACCGACTTTTCACCTGACGTCAATCGTAATGATTTCGATTTATTTTATTCCCTAAAAAAGCCGATAAGCATCGACTCAAGGAGTAGACCGGGCTGACTCCAAAAAAATGACGCATCTTCTCACGCCCTTTCCTCAGGCGAGACACAAGCCAGTTTTCCTTCTTCCTTCAAGCAGGAAAGCGAGTCTTGTTTGTCTTCTGACAGCGCATAATGCGCTTTTTCCTGTAGGAGTGGCGTGTGACGCGTCATTCTTTGTAGATACTGACTTTAAAGTCAGCTCCGTCAGTTAAGAAAATAACATTTTTTCGCTCGGAATCGCTTCCTAGTGAAATACAAGCAGGAGCGACCCTGCAACGAAGTGAAGCGGCGCGATGCTCGTCCCAGGAAAATAATTCGAGCGAAACGAAAAAGCGTAACCTTACTACTGACTTTGAATCGGTAAATCCCATGTTGTCCCGATCAAATCCGTGATCCGCTCCGCTGCCTCGTGCGAAAACCCGGCAATCGTGTAATGATTCGTATCCGCAATCACATGATACATCCCGTTCGGTAAACTGTCGGCGAACGCAGCGTGAGCCGCATTGATTTGTTCGGTCAATGCCGGGTTCAACCAACTTTCTGGCATACCTCCCGCCCAGTTCGAAGCGGACAGGACGAGGACCGGCTGTGTCACGTCTTCAAGCAACGAAAGAATCATCTGATTGTTCTCTTCGACCGATTGCCATTCATCGAGCGTCCCCCGCCAATGCCCGGGTGCTGCAAAATGCCGCCATATCGGTAATTGATCAGCTTCCGGTAAGACACTGAACATCTTTTTGCCCAGATGGTCAGGAATCATCCAGGCGATCGGTCGGACGTGACTAAGGAAATAGAGGAATCGATTCCACTCCTCTTGTGTTCGTTCGTACCAGTTCGGTAATGCTGCGTCGACATCCGGATGCGACGGATCAAGCAAGACGATGCCGCGTGTCTCGTCTGCAAAAAGTCGTCCACTTGCGAGCGAGATATAGGCGCCGAGCGAGTGCCCGATGAAGACATACGGTCCTTCGATACGAAGCATCCGTAAGACGTCCGCGAGCTCATCCGCTTGATGCGTAAAGAGTCGTTTGTTTTTACCACGACTCGATCGACCATACCCGAGACGTGAATATTCAAAGACCCGCCCCCGCTTCAATAATTCAGTTCGTAGCCAGCCCCATTGGTGTCGATTCGACATCATCCCGTGATCAAGGACGAATGTGACGTTCCCATTTCCTGTCAGCCGGGTATCAAAACGACCGGCTGATGTTTCAACGATATATTCCATACACTACCCCTACTTCCATTCATTCAAATAACGAGATCTCTAGCTCGTACCCAAGGATGTTCAAGTAATCAAATAACTGGGATCGATGATGATAGAGATGCACGGCTGCTTCGATTGCCCAGCCGTTCATCGAGTCGGTAACGCCCCAGTACGTCGGACGCGTCGTAAATCCGGTCGTGACTTTCTTCTGATAGATAGAAAACGCACGATTGATTCGATCATTTAACTGATCGCGCGGGACCGGTTCCGCATAAAACGCCTGCATCGCTTCAGCCGTCGCCCCTTCTGCGATCATCAAATCGGCTTCAAGTAACACAGCGAGATGGACAGCGACTTCACCGACGGTCCGTTTCCCGGGGATTGGTCGCGCGTCCCAATCCTGCGCCTCGATCTTCTCAAACAACGCTTTCGATGTCTTCACACCAACGCCGACATGGCGGATGAGGGCATGTTCCCAGTCAGTCATGTGCATTCTTCCAAGCGATTGCGCGGTGTTCGAGTTCCTTGACGAACGCATCCTTGCCGGCGATATAGGCTTCGATATCAAGCGGATATGTCGTTGCTAATTGTTCCTTTAATGCCCCGTAAGCAGTGGCTTCTTCTGGATGCGCACGCAAATAATCCCGAAAGACGAGATGACGCTTGATTTCTGGATTTCCCGCCGCATAGAGATGGATGTGATGCGTCCGTTCGTCGCCGCCTTTTCGATAATAGCGGCGTCCCGGCATCCCGAACTCACCCTTCGCTTCGTAACCGAGCGCTTCCATCTGTGCGTCGAACTGCTCGATTCCCTCGAGCGTATCGACGACGGGTAAGATATCGATGATCGGCTTTGCTGCGAGTCCCGGAACTGATGTACTCCCCATATGATGGATCTGCTTAAGGCGTGCTCCGAACACCTCCCGTAAGTGGTCCGCTTCTCGCGTATATTCACTCGCCCATTCTGATTGATACGGTAACACAATGACTTGTCGCATGGTCGTTTCCCCCTCTCAATTCAGTATGCCAGTTTTTGGGGTAAAACAAAACGACCATCCATTTTGGAGGTCGTTAATGTTAGAGAGTCGTTAATCCGTTAAATAATCATACAGTTTCGCAGGTCCACCAAGTCGAAGATCAGCGATGATATGCTGGGCATCGACGATCTTCCGAACAGGGAAGTCAGCGAGTGGTGCCATGACATGTTCGAATAACTGAAGTCGCGCCGGTCCACGGTATGCTTCTTTAATCTCAAGATCCGTGATTTGACTCCGCGTCAGCTCGGAGATGATCAACTCGCCTTGATAACCGCGATGCTGTTTGAGCATGAACTGCGGCGCACTGATAATCGATTGTGCCTCTTCGACCGCCATCGGAACATACTTGTATCCCATCGTCGCTTGGGCGACACGGAGTGAATGGTAGTCAAGCGTTCCAACGAGTACATCATTGTCGAGATAAAGCCGGGGTGAACCATACTTCTTCGGAAACGCAGCCACTTCACGACCAGAGGCGATCGCCGGCTGATTGTTGACATACATCGAGAGGTAAAACTCACCGACCTCTCCTTGATACCGAACCGGAATGACTTGCCCGCACTCGAGATAACTCCCAAGACCTGTGCTATCCGGCATATTGATGATCTCAAACTTGATCTGATTACTCAGCACATCGAGCGGTTCCGGAACGACTGCTTGTAACGCTTCGATGTCCGTCTCATAGATGATGTTCAAGTATTCCCGATTCCGAAAGAAGATATCGACTGCCGGAAAGACCGGTGCATTGATCGGTGTCGCGACGATATTTTTTACATCTTCCTGTCTCATCTGAATCCCTCCTTTATGCGTTTAACAATGCGGCAAAGCGTGCGACACTTGTTTCAAAATCTGGAACCGTCTTCGCTGCTTGCGCTTCTTCGACGATTTCTTGAATGAGTGAGTTGAACGGCGTTTTGATATCGTACGTGTTGCCGTACATCGTGACGATCCCATTAATGAAACGAATTTCGGTCGGTTGCCCTTTTTGTAGGTCCTGCAACATGCTCGCTTCTAAGTCACGCGACCCGTGCATCAATTGTGGCACGGTGATCAGGTTTTCATCGATATCGTCTAGTGTTGCGTAGGCTGCCGGCTCAAACGTACTCATCGGCGCGAATGTGATGCCGTGGGCGTGACCGACTTCAACGACTTCCTGCATCGTATGGATCGCTGCCCGTAGCAAGACCGGATGATCGAGAACGTCGCCATACGTACCGTTACACGCAGCGGATAACCCACTGAACGTACTATTGATGACGAGTTTTGACCATTTCGTTCCCGGTAGATTATCAGAGATCTCCGTCCCACCGATGTGATCAAGGATTTCCTTCAAGTGAATGATCCGGTCCGTCTTCTTACCGTCCAGTTCACCGATTTGCATCGCATATGTCTTGAAGTGCTCGTAATCCGATGTCAGACGTGACTCACCTGGTCCGACGTACGTCGCTCCGAACTCGACGGATCCCGCGATGATGCGTTCGCGCGGAATCTGTTGTTGAATGAATTCTTCTGGTACACCGTTCTGCAAGGAGACGAGAATACCGTCTTCCTTCAAGATCGTCCGGACTTTCGCCAGAACCGGTTCATTGTAGACCTGTTTCGTCAGCAACAATACGATATCGTACATCTCCGTGATGTCATCCGGATGCATCGCATGGACGGCTTGCGTCAAATCTGGTCCAATGACATGCGCGCCTGTTGTGTTTAGCGCTTCGATATGTGCGCGATTCGTATCGATCAGATCGACACCCGCATACTGTTGACTCAAATAAGCTCCCATGATGGTTCCTAGTGATCCTGCTCCGTAAATTCCGATTTTCATATCTATCACCTCTGGTATTTACGATATACTGGTTTCATCATAAACAGAAATATATATATTTATATATTTTAATAACCTATAGGTTATGTTAGGAGGATATCATGGAACTCTTACATTTGAATTATTTTCGTCACGTCGCGGAGGAATTGAACGTGACGCGTGCTGCCGAACGATTATTCATCAGCCAACCCGCCCTCAGTGCAACGATCAAAAAACTAGAACGTGAATTGAACACGACGTTGTTTCATCGAAAAGGCAGAACAATCAGCTTGACCGACAATGGACGACTTCTGTTGCAATCAGTCGAAAAAATCGAACACGAGCTGACACGGGTCCAGGAAAGAATGATACGAAATGATGCCTCTTCTGAAACGACACTCAGTCTTGCCAGTTCGCATGGTCGCTTCATCCAATTGATTCTACGGGAATTTCTCCTACCGCAGACGGCACCTTTGTTCAACTCGGACATCCTCTCAAATCGCGACATTTTAAGCGGTCTGCTTCATCAAGAATTCCATTTCTCGATTAGCTTTATGGAACTCAAGCACCCGCTCATTACGAGCGAACCGATCGTGGAGGAAGATATCGTCATCACCTATCCTGCTTCCTATTCAGAGAAAGAAGCGATTACGGCGCTCTATGCGGACGCAACGGAGACTGCCTTTTTGTTTCCCTCTCACAATAAGGATTACAACCGCTTCATCCAATTGAAGATGGCGGAACTGAACATTTATGTCGATACCACGCACTATATTGATGACGTCTCGCTGCAACTCGCCTTACGCCAGCAACGGTATTTCAGCTTCGTTCCCGTCTCCGTCTGTCGCGAGATGGGACTTCCCTTCATCACAGACGATGTGTTTACCATTACGTCACGCCTCTATATGTCGCACGCGACGGATCAATTGACGGTCGAGCAAGCAACCATCTACGAACGTATTAAACGATTTCTACTCTCACAACGCACATATCTAGCCAAATAGAAACGGATGCCTGCATATGCAGACATCCGTGTGAGATATTACTTCGTGATGAAGTAGCGTGACTGATCGAGATGATCTTTCGCTGTATAGATGTTGAGTTTGTACGAGCCGTTCGTCAATGCCTTACGCATCTTCAAGACATAGTTCCCGTGCTGATCCGCCACGTCTTGAGCGATCAATTGATAACCAGCTTCTGTTTTTTGGTAGAGGCGGACGATTTGTCGTTTTTCGACTTTACCTGTCAACGTCTTTTTGCCTGACCATTTTTTGACTGGATACGTGTTCTTGATCGTGAACGACGCTTTTTTCGTGATCTTATTCGAGATGTCTGTCGACTTGACCGTGTACGTACCTGTCGTTAGACCGTTCTTGACCGCAATCTTGAAACCACTTGCCGTCGTTTTCGCTTTCGCGATCTTCGTTGATCCTTTATAGAGCGTCACGTCAAGACCTTCCGTTGCTTTACCGCGGAGGACCGTTGAACCGTAGACTGCTGACTTTTTATCGATCGCTGGTGTCGCAACGACACCTGTTCCGACTGTGACGTTCGTTTCTGTCTTCATGAAGCTGAGTTCAGAGACGATCGTCAACTTGTCACGCAATTTGAGCGGTCGTGTTCCGACTTCGTATTGACCCGCTACGTTTGCTGTTGCTGTTCCAAGGACTTTATCGCCAAGTTTAACTGTGACTTTCGCACCTGGAACGGCTTGACCAGTAACGACTTTTGCACCCGGTTTAACTGCTTTTGCCGAGACCGTGAAGTCTTTCATCGGAACGTTCATATTGAATTTAAGGAACGTACCTGTCTCACCTGGACGTGTTTCACCTGTGTTCGTGATGCCTTCATACCGCTTGACGTACGGTGCAGCTGCAGCCGCTGAATCAAAGCTGACCGTCGTCGGCTTACTTGCGACGAGTGACCAGTTGTCATCGGCTTTATAGTCAACCGGTTGTTTCGCTTTGATGAAGTCCGAGATGACATTACGTGTTTCGTAGGCTGATTTGTAGACGATATTCTTTCCGCCACCAAGACCTGGGAACGTCGCACTGCCTGCGCGGTAGTTGTTCGTCGCAACAAGGAATTCTTGATCGTCTGCGATCGCTTTACCTTGATACTTGATATTTTGGACGCGATTTGCGTCTTTATTGACAACGACACCATTATAGTCAAACTTCGCTGGTTTCGTGATGTCGATTTCATACGTCAATCCATCGAGGATATCAAAGTTATAGCTGCGGAATTCTTTGTTCAACAAGTTCGTTTGCTCACCGCCGACTTGGTTGAACTGACCAGCTGACATTTCGAGCCAGTCTTTGACGTCAGCCCCTGTTACTTTGACGACTTCGAGTGTATTCGGATAAACATAGAGATCGGCGACGTTCTTGAGTGCGATTGGTCCTTTTTTGATCAAGGTGTAATCGGATGCGTTGACCTGGTTACGACCACCTGTCTTGAATGGTGCACCAGCAGACAACAACGGGAGATCTTTATATTTCGCAAGATCGGCATTTTCTTTGAGTTGTTTCTCGACATACCATTTCTGAGCATTCGTTACGAACTGAACTGAATCATCGTCTTGCGCGAGAGCGAAGAAGCTCTGGATATCATCATTGATCGTCCCGACTTCTTGACGAATGTAAGCGAGCGTTCCTTCATGTGCTTTTTCGATCAACTTGACAGCACCGGCATCTGCTGTCGTGTCTTTCGTCACGTCCGCTAGTTTCGCACCAGACGTATCAACGACCCATTTCCCGTCGACTTGCTTCAACTGAAGATCGATGACTCCGACGTTTTTCCCTTGTGTGTTTGCCATGACGACCGGTTTGCCATTGATTAGACCGTTCGTCGCGTCAACGTTCGGCAGCTTGTTGAACGCTGAATCGGCTGCTGGGAACTTCCCGTGCTGATGACCTGTCATCAAGACATCGATGTCTGCGACTTTCGTCAACGCGTAGCCGACGTTCTCATCGCCATCTTTTTGATCCGTCGTATCCCCGATACCTGTGTGTGCGAGTGCAACGACGACGTCTGCGCCAGCATCTTTTAATTTTTTCGCTGTTGCTTTAGCAGTCGGGATGATATCTTCAGCCGTGACTTTCCCCGTCAAGTTCCCCGCATCCCATGCCATGATTTGTGGCGTGACGACTCCGAACACACCCACCTTGACTGTTTTCATGTCACCGTTCTGGTCCTTGACTTGACGTTCGATGATTTGATAGTCTTTTCCATCTTTGTTGTAGTCCGCGACGATCGGCTTTTTCGTGACTGCATCCAATACGTTCGAGTTGACGAACTTGATTGAACCGCTCGAAGCACTCATCGCTGACTTGAGGAAATCAAGACCGAAGTTGAATTCATGGTTTCCGAGCGTGACCGCATCATAACCGAGGTATTCCATCAATTCATACATCGGATGTTTGCCTTTGTTTCCTTTGTCATACTGATTCTTGACGTAATCACCGAATGGCGTTCCTTGAAGTGTATCTCCGTTATCGAACAAGAAGCTATTCGTAACGCCCACTTCAGCTTGTTGCTTTTTGATGACTGTAGCCGCTTTGACGAGACCAATCGTTTCGTCCTGCGCATCCTTGAAGTAATCGTAGTTCATTGAGTTCGTATGTAAATCCGTTGTTTCTAAGAAGCGTAACTTGACGACACTGTTGTCGGCAGCAAGTGTCTTGACTTGAACGACTGGTACGAGCATCGGTGCGATCAGTGTCGACGCGATGACGAGTTTCGTTGCTTTTTTCATATGGATTTCCCCCCAGGATGTTTTGACTGCTTCATTAATTTATCATGGTTCGATTATAGCTAATAGTCCTTTCAAATAGGTCGGACATCCGTCTTATTTAACCTACTTAACCAATTCCAAATACTGGCTTAACATTGTTGATTTTCCCTTTACAAATCAAGTTTAAATGGTAAAAAAAAGGTGTTTTACATCGTTGTATGATTCATATAAAAAAAACGATACTTTATCAAGATTTAGTCCTGAAAAAGTATCGTTTCAATTAATGTAAAACGTATCTGTTCATTCTCGACTCCTATAGTAAAAGAAAGCACGCGCTTCGCTTTCGTCAGGGTCAGGTTCGGCCCGTGAAATGAAGCTTAAGATTCCATGGCTTATCTCTCGACTGTAGAAAGCAAGAATGAGTTACAGCAACGTTCGTCGTCTGGATTCATGGTGCATGAGCTTCATCACTCCACGTCCCTTAAACCGTTTTCTCTGGTTTCCGTCGGACGACATAACCAAGAATTCCGGCAAGTAACGCAAGACCTGCAGCGTAGAGTACCGTCCAACCTGCCGTCTGTTGAGCGAACTCGAATAAGACGTCACTGCGCCATTTCATCGCGAACTGAACGTATGAAGCTTGACTGACGATGAAGCTGATGACACCGATCGCGATCGCAAAAATGAATGGGTCGATGATCGACTTGAAGCTTCGGATACTACAGACAAAGTAGATCGCGAACGTTACGAGCAACAGCACCCAGTACGCACTCTCACTCGAGACATTCGGTGGCGTCGCTCCTGCCGATTCCGCATCAATTACTTGGATCGTCTGCCGCGCGACGCCGTAATCAACAGGGTCGAGCTTCAATTGTGTTGCTGACAAATCCGGACGTTCTCCACCGAGTAATGTCAACAATTGTTCTGTCACCCGGTCTGTGTCGATTCCATCAACGACTTTTTGGATTGAGTCATTGAGCTGATCCGTTGAGGTCTCC
Source organism: Exiguobacterium sp. s161 (assembly GCF_018619045.1). NCBI lineage: Bacteria > Bacillati > Bacillota > Bacilli > Caryophanales > Exiguobacterium > Exiguobacterium sp. s161. The sequence continues at coordinate 154,013 of NZ_JACSNH010000002.1, forward strand.
CCGTTCAACATCGAGACCGGGATTTCCGCATTCGCTCCAAGGACATCTGCTTGATACACGACCTGACCGCCGTGGATCCAGTCGTACATCCCGCCACTTCCGGCGTTCAGACTCGCGACGGTGAGTGCCGTCCGTAGTGAGGAATCGCCGTCATATTCCGCTTCGTCCTGTACCGTAAAGACGAGTTGAAGTGTACTTGCGAGCATTAAAATCAGCAAGCTGGCACGACCGGCAGCTGTCAAACCGGATAACTTTTGCGGGAAGAACGCCATCCAACCAAGCAAACTGACGACGAGAAGCGGTAGGATCCCACTCATCGCATAGCCGTCTTGTAACGAGAGGAATGGCACGTCGTTTCCGCGTCCGGCAAGGACGAACCAGATGATTCCGACCGTTAAGAAGAAACTGATCGATCGAATCGTCCAACCGAGCCGACTTGCCTTAATCCGTAACACCAAAAATAACAGGACAATCAAACCGATGCCAAAAACGGAATAGAGTAACGTGCCGTAAGAGACATCAAACGTAAGTGGTGCAAGAACTTGCTTTAAGTCAATCCCAAACAACGATAAGACGTCGCCGGCAGAACTCGCATCGAGCACCTGATTGATGATTCCTTCTCGGACCGCGCTCGGCATCGTGATCGATAGCCCACCGACGAACAGAAGCATCAATGACACCGTGATGTCTGCATCTTTCCAGGAGACGTCCGCCTGTTGCATCTGCGTCACGAGATCCTGATAGTCTGAGGATGAGGTGATTTGTGAAGTCAAAAATGCCATCACACCATAGATGACACCGAAAAAGATGAGACCGATGAGGACGCCAAACAGGACATCCCAGACGGAAAACCGTCGTTGTTTCCTTTCTTGCCTTGACTCCATCCCATTTCCTCCTTTTTATGTCTGATGTTTGAATATTCCTGCTACAGCGAAACCAAAAACATCAAATTCATTCAACAGCCATTATATCCCACTTTTTCTCTGACTGTCTCCACTGATTCCCAAAACAAAAACCGGCTTCTCACAGTGAGAAGCCGGTTGAACGATCAGGTGCCATGGTATTTTTCTCTATTTAGATGCCTTCGTATGCTTGTTCCATGATCGTCCGTAATTCAGCGACAAGCGGCATCTTCGGATTCGCTGTCGTACATTGATCCTCGAAGGCATCGACTGCCATCTTATCGAGTTTTGCCTCGAAGTCTGCTTTTTGAATGCCTTGCGCCTTGAATGACATCTTGATGTTGAGACGTTGTCCAAGATCGGCAACGGCTTGGATGAGGGATTCGACCCCTTGTTCCGTCGTTGCTGCCGGAAGACCGAGGTAGCGTGCGATGTCGGCATACCGCTCATCCGCAACGAATGATTCATATTTCGGGAATGCTGCTAGTTTTGTTGGACGTGACGCGTTATAGCGAATGACGTGTGGCATCAGGATCGCATTCGTCCGTCCGTGTGGCGTGTGGAACTCGCCACCGATTTTGTGTGCGATCGAGTGGTTGATGCCGAGGAAGGCGTTCGCGAATGCCATCCCTGCCATCGTTGATGCATTATGCACTTTTTCGCGTGCTTCGGCGTCTGATCCGTTAGCATATGCTCGTGGCAAGTAGTCGAAGATCATCTTGATTGCTTTGAGTGCCAGTCCATCCGTGTAGTCGTTCGCAAGCACCGAGACGTATGCTTCTGTCGCATGCGTCAAGACATCCATTCCGGTATCAGCAGTGATTGAAGCTGGGACGGTCATGACGAATTCTGGATCAACGATTGCGACGTCTGGTGTCAACGCATAGTCAGCAATCGGGTATTTGACGTTTTTTTCTTTATCCGTGATGACGGTGAACGGTGTTACTTCTGAACCCGTACCAGAAGTCGTTGGAATCGCGACGAACTTCGCTTGACGACCGAGTGTCGGGAATTGATATGCCCGTTTGCGGATATCGAGGAATTTTTGACGTAAGTTTGAGAACGTTTCGTTCGGTTGTTCATAGAAGAGCCACATTCCTTTTGCAGCATCCATCGCTGAACCACCACCGAGGGCGATAATCAAGTCAGGCTTGAAATCACGCATCGCTTGAGCACCTGTCTGAACAGTCGTCACCGATGGATCTGGTTCGACTTGGTCGAAGATCCGGTAACTGACGGACTGTGGTAAGTTTTGAATTACTTTATCGGCATACCCGAACTGTATCATCGTTGGATCAGTGACAATCATGACACGTGAGACGTCAGTCATCGACCGCAAATACTGAACAGAGTTCTTTTCGAAGTAGATTTTTTCAGGGACCTTGAACCATTGCATGTTCACGCGTCGTCTCGCCACCTTTTTGACGTTGAGTAAGTGCTTCGCTGTCACGTTTTCAGAAACAGAGTTTTTCCCGTATGATCCGCAACCGAGTGTCAGTGATGGTGTCAACTCGTTGTACAGATCACCGATTCCGCCATGAGCAGATGGGCTGTTGACAAGGATCCGGCAGGCTTTCATGCGGAGTCCGAACGCTGTCATCAAGTCATCGTTCGTCGTATGAATGACGGCTGTATGACCGAGACCGCCGATTTCAAGCATCTGTTCGGCAATCGTGAACGCTTCTTCGGTCGAAGCGACGCGGTACGCACCGAGGACGGGACTGAGTTTTTCATGAGACAGTGGTTCTGCTGCTCCGACGTGCTCGAGTTCCGCGACGAGCATGACCGTTGTTTCCGGAACGTCGATGCCGGCTTTTTCTGCGATCCATGTCGCAGGTTTCCCGACGATGTCCGCGTTGACGGCACATGTATCGGTTTTGATGACGAGTGATTCGAGGCGTTGTTTTTCTTCCGGTGTACAGAAGTAACAACCGAGTGCTTCCATTTCTGCACGGACCGTTGCATATATTTCTTGGTCAACGATGACGGCTTGCTCAGACGCACAAATCATCCCGTTATCAAACGTTTTTGAGAGAACGAGATCGCTGACTGCCCGTTTGACTTTTGCTGATTGTTCAATGTAACAAGGAACGTTCCCTGGTCCAACACCGAGTGCCGGTTTACCTGTTGAATACGCTGATTTGACCATTCCTGCACCACCTGTTGCCAGGACCATGGCGATGTTTTCATGGTTCATCAAGACTTTCGTTGCTTCAAGTGATGGTTCTTCGACCCATTGAATGCAGTCTTTCGGCGCCCCAGCTTTGATGGCTGCATCGCGAAGTGTTTTCGCCGCTTCGACGGAACACCGTTGTGCCGACGGGTGGAACGCGAAGATGATCGGGTTACGTGTCTTAATCGCAATCAATGCTTTGAACATCGTCGTTGACGTTGGGTTGGTGACTGGTGTGACACCACAGACGACACCGACCGGTTCAGCGATATAGGTGATGCCGTTTTGGACATCTTCTTCCAGAATCCCGACCGTTTTTTCATGACGTAGACTGTTGTAGATGTATTCTGTCGCAAATATATTTTTAATCATCTTATCTTCAAAGACACCGCGCCCTGTCTCTTCTGTTGCGAGACGAGCGAGTTCGACGTGCCGTTCAAGTCCGGCAAGTGCCATATCACGGACGATCGTATCAATTTTTTCTTGATCGAATGTCAATAACTCCTGTAATGCACGTTGTCCTTTTTCAACAATTTGTCCAATTGCTTGTTCGACCGGCGTTACCGTCGATTTTGTTTTTTCTTTCACAGCCATGAGTGGTTTCCTCCCTGTCTTGGAACGAATCTGAGTTTGATTTGCCAACCATTATGTCAGGAATGCCAAGCTGTTTTTCAATAGTTTGTGCTTTCCTTCACAAATCAATCATAACCCCTTTTTCCTGTTTTGTGCATGACCATCCTGTGAATTCCCTCACATCCTTGGTAACGTTTACATCTATTGCGGATTCTCCTTTTTCATCGTTTTGCTCTATGTACGAAGACGTGTGCGATTTGTCACACTCGCATTTTCGTGACTTGATAGCCATTTCATCATCTTGTATTCTGATATGGGGTACATATTAAGAGCTACCACTAAAGGAGGACACTTGAATGTCAGTTGTACAGGAAATGCTAGCCTTCAACGAGCGATTCGTCGCCGAAAAACAGTATGAGCAGTTCGTCTCGGATAAGTTCCCAGACAAAAAGGTCGTCATCCTGACGTGTATGGATGCCCGCTTGACGGAGCTCCTCCCACACGCACTTGGTCTTAAGAACGGGGATGCGAAGATCATCAAAAATGCCGGTGCTATCCTCTCGCACCCATTCGGTTCCGTCATGCGCTCGATTCTCGTCGCATTGTATGCCCTTGGCGCTGAAGAAGTCGTCGTCATCGGTCACCACGACTGTGGCATGAGCACGATTGATCCTAACCACATGATCAACGAGATGAAGGATCGGGGAATCGACCAACAGATTCTTCACACGCTTGAAGTATCAGGTGTTGATTTGAATCAATGGTTGCGTGGCTTCACGTCAGTTCAAGAGAGCGTCGCTCACTCGGTCAGCCTCGTGAAGAACCATCCATTACTACCACCTGGGACGAACGTCCACGGACTCGTCATCGATCCGGGTACTGGTAAGCTCGACGTCGTCGATTGCTGATCACTCTCTATAGAAGAAACGCAAATAGATTCGGATATTCTACTCCGTCTTAATTTAAAAATAACGTGCCATATTTTCTCGTAACGGAGAAGGATGGCACGTTTTTCGTATGAGTCATTTTCAGTGTTCAAAACGCTTCTCACTTCATGCTTCGGGGTATAACAGAATGTAACTTCTTGTGGAGAGCTAAAAAAGCGTATCATTCATCTTTCGATTACGAGGTCAGACTTTTACTCTTGACAGCATTCCAACATGGCTGTAAGATACTTTAGTATAGTGCAGTGATAACAAAAGAAAGTGTGGTTTTATTGAATGATAAACGCCGTATTGTTTGCCGTCTTTTTACTATTTATTTTAGCGATCTTCCGCGTCCACATCGTGCTCGCGATGGTCATCAGTTCGTTTGCTGGTGGTCTCGTCGGTGGTCTTGACCTGACTGCGACGACAAAAGCATTCTCCGGTGGTCTTGGTGACGGAGCAGAAATCGCCCTGAGCTACGCGATGCTCGGTGCATTTGCCGTTGCTCTTTCGAAAACAGGCTTACCGGATGCACTCGCTCACTCTTTGATTGCGCGTTCGCGTGGTAACGCAAGTGCCGCTTCCGTCAAAAAATTAAAAGGATTCATTTTGTTCGCGATTCTGTTACTTGCGATCAGTTCACAAAACGTGTTGCCGATCCACATCGCGTTCATTCCGATCATCATTCCGCCGCTCCTTGGTCTCTTCTCTCAGTTGAAGATCGATCGACGTCGGATAGCGATCATCATGACATTCGGTCTTGTGACACCATACATGTTCTTACCAGTCGGATTCGGAGATATTTACCTCAATCAGATTCTACTAAAGAACTTGAAGGCAAATGGTCTCGATACTGCTGGAGCTTCCGTCATCGAAGCGATGGCGATTCCAGCACTCGGGATGGTCGTCGGTCTCTTGATCGGTCTATACTCATATCGTAAAGAACGGACATATGAGATGCGTGACATCGCACCGGACGATTATGAAATCCCAGTCATCACGAAAACGAAGCTTGTCTTAAGTGGTATCGTCGTCATCGCGACATTGATCGTCCAACTGCAAACGGAGTCGATGATTCTCGCTGCAACAACTGGTTTGATCCTCTTCTTGCTGCTTCGTCTTGTTCGTTTCAGTGAAGCAGATGACGTCATTACACGCGGTATGCGCATGATGTCATTCATCGGTTTCGTCATGATTTCAGCGAATGGCTTCTCGAACGTCTTACGTAAAACGGGCGATATCGAGCCCCTCGTCGAAAACTCGAAAGCGTTGATGGGCGATTCACAACTCGTTGCTGCCTTCGTCATGCTCTTGATTGGTCTTCTCGTTACAATGGGTATCGGTTCAAGTTTCTCAACCGTTCCAATCATTGCTGCCATCTTCGTTCCACTTTGTATCCAGTACGGATTCAGCTTAGAAGCGACGATTGCAATCATCGGTACAGCAGGTGCGCTCGGTGACGCGGGTAGCCCGGCGTCTGACTCGACACTCGGACCAACGAGTGGTTTGAATGCTGATGGTCAGCATGATCACATGCGAGAAACGGTCATTCCGACGTTCCTGCACTACAATATTCCATTACTCATCTTCGGTACGATCGCTGCGGTCGTATTATAAAAACAAGACGGATTCGCTGTCATCGCGGATCCGTCTTTTAAATTGTCTCCGTTTTTTTCCTTTTCATTTCGTCCTCGGTTCTCTAAAATAAAGGAATGAACTGATACAAAGGAGTTGTCTAACGTGTTATCTCAAGTCGTCAACCAGATTTTACTTTCGCTTGCCGATCTCGGATATTTCGGCATCGCCCTCGGGTTGATGATTGAAATCATACCGAGTGAAATCGTCCTCTCTTACGGTGGATTCATGATTTCCCAAGGAACGATCGGCTGGCCGCTTGCTATCGTCGCTGCCGTCATCGGTGGATTATTCTCGCAATTATTCTTATATTGGTTCGCTCGCTACGGCGGTCGTCCCCTTATCCTGAAATACGGGAAGTATGTTTTGATTTCAGAACATCATCTCGATCTAGCCGAGCGTTGGTTCTTAAAGTACGGACAAGGCGTCATCTTTGGAGCCCGTTTCATCCCGGTCGTCCGTCATGCCATCTCGATTCCGGCAGGTCTTGCCAAGATGGATCAAACGAAGTTTTCTCTTTATACGGTGCTTGCGATCATTCCGTGGTCGATCTTGTTCCTGTATCTTGGTGAAACGCTCGGAACGAACTGGCGCTCGATCAAGGAAGTGGCTGCACCGTACACGAACGGTGTCCTAATCGCTGCCGTCGTCTTGATCATCTTCTATGTCATCTACAAACGCCGTCAACGAACAGTTTGAACAACTAGCAGTCTGTCTGACGACGGACTGTTTTTTTAAACAAACAGGAGGTCCTGCCATGCTCACATCCCCACTTGCTCATTTTCCGTTACGTCGTTTGACTGCATCCTATCGGGCGGGTCATCCTGTCGCGACCGGAATCACCGTCGACGGACATATTTTAATCGTCGAAGAAACCCTCGACGAAGCACGCAATGAACACGTCCTTTCCATTCATCAATTGAAGGATGATTGGCGTAAGACGACGATCGTTAAAAAAAGCGAAATTGATTTTTCGCTCGTCGATCGATTTCCGGATGGACGTTTGTTACTCGTCGCTTCCCGTTGCGATGATGACGTAGACGGAACGTGGTTGCCGAATGCCTTTATTTATGATGTTCAGGGAAATCTAGTCAATCAATTTTGTTTAGATGATGGGATTCAAAACATGCAAATCGATGAACGAGGGTGGATTTGGGTCAGTTATTTTGACGAAGGTGTCTATGCTGACGCCGTAACCAGTTCAAATGGTGCCTTTGGTCTCGTCGCTTTTGACGATACGGGCGAAGTAAAATATAAAAACCGTCAATACCCGATTGATGATTGTTACGCCTTAAACGTCTGTTCATCAAAAGAAATCTGGTTCTTCTACTACTCTGATTACCGTTTCATTCGTATCGATCAAGAGGAAGATCTCGTCTGTGAGGCACCTACGATCGCCTTTTCTCAGTTCGCTCGGTACGACGATTTTCTGCTTGCCGCAAATTCTGATGAAGCACATTTACTCGAACGGAAAGGTACGCTCTTTGAAAGTGTTCGTTCGATTCGATTCATGACAGAACAGGGAAATACCCTGTCAGGTGACCTTACAATGCGTAATGACTTGATCGTAATAGCGACCTCGGAACACCTATATTTCGGGAGACTCGGTCAGCGACTTGTCTCTCTCTTAGCAGGCAAATGAAAGCCATTACACAGTTGTTTCATAATCTTTTTACTTTTGAAAACCTCTAACACAAATTTTCAAAAAGACTAGCGAGTTCTATCTGAGGATAGTATACTCAGCGTTATAGTTATTCGGACGAATTGTCTGAACATTATGACGTCACAGAATTTTTTTGGGGGAAATGATGAGTTCGAATTTGAAACGAGATTTAACAGCACGACAGGTACAAATGATTGCACTCGGAGGAACGATCGGGGTCGGTCTTTTCCTTGGAGCATCGAGTACAATTGCTTGGACGGGACCATCCGTCTTACTCGCGTACATGCTAGCAGGAGTCTTTATCTTTTTCATCATGCGGGCACTTGGTGAGATGGTCTACACCCATCCTCACAGTGGTTCGTACGCAAAGTTCGCAAACGACTATATCCATCCAGCAGCTGGTTTCTTGACAGCAAGCAGTAATATCTTCAACTGGGTCGTCGTCGGGATGAGTGAAGTCATCGCTGTCGGGACATATTTACGCTTCTGGTGGCCGGAACTACCGACTTGGATTCCAGGCGTCGTCGTCATCATTCTCTTGACGCTCGCGAACCTTGCTTCCGTCAAGATGTTCGGTGAGCTTGAATTTTGGTTCGCCTCAATCAAGGTCATAACGATTCTTCTAATGATCGTCGCCGGACTTGGCATCATCTTCTTTGGTTTAGGGAATGACGGAAACCCGGTCGGCTTCTCGAACCTTTGGGCGAACGGTGGATTCTTCACAAATGGTTTCACCGGCTTCTTCTTTGCGCTCTCGATCGTCTTCGCCTCTTATATCGGTGTTGAGTTGATCGGCGTGACAGCTGGAGAAACGAAAGATCCAGAGAAGAACATCACGAAGGCGATCAATGGTGTCGTCTGGCGAATCTTGATTTTCTACGTCGGATCCATCTTCATCATCGTCACGGTGTATCCGTGGAATGAGTTGTCGGATCTCGGTAGTCCGTTCGTTGCGACATTCGCCAAGGTCGGTGTCACGATTGCTGCCGGTATCATCAACTTCGTCGTCATCACGGCCGCTTTATCCGGTTGTAACTCCGGGATCTTCAGCGCAAGCCGGATGATCTATGCATTGGCTGAAAAAGGACAAGTGCCGTCCTTCTTCTTAAAGGTCAACAAACGCGGCATTCCATTCTACACGGTCTTCGCGATTTCAATTGGGATTTTCTTCGGTGTCATTCTTGATATCACCTTGCCACTCGTTCTCGGGAAGGATACGAACATCTTCGTGTATGTCTACAGTGCTTCGGTACTACCAGGGATGGTACCGTGGTTCGCGATTTTAATCAGTCATATCCGGTATCGTAAACTCGAAAGTGAACGGACAGCCTCACATCCGTTCAAGATGCCCGGTGCGCCAGTGACGAACTATCTATCAATCGTCGCGCTGGTGACAGTGCTCATCGGGATGTTGTTCAACGATGAGACACGCGTCTCGATCTTAATCGGAGTCGCTTTCTTGATCTTAAGTACGGTCTATTACATCGTAAAAGTACCGAAAATCGAAAAATAAACGTCTGTCTCTCCTCTCATGACCGCATGAGAGGAGTTTTTTGATGGAGATGATTTTCTATATTGACATTGAATAATATTCATGATAGATATTTTTCGCGAACGCTTAAACCCTTAAGACGTCGTAACATTCTTGATTTCAATGCATAAAGCTGTATTTCATCTACTATTTTTCTAATAAATAGATAAATTTTCAGAATAAATAGTCTTTTCATTCTAAGTGCATTTTCATGTTTCGAGTTCGTTTGAGCGGGAATATTCTTACCATAAACATAATATTTCATGTGTAGAACAATCACGTTAAAACAATTTAACGACAGAAAGGAGAGGTGTAACTTGAACGGATTCAATCGTTTCCTACTCGTCCTGATCGGCATTCTCGGTTTAGTCAGCGTCGGTCTTCTTGAACTCGGCGTCTATGATGTTCCACGACTCAGTCCTTTGATTGAACAGTGGCAAGATCAACAATGGTATAGCTACACGATTTTATCACTTGGTGGCTTCCTAGCATTCGTATTTGTCATTCTATTATTCACTGGACTACTCAGTCGTTCAAAAGGACAACGTCTCCTGATTCAAACGGGTGACGGGAATATCACGATCTCTAAGCAAACGATCGAACGAACGGCACTCGAGTCGATTCGCGGTATCAACGGCGTACGTTCGCCACGCGTCAACGCAGACATTCACTCGAAAAAAGAAACCGTCGCGTTAGAAGTCGACTGTTCCGTCTTTGGTCAAGAAGGCTTGCCGACAATCGGCAAAGACATTCAAGAACGCGCCAAGAACGCGGTCGAATCATTGCTCGAACTACCTGTCACAAAAACACGCGTCCGGATCAGTGACACGAAGACAAAAACGTCTGAACGCGTCGTCTAAGATACGAGAGGAGCAAGATCATGAAAACGAGCGAATCACTTCGTCCGTATCGCTACCGTCTACTCGGCGGGCTAGTCGGACTGATCCTCGCCACCTTGTTCTTGACGATCGGTTTTGGACCGACGTTGTTGATCATCGTATTCGCAACAATCGGTTACTTGATCGGTCAGTGGCGGGATAATGCGCTTGATGTCGAGGGCTGGATTCGATTCTTTCAACGGGATTGAGCATAGCATACAGAAAATAAAAATCACTTAACTCACACTAAAAGGAGAGATTTCTCATGGCTAACGAAATCAACACTAAACAAAACGAAAACGAAGTAGTACGCGAAAACAAACTCACATTCGAAGATCAAGTCATTAAAAAAATCGCCGGTATCGCATCAAATGATGTCAAAGGTATCCTCTCAATGAGCGGTGGCTTCATGAGTGGATTGACAGATCGTTTCCGGAGCTCGGAAGATATCACAAAAGGCATTGACGCGGAAGTCGGCGAACGACAAGTCGCACTCGGCTTAAAAGTCATCGTCGAGTACGGCAAAAACATCCCGTCGATCTTCCAAGATGCTTTAACGAAAATCAAAAAATCAGTCCATGATATGACAGGACTCGATGTCGTCGAAATCAATATGCATGTCGAAGATGTCATGACACGTTCTGAGTTCGACGCAAAAAGTAAATCGTCGAAAGAAGAGGAAGAAAAACGCGACATCAAGTAATCACAAGTAAACTAAAAGCTGGAAACGGAAAATTCCGTTCCAGCTTTTTTTTTATTCAAATTCTTTTAAAATGACTGCTTTATTCAGAACGTCAAACACGTGCGTCTCTTTAGCATTCTTCGTCTCAATCTCACGCAGTCGCTTAAGTATGAAAGAACGCTCTTCGCCGTTCAAAAGAGGTACGAGTAAAGCATAGACGGAGCTTGATTCGTCTTTCATCGTCGGTGTTGCTGTTAAACGGTCGTAACGCGCGTATATTTTCCTGTTCTTCAATTCTTTAGAGATGAACGATCGAAAAGACGCGTCTGATTCACCGGTCACGCCTACGCGTAATCGTTCAATCAAGACTTGATCAATCATATTCACGACTTTGTCATCTGCCCACTTTGATTCATCTTGATTCACATAGTATAGTTCTGCCGTGAACGGTCCCTCTCGTTTCGCTTGAGCCACTCTTTCTTTTGCGAAATCGAGTAATTTCAATCGTTTCAGCGCTGGTGGTTCTAAATAATTCAAATGGAGTACATCCGTCGCCTGTTGTAAATCCCAATCGTAAAAGTCAACGATTTTACCGTTTATTCGTTGCCGCTTGAGTAAGGTTGTCTCGATTCGGCTCGCAAGCTTTGAATAGGTCGGTTCATTGAATTGTTTGCCAGCTTTCATTAATGTTTCCGATATACGAATGTCGTCAATCCATGCATTCGTTGCCGTATTCTCACCCAACTCCCATTTGATGTATACATCTGATCCGCGTTCAACTAAAAAATGATTGTTTAGTATCTGTACTTGTTCTTGGAATCGCTCTTCATCATCGATCAATAATACATATTGCATATACTGACCCAGACTCTCCGACAGACGTTGGGCATCTGAACGATCATAAGCACGAATGATACCGTCTTGCATATAGTCCCCTTCTACTTGTTGAACGATATCATCCTCTTGTTTTTGCACGAAATACCAAACTTCCCCCGCTAACAAAATGATGAGTAGACCAATCCCTAGTCCTTTTTTCATGACTCAATCTTGACGCGCTTCGTCTTATCCCAGACGATGACCTCTTTGCGTACCTTACTTTTGAGATATGCATACATTCCACGGAATAAAAGAATGACGAATAATTGGGCGTAGGTAAAATACATGATCAACCCAACGAGGACATTCTTCGGAGTGGCAGTTCCTTCGAGTTCTTGCGCCGCTAAAATTTGGATCGTATAGACAAGATACGTCATGAACCAAAACATGATGAGTGGCGTCGTCGCCTCATCGAAAGCATAACCAAATAGTCCGAGAATCAAGACGATATCAGAGATTAACAACAAGAAGATGAAGAGGAGGTACGTCATGATATGCTGCAAGGAATGAACGAGCGTGCTTCCTTTCCAAAAATCTCGTGTCCGAAGTGATTTTTCTAATAGATAAATGTTTCCGAGCATCCAACGCGTCCGTTGCTTCATGTATACTTTCATCGTTTCCGGCTCTTGTTCCCATGTCTCCGCCTCGTAGACGACAGGAAGTGTGTAACCGAGTGCCGTGATCCGCATCGTCAATTCCGCATCCTCTGCCAGTGCATACGGATCATATCCACCTAACTCTTCGATGACATCCCGTTTCAACAACATGTTCGTCCCTGCTAACGATCCCGTCTTGAATGCTTTCCAGCGACCACTTTGCATGATCAGCTGAAACACTTGAAATTCGATCGCAATCATCCGCGTCAGCAGGTTCGTCGTTGCATTGATCGTCTTGACGATTCCAACCGCTCCACACGCATTCTTTTGGGTCACTGCTTGTTCGACAAGTCGTGTCACAGTGTCCGCTTTCGGTTGATTGTCCGCGTCAAAAATTAAGAAGTACTCGGAATCCGTGATCGATAGCCCATAGTTCAGGACACGTGATTTTCCGATTGGTTCACCTTTTGGAACATGGATGTAATGGACTCGACTGAACATCGTCGTAAATTCCAGAGCAATCTCCTGCGTCTCATCCTGCGACTGATCATCGAGTAAAAATACATCGAGTTTTCCTGGATATTCGATCCCCATCATCGCCTCGAGTGTTTGACGCATGACGATGCCTTCATTATGTGCGGGGATCAGAATAGCGACAGATGGATACTCTGTTAAAGTGACCGGCTGTTTTTTTCCATAGCGATCGAGAATGCCGGCAATCGTCAGATAAGAATAATACAGTAATAGTAACCAAAAAATCGCCATGATGATGTTCAAAACGAGATTCATTGATCCACCACCTTCCGTTGCTTCAACGTCTCCTCCACAGATGAACGTACAGGAAGAACTTCGACCTGAAACGGAAAATCAAGTACCGTAAAGCGTTGACGGAGTTCATCCTCATAACGTTGCCATGCAATCTCCGCACCACTATGATCGGTATTTTGTAGAAAGATGATGAATTCCTGACGGTTTCGTTGCGACATGACGTCATAATGAGCACGAAATACCTTTAGTCCAGCATTAGTTAACTGTTGCATGATTGTTTTCTTGTTTAAACTAGCGTATGGAATCTGAAGATGAAGCAACATATTTTGTTCTTGACGACGATTCGCTCCCGCAATCAAGAAATCCGTTCGGTCTAAAAATTCACTGTAAGAGAGCAATTGAGGTGACGCGGAGAACCCTTCAAGTAAAGCAACCCGCTTTTGAAGCGATACATTCTCTTCGAACACACTCCGTAACTGCCGTAAAAACAACCAGTATAAAAAGACACCGACTGAGGATAAGAGGTGTTGTCCGATGTAGGACAACTGTTGCTCGTTTGATGCTTCGTTATACCACGATAAAATGAGATAGAGAAAACCCATCATAAGAACATAGCTGATCAATATCAAGAAATTTTTTCTTCCATTCAAGAGCGTCATGATGATCAATACGGGAACCAATAAGAAATGAAGGATCGATGTTGTGATGTCAAACGTCATTTGATACAAGACAAGAACAGTAGCCAAGAGACCTACTAATAATAGAAGTGACAGCGCATATCGCCTCATTGAACCCCTCCTCTTCAATCGTCGAATCCTCAACTGTATACCCTTAAATTGGATAAGACTATCCTATTTTTTCAATGCCCCACGTGCGTTCAACGCAGCAAAAATCACCATCGCAATGCTAAGAACAGCAGCGACGATCAAACCTTGCCAGTAGACTGACCAATCGATTTCAGGACGGGTCAACACACTACGCATCCCTTCCATGATATAGGTCGTCGGATTGATCGTCGCAGCAATCTTGAGCCATTCGGCTTCAATCAAGTCTTTCGGGACAAACGTCGTCGACAGGAAAATCAGCGGGAAGAATAAGAGCGTTCCAGCTTGAGCAGATTGTGCGTTCCGTGTCTTCAAAGCGACACCGACCGAGTAACCGGCAAAGGCGAGACCAAAGCCAAGAGCGAGTAAGATTGTCAAGAAAAAGCCGCTGACACCGACTGGAATCGATAGACCAAGCAAAAAGGCCATCCCGAAGATCAGTAACGTTTGAACGAATAATTGCAGCATCCCGGCAAGCATCGGTCCGAGGACGATGGCGGTCCGGGAGACCGGTGTCAATAAGAGTCGAGCGAAATAACCACTCTCGATATCCTTGACGAGCGCTTGACCCGCTCCCCCTGCTCCATCAACAGCACCTGAGACGATCGAAACAGGCAAAATGAAGTTCAAATAATCGACGCCGTCGAACTGCGGTAAATTTGAGATTCCGGAGAGACCACTCGTTTAGACGAGCAGGAAGAAGACACTGATGATTAAGTTCGGAATGAAAGAAAACGGATTACGCAACGTGACGAGTAGACTCCGCCGCATCAAAAACCACGTTTCTCGAATCATGTCACGATTCCTCCTTATAAGCTTGTCCGGTCAAACGAATGAAGACATCATCAAGTGACGGTTGTTTGACGACCAGTGACGTCGCAACCATCTTCCGTTCATCGAGAAAACGGACGACCGCGCGCAGTGTCTCCGTTCCCCGCGAAGGAATGACGAGACGGTCTTTTTCCTGACGACCGGCAAACGTCTCTAAGACGATTCGTTCGTTCTCTTTTTCCGCAAGTGTCAATTCGATCCGCTCTTCTCCGTTTGCTGCTTTCAGCTCAGCTGCCGTCCCTTCGGCAATCAGTTGCCCTTCATTGATGATCGCGATCCGGTCGGCTAGCTGATCGGCTTCTTCCAAGTACTGTGTCGTCAAAAAGATCGTCGTTCCGAACTCTTCGTTCAGTCGCCGGACCTCGTTCCAGATTTGCAGACGACTCGCCGGGTCAAGTCCGGTCGTTGGTTCGTCGAGAAACAAGACGGTCGGTTGATGGACGAGCGTCAACGCTAGATCAAGCCGTCGTTTCATCCCGCCGGAGTAAGTGCCTGACCGACGCTTGCCGTCTTGATCGAGTCCGACGAGTCGTAGTAATTCTTCTGCCCGTATTTTTGCTTCCGTCTGACTTAATCCGAATAATTTTCCTTGTAGGACGAGTAATTCAAGCCCGGTTAAATCCTCATCGATGCCGGTATCTTGCAAGGCGACCCCGATTTGCAAACGGACTTGTTTTTCCTGTTTGACGACATCAAATTCTTGAATCATCGCCCGACCACCGGAAATCGGAATCAACGTCGTCAGCATCTGGACGGTCGTCGACTTTCCAGCCCCGTTCGGTCCTAAAAAAGCAAAGATTTCTCCTGCCTCGACATCGAATGAGATGCCTTTGACGACATCCTTCCCATCGTACGTCTTCGTCAAATTCTCGACATGAATCATCTTCATTCCTTCTTTCCTTGATTTCAAAGTCATGTCCAAGATTTTCCCGTTTTTTCTGTTCTCGAATCAAAAAAAAGACACCTGATTCGGTGCCTTGATTCAAGCTTTAACGATTATGCTACAATCTGATACACACCATACAAGACGCTGGCGGATACCATGAGAGTCGTGACGAGCGACACCAGCATCACCGTTAATCCGATTCCTTTTAATCGAACGGCTCGTGCTAACGCGAGACTAAACGAAAGCACTGTACCACTCGCAAGTACAATCGCCCCTGCGAATGACAATGTAGGATTGATCCATGCATCTCCGATGACGATCCATCCATAAGTGATACAAACAAAAAGAACGGTCATAATGAGCCATCGCCTTGCTGACACGTTTTTCAACATATTGGTTTCCTCCTAATTTACTTCTACATACTTGTTCGCCCTTTCCCATTAGATTCCTGTTACTAAAAAATCGTGCCTCCTGCTGTCAGGAGACACGATTCACTTATGACGCTACTTGCCATTTCTCTTTTAATTGCTCCATCTCTTCTTGACCTTCGTGCGATTGCATCCACAGATTGAAGACATCAACGACGTCCCCTTCCGACTCTCGGACGAGGTAACTCTTCTCCGCCGGAATCCATTTTTCTTGAATTCTTGGTGCCGCAAGTCGTTTGTCGAGCGCTTCATAATGAATCGCCTCGACCGTATCGGTGATCATGACATCGACTTCGCCCGATGCGACTGCATGCGGGATTTCGAGATTTTGTTCATACATGACGATGTTCGCCTTCGTGAACGTTTTACGGACGAACTGTTCATTCGTTCCCCCTGGATTTAGACCAATCGTCACGTCTGGACGATTGATTTGTTCGATCGAAGCAAGCCGTTTAGCATCTTCTTTACGGACGAGCGGTGTCTTTTGGAATGACAGATAACTCGACGTGAAGTCGCCGATGATCTCGCGCTCGATGTTTTTCGTCACACCCCCGACGACCATATCGAATTTCCCGCTAGCAAGATCAGCAGACAGCGTGGGCCATGTCGTCGGGACGAATTCGACGTCGATGCCGGTCGTCTTCGCGAAAGAACGGATCACTTCGATATCGAATCCTTCGTACTCGTTCGTCTTTTGATTCAAGTAGGTGAATGGTTTGTAGTCCCCGGTCGTTCCGACGACGATTTTTTTCGTCGCAAAGACGTTCTTCGCTTGTACACGTTGTGGTTGCTCCGTTTGCCATAGCGTCAGTAAGCTCGCAAATAAGACGCCACCTCCGACGACGATCCATCCCCATTTACTCATGTGCTCCCGCTCCTTTCGCTCCGACCGTCTCACGTGTCGAGACGATGTTCCATTTTTTCTTCAATTTTTGAACTTGTTCTTGCCCCTCTGCACTTTCAATCCAGACCCGGAAGACATCTCCAAGCTGTTTTTGATCCGGTTTCATCAAATACGCCATCTCGGCTGGTTCCCACGCCTCTGTCAGTTTCGGCACCGCAAGATCGAGTTCTGTCGCGTAATGCAACGCCTCGATGTCGTCCGTCACCATGACATCGACTTGTCCACTTTGGACGGCTTTTGGAATGTCCAAGTTGTTCTCAAAGACGGTCACATCTGCCTTCGAAAAATGCTTCTTCACGAACGCTTCGTTCGTGCCACCCGGATTGACACCGATTTTGACTGCTGGATCATTGATTGCAGCGAGCGAATTCAAGCGTTCGACATCTTTCTTCTTTACAAGCGGTGCTTTTTGAAAGGAGAAATACGACGATGTAAAGTCTCCGACGACCTCGCGCTCGACTTTCTTCGTGATGCCACCGACAGCGATATCAAACTTGCCTGATTTCGTATCCTCCGATAATGTCGGCCATGTCGTCCTGACGAACGTCACATCAAGATTTGCTGCTTTGGCAAACGCTTGGATGACATCGATATCAAAGCCTTGATAACGATTCCGTTCCTCGTTCCAGTATGTAAAGGGCTTATAATCCCCCGTCGTCCCGACGACCAGCTTGTGGTCTTCGAAGATGTCATGTGCTTTGGCATCCGTCTGTTGATTCCAAATCGTCCAAGAGGCAACGCCTGTCAAAACAAGTCCTGCCAGTAGCCATGGTTTCTTTCTCATCGTATCTCTCCTTTCTGTTTCGTCGTTGCCCATTCACCGAATATTGCTACAATTTAACCCAAATGATTTTCGGTGTGGGTAATAGTCAATATCCTACCACACTTACACGTGATTTCAAGATAATTTGATGATTTTATGCATAAAAGCATTAAAAAGATATTTTGATGACGGTTACAGTTCTACAAGTCGTCTCTCTTTACAGAATCCCTTCGTCTTTTCCATACTGAAACAGAATCATCAAATCGTGAAATGGAGGAATGGAACATGAGTCAGATTTTCATCATTGGTGCAAATGGTAAAGTAGGTCGTCACGCTGCTCGCTTACTGCAGGATTCGGAGCACGATGTCAAAGTAGGATTACGTTCCAAGGACCAGTTCAGTGATTTTGAGAAATTAGGTCATACCCCGGTCCATCTCGATCTGGAAGCGAACGTCGCGACGATCACTGATGCATTACAAGGATCAGATGTCGTCATCTTTACGGCAGGATCCGGCGGTCACACAGGAGCGGACAAGACGATGCTGATCGATTTCGACGGTGCTGTCAAAGCGATTGAAGCAGCGGAAGCAATCCATGCAAAACAGTTCATCATGGTCAGTGCCTTGAATGCCGATTCGCCGGAAACATGGTCTGACAGCATGAAGCCGTATTACATTGCAAAGCGCTACGCGGATCGTGTCCTGAAGGAATCGTCACTTAACTACACGATTCTTCGCCCAGGCGGACTATCCGATGAAGCTGGCACAGGAAACGTCACGACGGATCCGTCCGAGCAAGCAACTAAAAAAATTCCACGTGAAGATGTCGCACGCGTCATTCTAGCTGCAATCGGTCACGACAAGGCGTCGAAGCAAGTCGTCACACTGCTCGAAGGTGACACACCAATCAACGAGTTATTCTAATACAAAAGCTCACGTCTCCATTTTCGAGTCGTGAGCTTTTTTGATGAAATCACCCATTGGTGAAGTTGCAGATACGTCGTCCACATCGTTTCAACAATCATCGGTAATGAAAAAAACTAGTAGTTTCCTCGCTAGCTCGGATTCCGATGTTTAATCCTGCTCCGCGATGGCACGCAATCCACGTAACGTTTGAATTTTACGTTCGTGGCGTTGCATTACGAATGAGAGACCCGTCACGATCGCGAGATTGAACCAGATCATCGTGTCGGTAATCGGATTAAACAAATTAATGAGCACTGCAATGATATTAACCAAAAAAACGACTTTGTAGAGTTGCAAAATCCGATGTTCGTGATGGATTTGTGAATCAAAGTCCGAGTACAAATGAAATGGTTCATCCGATGTCCGTTTTCTTAAGAAGACCCAGCGGAACGATGTATCCACGACTTCGATGCCCATCTCTTCCAAAAACGCAAAGTAATCCTGCGACTTCGGATGCTTTGGCATGTTTTCTAATAACTCAATTCGATACGTGTACATACCAGGTTCACCTTTGATGAATACATAACGTCCGAGTCGAAACTGCTGTAAGTACCAGCCGTTGTTAGCCATCTCGTTTAACCACACTTCTTCTTTCGCATAATCAGCGTAAAAGCGATAGACCGTTTTACTGCTCACCTTGATCCACTCCCATCGTTTCTTGTCCATGTCGCACGAGTTCTTTTAATCGATCTAGTTCTACCTGTAATCTCTCCCGCCCCTGATTCGTCATGATGTATTCTTTCTTTCGCCCTGCTTCTTGCTCGATCGCTTCAATCCACCCTTTATCGACCAGACTGCTGAGTGCGCCGTACAACGTACCGGCAGCTAACTTGACCCGGTTGTTGCTCAACTCCTGGACGAATTGCATGATGCCATAACCATGACGGGGTTGTTGAAGTGAAAGTAAAATATAATAGACGGCTTCTGTTAATGCTGTCTCATGGACTGTTCTTGCCATTTTCCCACTTCCTTATTCCGTCTTCCGTTATATCGTCTCCCGATATACTAAAAATATCCTATTTTTAACGATTTGACAACAAAAAAACGTGATGATTCCTAAATGAATAGGATCATCACGCTACATGGAACAACATTATGACAAACATTTTTTGATATGTTGATAGTTCTTATTGCCACCTGATAAGTTGCATACATCCGTAAATCCAAGATTTTTCAAGACGTTTTGCGCAGCATTTCCGGTTACCCCTTTGTTGCAGTAGACGATCGTTGGTAACGTCGGATCCAATTCCTTCGCGCGTGTCCGTAATTCACCGAGCGGGATATGGATCGCTCCATCAACATGATTTTTTTCGAATTGGGCTTTCGAGCGTGTATCGATGATTTGGAACGACTTCCCACCCGCAACTTGGTCGATCAATTCATTCGGCGTCATCAAACGCGCTGTTTTTTTGATGGCATTATCGAGTGCCATTCCCGTATAGAGAACGGGATCCTTCGTCGTCGCAAACGGTGGTGCGTAGGCTAAATCGAGATGGAATAAATCCTCTGCCTTCGCCTTAAAGGTGATTGCCGTCGCTAGGACATCAATCCGTTTATCGACACCTTGCGGACCTACGATCTGGGCTCCGAGAACTCGTCCTGTTGCCCGATCAGCAATCGCTTTGATCGTCATCTCTTTCCCGCCCATGTATTCCGGACGATCTGGTTTGATGTTATGCAAGACTTCGATGTCATAGCCTGACTCACGCGCTTCTTTTTCCGTCAAACCTGTTTGAGCGACCGTCAAATCGAATGCCTTGAAGATACCCGTCCCTAAGATCCCACGGTGCTCCGCTTCTTCTCCGGTAATGACCATGCCAGCAATCCGTCCCATCTTGTTCGCTGTTGACCCAAGCGGACGATAAAGTGCTTCACCCGTGATGACGGAGAAACTCTCCGCGACGTCACCGACTGCGTAGACATCAGCTACATTCGTCTGCATGTGACGGTTGACTGCAATCGCCCCTGTTTTACCAAGCTCTACACCGATCTGCTTCGCAAGACCCGTGTTCGGCTTGACGCCAACCGATAAAATGACGAGATCGGTCTCGATCGTTTTTCCGCTCTCAAGGGCGACCTCAGAAACACGTGCTTCTCCGTTGAATGCTGTCACGGATTCGCCAAGCAAAAGGGATACTCCTTTATCTTTCAAATGATCCGCTACACGTTCTGCCATATCGCGATCAAGTGGCGGCATGACTTGCGGCAAACGTTCGACGAGCGTGACTTGAATGCCCCGATACGTCAATTGCTCTGCCATCTCGAGTCCGATGAATCCTCCGCCAACGATCGTTGCCGTCTTCGGATCATGGGCATCAATGTAGGACCGGATCGCGTCGGCATTGCGGACATTTCGAACCGTAAAGACATTCTCATGCTCAACGCCTGGAAGCGGTGGAACGATACTAGAAGCACCGGTTGCCAACACTAACGTATCATACGTGTCCGTGAATCGATCCCCTGTCAGGAGATTGACAATGGTAGCTGTTTTTGTAGCATGATCAATCGACTCGACTTCGTGTTGTGTGTGAATATCGATGTTATACCGTTTTTTAAAGAAAGCAGCATCGCGTGGTGTCAATTCATCGATGTCAGCGATCTCCCCACCGACGAAGTAGGGAATCCCACAACCTGAATACGAAATGTCCTGATCCCGATCATAAATCGTGATTTGCAACTCTTCACTGTTACGACGTGCTTTTGCTCCTACGGATGTTCCCGCGGCCACTGAACCAATAATCATCAATTTCATCTTTCGTTCCTCCTTAAAACTCAATAAAGTACCAAGCTGATATACAAGCCAAGTAATGTGATGGCAAGTGTCGGGATCGTCAGAATCGTTCCAATCTTAACGTATTGCCCCCAACCAATCTTCACGCCTTTCGTCCGAAGCACGTGTAACCAAAGTAATGTCGCTAGACTACCGATTGGCGTGATCTTCGGTCCAAGATCAGATCCGATGACGTTCGCATAGATGAGCGCTTCTCGAATCGTTCCAGTTGCCTGGCTCAAGTCGATCGCAAGGGCATCGATCATGACGGTCGGCATGTTATTCATGATCGACGACAAGATAGCAGCCAAAAAGCCCATACCAAATGTTGCAGCTGCTAAATTCGTCGCAAAGCCATCAATGATGTCAGCGAGCACTTGCGTCAATCCGGCATTTTGCAGTCCGTAGACGACGATGTACATGCCAAGAGAGAAGAAGACGATCGCCCACGGTGCACCACCGATGACCTTTTTCGTCGGTACGCTCGGTGAACGGCGTGCCATCAATAAGAAGAACAAGGCGATGATTCCAGCGACAAGACTGACGGGAATGCCGATGACGTCACTCGTGAAGTATCCGACGACAAGCAAGAGGAGCACGAACCAAGATAACTTGAACATCCGTTGATCCTTGATCGCTGTCGCGGGTGCGACGAGTTGCGCGACATCATAATTCTTCGGAATACTTTTTCGGAAATAGAGATACAAGACGATCAGACTGCCTACGACAGAAAAGAGATTGACGAATACCATTCGTGACGCATACTCCGTAAACCCGATGTTAAAGAAGTCTGCTGAGACGATGTTGACGAGGTTCGAGACGACGAACGGTAAACTGGCTGTATCGGCAATGAATCCGGAAGCGAAGACGTAAGCTAGAACGACATAATCCGGAAGTTTCAAGTGACGAACCATCGCGAGGACGATCGGTGTCAGAATCAAGGCTGCCCCATCGTTCGCAAATAAAGCCGCAACGACAGCACCGAGCAATGTCATGTACACGAATAGTTTGACACCACCACCTTGTGCGATGCGTGCCATGTGGAGTGCCGCCCATTCGAAGAACCCAATCTCATCAAGAATCAATGAGATGATGATCAGGGCGATGAACGTAAAGGTCGCATTCCAGATGATGCCCCAGACCGTCGAGACATCATCGAGGTTGACGACTCCCGTCAATAGCGCAACGAGCGCCATTCCCATCGCGGAGTAACCGATGCCGAGTCCTTTCGGTTGTTTGATGATTAAGAATAAGGTGATCAGAAAAATTCCGATCGCTAGTAAATGTGTACCGGTCAATGCGTTCACTTCATTTCTGTATTAAATTTCAAGTGGTTTTGTTAACGATTCGTCATCCTTGAACGTGTCATTCAGAATGGAATATCATTTTAATTCCCCTGCCTTACTCGGGCTAATCCATTTCATCCATGGTGTTAGCAACTTCTATCCGGGATGTTCGGCGTGTCCATTTCTGCTAAAATCGTCAATAACAACTTGTATTGCGGGTGATCTGGATTGATTCGAAAATAAATCCATTGTCGTTCACGTCGTTCCAAGATGAGATGGGACTGACGCAATAATTTTAGATGACGACTGACTGCAGGTTGCGAAATATCAAACATTTCGACGAAATCACAGACACAATGTTCCCGAACGTGTAGTCTTCGCAAAATTTCAAGACGTGTTCCATCGCTCAGTAGCTTTAAGAACTGACTCATCTCTTCTACCCGTTTTGCTGTCTCGATCACTGGAGAGTCCTCCTTTCTCTTAAACGTATAATCCATGCCTGATACAGGAGCGAAGTTATCTTTTTCGCTTTTCACATAACCATATTATTATATAACCTTTTTGTTATGCAATGATTTTTTCATAAATCTATCTCAAATAAAAAAATCGCCATCCCATTCGATGACGATTCTTCTTATATTCTTCATGCAACAACACGTCGTGCTTGTCGTTGCTCCCTCCAACTCAGCACTAAGCACGTTATGATAAAACTACCGAAACAAAGCAGGGATAAATGCAACACTTGCGTACCGATGGATCCATTCATGAATAACAATCGACTGAATCCAGCCACGGCATTCGGAACAGGTAAGAACGTTCCGAGGGATTGATAAAACGGTGCCAGCATCTTCGCCGGCACGATGTTTCCGGCAGTCATCAACTGGAACGGAATCAACGCAACATTGACGAGTGGAGCAATCGGTCCAAATATCGCAAAGTTCATCTGCGTGACGGCGATACAGGTCGCGACGACAAGGAGTTCAAACGCCCATAGTTTGATGAATGGTGTCGTAATATCCGTTAATACATGCGCCACGGAAACGAGTAGCAATGGAACAACCAGAAGAACGATCCCGTGTAATAGTTGGCGACTCCAAAATAGGGACCAGATCGAATGACGCTTACTTAAGATCGTGCTGACGAGATTGAATTGAATTCCCATCGTCATCGTCGCGATATAGATGACGAACCCGAGGACGAGTGGCAGCATCGACAAGGCAAAATCTGAGACGGCATGCTCCGTGACGACCGACGTCGTGAACGTTGGCTCACCATTCAACTGTTTGCCGATCGTTTCCGTTGCCCGCTCGAGAATCGCATTCGCGAATTCGGCATTCGTCTGGCTGACGTGTGCCGTCAGTTGACGCGTTGTATCATCCTTTTGTAGAACGAGATCGACTTCATTGGCATCGAGTGCTTCCAACCCTTTCGCTTCGTTCGGAACTGCTTGGACCGTGAACGGTGCTTCTTTTAGTGATGTGACGAACGGGTCGTTCACTTCGCCAACGACACCGACGTTCAATTGATCGAGTCGTTCCGTCGTTCCTTCGTAACCAGTCATCCAGACGACGAGGAACAAGAGCGGGACGACAATCGCGAAGACGAGTCCCACTTTCGTTTGTGTCATTGACCAGACATCTTTCCATGCTTTCATATTACGATCTCCTTTTATATGCATTACTTATAATATCACGTGCAACTATATGTCCGAAGGAAAACCATTCACGTCACATTCCGGTGAATGGTCTCAAGTGTTTCCTTTAATTGCTCGATTTGCTCTCGCGAGAGTCCACGGAACGCTTCGAGTTGTAGCTGATCGAGCTCTGGTCCGAGGCGATCGACGATATCGCGTCCTTCTCGTGTCATCAAGAGCAGAACCGCTCGTCGATCCCGGGGATCCGGCGTTCGAACAATCAATTCTTTTTTACCGAGCTTATCGAGAATCTTACCAATCGTCGTTTGATCACGTTCTGTCACGAGTGCCAGTTGCTTTTGCGAAACACCATCTTGTTTAGCGAGTTCGCTCAGGACAGAAAACTGCTCTGGTGTCAGTCCGAACGCTTCCATCCGTTTAGCAGCAGCACGTTTGAACGCATAATAACTACGGGATAATTGCATGCCAAGCGACCATTCCGATTCTTTCATCCCATCATCTCCATATAGTTGCACTACTTATTATTTATTCACTATACCTGAAGAAGAACAAGTCCGTCAACGGTCTCATTTTGCCTGGCGTTGACGAATCCCATCGATATGCGCTTGTTGCGTGGCACGATCGACTTGTGAATGAACCCCGAGTTTTCCCGCGATCGTATCGACTTGACTCGGTGTCAACGCCTTTTCTGTCGCGAGTTGCTCGATCGTCTTGCGAAGGACATTTCGTTTCAAGACATGGACATGAGCTGAATCGACGGTGATCTTTTTCAGTTCACAGCGTTCGCTGAAGACGATCAAGGAATGAAAGAGCGCGGGATCCGTTTCTTCTAAGAAGCGTTGCATGCTTTTAAGATGTCCTTCATTTTGTTTGATCGGATTATAAAACCGTTGTTTGAAGCGATTCTGGAACTGCTGCGTCCACTGACGGTCCTGCTCGCGTCCGAAAATCCACCCGCTGTAGTTTTTCGATTCGAGTACATAGATGCCACTTTCATGAATGAACGTCACATCGATCTCCGTCGTTCCTTCTCCACGCGCACGTGGTAAGTATGTATTAAAAACATAAGTGCCGTATCCGGAAACTTGATCGAGTTGACGTGTCGTCAAGTATTCGCCCCATTTCCCTTTATCACGAACGATTCGTAAAAACGGTTCGCGCGTTAAACGATAATAACGACTACTTTGATACGAACTGCGTTTTACGAAGAAAAACAGACCAAACGTTCCGAAGAAGAACAGTACCATGATCAGTCCGATTTGAATCAAGAGCGGTAAAAATGTCACTAACACATTATCCACTAGATTCATCTCCTTTCCATATTAACCCTTTATTTTCCACTATATCAGCATAATCAATTTCTGCACCATTTTCCACTATTTGTTATAGTGACTATCCTATGGTACGGTGAAACAAAGGAAGGTGTTCTCCATGGATTCTGTCGTCACGTTCGCACCACTAATCGTCTTATTCTTCATCTGGATGTCCTTATCACAAAAAGCAGACGAAGCGAAACGCCGCCAACAAACGATTCTGAAGAAGTTACAACGGATCGAAGAGCACCTCGGTCTGAATGAGGTGTCACTAGAAGAAGCAGCGTTACAAGTCGAACTGGTTCAGTTGCTTCATGAAGGAAAGACGGTTGAAGCTGTCAAACGCGTTCGAGAGACGCTCGGATCGTCTTTGCTCGAAGCAAAACAATACGTCGATCAACTAAAAAATGAGCACGGACTATGATCAAAAAGACCATCTGACAGCGAAGTTCAGATGGTCTTTTTCAACTATGTATTCATTTATATGCATCAAGTATCAACGAAGGAAATCTTATCTATTCTGCATTACGGGGATCATATCGTTTCGAACGGAAAATGATACCGTCTGCGCCGTCCCAATCCGCTTGATGGAACACCCCATTCTCATCAAAATATTCGAGAAAACGTACCTGAAACCCAGCTTCTTCGAATACGTTCCGTAACGTTTCGTACGTATAGACGATTTTGTGACTCGCTGCCGGATGGTCAACTGGACCAGGACCACCGACTTGGACGATTGCTTGGTATGCCTCATCCCGAAAATAACCGTCCGGCACTGCACAACGAACGTATCCTCCTGGTGCAAGGTATGCATAACAATGACGTGCCGCGTCAATCCCTTCTTCGAATGTCAAATGCTCCCAGACATGTTCCGCAAGAATCGCTTGCAACGTGTCGTTCGAACACAATCGTTCCCAATCGGAACGATTGAGCAAATTCAACTCATCTTCTTGTGAATGATACCAACCGGGATTGTTGTGATACGGTCCTACTCCAATGACGATACATTCTTTCATGTATCTTCTCTCCTTTCAGTTACGTTTTAGCATTTCTTGTTTTCCGCGACCATCCCTGCTTTCGATAAAAAAATAGACGACGGATTCTCCGTCGTCTATTGCTGTTAATCCCGCGCCGCGAGGCGATACAAGAGATCAAGTAATTCGATATAGAGCCAGATGATCGTCACGATCAATCCGAATGCCGCGACCCACTCCATCGACTTCGGAGCACCAGCGCGAACTTGTTGCGAGATGAAATCGAAGTCCATTACGAGTGACAAGGATGCCACGATGACGATGACGAACTGAACGCCGATCGCAACCGGTGAGCTACCTGTCATGAATGGGAGGTCGACACTGAATAACGCTAGAATCAAGTTGACCGCATACAAGACGAAAATCGAGAGAATCGCTGCTGTGACCGCAGAACGGAAACGTTGCGTCACTTTAATCATCCCGGTCGAGTAGACGAACCACATCGCAAACGCAACGACGAATGTCGCAACGACTGCCTTCCCGACGATTCCTGGGTACATACTTTCGAACATCAACGATAACGCTCCTACTGCCACACCTTCAACGATTGCATAAACCGGAGAGAGGACCGGAGCTGTTGCTGGTTTGAACGTGATGATCAAAGCAAGGATTAGACCGATGACCAGTCCACCGATTAAGGCTGGAAACAAAAATCCTTGGTTTTCTGCGAGGAAGAACCAACTGCCCCCTGCTGCTGCTGTGACGAGAGCGAGCATCAAGAAAATCTTGCTCATCGTCCCGCTTTTTGTCATTGGTCGTTCTCCGACACGTGCCGTATCGAATCCGCGACGCAATGCCGGGTTTACTTTAAAACGTGAAGCCATTGCTTTCACTCCTTTTTGTGATTCTGTTTTCTACTACGAAGGTTTCCCGAAAAAGTTTCAAAATAACCATTGATCAAGCGCTTTTAATTGCAACATGACGACTGGGATCGAGGCTTTGGCATCGATGCGGTAAGATTTCGCTTGTCCGATCAGACCGGACGTGACGAAATCGGCACTTTCTAACCCTTCACCGATCGGACCGAACGCATCACTATCGATTTGGCGATGTCGGTAATGAATGAATCGTTCCGTCGATCCTTCTTTGACTTTACAACCATCCTCGACGTCCGGACGATTTAACCCGTATTCCGCATAATGCCAGACGGTCGTCGTATCCCAAGGAGAACCAATATGCAGAATTTGACCGTCCGCCTCGATGAAGCGTTCGATCGGTGAACCGGGACCGAAGCCATTTTCTAATGTATGATCAGCAACGAACGTCGTCGCATCTTTCCCCCAAGCAGTCACGGACCACATCGGATGATTGCTTCGAACGACGCCGGGATATGTCCGGAAAACTTCCGGAACACGACCGATGCCGCGCGTGACCGTTTTTGCCGGATCATATGCCGGCATCTCCCGACGAATCGTTTCCCACCATTCTTCAGGCACAGCCGGTTGGCTCCAGTTCTTCGGATCCGAATTATCGGTACTTTGCGCCGGCATCATAATCAAGCCTTCTGTCGTGACGACTTCCTGTAAGGCCTCGATCAACGCTTGTACGCCGCCGGGAATCCAGCCGATTTGTTTAAGTGACGTATGGACGAACAATTTCATGCCGGGCGTCACACCTAATTCGCGTAACGCCTCTTTGATTTGTGATTTCGTGACCATGTTTCGTGTTTCCATCGATCTTATCTCCTTACTCGACGACTAGTGCAATCGTCGACCCCGTTTTTCCTTGTTTGACCTCGATTTTTGCGTCAACTCGTGACTTCAGTTCCTGGACGTGACTGATGATTCCGACCATGCGACCGCTCGCTTGAATCGAGAGCAACGTCTCGATCGCTTGTTCGAGTGATTCCGGGTCAAGTGTTCCGAATCCTTCATCGATGAACATCGTCTCAAGTGATACCCCACCGCTGGCTTCTTGCACGACTTCCGACAGTCCGAGCGCAAGCGCAAGGGATGCTTTGAAACTCTCTCCACCGGATAACGTCTTGACGTGACGAGTTTGCGACGTGTACGCGTCAAAGACATTTAAATCTAGTCCATACTTCTTGAGTCCTTTTCCCGCCTCCGTTTTCCGTTCGAGCTGGAAACGACCAGAGGTCATCTCGTGCAGATGCCGGTTTGCGGCGAACAATATTTCATCGAAGTATGCCGTCTGGACATACGTCTCGAACGTCATCCGTTGCGCATTCTCCCCGACACCAACGCGAGCGAGTTCGCCGATGACCCCGTATCTCGCATCCTCGCCTTCAATCTGGCGTTGCAAGTTCTCCCAAGCCGCGATCAATTGATCGATGTGTGCGCGTTCCTTCTCAAGCCCGACACGTCGGTCGGTCTGCTCCGTCAGTTCGACCGACGACGTCTTCACATCCATCCGCAACTGTTCAAGATCCGGACGCACTTGACCTTCAGTCTTCAAACGGGCTTGTTCCTGTTTCAGCTTCAATTCCTGCCGTTCGAGGCGATCTTGTTCCAAACGTTCTTGGAGGTGACGTAGTTCTTCACGAGACCGTCTCGCTTCGCGGAAGGCTTCAATCGTCATAAAGGCTTCATCTGCCAAGACAGCTTGCAATTCGTTTTCGCGGTTCGTTAATCGGTCGCTTTGTTCAGCAGATGCCTCAGTCAATTGACGGAATCGACCTTGGTGTTCCGCGAAGTCACGATCGAGCTGTTCCTTCTCGCGTAGCTGGCGTTGTTTGTCTTGTTTGAACTGCTCGATACGTATTTCTGCCTGTTGTTGTTCCTCACGGAGTGCTGATAGCGATTTCTCTGACGCTCCTGATTGACTTAGGCGACCAGACAAGTGTGCCAATTCCGATTCGATAACGGTCCGGTCTTTGATCATTGCATCGATTTTCAGTTGTAGCTGATCCATGGATTGCTCGAGTTGTTGCAGGCGAGTCTCAAGACGCGCTTTTTCCGTCTGTGCTGACGCTAATCGGGCTTCCGTCTGTTCGACTTCCCTAAGCTGTGCAGAAACATCTGCATGAGATGACTCGTTTTCACTCGTCTTTTGAATCTCGGTCGTCAGTTGTCCGAGACGTTCGGCAACCGTTCGGTACGAGGCTTGTAACTCTTGATGCGCTTGTTGGGCTTCTAGGAACCGCTGTTGCGCTACATCGACGGATAGTTCCTTTACGACGGCGACAGCATGCTGTGGATGCGACGTACTGCCGCAGACTGGGCAAGCCGTCCCGTCTGTCAATCCTTTGGCAAGTTCAGCAGCCAGTTGTTCCCGTTCGTATCTGCGCGCTTCTTCGTATTGGCGCGCTGCTGCCTCTTTTTGATCCCGAACGCTTTTGCCGCGGACAATCAGCTGTTGCCGTTCTGCTTCCAATTTGTCATGTTCCGTCATCTTCGTCGCCAGCTGTTGCAGGATGAAGCGCCGTTCTTGCACCTTTAAGCGCTCTGCTCCGATGTTTTGCAATGGATGCAGTTGTTCTTGAACAGTCTTACGCTCCTTCCGTGCTTGTTCGAGTTGCTTCCGTAATGGCTCTGGGTCCAGAAGCTTCGAACGTTCGATTAGTTGTTGCTGTTGTTGTCGTAAAGCCGTTTCTGCTTCCAACCGTTCGCGTTCTTCTTGAATCTTTTCGAGGCGACGACTGAGTTGCTCGATCTGTGGTTCCTCCGCTAGCAATCGATCCACTTTTGCTTGCACGACATCTTGTTGCTCTTTCAAGCGAGCGATGTGCTGCTCGGTTTCCTGTTTTCGACGCGTGAGTTGCGTCAATTGTTCTTGATCCTGCTGCCACTGGTCATAGATCGGTCCGATGATTTGAGCGCGCTCAGCCGCCATTGCTTCTTCTTGCATCTGTTTGATTTCCGGTAAGCGATCCACTAGCAACTGTTCCGTCTGTTGAAGTCGCTCCTGCTCTTGGAAAACCGCTTCGAGTTGCTCGCCTTGTTGCAATTGTGTCGTTTTCTTCTCGACGATCGCACGGGTCTCTATTTCAGCTTGACGAGCAGCCGTTAACCATTCGTCCCGTTCTGTCGTCAATGCCTCCATCCGTAACCGGATGTCGCCTTCCGTCAGTTCACTCCAGTTCGCTTGCACAGGTAGTTCCTCAAGCTTGGCCCATTGCTTCGTCTTCGTTTCCTTGATGCGTGCCGCAAGATCGAGCGCTTGTCGGTGCAAACGTTGCTGGAACTCACCATAGTGTTCCGTCTTAAACAGCTGTTTGAGAATCTGGAGTTTGTCTTTTGACTCTGCCATCAACAGTTCGCGGAACTTATTTTGCGGCAACAGGAGAATTTGCGAAAACTGTTTATGGTCGAGCTGAATCAGCTCTTGAACCCGTTGCTTGATTTCCGGAATCTTGACCGCGAGCGGTTTCCACGTCGTTCCGTCGAACCGAGCGAGCTCCGCTTCATGCGAGTAGCCGGTTTTATTGACCGGATGCGGTTGACTCGGTTGGCGGATGATCCGGTACCTTTCCCCTTTCAGCGTAAACTCCAGTTCAACTTCCGTCTTTTGCTCGGGCACGGCAAAATGACTTCGCAGTTCGCTCATTTCCCGTTCGCCGCCTGACGTTTCGCCATACAGGGCGAACGTCAATGCGTCAAAGATCGTCGTTTTTCCTGCCCCGGTATTCCCTGAGATGACGAACATCGTCCGTCCGGCAAGTGCCGTGAAATCAATCGTCTCTTCACCAGCAAATGGTCCAAAGGCGCGTAATGTCAGTCGTTCTGGGCGCATGTCGCTTCCTCCTTCAGGACGGCTTGCATCGCTTCCGTCGGTTTCTTCTCACGAACTGCTTCATAAAACTCACTGAACAGGTCCGCAACGGATGCATCCTTGACTTGTTCACGCGACGCCTTGACCGCCCGTGTACTCTCGCGGACGAATCCGATTCGCTCTAGGTGCAGGATGTTCGGATAGATCTTCTTCAGCTTGCCCATCGGATCCATCAAGGCTTCGCCGTCCGTTAGGTTGATCTTTAAGTAATCGTCCGTGTCTTGTGTCGTGACGAACGCCGGGTCTGTCAGCTCCGCGAGACTTCCAGTCAATTCCCGCAAGTCACGTTTCGGTGCAAGTGGTTCGAATCGGCGATCGAACGTACCCACTTCGTTCAACGTCAACACATCGACCCCTTTGACATGATGTGCTTCCGAGAATGAATATTTCAAGAGCGATCCGCTGTAGCGAACCGTCTCGGATTGAATCGCAAGCGGATTGTGTAAATGACCGAGTGCCGCATACGTAAACGGTGCAAATTGGCTCGCACTGACCTGTCCTGCTGTTCCAACGGACAATTGCCGCTCCGAATCCGTCTCGAGTCCACCGATTACAAAAGCATGACCGACGAGGACACTCGGTCCATCCGGAATACATCCGGCAAGGATAGTCCGCATCGCGTCATCATGTGTTTTGATCGTTTCATCCTGATGCACGTACCGAACGGTCGCCGGATCGGCAAATGGCACAGGGTAAAACGACACTCCTTTGATCGTGACCGGAGTAATGACCGGCGTTAATTTTCCGACGAGATGCAGACCGGCCCGTTGGAGTAACGTCGTTCCGAAACTTAACCGTTCGGCCGAATCGTGATTTCCACTGATCGCAACGACCGGAATGTCTCGGTCAAGGATCAAGGCAGCGAGCGTCTCGTCAAGCAGTTCAACGGCTTCCGTTGGTGGTACGGCGCGGTCGTATAAGTCACCTGCAATGACGATCGCATCCGGTTTCTCCCGGTCGACGAGTGTCAAAAAATCCGCTAAGACCGCCCGCTGGTTCTCGAGCATCGACTCGCCGTGAACGATTTTGCCGAGATGCCAATCGGCAGTATGTATCCATTTCATTTTCATCACACTCACTTTTTGAATATAGTAGCTTAAGTGTAGCATGCAAGCGTTCGTTCTGCGACGAACATCCGTTTGGAACACAAAAAGCAGAAGGCGATTGCCTCCTGCTTTTTGTGTTCGAACAACGAACGTTTTATTTCGTCCGTTGTTTTCTAAAACGTTGGACGGAACGAATCACAGAAACTGATCCGCCGATGATCGCGCCGACGCCTACGACGATACCTGTTTTAAATTTTTTGCCCGATTGTTCTGATTTATGCGTTGCTTGATTGTGTTCAAAAAGTTGTTGGAGGGGCGACGACGTCTCGACTTCGAGAATTTTCGATGCATCCTGATGCACGTCTTCTCTACGTTCGACACTACAAGGTGACAGATAGAATGGGTTCAAGTTCGTCCGGTACCGATCCGGATTCCAGTTGGCTTGCTGAACAACTGCTTGGGCGTCTTCCGTCTGTGCTTGATCCTTGATTGGATCGAATTCTTGTTTCATCTGAATCACTCCTCTTCACGTTCAAAACTTGTAGACCGATTTATGTCTGAAGTCTTATTTACCTGTTTTTCAAACATTTAAAACATATATATTTTAAATTAGTTTTTAATGTTTTGTGAACGTTAGCCGAAATAGGCATGATAGAGCCGCTTCGCTTTGACGAGATCCGCCTCGCCATGAATTAGAACGCGTCCATCTCGGAAAGCGACCATCCGATGTTCGTCCGTCGTAAACGCCAGCAAATATGGATTATGAGCGGAAATCGCAGCGACCGGCTGGAGACGTTGTTTCAACTGTTCCAGATCCCGCTGTCCGTCTCCCCGGATTTGAACGGCATCCCGACCGCACAGTGCCGTGAAATGAACCGTTTGATCCGATAAGTAAGGGTAGGACGGTTCGATGCCGCACGACGGGCACTCCGTTTGCTTCAGTGACTGGACGTTGATTTGTTGGAACATATTCGACCAGACATCAAACGCAAGCAAGCGCGTCCGCATGGCGTCCGTCTTTCCGCTCAACCACTTCAACGCTTCCGTCACCTGCAAGGAAGCGACCATCTGTACTGCTGGTCCGATGATCCCCGCCGTATCACACGTCTCCTGATCCCGCGGTAATCGATCGAGCAGACAATGCAGACACGGCGTCTCCCCGGGACGGACGGTAAACGTGATCCCATAACTGCCGACGCAGCCACCGTAAATCCACGGAATCGAACGCATCAACGCCATGTCGTTCATCAGCAAACGAATATCGAAATTGTCCGTCGCGTCGATGATCAGATCGATATCATCGAGAAGCCACGTCAGCGCTGCCCGGTCGACGTCCACTACATGAGCTTCGATCGTCACCGTCGAATTAATCGCTTCAAGCCGTGCTTTTGCGGCAATCGCTTTTGGTACGATTTGACGCGCATCGTCTTCGGTATACAGCTGTTGTCGTTGTAGATTACTCCACTCGACATAATCACGGTCGACGATTCGGACGACGCCGACACCGGCGCGGACGAGTTGCTCTGCCGACGCCGTTCCGAGCGCTCCCATGCCGATGATCAGCACCTTCGCTGATGCCAAGCGTGCTTGTCCCGCTTCCCCGATCGGTTGAAATCGAGTTTGCCGTGAGTAACGGTTCATCGAATCAATCCACTCGTTGGACTACTCGCGACCGCATACTGTTTCTTCTCGATACGTCCCGCTTCGTATCCGAAGCGACCTGCTTCGACAGCTAGTCGCATGGCGTGCGCCATCTTGACCGGATCTTGAGCATGGGCAACAGCGGAGTTTAATAAGACACCATCCGCTCCCAGTTCCATCGCATAGGCGACGTCGGTCGGTGAACCGATCCCGGCGTCGACGATGACCGGGACCGTCGTCTGCTCGATGATGAATCGTAGATGAAGTGGGTTGAGAATGCCTTGCCCGGAACCGATTGGTGATGCAGCCGGCATGATGGCGTGACAACCGAGTTCCTCGAGTCGCCGTGCAAGGATGACATCGTCTGACGTATACGGTAAGACGATAAAGCCTTCTTTGAGTAATTCTTCAGAAGCCCGTAACGTCTCGATCGGATCAGGTAGTAACGTCTTATCGCAACCAATCACTTCGACCTTGACCATGTCACACATACCGGATGCCCGCGCAAGCTTCGCTAACCGAACAGCTTCCTCCGCCGTCTTCGCACCAGCCGTGTTTGGAAGTAGATCGTACTTCGCTAAATCAAGCGACTCCAAGAAATTCGCTTGTTGTTTGTCGAAGATATCGAGCCGACGGACGGCGAACGTCAAGATTTGTGAAGCGGACGCATCGATCGCTTTCTGCTGTACCGTAGCATCCGTATATTTCCCTGTTCCGAGTAATAATCGTGATTCAAATGTCTTTTCTCCAATTTTCAGCATGTTTATCCTCCTCCTACGAAATGAACAATTTCAAATGTGTCATTGTCCCGAACGACCGTCTGACCATACACCGCGCGATCGATGATTTGTCGATTCTGTTCGACGATGACGAGCTTTTCCCCTAAGCCGAGTTGCGTTAGCATGTCCTCAATTGTTTTAATCTGTTCGATCGTGTGGTCATTGCCGTTAATCGTAATGTTCATCGGACTTCCTCCTTCTGAATCAACCGTAATGTATTTACCAAGACTTCCGCTGTCGCTGGTGCGAGTAATATGCCATGCCGATGATGCCCTGTCGCTAGGAAGATCCGACGGGATGAATCGGTGCCTCCGATATATGGCAAGCCGGACACCGTTTGCGGTCGTACACCGGACCAGACTTCTTCGATGACCGCGTCATGAATCGGTGGATACAGTCGTTCTGCTGCTTGAAGCAGTGACATGATCCCAGCGACACTGACGCCGACTGTCTCGTCGTGCGGCAGTTCGGTCGCACCGATCAAAATCCGTCCGTCAGCTTTTGGCACGAGGTAGACGGCTTCATCAAACAGAATCGAGCGTAACGGCTGACCCGCGAGACGGACGGCGAGACACTCCCCTTTGACCCCATATGTCGCGATCGAATTTCCGACTGTATCGAGCAAGGCTTGCGACCCGCGTCCGGCAGCGACCGTCACTGTTCGTCCGGTCCACGTTCCTGCGTTCGATTCGATCCTGATGAAGTCATCGTTCTCTTCGATGCGTGTGACATCTACCTGTTCTTCAATCGATATGCCACGTGCGTGTAAGGCATACATCAATGCAGTCGTTAGTCGTCGCGGATCGATTTGACCGACCGATGGAAATAAGTATTCTTGCCCATTTCGTTTCAATAAAAATGGTTGTTCCCGGTAGCCACAATCGATCCCGGTCTCGCGCGTGAGGCGTCGCGCAAGTAACGGATACAGACGGCGACTTCTCGCGGCAAGCGTATGCAATTCTTTTCTCAGCTCGATGTCCGTCGCAAGCATCCCGGCAGCCGCCCGACTCGTCCCTTGTCCGCATGTTCCGCGATCAAGGACAAGAACGGATTCGTTCTGACAAGCGAGACTGTAAGCAAGCGTCAAACCGATGACTCCACCACCGATTATGATGTGATCCGTCATACCCGTACCCCCTGATAACGCTGAATGGCAGCAAGCGGATCCGCTTGACCGAGAATACCGGATAAGACAGCGATTCCGCTTGCACCGGTCGCTGCGATTTCAGGAATGCGATCAGGAGTGATCCCGCCGATTGCGATGACTGGTTTCGTCGTGAAAGTGACAACTTGCTTCAAGGCATCGATCCCTCGCGGTGGTAGATCCGGCTTTGACGCTGTCGGATAAATATGACCGTACAGCAGTCGGTCGGCTCCTTCCGCTTCCGCTGCAAGTGCTTCTGCCAGAGAGTGGACGGATTTCCCGATGATGAGATCCGGAAAGTGTCGCCTTACATCGCCGACGCGTAAGGATCGTCGGGTCAACTGCACACCGATACCAGCGACATGGGCGACGTCGACCCGGTCATGAACCGTTAACTGTTCAGGCGAATACCCTTTCGCAAGGAGCGCGTCAATCAGTTCTACCAATTCTGTTGCCGACAAATTTGGTTCTCGAAGATGAAGCTGATCCGTATATGGTTGAAGCGATTGAAAGGTTTCCACTCCATCGCGTGGATTGATGGATCCCGTCGAAATCAGATGTAGACGCATCATGTTCTTCCTTTCCATACGAAAAAGGACCACTCCCGATGTTGAAGGGAGTGGTCCGAAAATGCGCTGAAGCGCTAAGGATATCTAAGGTTTCGAGCCACTTCCCTCCGCTAGTACGAACTAGATCAGGTTCAAAGGGTCCGGATACTTCCGTCTCAGTCTGCTGCGAGACTCCCCTAGTGTCTTTTCGTGTTTAATTGGCTTGCCCCATTAGTCTAGCATGAGTCGCTTTGCTTCGCTAGTCCTAGTTGAGCGCTTCCACTTGCTGAACAAGCTCCGATTTCGTCGGTCGCTGTTGCTTCTGGCTGTCGGCATAGGTCTGCTTCAGCTTTAAGATCCGCATCACTTTAGCATCGAGCATCGCAGGCGTCAGCGTTTTGTCTTTAACGGCTTGCATTACTTCGGTGTGGACCTTCGGATAGGCACCTGCTTCCGAAAACATCGCCATATCTGCTCCATTGACAAGTGCCTGGCGTGCCGCTTCCGCAAGACCATATCGTTTCGTGATCGCCCCCATGACAAGGTCATCCGTGATGATGACACCCTTGAATCCGAGTTGTTGACGCAAGAGGTCAGTCAAGATCGGCTTCGAGAGCGAAGATGGATTTTGATCGTCATATGCGGGATAGAGAATATGGGCGACCATCACCATCTCGGCGCCCTCTTGAATCGCTTCTTGGAACGGTAACAGTTCCGTTCGCTTCAGTTCTTCCTTTGATGCTGTCACTTTCGGCAAACCGACATGGGAATCGACACTCGTATTGCCGTGACCGGGAAAATGTTTGACGACCGGAATCGTTCCCGTCTCTTGCATCCCATGCATCAGGGCCGTACCGAGAGTCGCGACGGTCTTCGGATCAGCACTTAACGCACGGTCGCCGATGATTGGATTGTTCGGATTGCTATTGACGTCAAGGACCGGTGCGAAGTCCATGTTGAACCCATAAAATCGTGACAGGTGACCGAGCGTACGTCCGACATCTTCCATTTTTGCAGCATCTGCACCTTGCGCCATCCGTTGACTCGTCGGGAGACGTAATCGTTGATCCGGTACCCGGCTGACCCGTCCGCCCTCTTCATCAACCCCGACGAAGGCATACGGTTTTTGGTTCGTTTCTTGAATGGCACGCGTGAACGTCAAGAGTTGATCTTCTGACGTAATATTCCCACCAAGCAGTAAGACCCCACCGATCGCATGCGTCTGCAACAATTTCCGGTCAGCTGCTGAAAGTTCCGTGCCGGCGACTCCGATGTAGAGCAGTTGATCGATCTTTTCTGACGTCGACATCGCTTCAAGTTGCTGCTTTAATCGTGCTTGTTGTCGTTCCTCTTTCGTTGGTTCAGGTTTCGGTTTCTTTTCTTCTGTCGGTTGCTTCGTTTCCGGTTGTGATGGTTTCGTTGGTTCCGTCGTCTCCTGCGCACACCCTGCAAGCAACAGGCAACCGATCAGTGCTACTTTCTTCACAAAGGATCCTCGCTCCGGACACCATTGATGGAATAATAGACGGAAATCTCAGCGTTCAAGGATTGCGAAACCGAACAATATTTATCTTTTGATAACGAGATGGCGCGACGGACCTTATCTTCCGGGAGATCACCTTCGAGCCGGTAATGAATCGAGATCGACGTAAAGCGCCGCGGATGATCCTCTGCCCGTTCCCCTTCGATATCCATTTCGAAATGAGTAATCGTCAAGCGCATCTTCTCTAAAATCGAGACGATGTCGATTCCAGTACAGCCGGCAACGGCATGTAGCAGCAGTTCAGTCGGTCTTGGTGCTTGATTTTCGCCACCGTTCTCCGGTGCTGCATCCATCGCAAGATGATGCCCTGATTCCGTCTGTCCACTAAACCCCATCTGTTTGTTCCATGTCACTGTCGCTTGCATCGTTTCCACTCCTTTGTCAGTAGTCTTCTTCTGTAGTATACGCAAAAAACAGCAAGCCTGGAAATTCACACGCTATTTCGAATAATGGTTCTTTTCCCGAATTCTCGCTTTGCGATACCCGACGAAATCGTTTCATGCTATCCTGTTACTCATAGTTTCGCGCGCAAGCGCCAGAATTGAGGAATCATCCATGTCACCTACTACTCGTTTAAGTCGACGCGATTGGCTGTTGATCGCCACGTTGTCGCTCCTGACGTTCGTTCTCGGAACAAGCGAATTCGTCATCGTCGGGATCCTCGCTGAAATTTCCTCAGCCCTTGATATCACGATCGCAACAGCCGGTACGCTCGTCTCGGCATTTGCCATCTCCTTTGCGATTGGTACACCGATTGTCATGTCGCTGACCGGTCACTTGGAACGGCGTCGCCTGATTCTACGTCTGTTACTCGTTTGGGTCTTACTGAACCTTGCCAGTAGTTTTGCTCCAAGTTACGAAGTATTGCTCGCCACCCGCATCCTGACAGCCATCCTGACCGGTGTCTTGATCTCGCTCGCAATGGTCGTCGCAAGCGATGGCGTACCTGTCGCGAAGCGCGGTGTCGCCGTTTCGTTCATTTTCGGTGGTTTTACACTCGCGAACGTCCTTGGTGTTCCGATTGGTACGTTCATCGGGCAACACGCTGGCTTCGAAGCCACGTTCTGGCTGACGACAGTCATGGGAATGATTGCGTTCCTCGCTGTGTGGCAGATCGTTCCCGTCCAGCAATCGATGGGCTCCGGTTCAATCAAGGAGCAGCTTGGATTGCTCGCTAATCCACGGATCCTGATCGCCTTCTTCATTCCGTCGTTCGGCTTCGGAGCAACTTACGTCGTCTACACGTACCTCGTACCAATTCTGCAAACAGAACTTGGGATTGCGAAAACGTGGATTAGTCCGATCCTGCTCGCTTACGGTGTCGTCTCGATCTTCAGTAACATCCTTGCCGGCAAGATTGCTAGTAAAAATCCGATGGGACGCTTACGGTTCGTCTTCGTCGTGCAAGCAATCGTCCTTGCTGCGTTATACTTCACGACAGTATCCCTTCCGCTTGGTCTGTTCAACATCGCCTTGATGTCGTTGATGTCGATTTTATTGACGACTTCGACACAGATCTACTTGATCGACCTTGCTGAAAAGTTCAATCCGGAAGCAAAAGGACTCGCCGCTTCCTTGATGCCGGTTGCGAGTAACGTCGGGATTGCCTTCGGTTCGGCACTCGGTGGCATCGTTTATGCGAACGGTCCGATGATGAACACGGCACTGGTCGGTGGGCTTGTTGCGCTTGTCGCTGCTTTATTAACTGCAATCAGTCATCGTCTCGATCAGCGGTCATGAACGGCTACCTTATCCTTTTTTGTAACAGGTCGATGACGGTTCGATGACGTTATGATGATAGTCCCCATCTTACTGATGATTTTTCAGTATGATGGGGACTATGTTGTAGTAGAGGAGTGTCTGAAAGTGAAAGCATTACACATCATCGGCATCAGTTTATTGACGATCATCCGGCTCTGGCTCGGAATTCAGTGGTTCATCGCCGGGATCGGCAAGTACATCAATGGCTTTGATGCAAAACCGTTTCTTGAAGGGGCGCTAACGAAAGCGATAGGCGAAGACGCACTCGTCAGTTCGTGGTACGCGACGTGGATCGAGCAACTTGCCTTACCAAACGTCGGGCTGATCAACGTCTTGATTCCGTTCGCAGAACTCGTCATCGGGATCTTGTTGATCCTCAGTCTGTTGACGGTTCCTGCACTGGTCGTCGGAAGCATCATGAATCTCAATTACTTACTTGCTGGAACGATTGCGTTAAACCCGTTGTTCTTAGCAACCTCAATCGTCTTACTTGCTGCAGGCCGCTTTGCGTATCAAATCGGTATCGATCACTGGATCATGCGCTGGTATCGTGCGTCGCAACAACCACATCCCCTCGACCGGATTCCGGTCTAACGCAAAAACTCTCCCAAACGCGGGAGAGTTATTTTTTTTGTTGCTCGAGAATCGTCTGCTGTGTCGGAACCCCGCCGACTGGGACTGTCCGCTCGAGGAACAGATAAGGTTTGCCATCGACTTCAAAGCGACGGTCACCGAGATAACGTGCCGAATGCCCATCCGTTGCAAGCTTTTGTTCGATTGCTGAGACATGTTCGTCGAGTGAATAAAACCGATCGTCGAACGTCATTGTGATGTTTTTCTTACGGTACCCGAGTAAGAAATTGTAGTAGAACCAGTACATAACACCTGCGAAGACGACAAAAATCAAGAATTGCATGTCAGTTCCCCCTTTGTATAGTCTTTATACGTTGGAAGAAAACGGGAGGTTTCAAATTAGGAGTGGAAATTGGTTACTTTTATTAATTTATTGTGACTTCATTAAGGTAGATGTTATTTTTTGAATCTTTTTTATAAATATTTGCTTCATAAACAATCTCAGATGTCAGTGGATCGATCACCAATGATTTGACTTCATCTTTTTTCGTCTTATAAGCGAAATAGATGTGATCATGATCTACACTGATGTTTGTATACCCAAAATCCTCATCTGATGCTATCGAATCAAACTGAATCGATTTGGCAGATGATTGATTTGATTCTAAATTATAGATTTGCCATTCTAGTTTTTTCTCATCCGATGGTTCTTCAATAGAATCTTCAAGACCTATGATGTATTTTCCATCGTTTATGACATATGATGCGTAGATATCATCGAATTCTTTTAATATTTTTGACTGTTTGCCATCCTTTACGACAGTCTCGGTAAGAAAATCATCAGGATATTCTAATTCTCTTTCTTGATCAACGATCATTTTTCCGTCATAAAATGAACGAATTGTATCCCCTTTTCCTAGACGGTCAGGTAATTTGATTTTTGTCATCGATTTCTTTGTTAAATCGATTTGATAGATGTGCTCTTTTTCTATTTCTTTACTAAGAGTAGACGAATCAATCAATAACATATCCGCTGTTCGTTGAAACGGAGAATAACGTAACTGTTTGTTCATTTGAGTTTTAGGCACTTTAATTTTTGCACTCACTAATTTCTTAGTCTGTGCATTCCAATATTGAAGCTCAAGTTTGTCATCGTTCACCCTATTGATCCCATATGTAATCGAATCTTGTGTAAATACATGTGTGTCATTCTTCCAAATGAATTGTTGGAACGATCGGGGAGCATCACTCCAGCCAGATTCATCGCTGAAAATAAATGAAAATTTTGATTTGTTACGTTGCGTAACATTCCCGTTCATCGAAATACCATATTCATTCGGATTTAGTCCCCATTCACTGAGACGAACCTCCATCTTCTGAACAACTTCTTCATTTGGATTGCCTTTTTTCGTTTCGACTACAAATTTTATTTTATCAAATGAGAGTACCTGCCCAACGTAAAATCCTAAAGACACGATACAGATGACACCTAAAATTAATACATATTTGATTGAACGCATAGTGTCCTCCTTAAACAGCAATTTTCCATTTTAATAAACGAAGGCTTCTCCAAATCACATAAACAAAATAGACAACAAACAAGCCCATCAATACATATGCCTTTTCCGAGTTCAATAACAGCTTAGTCTGCTCTAGAAAATATATACTCGATACTGAACAGATGACCATGATGAAAATCTCGACTCCTACTCGAATGAAGCCACTCCATTTACGGTAGGAGCGTTCAATTAATACAAGCAAGAACATAAAACTTACAATGAACAATGATAATGCAAGAATTACAAATAAATTCGTCAAATTCAGCGAAAATAGTTCGCCTAGCGTACTTCCGACAGTTCTTAAGATATCTTTATCTATATAATCCTCTCGAACAACCAACCGGAAGAGACGGTTACCAATTTGAATCAAACACCATTGGATACCAAGAAAACTCATGATGATTAAAAAAACTGTTGTCAATTTCGAGAAGAAAATACTTGCACGATTCCCTGGAAGCATCAATAAACGATAGATATACTTCGTTTCACCTATCCAATCGCGGTACCAAATCTGAATAGAATAAATAACGACTAATGCTACACCAAGCAATGTCATGTAACTGAAAAAGGAAGTTGTATCAATGAATGAAATTTTTCCGATGTCATTGAATGCTTCATACAATGTAGCTGTATTTGACTTCAAGTAATCTTCAATTCTGCGCTCATGTAGTTTGACGTTTACAACGACCGACACTAACTCAATCGCTGCCATCACAAGCACGGCGATTACATAAAGCTTAAAACTCCGTTTAATCTCTTCGTTCGTCAATTGTATGTATTGTTTCATCGCAAATAGACCTCCCGCATCCGGTCCTGAACCGATTTCCCGTAAAGTTCCCGCATCTCTTCCGTCTCATGTTCATCGATGATCCGACCGTCCTGTAAGAAGACGACCCGGTCGATCAAGTGCTCGATTTCCTGAATTTCGTGTGTCGTCATCAGGATGCCGCGTCCTTCCATGAAGTGACTCGAAAATAGTCCTGCAATCTGTTCCTTCGTAAACAGATCAATCCCAGCGAACGGTTCGTCGAGTAGTAAGTACGGACGATCGAGCGCAAATCCGAGAATCAAGCTGACCTTCGCCTGGTTCCCTTTTGATAAGTCCG
This sequence comes from Exiguobacterium sp. s161, assembly GCF_018619045.1. Classification (NCBI taxonomy): domain Bacteria; kingdom Bacillati; phylum Bacillota; class Bacilli; order Caryophanales; genus Exiguobacterium; species Exiguobacterium sp. s161. Next base: position 197,306 of record NZ_JACSNH010000002.1, read on the forward strand.
TAATCTTATCTGTCGAGAGTAGCTGGAAGATCCGCATCAATTCATCCGCAGTCGCTTGGTTCCAGTCGGAATAATAATCCGCCATATACGTCAGCGCGTCACCGACCGTCATATAGCCGGGCATCGTCTGGATATCCGGAACGAAGGCAACCTTGTTTCGGTTGACCTCGCCATCGACGAGAACTGTTCCCGCGTTAACCGGGACGAGACCTGCGATTGCCTTCAGGATCGTCGATTTCCCCTCACCGTTTAAACCGATCAGACACGTCAGTTGATCCATCGGGACCGAGAACGATACGCCTTGAAGGACTGGTTTTTTCCCGTACTTCTTTTGTAAGCCATGGACTTCAAGCATCGATCTTCCTCCGTTCCGATTCCTGATAGACGGTCTCGACCTTCGAGACGACCTCATCGAGTGGGATTTGAATCGCTTTGACGGCATCGATGAATTCAGAGACGGCTTCTTCCAGCATCTCGGCACGTACTTTTTGGACGACTTGTGGATCGCGTGTAATCTTACTCGGGACATTTCGTTCTGTCGTAATCAATTGCTGCTCCTCCATCTCTTTGTATGCTTTTTGTGCGGTATTCGGATTGATTCCGAGCTGTGCGGCGATTTCGCGGCGGGACGGGATCTCTTGCCCGCTTTGCAATTCCTCGGTCGCGATTCGTTGTTTGAACCAACGGACGACCTGCAGGTACACCGGGCTTCTTTGGTCGAACTGCATCGGTAGACCTCCCTTTCCTGTGTAATGTATTAAAACATTAATACACTTCTCTTCTGTATCATACTCACCATACAGTTTGTCTGTCAAGCTGGTTTGTCTTCTTAATCATGAAAAAGTCACCATCCGATTCTTGGACGGTGACTATGGTCAACTCATTAATAGGGATTTGGATCTTCCTGAGGTGTATCGGGAATCTCGGTTGGTTCTGGGAACGTATCCGGTTCCGGTTGACGGACAGGATCTTCCTGTGGTGTGTCTGGCACCTCGCTCGGTGGTGTCTGTGGAACTTCATTCGGTTGATGATCCGGTTCACGTTCAGGCACTTCATTCGGATTTTTCTTCATCATGTTTTCCCCCTTAAGACGTGATGTAATCGCCGCCGTTGATATGAATCGTCTGACCTGTAACGTAACTTGAATCGCGGGAGGCGAGATAGACATAAGCCGCTGCATTCTCCGACGGTTGTCCCCGGCGTTTCATTAACGTGTTTTCCCCGTGTGCCTCCACTTTTTCCTTCGTGAACGTCGCTGGAATGAGCGGCGTCCAGATCGGACCGGGCGCGACGGCATTAACCCGAATCCCCTGTTTGATCAAGTTTGATGCAAGCGAACGTGTCAGTGTCGCAATTGCTCCCTTCGTCGCCGAATAATCGATCAACGTCGGTGCGCCGGCATATGCTGTAACGGACGAGGTATTGATGATCGTGTCTTCTTTTTTCAAATGAGGTAATGCGGCTTGCGTCAGATAGACAATCGAGAATACATTCGTCTCGAACGTTTCTCGGAGTTGCTCCGGTGTGATGGCTAGAAAGTCATCTTGCGGAAACTGCTTGCCGGCATTATTGACGAGAATATTCAATTGACCGAATTCTGCGAGGACGGTATCGATAATTGGTTGTGCGTGTTCCGGTCGACTAATATCCTTCGCAATCTTTAACGCCTTGACGCCGTATGATTCGATGGTTGCCACCGTTTTTTCAGCGTCTTTCCCCTCATTTAAGTAAACGATCGCGACATTCGCCCCTTCTTTGGCGAAAGCGACTGCAACAGCACGCCCGATCCCACTATCCCCACCGGTGATCAGGGCAACTTTCCCTGCTAATTTCCCCGAACCGACATAATCTGGATCATCGTAGATCGGTTCCGGTTTCATAACGTACTCGATTCCCGGCTGTCGCTCCTGCGTCTGCCCTCGCGCCTCCTGATGCATCGCTTCGAACTGCTCTTCTCTCATGAACGGTCAGCTCCCTTAGCTAACGTAATGAACTACATATTCAACGATTCCCTTGCGATACATCTATAAACGTTTTTCCGGAAAAGTCAGATGTCATTCGTCAGTAAAGTTGGGAAGAAATTCGTCTGCAACATATGCGCGAGTTCACTTGGATACAATGTATACTGATCCAGTTTGTCGAACGGAACGAAGCGATACGTCAATCCGTCGCCTTCTGGACCGTAAAAGTCTTCCGTCGAAAGTGGCATTGGCTCTCTGCAAACGACTTCATAAAACATTCCTAGTTCATGAAACTGGTGATCGGCGTACTCAAAGAAATTTTCATGGAGGAAACGGAAGACCGGTGGCTCAATCGACTGACCGAGTTCTTCTAATATCTCACGTTCGATCGCTTTGGCACCACTTTCACCGAACTGGACACGCCCTCCCGGTAATGACCAAAAATCATCTTCTCCTTGACGATGAATCAAAAGATGTCCATCTTGAATCAACAGCGCCACTGCGCGAATGTTAAGCTTTTTTTGATTTACTGTAAACGTCAAATCCATCCCATTACCTACTCTCTTCTTATTAGATTCCCATACTTTCTCATCATTTCCCACGATTGCGTTTTGTCATCAAATTCATCTCGTTGTAACACGAATTCATCTTGATTTTAAAGGATTTTCGAATTGAATGGATACTCAATATTACAACAAATGTTATTAGAATATATTTTAGCAATCGAATTGAAACACAAAGGTCTGATGTTTGAATGCTATACTCTCGTTAGTCAAATGACCGCATCACTCACTTCAACACACACTAAACGCATCCACTTCTATAGATGTCATTCCGACGACAACACTAGATATTCAACTTAGGAGGAACATTCATGAAACGAACAATCACGACGTTAGCAATGAGCGCCCTCGTTGTTTCAGGTTTTGCAGCTACGGGTACAGGTAAAGTTGAAGCCTCTTCTGGCTCATCGTATAAAGTAAAGATTAAAGCAGATGGACTTCGCGTCCGGACTGGTCCATCGTTAAAACACCGTATCGTCGACGGCGTCAATGCGGGTCAAACATTCAAATACCTCGGTCAGACAGGGAACTGGACGAAAATCATGCATAAAGGTGAAAAACGCTACGTCTATTCTGGTTACGTCAAGAAGTACAATACTTCTAATAAATCAGCGAAAAAAGCATCGTTCTCTTCATCGACTGGATTCATGCGTCCGACAAGCGGACCAATCACGCAAGGCTACGGGAATGCTAGCGGTAAGTACGGCTACACGTTCCATAACGGCATCGATTTCGGAGCACCGACTGGAGCACCCGTTAAAGCAGCTGCTGCCGGAAAAGTCATCAAATCATCATATCAGGGAGCTTATGGTAACCATGTCATGGTCGAACATAAAGTGAACGGTATTTCGTACACAACAGTGTATGCTCACCTTAGCAAACGTTCTGTCTTTGTCGGTCAATCAATCCCGAAAGGCGCGAACATCGGAGCTGTCGGTAGCACTGGTAACTCATTCGGATCTCACCTGCACTTCGAGATCCACCGTGGAAACTACACCTACAGCGGTTCGTCTGCAGCAAGCAGTGTCAACCCACTCGCTTTCCTATAAATACGTTTAAGGTACTCCGTCCGGGGTACCTTTTTTTTGAATTCCATCTAATTTTACATTTTATCCAATTACACCCAAATGAGTCAACTTACTTTCATGATGATAGCAAGCGACTAGCGTTAAATCTTACAAGACTAATTCGTTGAATTGATAAGATTGTCTTTCTTTCATTAAAATCCCTGTAAACATGACTTCTCGTAATGTTTACGGGGATAGCGATATAGTGTTAGACGAGCATTTCTGTCTGTTTCGCTTCAATCGTCGAGGCGATCGCACGCGCTGCGGCTTGTCCTCCGTAAATCGAGCGAGCGAACGGACCAACCGTTAAGTCAGCGAGGCTACCTGTCGCAAATAGATTCTCTCCCCATTCAAAGGTTTCTTCATCTAGTAATGGTGTCCGGCAAGGAGATAATGGCAGCTTCAACTCTTGCTGGACGGCTTCAAGCCAAGATCCTTCAACGACCATCGGACGGATACCCGTTGCGCAAATAATCGATTCAGCGGTGAGAATACGACCATCCATCAGCTTTACTCCGCTTTCGACTTCCTGCTCGACTTCACCAATCACATGACTGATGATTCCTTCTCGAATCAGATGACGGACACGTTGAATCAAATCCTGTGTTGCCGTTCCCGGGCGACGCTCCTGTACGATCAGCGCTCGTTTCTCGCTAGCCGACAAGGACTTGAATGGTGTCAATCCTTTTTGTCCCATGAATTTTCGATCGGCATCGAATGCACTTTTTTCGAGCGGACGTCGTGAAAGAAGAGTCACCTGCCCGGGATAGCGCTCGGCACATTGAATCGTATGATGCAGAGCACTAATCCCACCTCCGATGATGACGACCGGTGGTGTATCGTGCTTCGATAAGAAAACGTGACGCGCCGATTTCGCCCATTCTGGCATGACGTGATGTTCCGATTGTCCGAGAGCGAGAACGACATGGTTTGTTCGTAACTCGCCTTCGTCTGTCGAGACAATCCACGTTCCGCTTTCTCGTCTTAGCCGTGCGACTTCCCCTTGGACCCAGCTCGCCTCCACTTCATTTTGCTTCGCCAATTGAAGAGCATGGTCGTTGAATAATTCCAAGGATGGCCGTCCGTATGTATCCTTGAAGGCTTGATGTGTATAATCCTGTTCTTCCGCATGATGCCTGAGACTCGTCGGATTCGTCGAAGTGTGGTGCACTCGAGTTGAACGTAGGTAAGGCATGCCGATCCGTTCGGTTTGTTTCCGCCAGTTCATCAATGGTTGCCGATGACGGTCGATGATCCGTATCATCTCCCGATCGATTCCTTTTTCACGTAAGGCATTGAATACCGTCATTCCATGAATTCCTCCGCCAACAATCACCCATTCATATCGATCCGTCATCACAAAAACTCCTTCACCTTAATTAAATCGTAATCATTACGTTTTATAACGATAGCGTGTTTTTAAGAAGAATTCAAGCGTCATTCGACGAAAGCCCATAAAAAATCCGCTTCCTCTCGGTAGAGGAAGCGGATTTAAACGCATCAATCAGGAAGAAGCATGTTTCGCTAGATACGCTTTCGAATAGCGGTCAGCTGCGATGATCGCATCCGCGACTTCATCCGCCGTGACATTAAAACCGCTGTGGATCGTCTCGCCTTCAGCAGTCGCTGCCTCGCCGACCTTGACGATGTCTTCACGCGACGCATCTTTTAGCTTGACGTCTTCGAGCGTCACCGGTAAGCCAAGATCCGTGTAGAGCGCGATGTACCGCTCGATTTCTTCTTGTGGATGTTCTTCGAGCGCCAGTTGAACGAGTGTACCAAAGGCAACTTTCTCACCATGCGTTAAGTGGTGAATCTCACCATCCAGCGCTGTAAACCCGTTATGGATCGCATGCGCTGCAGCTAATCCACCACTCTCAAAGCCGAGTCCACTTAAGAGCGTATTTGCCTCGACGACGGCTTCAAGTGCCGGCGTGACGACTTGCGCCTGAACGGATTCATACGCCAAGCGACCATGCTCGAACAAGACTTCCTCACACCGTTTGGCGATCGCTTGTGCCGCAATCGTCGGACGTCCCCCTGCCATCGTTTGTCCACCAAAAGCGACGACACTCCGGACCTCGACCCACGTCGCGAGCGCATCGGCGATTCCGGACGCGAAGAAACGGGCTGGTGCTTGGGCGATCAATTTCGTATCGACGAGAACGAGATCGGGATTCTTCTTATAGAAGCGATAACTTTCAAAAATCCCTTCGTCAGAATAGATGACCGAGAGGGCACTCGTCGGGGCATCGGTCGAAGCAAGCGTCGGAACGATGACGACGGACACGTTCAGCTCATCCGAGACGGCTTTTGCCGTATCGAGCGTCTTTCCGCCTCCCACACCCATGACGAACTGGACATCTGCCGCTTGTGCTTGCTCAGCGATTCGTTTCACTTCATGCCGTGAGGCTTCACCACTGAAGTCCGCTTTCTCGATGCCGACGTTTTCGCCGGACAACGAATGCTCAACACGTTCCTTGACGATTTTCCAGACGACATCATCCGCGATGACAAGCGCTTTTTCACCGAACGGGCTCACATATGTACCGAGCCGGTCAATGACATCCTTTCCTTGGACATACTTTGAGGGACTAATGAAGACACGTTCTGACATGTTTCAACATCCTTTCTGTAAGGGACACGATAGTCAATGACATACAGTAGAGGAATTGCCTTTTCTGCTGACGTTTAAACCCCATCGATTCGAATCATTTTGACAAAACGGGTACTCTTTCAAGTGCTTGAACAATAAGAAGTCGATCACTTTTTAAACGCTTGTCTGGATCAGGACCGAACCATTCGAGACTTGCTGTCAAGTGATCGAGATGACCTGAAACGTCTTCAAAGAACTGGTGATAATCGACGATGCCTTCGAACAATGGAACCATCCCTTCCCGCGATCCGCTTGCCGCATAGACATTTGTTGGTTCAAAGACTGAAAATTGATCAACATTCGCCACTGTTTTTAAATGTAGGTGATCCACATACGATGCGAGTCTGAAGTATGCTTCGACGGGATCTGCCTTTGATTCGATGACGTGTAAGACGTCAAAGTTGATCCGACATGCCGGGTGGTTGATCGCTTGTAGTAAACGTATCGTTGCCTCTACCGTATCTGTTGCAGTATTCGGATGAAATTCAAGTAATAATCGCTGTCCTGCAGAATCAAGGACACGGCAAATCCCCTTCAACCGATAAACGAGTTGATCCCATTTGGCATCGGATAAGGTATGGCTCGCCTCATTCCCCGCAAAGATGCGGATGCGCTGCGTTCCGATTCGTGTCGCTAATCGCGAGAGTCGTTTCGTCTCCGCAAGTAGTTTTGACATCGGTGCGTTTAAATTTAAATAATGACTCAACATACTGACGTTCAGATGGGACGACTTCAGCCGATCGACTTCTTCCGTTCTTAAATGTTCAGCATGAACTCCCCAAATATCAATGGCGTCAAAGTGTTCTTCTGAAGCAAAATCGATCAAATCATTAAATGAACGCAGATGATGCCGATAGCTGATCGTACAGAGTGCGAGTTTCATGTTCAATTCCCTCCTGTCGTTGATACGCATGGAACGTGTCGACGAGTTGCCGTTTGATTGCACTCTCCCGTGCCCATTGTTCTTCGATCAATCGTTCGATTTCTAAGTACACTTCCGGTTGGCGCGTTACAGCGTATTTGACAGCCCGATGCTGGATGACAGAGTATTGATTGACTAATGTTTCAACCTCATCCGTCCATTCTTCAAAATCAGATGTCTGCAAGTCGCGTCCGATCGCCTCATATAAATAAGCAAATGCATGCTCATAGGCATATTTTCGAATGGCAATGACAGGTAACTGCTTTAAGGCATTCGGTAATCCCTCAGGTTGTTCACGATAGTGATGCACAACACGTTTGACTGCCTCAGTCAATGGATGTTGTACGTTTATACAACTCATGAAATACGCACTTACCGTCGTCGCATTCGGTATTCGAACATCCGTACTTCGAAACGCAAACCCACCAGCGACAGCACGATGGCGTACTGCTGCAAGAATATGTTCTCTTTCTAGTTCACCTTCATACCGGAAATCAGGATCAAGCATATGCCATATTTCCGGATCTTCTGTCGCCTCTAACATGACGTAGTGGGGAAACACATCATGGTGAAATTTATTTTCGCGCTCAGGTAGACTAGCTAAATCCAACATGACAATCACTGACTCGTCCATATTTTTCTGTTCAATCCGTTGAATCAGCTGAGTGATGTTTTCTTCTTTTGATTGTTTGTGATCATACCATTCTTCGACTGGGATTCCGTAAAGACGTTCATACCAAACAAGCATCTCCTGATGGTTGATCTTCTCATCATGATGCGAGAGGACATAATCGGCTGACAAGGAAAACGAAGAATCCCACACGCCAAAGTAATAGGGACGATGGTCAGCGGCCGATCGTTTGATCGTCTCGCAGACGCAACTGACGAGACAGTGTACTTTAATCATGTATGACCTCCTGTAAAACAGACATTAACTCTTCTACTCGCATTTTGGGAAGAGCTGACATGTGCTCATCTGGAATCACTAACCCATGTTCCAATTCAAGGTGAAGCAACAGATGAATCAAGCGCATCGAATCCAGTCCTAGATCATCTCGTAGAGAGTCTGTTGTCGAAATAGCGACAGATGATGACCATTCGAGCTGTTCGGTCAGTATATCTTCGAATTGCGCAATCGTTAAACGGGACATGTTTGTTCCCCCAATCGTTTTCTACTCACTTTCCCATTCGCAGACAGCTCAATTTGCTCAACGAGTTGCCACTCCGTCGGTCGTTGATGAGGTGCGAGATGCTTCTTGCAATGTTGGTTTAGTTCTTCCTCCGATGCCGTCGTCACGAGTTGAGCGCAGACGCGCTCTCCTTGGAACGCATCCATTCGTTTAAAGACGACGACAGCCTCGACGGTCGGCAGCTGATACAAGACATCTTCGACTTCTCCGGGATAGACGGATAAGCCAGACACATTGATCATCTCATCGAGTCGGCTAAGAAAATGCAGCCCGTCTTCAACGTACATTAAATCCTTCGTACCAATCCGTACACCTTGTTGCGAAACGACTAATTCTGCTGGTTTTCCCTTCGTTCCAGTTTCAATCTCAAGATGCTCTAGTGGAAAGCCGATCGCTTGCGGACTCGGCGGATTCGGATGAAGTGCGATACAACCGATTTCTGAACAGCCATACTGTTGAAGCAAATGACGTGTCTTCCGTTCGATCGAACGGAACCACTTTTCTGGTAATGTCATCCCGGAAATCATCACTGCGTGAACGGATTCCGGGAACAAACTCATCGCATACGCTAGTCCCGGTGCCATATAGATGATCGCGTCCGGATGCAAACGATGGATTGCTAGCACATGACGTGGTGAGAAGTCTTGTAGGATGACTGGTGTTGCTCCGCGTCTTAAAGTCGCGAACACTCCACACAGTAATCCGAATGAGTGTGTCGTCGGACAAGCAACGATCGTCGCTTTCGTCGTCAGCGGAAAACTGTTCGTATAAGCATTCAGTTCCGTCTCGATCGACTCCCATGTCCGGTGAATGATTTTGGGTTGCCCCGTCGTACCGGAACTGAATTGAATCAATCCACCCGCACGTTTTTCCGCTTCCGGAAGCGGAATGATGGTCTCTTGATAAATCAAATAGCCACATCCGGCTTGTATCGCTAGACGCTCAGCACCAGAAACAGGCGTCTCCGGATGAATGGGAAGGATTGTTCCATTCATACGTCGCATCGTAAGACAGAGGGCTAACCATGCTTTTGTATCTGACGTACAGATGGCTACGGTCTTCCCTTCCGTTATGAACGATTGCTTCACCAGTTCGTGTGTCGTCAATTCTTCTGCTGTCACCCATTCTTTCTCAATCCATAGCATGATCGTCTTCCTCTCCTCGTTGAACGAGTGAATTTTTTACATCGATTTGATTCGTCAAACCAAACCGTGGTGCCAGTAAGGCTTCTGCCGTTACTCTTTGTTCGTACCATCCGATTCGTTCTAGTCGGTCACGATCAATCGGCAACCCCTCGATCGTCTGATGCATCCAATTAAAGAACGTCGCTTCATTCAAGTTCTCCGTCAGTTCAAGTTGATACGCTAGTTCCGTCAAATGATAGACGAATAATGTATCGTACAGCAGCTCGCGTAAGGCAAGCGGGTGTGACATTTCATAATAGGTATTGAGCGGTGCATCAAAATCAGGATGTAGCCTCTTAAAATCGGGTACATCCGATGGATCGTCGAGTAACTCGGTGACGAACTCGACGCTATCATGAAAATCGCGGAGAATGATCCGTTCCGGCCATCCGTCCCGTAAGACAAGTAACGTATTTTGGGCGTGAGCTTCCACACCGATGCCTTTCTCGGTCACGAGTCGAATGACTGGTTCGAGATAGACGACGAAGAATCGACGAAGCCACCGTTCATGACCATATCGTTCCAACCACGGTCCTAAAAAATGTCGTCCATCCACCTCGATTTGAGCAAGTGCTGTCAAGGGAATGACCTGTTCCCCCTTGTGAACATACGTCAAGACGTTTTCACGAAAGACACAGCCGACCCGACCCGCAAGTGGACCGCTCGAGCCGACGCATGAAGCAAATTCAGATAACAACGTCATCGGCAATTCACTCGCCTGTTTTTTCAACCAATCCGATACTGCAGGAGCTGCCACGACATTCGGCACGGAAAAAGTCCGAACGGCTGACGTTTGCTTCAAGTCGAGCGGCAATTTGATATGCGGTAGTTCGGGCTGACCTGGGCAAAAAACGGTTCGAATCGACTGCGTCGCTTGCACGAATACCCCGCCTTCGCCTAAGTCGACACCTCCGACTTGTGCCACCTCCTGCTTGATACGTAACCATTGCCATGGGTGGACAGGAAGAATCTGATAATCGATTTGGTTGAAATCTTCCAGTTTGACTAAAAACATATGTAGAAGAGGTTCTCCAAGAATCAGTGGAATAGGTAGGATTCCACTCCCTTGAACGAGCGTAGAAGGTAAGGCAATCCAATGTAACTGGAAGCGATTGCCCGCTTCAGGTCCGTATGCCTCGTGATCAGCTCGCGAAAAACCAATCCTTGATTTATAACAAGGATGATAGGGATGCCCTTCGATGATGGTCTGCTCCAACTCTTCATAATCTAAGCCTGCTCGATGGATTCGTAGACGATGTCGTTGCGACGAGTCATCGAAATCATGTGTACGTCGCAACTCTTCCTGAAAGTCGTACGGGATCGGCAACTGCGTCAAGAGATGCTCAAACCAGTCGTTGACGCCAGATGACTTCGATGAGCGTAACGTCGTGATGTCGAGCCGGATTCGGTCGAAAGGACCGCGTTTTCCTTCGACTGTCACTTCACTATCTTTTATGTGGAATGTAAAACGATTCTTCATTCCGACAATCATTTCAGTAAAAGGAAGAATCCGCTCGAATAACAAACTCTCAAGAAGTTGTTTGCAGATGCGTGTTTTGCTGTCGTAAAGCATAGTTGCCCTCCCGTAACGGATTATCCAAGTCGATGAAACAAACCCGTTCCCCCTCGACTTCAAGTTCATCGAGTCCTTGTAGGCGTGTTAGTAAATTCGCCTTGTATGGAAGTGTCGGCGATTCTAACAACATCAAAAGCCAAGCTCTGCCTCGCCCTTCTAGACTTTTAACTCGTACTTGACACCATTCGTGCAGTAACGCGATAGCAACTTCTTCCTTTAATAATGTGTCTGCTGCCAATCGGTCGATGATACTCGCTAGATGGTTCCAAATCATGTAGTACGTCAAACGCTCAGCAATGACTTCTTCTGGGTAGAACAACGTCGTATGCTTCAGTTCCGGTTCCAGCAGGGTAAAGGAATCTCGATTCGTGTCTGCTAAGTAATAGCCTTGATTATCCCGGACGTGATATCGAACCGGCCATCCGTCTTCGAATGTGATGAGACTATTTTGCTGATGCGCCTCGAGTCCGATTCCTTGTTCCTCATACAGTGTAACGATTGCTCCTAACGTCAACTCCAGGTACTGTTTCCACCACCGAGTGACATGTTTCGATGCGATTGATCCCGACTGCCGAATGAGCCGCAGCAGGAGAGATTCCGAATTCGGTAATGCCGGTTGGACGAGTGCTGCAACATTTACCGCGTGGGGTGCAGGTTCTCGCAGGATGACTTCGAATCCGGTATCTTCTTTAGTCCGGATCGCTAAATACGCAGGATCGTGAATGAGGTCAAACGTATCAGGAAGAGACAGATGACAAAACAAGCGATGCATCAAATAACCGGCCTCTAATTCGTGCCGCTTGTTGACGCGTCTTGAGTTCGTCACTTGGACAGGGATGGATAACTTCAACATATGACTTCGGTCGAGTGATTCGACGGTCCGGATCGACGAAGTTGCGTTATAGAGTGGTCCAGATGCGCCATGATAACGGAGAATATCTTGCTCAAACCATTGCTCGACTGTCGGCTGACGTAACAAATACTCGGCTTGAAGCGGATGAATTGGAATGACTCGCTCTTGCTCTGTCGCTTGAATCAAGTTACCCAGTTGATTTTTCATCAGCTGACTAATCGTCTCGTTGCTACCTGAACGTTCTTCGAGCAATGTCTCATGTACTGTAAAATAGTGAAGTTGAAACGGCTGACGGAATTCAGGCGCATACGCTTTTTGTTGCCAGTCGGTCATACCGACTCTACTTTTCGGGGTCGGATGGAACCAATGACCACACCACAAGCGTTGTTCATAATCGATGAACGTCTCTTGCTCTTGTGCGTTCAGCTGTTCCTCTAAAATCAATTGCACTGTCCGGTGACTGTCAAGAACGCGAAAGAGTAAGTCCGTTTGATTCGGGTCTTTTTGTTGAAGCTTGATGCAACAGGTGATGATACAGGACATGGCTGAAACTTCCCGCCATCCGCTTTTTGTCTCTTCACGAATCATTCCAATCTCGTGGCGTCCGATGATGGAACGACGTTTGATTTCGATGAGATACGGCTTCATCCAATAAAAAGAGGATGTCTCGGATGCATCAAACGGTCTCTCGTTGACCCATTCGCCCGGGTTCACTTCTCTGATGTAGCTGTTCATGAACGATTGAAGCGTCACCTCGGTCGCTAATCGCTCGATTTGTTCTTCGCATGTTCGCACGCTCTGTTCCTCCCCTTATTGAAAATCATTCTCATTCCACATCAATAGAAAAACGGGTTTCCCCGTTTTTGATGGTGCGTATACACACTTATTTTAAGTAAAACGTTTTCAAGTTCCTTCAATCCGTTTTCACAATCGATTAAATGCAGAAGTCACATATCGTCGTGAGATTTAACACCAATCAAACAAACGATCCTCCCTAATATTCGTACGACAAGGCGACGACTTTTTAGGTTCATTTGTCAGTCTTCTCTGCCTCATCGTGAACTCCATCTGTAATGATAATCATTATCAATGATGAGTGACATGGATTTTCTTTTCATTCTTCATGGACAAACAAAACAGTTACTATCGCTGATATATGTATGCAATTGACGTAACATATGCATTCTCACAAGTGGTCCCCACGAATCCCAATCGACACTGTCTGGGTAAAATATACGCTCCGACCTAACGGCACGAAGCGTTTGCCACACCCTCGTTCCTCGAATTCGTTCCACATCTGCAGGTTGACTCCACAGTATGAACAAACCATCCGGATCCAACTGCTGTAATGTTTCTAGGCTGATTGTCATGTAGACGGTGTGCGGGAGTCCTTCCACGGGCTGTAAACCGATTTCACTGAACAGAAAATCTAACATCGTATGCCCTGTTCGTCCGTACAGTCGGATTTCTGAGTCTCTGATCCAAATAACTGCCCATGTCACATTCCGATTGAATTCGGACTGTTGCTTCACAATTGTTTCAAGCGTCTCGACTTCGTTGATGATGTCAGTCGTTCGCTCAAGCGTATCGGTTGCCGTAGCAACAGCATACAAGTAATCCTTCCAACAAGTTTGTTTCGAAATATCGATGACCGGACAAGACGTCAACATAGGTGGTGATTCACCTCGTATCGGTGTCCGTAAAACGAGATCGAGATTTGATGTCTCAAACCATTCCGGTAAAATCGTTACTGACGCGTCGTATAGTCGCGTACCTTCGAGTTCACTTAAATAGTCTGGCACACCGTTCGAACGATATTGTGTCGGAAAAGACGGTGCGATGACAGGTTGAATCCCAAGTGCCAATAAGTGATCTTGTAACAACGCTTGACTCCAGATTCCGACCCGTGGAAACAGCCGTTTCCGGTACTTACTTGGTGATAGTCCCTCACGCTTTTTAAAGAGACGGCTGAAATAAAATTCATCATTGATTGATACACGTTCTGCGATCTCGGCAATCGTCCAATCTGGATGTGCAATCATCCACTCCTTCGCCCGTTGCATCCGCAATTGATGAAGCAGTTCCTTTGGTGATTGATCGTAGTGCTTTTTGAATTGACGAGAAAACGTCGGCAGTGACATGTTTAACTCACTTGCCAAGTCACTGACTGTTCTTGATTTTCCGAGTTCTTTTAACCACTGGGACGTCACTTCCTCAAACGTCTGCTCATGACGACGTTCACTTAATTGCTCCAGTAGTTGATACAGATAGCGATGCTGTCTAAGAGAACCGGTCATTGTGTTTGGACATCCGCGCATTCGTTCTAAACACTCCACTAGTTCATTCGTTGGTTGACGGTAGACTAGAAATGGCGTCAGTTCAACCTCTAACTGATACAAGAGACAATGTCCCTCCTGGACGATGAATCGTTCACCTGATTTCATGATGAAACAGGCTTCGCCCGATTCTAGACGTTTCCTTTCCGTGTAGGTAATGCCAACGCCTTGTATGACGACAATCAAACCCGGACGTATCGCTAATTGTCCTCCTGTCTGTAAAGCGTGTTTCCTCACTCGAAATGCATGCAGTGCTTCTGTCATCTTCAACTCACTCCTAAAAAAACATATACCATCTGACGCTTTTCCGTATCCGTTCAATCTTGATCAATATGAAAGGGAATCTTCGAGATGCTTTTCTTTCACTTGCCTACGTGATTGTTTATTGTTGTGTCGATCATGTATCTGCTGTCTTAAATCCAATCACATCATAGTAATGTTGCTGACCGTCAAGAATGAAGGAGGGACCTGGTTGCCCCCTTCTTTCTCGGTGACCGGCAAGGTGTACCTCACTCGTTTCCCACGCTTTCCAGTCTTGTTCCGAATCCCAGCGGATCAGGACAAGAACTTCTTCTTCCTCTTTTGTACGCTTCTTATGTAAGACACTTAAATCGAGGAACCCTGGTTGTTGCTCGATGATTCCCTTTCCTGAAAAACGCTCGATCATTTCAACAGCACTTCCTTTTTTGACTTTAAATGTTTTTAATTGGATGAACATCACCTATCACTCCTTCTAATTGATAATGAATATCATTTGCATTAACACTATAGCATTATTCCTCCGGTTTTTGTCAACAACTGTTGTTAGAATACGTTTCATCGTTACAAAAAAATCCCTTCACCCAGTGTAATCTGAGTGAAGGGATTTAATTTAAGCCACACGCGACGACGATTGTGTCTCCGCTGTTTTCTTACCGACGACTGCTCCGATCACTCCACCAATGATGGCTGGTACGACCCATCCGAGACTGACGGAAGCAAACGGTAATACCGCGTAGAAGACGTTCGTGACAGCTGAGACGTTAATCCCTGCTGTCTTCAATCCATCAAACAAACTGACGACGAATGTCATCCAAAGCGCCCCTTGATAGACGGCTGGTTTACCTTTAAAGAGTGGATGCAAGAATGTCAGGAAGATGAGACAGATTGCCAGTGGATAAAGTGTCATCAAGACTGGTTTTGAGACGGCGAGCAATTGATTCAGACCGATGTTCGCGACGAGTGCGCTGAAGACCGATAGACCAATCGTCCATTTGACGTACGAGATTTTTGGTACGAGTGCCGAGAAGAACGACGCACAGGCCGTGATCAAGCCGACGCTTGTCGTCATACAGGCGACCGTGATCATCAGACCGAGTAAAATCGCACCGTATTCACCGAAGTAATAATCCGACACAGCTGACAAAATCTCTGCGCCGTTCGCCAGTTGTCCGATTTCCGAGACACTTGAAGCACCCATGAAGGCAAGTGCCGAATACGTGATTGCTAGCAAGGCCGCTGCGATCAATGACGCTTTCGTACAAATCAACAGCAACTGTCGCTTCGATGTGACACCTTTTTCCTTGATCGCTGCGATGATGATAATCCCGAAGACGAAGGCACCGAGTGCATCGAGTGTCATATATCCTTCCTGGAAACCGTTAAAGAAGGCATTCGACTGATATGTCTTCAAAGGATTCTGAAAACTTCCGATTGGATGCAGGACAGCGACGACGATCAACAGACCGATGAACGTGATTTTAATCGGTGTCAGTACTTTCCCGACGACATCGACGATTTTCGTCGGATTCAATGATAAGAGACACGCAACCGTGTAGAACAAGACCGTAAAGATGAGTAGCGGCCAGTGGCTCGTCGATTCACTGAAGAACGGCTTGATTCCAATCTCATACGAGACCGTTCCGGCACGAGGAATCGCGAAAAAGGGACCGATCGCAAGATACAGAATGACCGAGAAGCCGATTCCAAACGCAGGATGAACGCGTGACGCCATCGCTTGTAAATCGCGTTCCCCTGAAAACGCGAATGCGAGAATCGCAAGCAATGGTAGACCGACACCGGTGACGAGGAATCCGGCATTGGCGACCCAGACATGCTCCCCTGCGAGCTGTCCGAGCATCGGCGGAAAGATGAGATTTCCTGCCCCGAAGAATAAGGCGAAGAGCATCATGCCGATGACGATGATAAATGATGTTGGAACAGTTTTAGACATAATAAACCCCCACTGATGATGATCGACTTCATCTCGCTCCCTAAGCAGATGAAGTACTTCGTTCGAAAGGATACCATACGTTTAAGAGCTCGTGCTAGGAGTTTATCTGGAGAATATTCTGAAAATTGCGCAGAAAGTTTGGTGGAGCTATGGTCTATAGAATTTGTTACGTCTGTGCGTCGAAGCATGAAACCGGATTCATAAGTTCATATGACGTAGTAGGATTAAAAGGCTTCATGAAGAAAGTAAATATATGGATAATCAAACAGGAGGTTTTTCTATGAAATCGATCTATCTTCTTAGCGCCACCCTTTTACTTGCCAGTTGTTCCCCCGCTGCCGAAAAACCGAAGACGTATGACATCTCATTTACGCATGAGAAACAAGAGATTCAAATCGTTCCTTTGTACAAGGCGTATGACGATTACATTCAAGCGGCTTCGAAACATCCAGAGGACAATGAGGCACTATTTAAAAAATATGTATTGGGCGCTAAAAATAGCGTCATCAAAAAAGAACAGCTCCAAGCGATGCCCGTTCCTAGCCTTTACGAACAGCCATCGGAAAACATCAAGGACTTAAAGCAGATGAATACATATTTGAAAAAACACCATCAGCGCATCATGAAACAGATCAAGTCCAGTCTCCTGACTTCGATGAAACAACTTCCACGGGATGAGAAGCTCGTCGTCTTCGTCTCCCCGACGACACCAATCGAGCATGATGATGCCAAACGTTATGGTGGTGTCAGCGGTGTCGCGCAAGGAAACAATTCAATGAGTCTGTTCTTCTTGAAGGATTTTTCGGAAACATCATTACGCAACACGACGGCGCATGAGTACCATCATACCGTAGCCCTCGATGAACCGAATCGTGCGACGATGCTCGATTACATCATCCTCGAAGGAAAAGCGGAATTCTTTGCCCACAAGCTTTATCCTGTGGAATCATCGGAAGCGATCGCCACTCTACTTGACCATACTTTAGAGCATGTGATTTCGGAGCTGAATGCGGAACGATTGACGACGGATGATCTGTTCTTAGGAAATTACGAAAAACAAATTCCATCGTTCGTAAAATACAGACTCGGTTACATGATCGTCTCCGACTTCGTGAAGCAACATCCCGAGATTTCCTTGAAGGAATGGTCACGGATGTCCTCCGTGCAAATTCTCGAAAAAAGCAGTTACAAAGACATGTTAACGATTCGCTAAAATCAATAAAGCACGAGACAACGGGAGCAAACATCTCCTTCGTCTCGTGCTTTATTAGTTAACCTTCGTATTTTTTGACGATCGTCGCTACCCCTTGACCGCCCCCGACGCATAACGTCGCAAGACCATGTGTCTCACCCGTCCGCTCGAGTTCATGGATCAACGTAACGAGAATCCGCGCCCCACTCGCACCGATCGGATGACCGAGCGCGATTGCACCGCCATTTCGGTTGAGCTTCTCATGCGGGAACTGTAGCTCCGCATCGACCGCGAGAGATTGTGCCGCGAACGCTTCGTTCGCTTCGATGACATCGATCTCCTCAAGCGTCAGTCCCGCTTTATCGAGTGCCTTTTGGACCGCTTGGACGGGACCGATTCCCATGATGCTCGGGTCGACACCGGACGTTCCGTTCGCGACGATCTCAACGAGTGGTGTCACGCCGAGTTCTTGTGCCTTTGTCACGGACATGATGACGAGCGCTGCAGCTCCGTCATTGATGCCAGATGCATTGCCTGCCGTGACCGTTCCGTCCTTCTTGAATGCCGGGCGCAAACGACTGAGTGTTTCGACAGATGTTCCGGCACGTGGAAACTCATCTTGATCAAAACGGATCGGGTCGCCTTTTCGTTGTGGAATCAACACTGGCGTGATTTCCGAGACGAACCGTTCTTCTGCTAATGCCGTCTGCGCTTTTTGCTGACTCGTCGCCGCGAACTGGTCCTGGGCTTCGCGGGAGAGTTCGTAGATGTCGGCTAAATTCTCTGCCGTGATTCCCATGTGATAGTCATTAAACGCGCACTCAAGTCCATCATGGATGATCGTATCGACGAGCGGTTGGTCACCCATCTTCAGCCCAGACCGCGCGCCCGATAGGACATACGGCGCTTGGCTCATGTTCTCCATCCCACCGGCAACGATGACATCGGCTTCACCCGACTTGATCGCCTGATACGCGAGATGGACGGCTGAGAGACCGGATCCGCAGACCTTGTTAACGGTCATCGCTGGACATGTCTCCGGTAATCCGGCAGCGAGTGCCGCTTGCCGTGCTGGATTTTGACCAAGTCCTGCTGAGAGGACGTTACCGAAAAAGACTTCATCGACGTGATTCCCAGCGACACCTGCTTTATCAAGTGCTGCACGGATGACTGTCGCTCCAAGTTCGGTTGCTTTGACGTCCTTCAAACTCCCATTGAAATTCCCGATCGCCGTGCGCGTCGCACTGACGATGACGACTGCTTCACTCATCTGCTCCATCTCCTTATTGAATCGTATATCCTCCATCGAGTACGTTCGCTTGTCCGGTGATGCCTTTTGCTTTGCGGCTCGCGAGGAACAATGCATAATCCGCAATCTCCTCGACGGCGAGCAACCGTTTTTGTGGAACGAGCGGATAGATGACTTCCTCGAGTACCTTCTCAAGCTCGACGTGACGCGTCTTTGCTAAGTCTTCCATCTGATTGCGGACAAGAGGGGTATCGACGTACCCCGGGCAAATCGCGTTGACGGTGATTCCGTGTTCCGCTCCTTCAAGGGCTGCGACTTTCGTCAAGCCGAGCAACCCATGCTTCGCCGAGTTGTATGCCGCTTTCCCGGCAAAACCGATCAAACCATTGATCGATGCCATGTTAAGAATCCGTCCGTAGCCTTGTTCCTTCATGATCGGAAAGGCATGTTTGATAGCGATGAACGGCGCCGTCAACATGATCTTGATCATCAATTCGAATTTCTCAGTCGGAAACTCTTCAATTGGTGAGACGTGTTGAAGACCCGCGTTATTGATCAAGACGTCGAGTCGACCAAATTGTTCGACCGTCTGCTTCAAGACGGCTTCGACCTGTGCTTCATCGGTGACGTTGAGCGACATGCCGACCGCTTCATGACCGTCTGCCCGAATCGCCGCCGCCGCCTCTTCTGCTGCTTCCGCGCGAACGTCCGTTACGACGACCTTCGCTCCTGCCACAGCGAACGCCTTTGAGATTTCAAGACCAATTCCGCTTCCTGCACCTGTGACGAGTACGATATCTCCTTGAACCATCTGCTTCACTCCCCTACCGTCACGCGCTCGAGTTCCGGACTGACCGTGAATCGTGCTTCCGTGACTTGTTTGACATCTTCGACCGTATGACCATTCAGCGTCTCGATCAAGACCATTCCGTGCGGTGTGAAATCAAAGACGGCCCGGTCCGTAATCAAACGGTTGACGACGGCGCGTCCTGTCAACGGCAAGGTACACGCCTGTTTGACTTTCGATTCGCCGTGTTTGTTGACATGCTCCATGATGATGACGACGCGTTTCGCTCCGTTGACGAGGTCCATCGCCCCACCCATGCCTTTGACCATTTTGCCCGGAATCATCCAGTTCGCGAGGTCACCGTTTTGATCGACCTCCATCCCACCGAGGATCGCGAGGTCGATGTGCCCACCGCGAATCATCGCGAACGATTCGGCACTGTCGAAGTAAGAAGCTCCGGATTGTGCCGTGACCGTTTCTTTGCCGGCATTGATTTCATCGGCATCGACTTCATGATCAAGCGGATACGGTCCGATGCCAAGCAGTCCATTTTCGGATTGCAGCATGACATGCATATCGTCCGGAATCGCATTGGCGATCAATGTCGGAATTCCGATCCCGAGGTTGACGTACATCCCATCTTCAACTTCCTGAAGTGCGCGTTCAATGATGATCTCTCGTGTCGTTTTCATATCCGTCTCCTCCTCAAGCTTCCCGGACAGTCCGGCGTTCGATGCGTTTTTCATAATCCGTTCCGACGACGATGCGCTGGACGTAGACAGCAGGTGTATGAATCTCATTCGGGTCGAGTTCACCGACTTCGACGAGTTCTTCGACTTCAACGATCGTTACTTTTCCGGCTGTTGCGACGATCGGGTTAAAGTTGCGTGATGTCTTTCGGAAGATGAGATTTCCGAGTCGATCTGCTTTCCATGCCTTGACGATCGCAAAATCGCCGACGATTCCTTCTTCCAGCAGATACGTTTTTCCATCGAACTCTTTTTGTTCCTTCCCTTCAGCAATCGGTGTCCCGACGCCTGTTGGTGTATAGAAACCGGGAATGCCAGCTCCACCGGCACGGATACGTTCGGCAAGCGTACCTTGTGGGACGAGATCGACTTCAATCTCGCCACTGAGGTATTGTTGCTCGAACGTCTTGTTTTCCCCGACATACGACGAAATCATCTTCTTGATTTGTCGCGTCTGCAAGAGGAGACCGAGTCCGAAGTCATCGACGCCACAGTTATTACTGACGACCGTCAAATCCTTGACGCCCTTCTCTTGCAACGCGGTAATTGATTTTTCCGGGATTCCGCAGAGTCCGAAGCCCCCTACGACTAGCGTCGCCCCGTCAAAGATGTCTGCTGTTGCTTCCGCGAATGATCCGTATACTTTCCCCTGTTTCATCTGATGATGCCCCCTTCTAAACTCTTAATACAAACCAGTCAAGCTATACAATCCGATCATCAAGAAGACCGTCACTGTCTTGAGAATCGTAATCATGAAGATGTCCTTATACGACTGACGATGCGTCAGCCCCGTAACGGCAAGTAACGTGATGACGGCACCGTTATGCGGTAACGTATCCATCCCGCCGGACGCCATCGAGATGACGCGGTGCATGACTTCCGGTGGAACGCCGCCTGATGTGATGGCTTGCGTATATTTATCCGACATCGCACTTAACGCAATCCCCATTCCACCAGATGCGGAACCGGTGACGCCGGCAAGTGTCGTCGTCGTGACGGCTCCGTTGACGAGCGGATTCGTAAAGGTCTCTGAGATTCCGCTTGAGACGGACTTGAATCCTGGGAGTGCCGCGATGACGCCTCCGAAACCATACTCAGCACCTGTATTCATGACCGCTAGGAGCGCGCCACCGATACTGACGTTCAGACCAGCTTGGAAATTCGTCTTGATCTTCGGGAAGTCATACAGCATCGCTGCGAGAATTCCGATCAATAACGCCATTTGGACGGACCAGATCGCAAGAACGGCCGGTGTCTCGATCTTTCCGAATGCTTCTAGACCAATTGCTGAAAAATCAAATCCTTCCGGATACCATTTCGGAATCGAGAGTGTGAAGACTTTGTTCATGACGGCAACGAGGACGAGTGGAACGAAGGCAAGGACTTGACGATAGACTGGTTGACGATCCGTCTCGAGTGCCATTTCCGGTTCATTCTTCAACTCCATCTGCGGTGCGGCACTTGCCGCCGTTGCTTCAAATCCAGCGTAGCCCTCCCCTGCTTGATGGGCTTTTTTCTTGCGTGACTCGAGATACCACATGCCGACGACTAGGATGAACAATCCACCGACTGTTCCCATGATTGGTGCAGCATAGATATCCGTTTTGAAGAACGTCGTTGGGATGACGTTTTGAATCTGTGGTGTTCCTGGTAAGGCATCCATCGTGAACGTGAATGCACCAAGTGCAATCGTTCCCGGAATGAGTCGTTTCGGGATGTTTGCTTCGCGGAACAAGTTCGCTGCGAACGGATAAACAGCGAAGACGACGACGAACAGGCTGACACCGCTATATGTAAGAATGGCGCCGAGTAAGACGATGGCAAGAATGGCGCGTTTCGCACCGATCATGCGGATGATCGTCTTCGCGATCGACTCCGCGATACCAGACATCTCAACGACTTTTCCGAAAATCGCTCCGAGGAGGAAGACCGGGAAGTACGCCTTGATGAAACCGACCATCTTTTCCATGAAGATATTCGAGAAGAAGGGTAACACCCAATCCGGGTTCGTCAGTAAGACGGCGAACAAGGCACAGATTGGCGCAAATAGGATGACCGAAAAACCACGATAGGCAACGAACATCAATAAGGATAAGGCAAGAAGAATGATGACAAGTTCCATAAGTAGATCTCCTTCGATTTTAGTAAGCGCTTTCATATCGCTTCTTCATCATTTAACAACGTAGTGTCGAAGAGGTCAATTAAATTCCGTCAAACTATAAGTACAGCTTATAGAAATCATAAGTTCACATTATAGACACAATTGCATCAGATAGATTATTTTTTCAAGGAACAGGAGTTAGTCCTTTTATGGCGTATGTCTTTTAAGTAACGTACTTTATTTGAAGGGATGGACATTTCATGAAAAGCATCCTTTTTGACGTCTTGCATAACGTGACGCTATTAATGGCTGGTTTCTATCTGCTCGGAAAATTATCACCGCTCCCGATCACCCGTGAATCCCCATGGCTGACACGCGTATTGTACGGTCTTGCTCTAAGTGTCATCTCGTTACTACTCATGCAGATGACGATTGAAGCAGCACCTGGCGTCATGGTTGATTTGCGTCATATTCCGGTCGTCGTCGCTGCCTACTTTGGTGGCGCCATCCCGACAACGATCGTGACGATCGCGATCATCATCTATCGTTTCAGTTTAGGAACGAATCTAGCAGCCTTCACCGCATTCGGCTTCATTGTCGCCATTGCTTTAGGAACGAGCTTAATCGTTCGCGAAATGCCACCTTATGCAAAACGAACATTCACACTCGTGACGCTCTACGCGACGGCTTTACACGCTCTTGTCTTATGGATTGTCTTACCGAAACAGATTCTTCTACTTGAAGTGATGGCAGTCGTCATTCCTGCATCGTTCGTCAGTAGCTGGCTCGCCCTACTGATCATTCGCGATATTCGGTTGACCAAACAATCATTACGGATGCTTCGGCAAAAAGCGCAACTCGACTTTTTGACAGGATTAAATAATTCACGCGCCTTCAACGAATACTATACGGATGTCAAACAGCGATTGATCCTAAACAAACAGTCGGTCGTGTTGTTGACGATCGATATTGATCATTTTAAACAGGTCAACGATACGTATGGACATGAGGCGGGCGACGAGGTGCTACGGCAGTTCGCCAATCGACTGCGCGATGGAGTGGCAGAAAGCGGATATTTATCCCGTAACGGCGGCGAGGAATTTTCGGTCCTGTTCGAGGGTGTTCCGCTTGCTGAAGTCCTGCCTTTAGCAGAACAATTACGTGAACGGATCGCTTCTAGTCCGTTCCGACTAGCGACGACAGAGCTATCGCTCACGGCATCGTTTGGTTTATCCGCGTACGATGAGACGACACTGCAAATCGACGATCTTCTACTGGATGCGGATGCTGCCCTCTATCAGGCAAAGCAACAAGGACGGAATCAAGTCGTCCTGTTTTCTCCTAATGCAGAATCTGCCGTCAGCTTTCAAGAATAACGATGGACGCCACCTCTGAAATCCGCTACCTTTAAAGAAGAGGTAGGTGATTGGCATGAAGTTAGCAAAAGGTCCCTATATCCTGATCGGCCTCATTTTAGGTCTCTTGTTCGGATTCATTGGTGACAACTTCTATTTGTATGTATCAGCAGGTATTCTCGTCGGAGCACTGCTTGAATTGTATGTTGCATACGAACAACGCAAAAAAAATAAAAAATCATGATGGAGGTACCAGCATGACATTCAGTGATCTATTCCTTTCAACGCTCTCGTATATCGGTGTCGCGACCGTACTCCTTGCAATCGGTGTCGTCCTGTTCGAGGTGACGACGAAATCAAAGGAGCTCGAACTAATCCGTAACGGGAAGAAAGCAGCCGTCTACGCCTTCGGTGGACGTATTCTTGGTCTCGCCATCGTCCTCTATTCGAGTATCTCGAACTCTGTCAGCATTCTCGATATGGTGTTATGGGGCGCACTCGCGATCGTCTTACAAATCGTCTTATTCTATCTCGCGGATTTACTAATCCCACGCTTGAGCATGACGAAAGAGATTGATGCGAACAACGAAGCAGTCGGCTTGCTGCTCCTTTTCTTATCGATTTCGATCGGTTTGATCATTGCAGGATCGCTTACATATTAAAACACATGAAAACAGCCCTGGATCATTAGGATTCAGGGCTGTTTAGATTATATATCATTTAATCCATATTATAGATTCTAGCTTTATAAGGTCGTAATCTAACTGTGTCATTCGAAACGTTCAAATTTATCCATCCTAAACCCCATCCATATTAGTTCCAAACTGAAGTAATTTCTTTTTCAAACATGACGGCCTCTCCTTCTTGAGAACGATCGACCTCATCTTTTATATATTGTGCAGGTGTAACGACCTCATTCCAAGCACTCTTCAGATAGTTTGCTTGATCGACGTTCATCGATTCCTTACCGTGCATATTGCTCGCAACATATTCAAGCGCCTCAATATAAGCAGTATAGTTCTTCTCTACTTTTTGTAAGGATTTTGATTCTGGATCATTCGACTTGAATTGGAAAGATTTTTCGATGTGGTACATCGTATCAATCTTCGACCTTAGTTCATTCATGGTCACATTCTTTGTAATGGAGTCACCCGTCGAATAAGGTGCAAAGTTAGCCATATCTCGCATCGATCTATCGATGTAGTCTTTTCGATTGACTGAATTGACGGTCTTAGCATCCATCAACTCCTCATGCTCTTTATCTATATAAGGTGTTGTATAAGGGATATATCCTGCTTGATACGAATACAAGCTTCCCCCGATTAATTCAATGACTGTCGAATAGAAATATAAATATCGTTTTTTCAAAATACCCTCTCCTTAATGCTATGAAATTTTATGTATCTTACATCCCTCTATTAAGATCTGTAAAAAATGTTCGGGAGCAGTAGATTCCTCATAACATCATTCATTTCTTTCAAATTGCTACTTTTTCAATCTTTCATCGACTTTTGATCCACGATAAGAAATTTAGAAACCATTACAAAAAGTGGGTACGTTAATACAATGGTGATTAAAATGAAGCCTAAACCAGGGCTTGGCATGTCTCCTTCATTCGTGACTGGAATAATCCTACTTATGAGATATGTGAATAAAACAAAGTAGACGAACCAGGAAAGACAGATGATTCGTTCAAACGACTTATGTAGAGTGGACGTGAAGGTGATCCGTCTAATTAAAAAAGGAATACTGATTAGAGTGAGGCATCCGATCATGATATTCAGAGTCCAAAACATACTTGAAGATATATCAGTAAGTCTTATGATTCGATTGATATTTAGCATGAATTGTAATGGAACGAATAAAGCGATGGCATATAAAAAGCTAGCTATGTTGATGTTTAAAAAGGTTTTCATTCAATGAATCTCCTTTCGAAAACAATGTTTTTCCTTGAATCATGATTGATACAATCCACATCTTACCAGACCATGCTTTAGGAAAAGAGATTTTAAGTGCTGTTTTTCACTTTTTTTAATATTTATAGTAAGATAGTTCTCTTTTAAATCGTGGTCAAGACTCTTCCTTTGTACGTCTATTAAATGACACACTTCTAATGTGTCGTTCAATAAACTAGAATCCTTAGATGTCCACGGGATGAAAATGATATATTAATTAAAGACTGCATCTTATATCGTTGTACCTAAAATGTTCTCTAACACTCCATTTTATTAATATCAATGAAATCTAACTAAGGGAGGCAGTATGAGCGAAATATTAATGTATACCAATCTTGCTATTGCAGGTCTCACGATCCTTCTTTTCTTTACAAAAAAAGTAGAGCAACCAAATTTTCGAGTCCTAGTAATTGGTGTCAATCTATCTATTGTTATAGTAAGTATTGTGCTTTTTATACTTAAAGATAGTGCCACATATGGCACGTTTGTAAAAACACTCTCGATTAGTATCTATATGATATTATTTGTAACCTATGACCTCGCAACTAATCGACTTAGAAACATATTAATCTGGTCTTTCCTAGTATGTGCGACTGTACTCATCTCCGGGCTTTTATTAGAGTAAAACAATAGCGTTAAAATGACCTGATGTAGCAATCAGGTCATTTTAACGCTATTGAGATGAATGTTTCGAGTAAAGAACGAATTCAATATGTACAGTACATGATTAGCTTTTCAAACATCATTGTAATGGATAGATACGTAAAATGATTTACGGAGTAATCATCACCATAACGGAAAAACATACAACAGCCGCTAAAATAGCACCTGTTATCATTTTGAAAACAAATGCCCAGTATGATAACGATTGTCTGTTATACCGATCCAACTCCCGGATAGGTAAATTAAGTACGAGCAGAATAACTCCAAATGTTAAAATCATAAAAATATTTGTGTTGAGTTCATAGCGACCAATTAGCATTGTCGTGATAAACAGTATAAAACAAGCAATATAACATCGTATTAATAGTCCTTTATTCACATATCCACCTCACGGATCAGCATGATTATTTCCTTTTCCATACTATACATTATAGTTTCTATACGTAAGCTTTATTATTTTCGAACAAAAAAGCCTCAACCTGATATAACACATCACCATTTCAACTAAATATACGCAAGGAGAAATGAATGAAAATTAAGTTGCAAACATTAAATGATATCGAAACCAATCAATACATACCGATTAAATCTAATAGTTCTTTTCCTGAAGATTATTACGCGGATCTTTTAGGAAACATGGATGAAACATCGCTACGGTTCATTTCGAAAAAAATGCAAATCAATATGTTGTATTTCTACATGAGATTTCATTATTTTATCGAGGAAAATGTCACAGAATACTGCCAAGATCAGAATTTATCTATCCACTGGCTAGGTGAAGGAGATAGCTATAAATTCGCTAAAATAGACGTTGATAGCATTCAAAAATTTAAAAAATGTTTTTTCTTAATCAATATAATCACTGAACGCATGGGAGATATCACTTTATTTTCGGTAGGCGATAATTTAGAGATTCCGAGTGGTGAAGCCCTTATAACAGATGGTAGATTTTTTATGACTGAGAACAGCGAAAGGGAATGTGTTACAGTTCTTATTTCGGAAGACGTATATGGCACATTCCGCTTGATGTCTAATGATCCGATGTATACCCCAAAATCCTTACAAGAGAAGTTAGATGAATTGATTTTCTTTGTTTAAAGAGCTACTAACTTATTAAAAAAACTTTCATATTCTAAAAAACTTTTTCTAAATATACAGCTATGTTATTGCAACTACAATTAAAACGGCTAGAGCCCGTTCAAATCCTGGACTCAAGCCGTTTAAATACCTAATAGCTAATTGCTGTTATTTTTCAAGCTCCTCTAGCTCCGTCCGCGAACGTGGAAAACCATTCGCTTGCCACTCCGACCGATAAATCGAATCCAGTTTCGTCAATCCGACCTCATCAGGGTCCTTCGCAGCATCGGGACTCGGATCCTGATCGAGATGCTCTAAATAATCACGTAGCGCATCGGTCTGTGTGCCCTGTTCCCGCTTCCTGAACAACAATAGACTCGCACCGGCAATGACACCTGCTCCGAATAAATACCGTTTTTTCAAGCCCATACGGTTTCCTTCTTTCTTTCCTTAAACCAATCCACCACCGTCACGCAGTCGTGGATGCGCGATACGTTTGACCTTGCCCTCTTCGACCGTCAGGACATGATCGGGCTGTCGCTCGAAGTAACCGGTCTCGAGTACACCCGACCAACTCTTCACTTCTTTTGCGAATACTCGGACGTCCGAGATGGCTGATAAGTCTACGTCAAGAATCACGTGACCTCCATCTGTAACGAAGGGACGATTGTCTTTCACGCGTAGCGTTGCGGATACATGCTTATCACGCAACCGTTGCCGCACATACGGTAAGGCAAACGGATCCAGTTCGACCGGTAACGGTCCGCTTAAATGATGGACGAACTTCGAGGAATCGGTCAGATAGAGCAATTCTCGACTCATCAGTGCGACGATTTTCTCGCGAAATAGTGCACCGCCACCACCTTTGATTGTTTGGAAGTGTCCGTCAATTTGATCGATCCCATCGATCGTCACATCGATTTCCATTCCCTCTTCCAAGGCGATCAACGGAATGTGTAACTGTTCCGCGAGTCGGACCGTCGCAAGTGACGTTGCCACGCCTTGAATCTGTAGTCCGGCCTGCACAATTGGACCAAGCGCCTCGATGAACCGTTCCGTCGTCGAACCCGTCCCAAGACCCACTATCATCCCATCTTTCACGTAAGTTAGTGCTGCCTCAGCGACTAATTGTTTCTCCTGTTCATACATCCGCATCCCTCCCTACATTTCTGTTCCCGTTTCGATTCGTCTTCAATCGACGGAGAGAGAGGATTCCGTTAACGTCAGGTACTGCTCAATTGCCTGGACGAGCGGTTGCTGGGCTTCCATCCAAAACGCGACGGATGTCGGATCAGCGTCGAGATGACGTTTAACGATCTCATCGATTGTCGCTTGACCGGAATCATGCATGACGGCTTCAAAGACTGTCGAAAATTGACTCGGATCCGCTTGAACCGTCTGATACAGACTATTGCTGAGCAGATAACCGATCGTGTAGGGAATGTTGTAGAACGCAAGATTCGGATTGAACAAATGACTGATGTACATCCATTTATATCGTGCCGGTTCAGGCAATACCGGACCATAGGCTAACCGTTCTTCCTCTTGCAGGAGTTCACTTAACCGTTCGGCACTGACCGTCCCTAGCTGACGTTCCGCGTAAAACCGTTGCTCGAACCGGAACATGCCGGGAACGATGCTGGCATATTTCAGCCCTTCTCGGATCTTGACCTCTAAGAGAGCGAGCACTTCCTCTCGTTCCGTCGTCTCTTTGATGGCAGCATCGAGCACGAGATTCTCCATGAACGTCGAAGCCGTCTCCGCGATGCTCGTTCCTTTGACTTGATTTAAATACGGTTCATCTTGCAGTAAATAATTATGATAGGCATGACCGAATTCATGAGCGAGCGTCGCGACGTCCGGATAACTGTCGCGGTACGTCATGAAGATCCGGCTCTCCTTGGCAATCGGAAAGGCAGCGCAGAATCCGCCCTCTGCTTTTCCAGGACGATTCTCTGCATCGACCCATCCCTCACTAAACACGTTTTCCGCGAAGGCGCCGAGCTGCGGATTCAATCGTTTGAATTGTGTCGTGACGATGGTCTCTGCCATCTCAAACGGAACGTGACGCGCGGAGCGGTAGGTGTTCGTCTCAAAATCATGCCATTCTCCCGTCACCCGCTCCGCCTGGGCAATCTTGCGAGCATAATAGGCGTGAAAGAGATCGCGGTGTTGATCGAGTGCTTCCATCATCGCTGTTAGGCTCGCTTCCGAGATTCGGTTCTGCTCAAGCAACTCGGTCAATGGTTGCTCCCAGTTCCTCATCTTGTAGGATTGCAATCTGAAGCCGGCAATCCGGTTCAGAATCGTCGCAAACAGGTCAGCTTCTTGTGCACACGCGGTGTCAACTGCTGTCGCTGCCGCTAAACGAGCCGAACGGTCAGGTGCGAACATCGCTTCGTGTAGCCCTTGACCAATCGTGACCTGCTTTTTGTCCAAGTCGACGCGCAATGCCATGAAGCGCTGTTTGTAGAGCTGCCCCCAGCCTTGGAACCCGTCCACACCGAGATCCTGCAACAATTGTTCCTGAACTAGTGGTGCACGACGGGATTGGATGTCACGGCGTTCGTTCAAGAAAAAGGCGTATGGTGAACCCGTGACGAGCTCCTCCCACTCTTCTTGTGACAGTGCGGCAATCTTCATATCGAGTGCTGCTGCCTCACTGCGCACCATCGCTTGCACGATTTCGATCTCTTCGAGCAATGGATGGACTTCTGAGCGCGTGACATCTTCAGCGTACAGACAATAAATGAAGTCGCTCCATTCCTCGACGTCGCGCGCGACTTGCTGACAACGTTCGACCTGTTCTGCCACATTAGCCGGACGTTTTGTCAACGCCGCTTGTATCGTAGTAATTCCTGCTTTGACGTCATCTATCGTGTAGAGTGTCTCTAACTGCCATCGTGTGTGTTTCATGTTTTTCCCCCTATGCGTGATCTATTCGTTCTTTCATTCGTGAGGACACTCGACTTCTCCTGTATTTTCCATCAGACACAAAAAAACTCCTTCAGCCATTGACTGAAGGAGGACATCCTCATAAGACGAAGAAGTAGACACATAGGAAATGCGCTAGGCTACCCAGTAGTACGAAGATATGGAAGATTTCATGGAATCCAAGATGTTTGAATGATAAGATACGTGGCTTCAGCCCATAGATGATGCCACCGATCGTATAGAAGATACCACCAAGGAACAACAATCCGATGCCGAGCGGTGATAAGACTTGCGCGAGTGGTGTGATCGCAAATACCATGATCCAGCCCATTCCGATGTAGAGCGTCGTTGATAACCAACGCGGACTGTTGAACCAAACCAATTTAAAGGTGATTCCAGAGACTGCAATCAACATGACGATGCTGAACAAGACCCAACCGGTCGGACCGTTCAGACTGACGAGACAAAACGGTGCGTAAGACCCGGCAATCAACAGATAAATCATCGAATGATCCAACCGACGCCAGATCGCGATTGCCCGGTCGCTCGCAAGCACCATATGGTAGGTCGCTGAGACGGCATAAAGCGCCATCATACTGACACCAAAAATAATCGCTGCAACGATCGCAAGTGATGCCCCCCGTTCTAAGGATGCCTTGATGACAAGTGCCAGTAACCCGACAAAAGCAAAGACAGCCCCTCCAAGATGCGTTAATCCATTAATCGGTTCTCTCATATAAGCTTTCACTTTCGTTCCTCCCCTGATATGTAGTTTTGAATACTACATGGCGTTATATACGTATTCTATCATATGATGGAGAAGTAGAAAGTCCTATTTTAGCGATTTTGGAGGTTTTTTTATGACACATTCTGATGACACGAGATACGATCGTCAATTACGGCTCGAAGATATCCCGAATATCGATCTCTATATGGATCAAGTCATCCAACTGTTCGAGCGGACATTCGAGGAAACGACGCGAAGTGCAGACGAGACGATTTTGACGAAGACGATGATCAACAATTATGCCAAAAAGAAATTATTCTTTCCGGTCACGAATAAAAAGTATACGAAGGAACACTTGATTCTGATCAGCTTGATTTATCAATTGAAAAGTTCGTTTTCGATTAATGATATCAAGACGATTCTCTCGCCCTTGAACGCAGGGATCGAACAGGATCAACTCGATCTTGAAGGGTTTTATCGTAATTACCTCGAACTGACGGAACGAAATACAGCGCGCTTCGTAACGGAACAAGACGCTCTGACCGCCTCGACGACCGACCCACTGGAACAGATCTTAGCGATGGCTCACATGAGTAACTTGTACCGGCGCGCAGCAGAACGATTGATTGACACCCAACTGAAAAAATAAGAGAACGCTTTCACTGCGTGATACACTATAAAAAAAGGCAGAGGAGGAACAGTCATGGAGATCGCGACGACTTTCTTGCGACAGCTGGATCACATTGGACCAGAATTCAGAACCTATCAGGATGGCATTCTGATCGAACTGGCATTCGACCGGACGATTGGAACGGAGCAGGTTTCCGCAAGTGTGTTGCTTGAGACAGCAGACGATTTGAAAATACGGTTGCGTACACAAACGACCCAGGCATTATTACTTGCTTCGAAGATTCATGCCTTTGACGCCCACACACCGAGTCGGATTGCTGAGATGATGTCGATTCATGGCTATTTTAAATCGCATCGCTTGTCGCATCCCTTGAATGCCTACTCTACTGCCCTGTTCATCAGCCGTCTTACTCCACAGGACGCGGTACTTGAACGAACGGTACAATTATACACACGCCTCAAAAAACAACATCGGTTCATCGTGTCACCGCTATTGATCTCTTTCGTCTATTTTCACGCTACGACACGCGGTGAGTTAGACGAACTCGCCTCGCGTATCGAAACGGTCTATCAACGACTCAAACGACGGTTCGGACGCGCTCAACAGACTTATGTCGTCGCCTTGATATTCGCTTTATTGCCTGAAGACGATTGGGATCGCTATATCGCACAAGTGGAGTCATCCCGTAAGATACATCGTAAACATCATGTTCCGCTGTCGTTCCACGGCATGCTTGCGTTACTCGGTGATCCAAACGTTCACGCTTCGTCACTCGAACGGATGGCAGAGGCGTTACGCTCCGATTTACATTTTAAATACCGGAAAGACTTAGTCTATTTGACAGCAATCCGATTGTATTTAAGTCAACAAACAATCCTGCAACAGCTCTTCCCATCTTCGATTCTCCCACCGGACGGCGCCGACGCGATTCCGTTCTTACTCTTCCCTGTTGATTTGACCGACACGTCCCATGCGACAGACGGCGGGATCGACGGAGGTTTTGATGGTGGTGGTGACGGCGGTGGCGGTGGGGGTGGCGAGTAATCTTTTACTCCATCAAAAAAAGGCAATCGATATCCAGTATTTCTGCCGGACATCGATTGCCTTTCATTTTACTTATTCTTTATCTTGCTGGTCTTCATCAGACGGCTGGACATCGCCATCTTCATCTGAAGCATGGGACAAATCGGGAGCTTCTTCACTTGAAGCTTCTTCACTTGATTTATCTGCTTCTTGATCTGGATGCTTCGATTCTTTTTCATTCTTCGATTTTTCCTGAACCTCCGCATGGTTCTGCGGATCACGCCCCGCAATCTCATCCTTCGTCATTCGGTTACCTGAAGTAATTGGATCCGTTTCTTTATCGTGTTGATCAGCCATTTGGCATCCCCCTTAAAATGTACTTGTTCCACCTTTTAAGGTATTCCCGACTGAAGAACGGTTAAACCTCAGCACGTCCTCGCATGATGTCTTCGACGAGCAGTTGATCGATGGGCTGAGGATGATGGACCTCGTATCCTTGCACATACAATAACTCATCTAACGTTTGAATGTGTTGCAGCTGTGACGGTGTTTCGACTTCCTGAATCACGAGCGCGATGTTCAACGTCGACGTCAAGGAATGGACAGAGCGAATCATCGAGCGCTCCAACTGATTTTGAACGAGTCGACGTGTAAAAATCGGATCGAGTTTGACCGCTTGAACAGGTAAGCGTAACAACGAATTGAGCGACGCATAATGACTGCCGAAATGATCGACGGTCAGACGATAGCCTGCTTGGCGTAACTGTTCCAAGCGTTTGATGGCAAAACGACGACGTGTTTGCAGTACTTCCTCACGAATTTCAAGAATGAGACGCTCATTCGGGAAGTAAGACTCTTCCGCTAGTCGAATTAACTCGGAAAATAGTTGATCCGACTCGAACTGATTTGCCGATAGATTGACGGCGACGGAAATCTTACGACCAAACGTTTCTTCTAACCGGCGTTGATCCAAGATTGCCTGACAGATCGTAAATCGACCAATGTCCGGAAAAATCTCCATCTTCTCAGCAATCGGAATGAAATCCGTCGGACTGACGAAGCCAAGCACTGGGTGGTTCCAGCGCAAAAGTGCTTCAACCGCGACATAATGTTCTTGTTTCGCATCGACGATCCATTGGTAATAAAGTTCGAACTGGCCCCGTTCCAGTGCATGCGACAGCTCTGATTCAAGGACCGATGCAAACGGGTGCTGTTCCGCATGCCGGTTTGGATTGACGAACGAGGTCCGTCGTTTTCCGTCGTGTTTGACTTGTTGCATCAAAGCTTCCGCTGCATAAATCTGCGTCTGACGACTCGCCATGTCACCCGTCAAGAGACTGACACCAGACGATGCCGTCACGTGAATCGGTTCGTCCGCGACACCAACGATTGGTTGCTCGATCGCTTCCGTGACGATGCGGGCATAGTCTATTGCATGCTGTTCGAATTCTTGCTCTTGCTCAAGTTCTGCCAATACGACGAACTCATTACCATCCATCCGTCCGACGACATGATTCGGTAACGGTACATATTTTAGACGACTTGCAATTTCACGCAACACTTCATTCCCTATCCGGTAACCGTGCGTAGCATTGATCGCATGAAAACGGTCGAGGTTCAGTACCATCAAAAAGGCCGGATGGATCGTCACACTCGAAATCAAACGATTCATATAGCGTTCGTTATAGACGTCGGTCAGGGCATCCTTAATGACGTATGTTTCGACATTGATTGATTTACTGATGATATCTGCATATCGTTCAACGAGCGCGATGTCCTGTTCCTTGAAGTCGAATGGTTGATCGTCAAAGGCACATAACGTGCCAATTTTCTCGTTCTCTGCGTTTTTGATCGCCACCCCTAAAAAGCTACCGTTTCCAAGTGCTTTCGTGACCGGATGATTGACCGTCAATGGATCATTGAGCAATTCATTGATCGAGACCTTCCCGTCCGTCTCATCGACGACCAACTTACAGAGGACATGTTGGAAGACATGGGTCGAGCCTTCTTCAATCAATTGTCGTTCTTGATTGATCGCCTTGACGACAAAGTTGCTATAGGAGTCGTTCAATGCAAAAAACAACGTGTTGACGCCAATCCGTTCACTCAGATTTTCAAGAATCTCTTCGACGAGCGGATGCAATGCTTCATATCGAATGTGTGAATTATTCACCGTGTCTTCCTCCTTTCTCGGTCGATTGTCGGTCATGCGTCGAGCGGGAGTTGAATGATGAAGGTACTGCCCTCTCCTTCCGTTGATTGGACGGAAATCGCTCCACCATGATCAAGCACGATCATGCGACAAATCGCGAGCCCTAAGCCGGTTCCACCGATTTTACGTGTATCCGAGTTATCTGCTCGGTAAAATTTATCAAAGATGTAAGGGAGCGCTTTTTCTGGAATCCCAAGCCCTTCGTCCGATATCTCAATCCGTAGTTGATCCGACTGGTTTGACCCTTTGATCCGGATTGCGCCACCTTCAGGTGAATATTTAATCGCGTTCATGATCAAGTTCGTGAACAGTTGTTTCATCTTTTCACTGCTTGCTGAAATCGTATAGGAGCCTGGATCGAACTGGACGCTGATGCGATGCGCGCGACTCGCGAGATCAAACATCGGTTTCATCTCGAACATCAATTGTTTCACATCAAGCGGTTCTTTTTGCGTCCCATGCGTCGAATCTTCTCCTTTTTGAATTTCCAAGATGTCATTGATCAATTCCGCCAAACGAACGGTTTCTGAATGAATCGTCTGCAAATATCGCTTTTGGCGCTTCGGATCCACTTCTCGTTTCATCAATAATTCCGTGAAGCCCATGATGGAAGAGAGCGGTGTCCGCAACTCGTGCGACACGATCGAGACGAATTCTGCCTGCTTAAGATCAAGTTCCTTATCTTTCGTCACGTCCCGTAAGACGAGCATCATGCCCCACTCGACGTTTGCGATCGCAATCCGCTCGGCGTAAGCACTGAGTAGCAAGTTCCCCCGAAACGCTGATAGTTCGATCGTTTCTCCCGGAATATCTCCATTCATCAGTTGACCGATGTAGTCATGGAGTGCGTCTGGCTGATCGACATGTTCAAACAGCGACGTCGCCCGTTCGTAGGCGTGGCGGAATCCTTGCGCTTGATTGACGAGCTTCGGTGGAAACATGTTCAACAAAGCTTGGTTCGCATAGATCTGTTCCCCACTACTCTCGATGTATAGGACAGCTTCCCGAATCGAGTCGAGGAGCTGATACGTCTTGATCTTTTCATGCTCCATCTGATGGAACAGGAGATGGCGTTCAAGCGTCATTCCGAGTTTTCGTGATAGATCAAGTAAGTCCCCGACTTGCTCTAGATTGAACTGAGGAAAAGCATGACGAATATAAAGTAACCCGACGACTTGTCCATTACTTGGAGATTGGACGGGAATCGCCGATTCGAACTGATCGCCAATCGGTAATTGAACCGATTTACGCATGACGAACGCCCGACGTAAGACAGAATATTGATCGAGATCTTTTTCAATCAGCTCCATCTCGTCGATGCCTTGCGCGACGAAATGATTCAACTGTTCACGACGGTACAAGAGGATGGCACCTTCTTTTACATCGAGCAGTTGCAACAGGATCGTCAGGACGGTCTCACAGGCCGCTTCGACATTTTGCGTCGCTAACGCTTCCATGATTTCATTGCGTTGCTTCAATTTCAGTTCGACTTCTCGTAAATTCTGTTGTAATCGATTGATTTCACGTTGATCGAGTGATGTGAGTCGTGCCTCAGCTGATGCTGGAACCGTTCCTTGGCGCAATCGGTAAGGACGGTCCTTCGAGTGGTCGCGTAAGATTCGTTTCAACGTGTATCCTCCTTTCAAAATTCATTCCTGTTACAAATTATAGCATGGTCCCTATTTGATCGACAGTTCGAGTACTGTCTTCCTTATATGCTGCTTTGCACTAATGCGCGAAATGCCTCTTCAAAGGCCCGGTCCGCATCGCGCGTCCGTTTTTTCGGTCCTTTTGTCCGTCCACCCGCTCGTCGGATTTGTTGTCCGACATGGCGTGTATGAAGCAATAGATCGATATTCTCGTTCGTAAACTGACGACCATTTTGGTCCATCGCGAAGCCTCCTCGCGCTAAAACGAGTGCTGCTAAACCGTAGTCTTGGGTCACGACGAGATCGCCACGTTTCATCCGATTGACGATCGCGTAATCGACGGCATCTGGTCCTTGTCCGACCGTGATCGTCGTCGCCCCCTCCCGCATCATCTGGTGCGCTGTATCACAAACTAAAAAGACGTCACGTCCCTGTCGGTGTCGAACGACGAGATCGACAACGGGACATCCGTCTGCATCTACGAAAATAGACATCTGAATCCTCCCTTGTTGTTTCCACTATCAGTGTCACAAACCAAAAGATTTCTTGTCAAGTCGCGTTTCCCATTTGACCGTTTCTTCGTTCTTTCGGACAATGGAAAAGAGAGGATGTGTTGAAATGAACGCTGCGACGTTCCAATCTTTTTACCTGTTATTGAAAAAAACGAAACCCCCGGTCGGATTATTATCCGCTGCCGTTTCCGTCTCCGTCATCCAAGCGCTGGCAGCACTCGCCCTCCCTTGGTTCTTAAAGACGTTGATTGACGGTTTTACAGTCGATCGACTGACTCCGCAGCTGATCAGTTTGTTCGTGATCGTCTTCGTCGTCCAAGTCGTCGCGAACGCCTTGTCCATCTATTGGTTACAGATCGTTGGTCAACGGATCGTCGCCAATTTGCGGACGCTCTTATGGAAACACCTGTTGACCTTATCGATTCCGTTCTATGATGAGACGAAATCAGGTGAGCTCGTCTCTCGGCTCAATAGTGACGCTACGACACTCCAGCAATTGCTGTCGGAGCAACTCGTCCGCCTGCTGACATCACTCGTCTCGATCATCGGAGCGATCACGATCCTGTTCTTCCTCGACTGGCAAATGACACTCGTCATGGTCATCGCTGTACCCGTGACGCTACTAATCATCATCCCGCTCGTGCGGAAGTTGCATAAGATATCTCGTGAGACTCAGAAGGAACTCGCGGGATTATCCGGTTTTTTTGCCGAGATGCTCGGTGAAGTCCGACTCGTCAAATCGCAAGCGACTGAATCCTATGAGCTCGACCGTGGGAAAACTCGCATCGAGAATCTTTATGGCTATGGCGTCAAGGAAGGACGAATCCAAGCCCTTTTGTTGCCAATCTTTAACGTCACCTTGACGACGATGTTGATCTTGATCATCGGCTTTGGTGCCTACCGCGTCGCGACGAACCAGATCACAGCAGGTGAACTCGTCGCCTTCTCACTCTATTTGTTCCAAATCATGACGCCACTCGTGACGATGACTGAATTCATCACGAAGTTACAGAAGGCTCGCGGGGCGACAGAGCGAATCATCGAGCTTCTCGATGAGACACCGGAAGCACCTGGAGCGCTTGTTGCGCCGCGTCCGTTTACGGACGTCACGGTCGATCACCTATCATTCGGATACAATGAGACGCCCATCCTCCAGGATGTCAGCTTTACGTTACCACGCGGCAAGACGACAGCGATCGTCGGTCCGAGTGGATCCGGGAAGACGACATTATTCGCGATACTGGAGCGATTCTATCAACCGACGTCCGGGCAAATCCGACTCGGAGATCAATCCATCGCTGATTTAACGTTATCGTCTTGGCGCCAAGCGATTGGTTATGTTGCCCAAGACTCCCCTGTTTTATCGGGAACGATCCGTGACAATCTCGTTTACGGTCTTGCGGAAGACGTCAGTGAAGACAAAATCCGGGAGGCTGCACGGATGGCGAATGCCGATACGTTTATCGAACGATTCCCGGAAGGTTATGCGACTGAGATTGGAGAACGGGGTGTCAAACTGTCTGGTGGTCAACGCCAACGAATTGCGATTGCACGTGCACTCCTCCGTGATCCGGAAATTCTGTTGCTTGACGAAGCTACATCCAGTCTCGACTCCGAGTCGGAACGTGTCGTTCAAGAAGCACTCGAGCGATTAATGGTCGGACGGACAACGTTTGTCATCGCCCATCGTCTCGCGACGGTCCGTCATGCCGATCAAATCATCGTCCTTGAAGATGGTCGGATTTCCGGCATCGGGACACATGATCGTCTTGTCGTCGACAATCCATTGTATAATAAGCTCGTAACGCAACAATTCATCGGCACGGAACGTGCAAGGGGGAATCACGTATGAAGACAGTCGGTTTCATCGGATTAGGTGTCATGGGACAAGGCATGGTCCGCAATCTGCGCAAGGCAGGTTTTACAGTCAAAGGATACAATCGTACGAAAGAAAAAGGACTTGTCCTTGAAGCAGATGGTGTCGAGATCGTCGATACGATTCAAGACGTCGTCACGGATGTCGACGTCGTCATCTCGATCGTCGGTTATCCGCAAGACGTCGAGCAGATCTACTTCGAAGACGGAATCCTCGATCATGCGGCACCAGGAACGATTCTGATCGATATGACGACATCCAGTCCGGCTCTTGCAGAACGCATCGCGCAGGAAGCGGCAGCACGCGGTCTTCAGGCACTGGACGCACCTGTCACAGGTGGTGACCTCGGCGCGAAGAACGGAACACTCGCCATTCTCGTCGGTGGGGAAGAAGCGGCTTTCGCACAAGCGAAGCCCTTATTCGAAGCGATGGGAAAATCGATTTCACTCTTCGGTGGTCCTGGTAAAGGACAATCGGCGAAACTCGCGAACCAAATCGCGATTGCCGGCTCGATGATCGGAACAGCGGAGATGCTGTTGTTCGTCACGCGGTCCGGGATTGACCCGACGCAATTCATCGAGACGATCAAATCTGGTTCTGCCGGTAGCTGGAGTCTTGAGAACTTGATTCCGCGCGTCATCGCTGAAAACTACTCACCTGGTTTCTTCGTCAAACACTTCATCAAGGATATGCGCCTTGCCCTTGAGCGAGGAGCTGAGATGGGCATCGCGACACCTGGTCTCGCACTGACGAAGGATTTATATGAACAACTTGCTGAGCTGGGTCACGCCGATTCCGGTACACAAGCGCTTTATCTGTTGCTCGCCGAACGTTCACGCGCTTCGGTAGAATGAGCAAAAAGCCTGTACACTACGTCTACTGACGTAATGTACAGGCTTTTTTCGTTCATCCCTCGACGGATGATTGACGTGTTGGTTTCAAGCGTTCATAGAAGTGTGCCATCGTCGTATCGAAATATGGCGTCAAGAAGATGACACCCACAGTACTAAGTAGTGCGAGGATACCCCAGCCGATGAAACTCAAGTAAAGCATGATCAATTCACGCTTATGCCCTTTCATCATCCGACGGCTCTCGCCGAGTACTTGCCAAAACGACAATTCTGGTCGGTCGACCAAAATGTACGGGACGAGGCGATACGCTAGATAAAAGTACAATGCCGGTAAAATCAAAAATGATCCGACATACACCAATACCGTCACAATCGCGTAAGCGGCAATCGTTCGAAAAGCACGTCGAAACGAAGAAAACCCTTCGAATAACGTTCCGATACCGGCAGACTCCCCGCGTGTGAAGCGTAAGTAAGCAATCGTTCGTCCAACCGTCACCGGAGCAAGGACGATCGTTACGACCATGTTCAGTCCAATGAAACGGACCATGCTGTCGATGTCATCTTGGTCAAAGGACATCCGGCTTGCTGCAAGCGCAAAGATAAGGAAGTAGATGATCGAGATGCTTAGCCCGACCAGCCAACGTCCTTTTAGTGTACCAAGGGCGTCTTGTTTTAATTGTTTAGGGTTCATGTCGTACTCCTTCATTTCCACTATTTCCATCTTTGATTCTAGCGTAGTCCCGTTGAAAAACCTAGTTATCCCGCTCTGCTTTTCAAACGCGTCACGGAATCGTCGAAAATCCGTCACGAACACATACAAAAAAATCCATTTCTCTCATCTCATAAGATTTGAAAAATGGATTCGTGCGGTATAGGATTAGCGCAGAAGTCGCGTCAATGCCTCAACACGTTCTTTTTGAATGATACCGTCTTGTAAGACAGCGGAACCCACATGTAGTTCCGATGCCTTCGTCGCCTCAATAAGTGCTTCCGCATTCTCAAGAGTAATCCCGGAACCTGGTAAGATAATCAAGTCCGGATGGTCCTCGATCAAGCGAGCGATTGTCTCTTTTCCTTCTAACGCCGTCGCTTGACCACCCGACGTCAAGATCCGGTCGACTTCTGGAAAATCAGCGAGCACTTCTGCCGCTTCGAAAATATCACGACTACTGTCGATTGCTCGGTGGAACGTCAATGACAGTTCCCCTTTATGTTTGATGATTCGACCAAGGAATCCTTCGTCGACACGACCGTCTGCGGTCAATGAGCCGACGACGATCCCGGCAGCACCGAGTTCTCGGATCAAGTCGATATCCGTGATGATCGTTTCTTCGTCTGATTTCGAATAGACGAACGACTTACTATGTGGTCGAACGAGGACGTGAACTGGAATCTCGACCGTCGAGACGACTTGACGAATCAGTCCATAGCTCGGCGTCAACCCACCCTCGGATAATGCGGAAACGAGCTCGATCCGGTCCGCTCCGGCTTGTTCTGCTGCGACCGCTTCTTCTACGGTCGATGCGATGATTTCTAACATGATACATCCCTCCCGCATCAGTGTATCATGAGACGACCATCCAGTTCACGCGTTCGTTGAACAGTTTCATCTCCCACGATGGTGGATAGGAGGCTGGACTGAGGACGATCTTCGCACGTCGGAACTCTGCCACCTTATATTTACGATTGCCCTGGAATTCATCATTCGCCAAAAAGGCATAAACGTCTTTCGTACAACTGATGACGGCTTTTTGAATCAGCGAGGATTCAATATCATCGCTGACGAAGCCACGCTCGATTTCGGCACCGTCAAACGATAGAAAACAGGCATCAAAAGCGTAGGCATCGAGCGCCTGCAAGACTTCGACTCCGACCGTCTGCCCATAGGCATCGACCGTCCCACCAAGTAACCGAATTTCACCTTTGAACGGTCCCGTCTTGCGGCACTGCTCCAAGTGACTAGCGACCACTAGTGAGTTCGTGACGATCGTCGCGTTCCCCGTTAAATACGGCAACAGATGCTCGACCGGCTCGCCTCGACCAAGAAAGATACAGGAATAATCGCTGAGCCATCCTTTCGCATAACGCGCTAAACGGCGAGACAACTGATCCGTCCGACGCGAGATCGGTGTTTCTCGTTTTCCTCCTTGATAGATGGCACCGCCATAGACGCGCTTCAACTGCCGTTCCCGTTCGAGCTCCTCTAAGTAGCGTCGTACCGTTTCTCCTGAGACATCGAGACGTTCGATCAAATCCTTCGTCATGACTTTCCCTTCCTCTTCCAGCCATTCCATGATGCGTGATTTCCGCTCTTCTCCTAACAACGACACGTGCGCTTCCCCCTTCACAGACAAGTTCTAGTTCTAGTGTATCGAACATCTGTAAAGGTCTTGTAAATCCGATGTAAATAAACGTGTAGTTCCTATGAAATGTCGTTGAATTCGTCCGTTATCCGACTTTTTCCACAAACAAAAGACGCATCCGCATCTCAATGAACGAAATGTAGATGCGTCTTAATGACTCATTCAGACGGTTTCTTTGCAAAGAGTGGAATCTTAGACTCTGTACCTTGGCGAATCCGTTGGATGTTCTCGCGGTGCTTGAAGATGACGAACAAGGCAAGAACCGTAAAGAACGTCGGAACGATCCAGTCGTTCGTCAAGACACCAATCGTGATGGAAACAACGATTCCGACACTTGCTGCCACGATTGAACTGAGCGACACCATCCGGCTCAGACGAAGTGTCGTCAAAAAGGAAACGAGCAGGAAGATGAACAGAACAGGGCTCGTCACGAGCAACATCCCTCCGGACGTCGCAACTGCCTTTCCGCCTTTGAACTTCGCGAAGATCGGATAGATGTGACCGATGACAGCTGCTAGTCCAGCAAACAACGGATGTATATCTGCTCCCATCAAGATTGGAACGAGACTTGCGACGGCTCCTTTTCCGAAATCACCGATCAATACGATGATTCCCGCCTTTTTTCCCAAGACACGGAACGTATTCGTCGTTCCGAGATTCCCGCTACCGTGTTGGCGAATATCCATCCCATGTCCCCACTTCCCGACAAGAAGTGCGAACGGTATCGAACCAAGCAGATAGCCAAGAACTAAAATCCCTATGATTTCAATCATAGTTAACCTCCAACCTCTTAGTGACCGACTTTCATATATTCCTCAAGAGTCTGTCCGTTATTTTTAATTTGTGTCGCGGCATCGACACCGACATAACGAATGTGCCATGGCTCATACGTATAGCCTGTCCGTGATTGGAAGCCACGATCGTAGCGCACGATGAAACCATATTTCGCTGCGTTATTCGCGATCCATTTTCCTTCTTTCGTATCACCAAGGGCAGCTGTCAATCCGTTACCAACGCTTGGTGCCGAAATATCGAAAGTGAGACCCGTCTGGTGCTCACTATGACCAGGACGTGCTGAATATTGATCAGCAGCCGCCTTGCCATCACGTGCGACATAATTATTATACAATACTTTTTGACGTTCGCCTGAACGGAATCCACTGACAGCGTTCAATGTCACGCCTTCTTTTTTAGCAGCGGCAAACATCTTCTCCATCTGTTTCGCAGCTGGCGCCCGCATGTAGCTTTGCTCAAGTACACCTGAGTATGAGAAGCTGACGTTTGGTACGACAAGATCTGATGGTTTGTAGTCGATTGGCAAGCTGTATTTTTTATTAACGACGACAAGATTACCAAGTGATAGATCCGCTTTGGCTTCTGCTGATTTATCGACGTCCGGTGTCTCATCTTCTGGTTTCGACGGTTTTTCTTGTTCTGGATCCTGAGATGAACTGTCCGGTTGATCCGTCGATTCGTCTTTTTTGTCCTCCGTCTTGTTCTCTGATGCTGGTGTATCATCTTTTTGTTCTTCTTCTTTTTTCGTCTCATCCGAAGATTCTTGATCTTCTTGCGTTGCCGCATCAGACGAATTGTCTTCTTGTTTTGCATCTTCTGACGTATCGTCTTTTGCTGTTTCGTCTGCTTTGTTTGTTTCTTCTTTATTCGTGTCTTTTGCTGTGTCTTCTTTTTTCGTTTCGTCTTTTGATTGTTTTGTCTCATCTGATTTCTGTTCCGTTTTCGTTGTATCATCCGCTTGTTGATCCCCAGGATTACATCCTGCAAGGAGAAGCGCTAACGTACTGACGGTTACGATTTTTTTCATGAGTAAGACCCCTCTTCTTTTTATGCTTCTCTATGTTACCGCTAATCGTTCCATCCGTCGAGTCTACTTCCGACAGATAGAGTAAGTCCCTACCTTACTTCAGCTTCTTTATTTTCGCAAATGATCCTGACTTTGTCATCAGTCGTTAGTACCAAGTTCTAAATTTTACT
Organism: Exiguobacterium sp. s161; assembly: GCF_018619045.1. Taxonomy (NCBI): domain Bacteria; kingdom Bacillati; phylum Bacillota; class Bacilli; order Caryophanales; genus Exiguobacterium; species Exiguobacterium sp. s161. The sequence goes on from NZ_JACSNH010000002.1 coordinate 241,724, forward strand.
GTTCAGACTGAAAAAGCTGAAAAAAGAAAAAAGCAGAACCGATTCAAAAATCGATTCCGCTTTTGATGCATCTCTTCACGCTTACGTTAAGAGTGCTGCGTCCGTCTCACTCATCTTCTCATAAATTTCGTGCCAGTTCGGGAACACCTTCGGCAAGCGAATCGGTCGGAAGTTTTCCTTCTTGACGACGACGTGTGTCGTTTTCGCAGATACCGCAAGTTTCCCGTCCGGATGTTTGACTGTATAGCCATAAATCGTCCGTAGTCCATCGTAATGATCAATCCAAACCGTGACGACCGCTGTATCACCGTACGTCAACGAGCGTTTGTAATCGAGATTGACATTCGTGACCGGGGAGACATAACCCGCATCTTCCATCTCCTTGTAATCAAGACCCAAGGACTGGATTAATTCTGTCCGTGCGAGTTCCAAATAGACGAGATAGTTCGAATGATAGACGATGCCCATCATGTCCGTCTCGGCGTACCGGACAGGTATTTCAATCGTGTGCATGTAGCTTCCCCCTTAAAAATCCTCTTTTTCAAGATAGGACCATTCTGAACCGGACAAGCTAACTTTGTCAATTAATCGCATCGACTGCTTCGCGATCGCCTGTTCGACGATCGTGATCGCCGCCCGTGCGTTTCCGTTCGGAACGACATCAATCTTCTCGGTAAGCGTCAACCGTGCGTCCTCCGTCAGCTCGTATCCGAACCGTGCTGCGTATCCTTCAATGATTTGAATCAACTCGTCTGGCGAATAATTCGGGAAGTGGAACGATCGCTTAAAGCGTGATTTCAGTCCTGGGTTACTCGCAAGCAAAGCGTTCATCTGTTGCTCGTAACCCGCAAGGACGACGACGAGATTGTCTTGATGTTTCGTCATCTCATCCACGAGCGTATCAATCGCTTCCTTCCCGAAGTCGTTCGCTCCACCGTTTAACGCATACGCTTCATCAATGAATAAGACACCACCCAGCGCGTCGCGAATTGCGTCGCGCGTCTTTTGCGCTGTTTGTCCGACGTAACCGGAGACGAGATCCGCCCGGCTGACGACTTTCAGATGTCCGCGTTTCAAATAACCGCATTGTCGTAACACATCAGCATAAAGCTGCGCGACAGTCGTCTTTCCGGTCCCGCTATTGCCGCTAAAGACCGCATGCAATTCGACCGGTAAGACTTTATAACCAGCTTCCCGGCGACGTTTTTGCATTGACAACAGAGCTTCAATCTGTTTGAGTTCATCTTTAAGATTAGACAATCCGACGAGCGAAGCGATCCGCTCCTCAACGGTTGCGTCCAGTTCTTGCACCATCTCGAAGTCTTCTTGTTCGAGTAAGGCAAAGTCTTCGTGACTGGCACTCTCTCCAAGGCTTGATCCCTTCTTGAAGATCGCATCAAGCACGATATTACGGACGGCGCGTCCATTTCCGAAACTGGCGTCAACTCGTTCTCGCTCAAGCCGTCCGAGCAACGCCCGCTCTGCTTGTTCCGTCAAGACGTAATCGTTCGCGGTCGCGATCGAACGTCCGATGGCGAGCAGCTCCTGATCCGTATAGTCAGCGAGTAGATAATGATTTGATTCCGGGAAACGACTCCGGAGTCCAGGATTCGCCTTCAGGAAATCACGCATCTCTTCTGGGTATCCAGCAAGCACGACCGCAAATCGCCCTGCATATTCCCCACTCGTCATCGCTGCGACGAGCGTATCAATCGCGGCCTGACCATAATCGTTCCCACTTTGTCCGGCTCGTTTTAAGGCATAGGCTTCATCGATGAAGAGCACCCCTCCGACGGCTTCACGGACTTTACTCATGACCTGTTCTTCCGTCTGACCGACGAACGCACCAACAAGCGATGAACGATCCGTCTCGACGACTTCCGGTCGTTCGAGTAATCCGAGCTCGTGATAGATTTTTGCCATCAAACGGGCAAGGGTCGTCTTCCCGGTTCCGGGGTTTCCCATGAAAATCATGTGTAGCGATGGTTGATCGCTCGAACGGTAGCCATCTTCCGATCGTTTTTGTTGATACTTCAAGAAGCGATACATATGATGGACCCGTTGTTTGATGTCTTCGAGACCAATCATCGCGTCGAGTTCTTCGAGTGCTGAGCGTTCGACTTGTTTGCTTTCGACGGGGAGCAAAGCGACGGCACGTTTGAGATCCTGGATTGTCGTCGCTTTCAGTTCCGTCATCTCGCGAAACGCTTCTCGGGAATAGAAACGCTCTTGCAAGCTGTCGACGAATGTCTGCGCTGTCTGTTCAAGCGTGGCACTCGAACGCAGTAATGCCGTTCCAGCTTCGAACAGTTCCGTCCAACGACCAGCATCCAACCGACGCAGTCGTTCCGTCAGTTCGACGATTTGTTCCGTCTCCTCGACGATTTGGCTTGCTTGGAGAATCAGTTCTTTCGTCGCTGATCGTTTGGCGTTCGCATTGTCCGTCTCGCGAATCGTCGGAAACGTATGCGCAACAAGGCGCTGATACGTACTTTGTAATTGTTGTTCCGTCAACAACTGCTCAAGACGAGCTGGCAAACGACCATGCTGACGGATTTCTTGCATCCAACTCTCAGCTAAGGCATCCAGTCGTCCCGTCATGATATAGCGATGTTCGACGAGTAACGCCAAGATGCGGACGAGTGCTTCCGTCTCTCCAAGCAACCGGCTACTTTGAGCATACCGTAAGGCGAGCACCTCCTCGACCTTCGCGCCCTCTTCCCACGCTTTGATTTGATTGAACATCTCCTCTTTCGAGAATGCTTCCATGTTGAACCTCCTGCGTCTCGAAAAAACCGACTTTGTCCGCTACCGTTTCGTAGCGTCATCGCCGGTCGTTTCTTGTTTATTTTGCTTTTAACCAATCCGGATCGAACGTATCGATCGTTTCAAAACTCTTCATCTTGACAGAGTAGAACAGTTTACCGTTATTACGTGACTCCGCACCGAGTACTTTCGAACGGTCGGAAGCGACATAATACGTTGCTTGTTCTTGGTTGTTTTCTTTATCGAAGATTGATGGGTATTGTTTGATCCAGTCTTCTGGTACCGTGCTTGATGGTTCTTTTTTCACATACACGTCTGCTGCCATTCCAGCGATGTCCGCTTCTCCCTCGACTTGTCCGAAGTCACCTTTGTTGATGAAGGCGAGGATCTGTTCGTTGAAGCCACGTGAGAGGAATGGGCGCGGCGCACTGACACTTTTGCCGGCTTTCGTCTCATTGACTAACTTCCCTGTCGCATCATACTCACGGAACATCGTCCCGTTCCAGATCGCAAGCGATCCTTTTGACGGACCGTCTACGACTTCTGTCCGGAAATGACCTTTGTCATTAAAGACGACTTCATACGTGCGTGATTCAAGTTCATCTTTTTTCGACGCGAGCTTCTTCTCAACATATTGGATGCGTGTCATCGTATAAAACGGTTTGACCGTCGCGGCTTTTTCATCGCTTGCGGTCTGCGTCTTGTTCAAGAGATAAAAATTGTAGGCAAGGAGGATCGCCATTGCCACGATTGCTACTGCAATCCACGTGCTCGTTCGTTTCGTCATGCCATGTACACCTTCCTAGCTCAAGTCTCTATTCCTTATCATCGTATCGGTTTTATAAGGAGAATACAAAGGGTTTGTCCGAGATTTCACGATTTCTGACTAAATTCGTCAGACTTTTGAACAAATCAGAAAATGGTCAGGACGACAAAAAAAGGCGAACCGAATGAATTCGGTCCACCCTTGATTACGTTTATGCTTCTTTCGGCGTCAGCGAGACGATCATCGACTCATCGACCAAGTAATAGCTATGATGCGGCATTTCACGCAAATAGCCATCTTGAAACAACATCGCGCAGTCGACTTGGAACGTTTTGCTATACGGTTTCAACGGGAGTTTCTTCACCCGGTCAAAATAGCGATCGACGGCAACCTGGACATGATCCATCTCATAGACAAGTTCTCGGTCTTTTGCCTCCATGATGGTGAATGTCTCACGCGACATGTAAAACACTTGTGTCGAACGTGCTTTCAAATACGGCTCCAACTGTTTTAAGTCGATGCGTTGTTCGTTGTCTAAAAGCACTGTCCGATTCGTCCCTTTCGGTAGTTCGGATTCAAAAGCATGCGTCGCTTGTTTGACTTCATCAAGCGTCACGTCACGCATCGGCAACGGCTGGTCTTCCTTCGGTTGAAACCACTTCTTGAATCGGTTCACCTTTTTCCTCCTCTCGTCAAAAAAAGGTGGGGTTTCCCCCACCTTTGATTAGACAACTTATGCTTGTTGGAGACGCTCACGAAGGACCATTGGAAGGATCCCGCCGTGACGGTAGTAATCGATGTCGACTTCTGAGTCGAAACGAGCGATCGCTTCGAATTCAGTGACTTTTCCGTCTGCCGCTGTCGCTGTGACTTTAACGATGTCACGTGGACGAACAGACTCATCGATTGCGATGCTGATCGCTTCTTCACCTGTTAAACCAAGTGTTTCAGCTGTCGTGCCTGCCACGTATTGCAGTGGAAGAACACCCATCATGACGAGGTTTGAACGGTGAATCCGCTCGAAGCTTTCCGCGATGACGGCTTTGACGCCGAGCAAGTTCGTTCCTTTTGCTGCCCAGTCACGTGAAGAACCCATACCGTAATCTTTACCAGCGAGGATGACGAGACCTGTGCCATCTTCTTTATACTTCATCGCAGCATCGTACATCGCCATCGTTTCGCCTGTTGGCCAGTACGTCGTGAAGCCACCTTCTGTACCTGGTGCGACTTGGTTACGGATCCGGATGTTCGCGAACGTTCCGCGCATCATGATTTCGTGGTTACCACGACGTGAACCGTATGAGTTGAAGTCTTTTGGTGCAACCCCTTTGTTGACGAGGTATTGACCGGCTGGTGTCGTTTTCGAGAATGAACCCGCTGGTGAGATGTGGTCCGTCGTGACTGAATCAGCGAACTTACCGAAGACACGGAGCCCGTTGAGTGCTTCGACTTGACCCGCTTCCTTCGCCAAGTTCTCGAAGAATGGTGGGTTTTGGATGTACGTCGACTCACCGTCGAAGTCGTACTGATCCCCTGTTGGCACATCAAGGTTGTTCCAACGTTCGTTTCCTGTGAAGACTGAATCGTATTCTGCACGGAAGCTTTCTGGTGTGACGACCGTGTTGATGATCGTTTGGATCTCATCACGTGACGGCCAGATGTCAGCGAAGAAGACTTCTTGTCCGTCTTTGCCTGTTCCGAGTGACGCGTTCATGATATCGACGTCGACTGTTCCTGCAAGTGCATACGCGACGACGAGTGGCGGTGAAGCCAAGTAGTTCGCTTTGACGAGCGGGTGGACACGACCTTCGAAGTTACGGTTACCGGAGAGGACAGACGAAACGAGTAAGTCTGAACCGAGGATCGCGTCTTCGACAGCGCGGTCGAGTGGACCGGAGTTACCGATACATGTCGTACAGCCGTAACCGACCGTGTTGAAGCCGAGTTCGTCAAGGTACGTTTGGAGTCCTGATTTCTCGAGGTAATCCGTAACGACCTTCGATCCTGGCGCAAGTGATGTCTTGACGTATTTCGGAACCGAAAGACCGAGTTCGATTGCTTTTTTCGCGACGAGTCCCGCACCGATCATGACGTATGGGTTTGATGTGTTCGTACAGCTCGTGATCGCAGCGATTGCCACGTCACCAGTACGCATTTCAACTGCTTCGTCTTCGAACTGAACGACAGCGACTTTGTTCGCTTCTTCTTCCGCTAAGCCGAATCCAGCGTTTCCTTGTGGAGCCGTCAACGCTTTTTTGAATGATGTATGAACATCCGTCAAATCGATCCGGTCTTGTGGACGTTTTGGTCCAGCAAGGGCAGGAACGATCGTCGAAAGATCGAGTTCGACTGTTTTCGTGAATGTTGGATCTTCGTTTTGTGGCGTGTAGAACAAACCGTTTGCTTTCGAGTAGTTCTCGACTTTTTCGATCAATTCTTCATCGCGACCTGTCAGACGAAGGTACGTCAATGTTTCTGTGTCGACTGGGAAGAATCCACATGTTGCACCATATTCTGGCGCCATGTTCGCGATTGTTGCCCGGTCAGAAAGTGACATCAAGTGGAGTGATGGACCGAAGAACTCGACGAATTTACCAACGACGTTCTCTTGACGGAGCATTTCCGTTACACGAAGGGCAACGTCTGTTGCTGTCGTTCCTGGGTGCATCTCACCTGTAATGCGTACACCGATGACTTCTGGTACTGGGAAGAACGATGGCTGTCCGAGCATGCCCGCTTCCGCTTCGATCCCACCGACTCCCCAACCGAGGACGCCAAGACCGTTGATCATCGTCGTGTGTGAGTCCGTTCCAACGAGTGTATCCGGGTACACATCAACTGTACCGTCTGCTGTTTCCTTTTCAAGGACGACAGATGCCAAGTACTCGAGGTTAACTTGGTGGACGATCCCTGTTGCTGGTGGTACGGCACGGTAGTTATCGAATGCCGATGTCGCCCAGCGAAGTAATTTGTAACGCTCTTCGTTACGTTCGAATTCGAGATCCATGTTTTCTGCAAGTGCTCCAGCAAAACCGTAAGCATCGACTTGAACCGAGTGGTCAACGACGAGGTCGACTGGTACTTCTGGGTTGATGACCGATGGGTCTCCACCGAGATCTTGCATGGCTTTACGAAGTGACGCGAGGTCAACGACTGTTGGAACACCTGTGAAATCCTGAAGGATGACGCGTGACGGTTTGAACGGAACATCGACATCGTTCGAAACTTGAGCTGTTCCCCATTTCGCCAAGTTCTCGACGTGTTCACGTGTGATCGAACGACCATCTTGTTGACGAAGTACTGACTCGAGCAGGACACGAATCGAGTATGGAAGGCGTTTGACTTCCGTCAATCCGAGTTCTTCCAATTTTTCAAGACTATAGTACTGATAATTCTTACCGTTTGCTTCAAACGAACGGCGTGCGCCAAAGACATCTTGCGACACATCTGTTTGCTTCATGGTGATTCCCCCTTTAAGTGTTCACGACATCAAGCCCCTGATACCGCTTACTTGTACAGTTCTATCATAGTATAATATGGATTCCGTTACAATTTGAAAGAACAAAAGACTTTCGATAAGTTTTACTTATTGCCGATATTAGAAAATTATTCTGTTGTCCTGTTCTTGCCATATTTCCAGTCATGCGTTTCCATTTAGAATGTTCAGGGTACTTAAAAAGTGTAGTATGATATCCGATTCTTGTGGAGGCGTTTATTATGGCGAAATATAAAAGCGATGCAACGCACGTCATTACGACGATTATTTTCAATGATTTAGAAAAAGCGCAAACAGGCTTCGCGATGATCAAAGACCTCGAAGCGATCAAGGAAATCGACATGGAGCAGATGGTTCTCGCAAAACGCGACGAAGCAGAGGGGTTCTCTTTCATCGATGCAATCGACTTCACGCAACAGGATCAATCGTTCAAAGGATCGCTCATCGGGATGGCGATCGGCGTCATCGGTGGTCCGTTCGGGATGCTCGTCGGTTCCGTCGCTGGCTACTTGATTGGTGCGAATCGGGATGAGAAAAACGAACGAGATTCGTTTGATTTGTTTAACCGGACACTGAATCAGATCAATCTCAATCATTACGGTGTCATCTTGATCAGTGAAGTCAACGAAGATTCAGAAGCCGTCAATGCGATTGCCGCTGAACTCGGAGCGACGATTCGCCGGACAGGTGAGACATTGCAGGATGAGACAGTGTAAACTAACAATATAAGGTGTGCGCTTCGTCCCCATTTATTTTGGGGGCTTTTTTAGTGTCACTAGTTTGATAAATAAAAATAATTAAACTTATGAGTTCCTAACAAACACTTACTGTATTTTCAAGTATAATAGAATTATATGGATTAATAGTTTGCTTTATCAATCAAAATTTAGAAAACATACATATTTATTGGGTTTGAACATTACTCTTAAAACCATCTCATGACTCAGAGGAGATTGAATGAGTGAACGTATGGTAAAACGATGCCATATAAATGTTACAGAGAAGGTTGCCTCTCAAGTTTGGCTTTAAATTCGACGAAAATCATCTTAAAGGAGGAAGAAACGTGTTAGAAATTTTAAAAGGAAAATCAGTCAAGACCTATGAGAATGAGTTTTTCAGAAAAATCTCCGCTGAACTTTTTGATTTATTTGAGCGAAAATCTTGGAACGGCATATTGATTGGCATGCCGGAGTGTGTAACAAAAGAGGGCTTACAAATTGATTGTCTGCTGCTCACTCAGAATCAAATGATTGTAATTGACTTTAAAAACTATAAAGGGGTGTTGAACCTCCCCTCTCCTCAGGACTTCAAATATGGCAGATGGGTGCTAAATAAAGATGTTACCGTTAAAGGTGGCAGTGCTCCCAATCCTTACGCTCAGTTACAAAGACAGCGTGCTCGATTAATTCAAGAGCTACAATCCCGAATCCAATCGTTCAATAAAAGTACAGTCTCGACGATGGTATGTTTTCAAGATGCGATCGAAACGATTGGTGAAATCCCACACCAATTCCAATTAGGGTTCACAATCGCTGATCCAAACAATTATCTCAATAAAATCGTCGACATTCTTGATGTGATGGGTAATAGGAATTTGAACTATTTATCAGATTCGGCCAAACGTGTGTTTACCCAAACCGTATTTCAAGCCAATCCGTATAACTTTAACGAGGCCATAGACGTAGTGATATCAGAACCTAAACTGCAAGCCTCAAATGATCATATGCATCAAATGAAGGAAATAAATGACTTTTTACGTTCTGATCAGAAAATTATGACCGTGACAGGAAATACGAAAAGTGGAAAGACGGCGTTGATCCCACATATACGCGATTTGGCATTCGATGCAAATTATACGCATGTCCCAGTCTTCGCCTATTCGAATCGGTTGAAACAAAAGATGCTACAGAGCCATCCGAACCTAGAAGAGGTCGAATCTTTATTCAGTTCGATATTTGATTTTAGTACAGAAGACAGGGACGAAAATTATAGAAAAGTTATTCCTTTGAAAATATCTCGTCCTCTCTCGACAGAAGAAAACTCAAATGGAACTGAGATTGCTGTTCAAGACAAGATTCTATACATCATTGATGACAGTCAATTGATCACAAATTCGAAGCTTCATTCCGATGATATCCAATATGGTTCTGGTCACCTATTAAATGATGTGTTGGATCATATCAATTTAGTAGATCACCCAGATACAAAGATTATTTTTGTAGGTGATGTGAACAAACTGAGTTTTGGATCAGAAATGGAAGACGCACTACAAGTGAATTACCTTCAAGCACTTTTAAAACAACGAAATCTTATTTCAGATATAGCTCACATTGAATTGCCTGACAATAAAACCGGAAATGAGATCATTGAGGCTTGTAATCAAATTTCATCTCAGATTAAACAAGATCAATTCAATAGCTTGGTCCTATCATCGCATAACGCAATGTCTGTAAATGAAGTGGAAAATAAGGCAAAAGTGATGAAAGCAGCGTTTCAACATCCGTATGAAAAAAAGATAATAGTGTATACGAATAAAGTAGCGATGAAGATTAATCAGTGGATTAAACAACACTTCCTTAAAAACGGGGCAAAAATTGGACCGGGAGATTTGCTGATTTTCAACTCCTCTTCTCTTGCTGAACAAGAAACACATGATGATACTGGTGTATCTCAAAATGAGCATTTTGTCTTTTCAGAAGTCAGACAGGTACATAACGGCATGTTTGGGGAAGTGTTACGAATTACTTATTCAAAAACGATAGAAAAAAACGAAATGGTGGACGACAAAAATATCGTCTTACGCTTTGTTCCTTGTGTTATTAGGCTTAGAAGTGGAATCGTGATTGAAACGTTTGTGTTTGAGAATTTTTTAAATGCCGATAAAAATGAGCTTGAGCTAAATGAACAAATCGCATACCTCAAGGTCTTGGCAAAACTAGAAGTAGACGCACAAGAAAAATCACCCTTTTCAAAAAGTCCTGAGTTTGAAGAAATGATGAAACAACCTAAAACATACGCAAAAATCGAGCGTTCTGGAAAAATACTTTATCGGGATTCATCAGATAGTCGAAAATTGACTAGCTTTGAAAAAGCATATCGATACCGCATCCTAAAAGAGTTAAATGATCCCGAGTTTGAATATTTCAAAATTTTAAACGCAGCGAAGGTGAAATTTGGATGGGCTATGACAGTAAATAAAGCCATGGCTTATACATTTAATGAGGTATTCTTTATTACGGACGAGGAGAATCGAGGACGGACGAATAAAGAATATTTCAGATGGCTCTATACGGGAATCTCGACAGCTTTGAATAAGGTGTACTTAATCAATTGGAAGCCTATCTCGCCATTCATGAAAATCAACTTCTCGAACGCTCCAGAAGTTACAAGTTATAAGAAGAAACCTAAGAACATTTTTTCCTTTGCAGACGATCAACTCCTGCCAGCGGAACATTTAAGAACATATATAGACGAACGATTGTCTGGTGTAGGTGCAGTCAAAACAATCGTCTCAAGACCATACCTGGAAATGGTCACTTTAAACATAGATTCAGAAGATGTTGAAGTGCACTTTAACTACACTGGGAAGAGAGAGATTCGAAGCCCAAAATTCAAATCAGGGAGTACGGCAGGATATGAGAAGTTACTTTCACTTTTAGCTTCTGGAAATCAGGATTTGGTAAACGATCTTGGAGTCATGAGGCCTATCTTTGAAGAACTGAGTCAATACCTTCAGCATGCTGAAATTCAATTGCGTGTGATTGATGCTCAGGATTGGAAACTGATTTTACAGTTCCATAATCATCAAGAGTATGTGGAAGTCCAAACTTATTACAACGGGAAAGGAATGGTGAGTACATTCGATTATTTGCATGGAGATGCAGATATCTATAAACAGGTAGTGGAACTCATTCAAAAAAGATATACGTTAACGTAACGGAGGGATAGAATGTATACGACAAAAGATTATAAAGATGATTTGTATCAAATTACGAAAACTCGCTTCGTGAAATATAAGTTGTTATTAGATTTTACGGAACGACGAGTTAGTCAAAATGACTTTATCGCGCAGTTAAAGCTAAAGAAGGAAGATAGCGAGATTAAACAGATTTTTGATGATTTAAGAGCCATATCTGAAAAAATTCGCTTAAATGGTGGCAACCTAGACCCCGATCCGGTCGAAGAAGCTAAACACCTGAGAAAAGCAAACAAGCCTAAAGAGGCATTTATAAAGATTTTGCCTACCTTAATGAATAATCCAAATGATGATGATACTTTAATCACGTTTGGGTGGATTATGTATGATTTTCTGAAAATCTCTGAGAATGAGATTGATCGTTATCTTAATAATTTCAGAATATTGAACGATAATGCGACCATTACATTGAATAAATGGTCACCAAACGACATAAAAAGAACATTGGTAGATTCTATATTATGGTCTATTCGGAGAGTCATCTCAAAAGATGATTCATACGCCGATAAAGTACTTCCTGAGTTTTTAAGATTTTATAGAAATGACTCTAATTTTATTGAGACAAGATATGATCCGAATGCACGTTCTGCCATGCGTTCACTTATCAAAGACATGATGAGTCATTTAAATGATTATAACTATCTCAAGTTTATAGATACTATCGGATTTGATTGGTTCGATTCAATTGATGCGAGAGAAACTCATTTTCAGACTGAAGATGGAGAGGAAAAAAAAATACCACCTTTGAAGGAATCGGTATTAAACCATTATTCAAAAAGAATATTAAAAATGGACATTCAAATTGTGACAGAGCAACGCGTTAATACTTTCTTATCTGTTTTGGAGAGAAGCATTGCTGCAAATACTTCCTTTGTTTGGCTCCCTTATCACCAAGGACGATTGTTATTAAAATTGAATCGAAATGAAGAAGCATTGAGCGTCATTTCTTCCTTCGGAAGAACAAAAAGTAATGAGTTTTGGGTATGGAATCTTATAAGTGAGCTAGTTGAAGAGGAAGAACGGTTTAACTGCCTATGTGCAGGTTTACTTTGCAAGGCAAAGCCAGAAATGATTGTGGGACTGCAAGAAAAAATCATCCCGTTATTAATACAACGTGAGATGTATTCGCATGCTAAGCGAGAGCTAGATACGTTAATCAAATCTCAACAAGCAAACCGGAAGAGCGTTTCACCAAAACTAGAAGGTTGGAAAAAAGAGAATTGGTACAAGGAAACGGAGAACGTTGACACAAGAGAACAACTAGCTGATTATGCGCAAAAAGCGAAAGACATTCTTTATCGAACACTCCCGCTTACCGATATATTTGTCACCTCCGTCAACGAAGAGAAAAGCATTGTCAATTTTAACTTCCTGTTGAACAACAAGTCCGTGAAAAGCGGTTACTTCCATAGTGATTCAATTGAAGGGAATCATAATTGGAAAGGTGACGAAATATTTAAGGCAAAACTGTTCAAACATCACAGTAGACCGAATTATTATTTGATACATGAAGTTACACAAGGTGACGAAGACTTTCGTTCGAACTTCATTCAATCCGACATCGGATATATAGAAAAAAATAATGAAAATGCATTTGCTTTTGTCAATGATGTTTTCATTTCTCCAATCTTAGTAGATAAACATAATTTGGAAGATGAAGATCTAATCAAGTTTATAAAAAAAATGAGGTTTAATAAAAAGAAAAATACTTGGGGTTGGTCGGTGGATGAGATAACTTATGTAGAGAAATAGAATATGAATATATCTTCATAAGTTCACCAGATGTTAAATTTAATAAAAATGAGAACTACGATGAAATAAGAACTTACTTTTCTATGCGACTATTACCCCCGAAACCCTTTTACTACGAAGGCGGCGAACGCGCTGTTTTGCTTTTACACTCCTTCACCAGCAATCCGAATAACATGAAAAAGCTTGGCCGCTATTTGCAACAGAGTCAGTTTTCCTACTATGCTCCGACACTGAGTGGACACGGTTTACCAGCAGAAGAACTTTTGAACTACGGACCAGCCGACTGGTAGCAAGATGTTCTCGACGGTTATCAACTTTTGAGAGACAAAAGATGCAAACAAATAGCAGTTGTCGGTCTGATATGCTCCCCAAAAAGTAGACAGTTGAAATAACTAAAACTGTCTACTTTTTGAAGGGAGCTTTTTCTATGGCCACATCTAGGTTTTCGATGGATCAAAAACTACACATCATTCAGTTGTGTGAGGATGGAACAAACTCGATTAAGTCGATCGCCTCGCTCTTTGAGCTTTCAGTCACGACCTTGAATGGTTGGAGGACAAAATATCGCGTGGGAGGATTCTCCACACTTCATAATCGAACAAAGTGGACACGCTATCCAGAAGAACTAAGGATGAAAGGAACTAAGGATGGAAGCTATACATGCAGTTCTGACCCAAGAGGAATCGCTCTCTAGCGCTACCGTACGGTTTAATATTTCGAGTACAAGCTTACTTGCAAGATGGATTCGGAAATATACTAGTCATAGTACACTTGGGAAACCATTGAAGGAGCGGTCTATTATGACTAAAGATAGAACCTCTACATTCGAAGAACGTGTCCAGGCAGTTATGGATTGTATACAAAGCGGAAAAGACTATCAACACATCATGGAGACCCATCGGGTCTCATACCAACAAATCTATAGTTGGGTAAGAAAGTTCGAGAAGGACGGAATCGACGCGCTGATGGACCGTCGCGGACGTCAGAAGCCAGTAGAAGAATTGACGGATACAGAGAGCTTTGCGTTGGAGCTGAAATGACTCGAGCGAGAAAATGAGCGTCTACGAATGGAGAATGATTTCTTAAAAAAGTTAGAGGAGATCGAGAGGAGGTCACGTTAAGTCAAATTCGTCTTCAAGATAAATATGAAGCCATACAATCATCGGTAGAGCAATTTGGTTACCCGATCATCGCCCTATGTCACCTCGCTGGTGTCTCGCGCGCTGCCTACTACAAGTGGTTACGCCGGATTGGTATACCGCAGACACGTGAGACGGAGAACATAAAAATCATCGAAGAGATGAACGAGATCCACCTTGCGGTGAACGGAATCTATAGCTACCGACGGATGACATTGAACCTGAAACGCCGTTTCGGAAGAAACGTCAACGCGAAGCGTGTCCGTCGTCTAATGCACGTCGCCGGTATTCATTGCGTCATACGCCGGAAACGTCCTTTGTATATTCGTAATCGCCCTCAACAGACCGCAGAGAACATTCTGAACCGTGATTTCAACGCGGCAGGACCGAACCAAAAATGGGTGACGGTTTGAACGGAACTGAAGTACGGCGCCTCTCAGAAGGCATATTTGAGCGCTATTCTGGACCTATGTGATGGATCCATCCGTGCCTTCGTTTTTGGGCACTCCAATAATAATCAGCTCGAGTTCGATACTCTCGAACTCGCCCTACAGGGCGCACCCGGAAGTCCTCCCTTGCTTCATAGTAATCGAGGATTTCAATATACGTCTCATACGTTTCGTCATATGACACGCGTGGCAGGCATTACACAAAGCATGTCTCGGGTTGGAAGATGTATTGATAACGGACCGATGGAGTCCTTTTGGGGAGCGTTAAAGTGCGAAAGTTATTATCTACATAAGTTTTCGGAGTTCGACGAACTCCGACTCGCGATCCAGAAATATATTTACTTCTACAATGAAAAACGGTACCAACAACGGTTAAACGGCTTGGCTCCATTAGAATACGGAACTCAAGCCGTTTAAGAGATTTTTATTATTTATCCTGTCTACTTGACGGGGAGCAGTTCATCTTCTCTTTCAGTTATAACTCTTTTCGATTCAGTAACTAATAATTTTATAAATTCTGATCAATCATTGTTTTCATTGACAAAATCCATCGTTAAGCTGTCCTTATTTATATTAAGAGGAGTAACAGAAATAAAATAGGTATTTTCATCAATATTATTTTTTAAAACCATATTCGAACAAATTATCAAAATTTTCCATAAAACTAGCTCATCACTATGACATGTGGTTGCTATTTTAACGACCAAGTTCGAGGCGCAATCTCAAAAAGAATCGCTCGAGGTTTCAGTAGCCATAACCACGACGTTTGATGAGCTTAATCTTGTTGTTCGTTCCTTCCATTTTCCCGTTCGATAGCCTTGATACAATGGTCTGACGCATCGCTTCCTTACGACCCCGAATCGCTTTCGCGATTTTTGCGAGAGGTCCGCACGGATGGAACTGGTAACGGTCTAGTCAGTCCGTCAGCCTTCGTTGAGCCTGCCCGTTACACGTTGCTTTCAGCACATACCGGATATGTTGGAGTCCTCTATATAGATCCTGAGTAAAGGCATCTTCTAGAATACAAGAACGGGCGACCTATCGGTCTTCTAGAGCCAACATTTCTGGGCGACAAGCCAGTGCACGGTCGATGACACGAATATGATGATGACGTTTCGTCTCGTTCAAAAAAACGACGCCGTCGGCGAAGAGTGTCCGTGAAGAACTGGATGAGATGAAAACGATCCAGCACATGCGTTGCATCCAGAAAGACAGAAGTGACTGCCTTCGCCATCGCAGGTGCAAAATCGCTGACGACCGACCGAACATCTCCCGGCACACCTTGAAGCGCAGCTGTAATCGCTGATGCGTCCCGGACCCGGGACGACAGACAGAAGACACCCAGTCTTGGCATCAAGAACAATCGTCGATGAGTTTGCCCTTTTCTCGTGGCAAATCCATCGACGAGGATGTGCTTTGTGTGCTTTTCTACCTCAGCTGAAGCGCACTGATAAAACCATCGTTCGACAGTCGTATAAGGGAGTTCATATTCACGTGCGACATCTGAAATCGTCCGTCCATGGCACCGTTCTATAATGCTTTTTCGGAACACTAGGAATCTCACGTGGATCAGGAATGACAGGAAATACATGTGGTTCTTCATCAGACGACATCTGGATTTGAAAAAGAGCTGGAAGCGGAAGAATTAATTTGATAAACAGTTGGGACAAGGCGAAAACTCCAATCGTGGTTTGTCTAGACAACAATTACGATACTGGGGTTTTCGCTTTTTTTCTATGTTCAATTCAAAATCCGATGGATTTTATGTGTCAACCACATCTTATGGTGATGAGCCAATTTATTCTCTTTCTTGAACAATCTTCAAAAATTGTTGTGTTAAGGCAGATTGTCCGTCTTCCGTCAACCAGACAAGAGCCGTCGTACTCGTCGCGTCCGGTAACCGTTCCTGAACAAGTCCCGTCATGTCGAGCTCACGGAGTGTACTTTTCGGTAACAGTGTCACGGCTTGTCCGCACCGGACGAGTCCGATTAAGGTCAGGACGTCGGAACAGGTTTCCTGCGAGACGACACCGAACTGCTGACTGAGCGTCTGAAAGACACCCAGTCCTTCCTGACTCGGAATGATGACGTCGGCGTCCGCATATTCCGGATGATGGACGCGATAAAACGGTTCTTCTTCCATCCATTCAATCGAGATCCCTTGTGCATCAATCGGCAGACGGACGAACGCTGCGTCAAGCGACCGTTCTTTCAACCGTTCGATGAGCGCACTCGATTCTCCTTGGTGGACTTGTAAGATAATACCAGGATGTCGTCGTTTCATCTGTTCAATCCATTCGACGAGCCGACTGGCTGATAATGTGTTGACACCAATTCGCAAAATCCCTGTTCGACCGGCTTCGATGTCGCTCACTTCCATCCGTGTCTCCTGCTCGAACTGCAGTAAAGAAACTGCTCGTTCATATAAGCGGTTGCCGCTTGGTGTGATCCGGATCCCGCGTCCTGCCCGCTCAATCAGACGAACGCCGAGCTCTTCTTCCATCCGCCGAATTTGTTGCGTCAAGGCTGGTTGCGCCATCCGCAAACGCTCCGCTGCCCGCGTGACAGACTGTTCCTCGACGACCGCACAAAAATAGCGGTACTGGCGTAAATCCATACTCATCATCTCTTTCATATGTTTTCATGTATAAAGATATATGAATCATAACATCAATCATATGCTATGATGCAGGAATATCTGAAGTTTAAGAAAGGAGCTTTTTCATGAAACAAACGACTTCTACCTTCCAGTGGATCGTCTTTTTACTCGCGAACACGATTGCTTTACCAATCGTCGTCGCCAGTCTGTTCGACCTCTCATCAGTCGAAACAGCTGCTCTTGTCCAACGGTCGTTCTTTGTAGGCGGGATTGCCTGTTTCCTACACGGAGCCTTCGGCCACCGGCTTCCGATCGTATCGGGACCTGCCGGATCATGGGTCAGCATCTTCGTCGTCATCGCCGCACTACCGGTCGACTCAAAAACGGCCTTTACGATCGCGATGGCAGCCGTCGTCATTGCCGGCGTCGTCCTCATCATTCTCGGTTTGACAGGATGGACGAAATACTTACTACCCGTCTTCACACCGCTCGTCAGCGGAACATTTTTGCTCTTATTATGTATTCAATTAACAGGCGTCATGCTCGGTGCCGTTCTTGCCGTCGAGGCAACACGTCTCGCCGGAATCATCACGTTCTTGCTCGTACTCGGACTCAGCCAATTCGGACCGAGTCGCTTACGTCCGTTTGCCTTGATGATCGGAATCATCGTCGGTTGGCTCGTCAGCCGTCCGTCGCTTCCTGCATCGTCTAGTTTGTTCGCACCACCGCAAGCGTTACCGTTCGGATGGCCACAGTTTGACGGCAGTGCATTCCTTGTCGCGATTCCGTTCGCGATCTTGCTCGTCGTCAATTTAATTGCCGCTTTAAGCGCCGTCGAAGCGACGCTTCAAAAACAAGGACGTCTGCACCAAGGATTATCCATCGAAGGTGTCATTCATTTACTCGCTGCTACATTCTCGACGCTTGTGCCGGTGCCGTTACCGATCACGAGCGGATTCATCGCGCAAACGGGAAGCCGGAAACGTCGCCCGTTCTTGATTGCCTCGCTCGTCATCGCGTTGATCGGTTTCTTCCCAAGCTTGATCGGGATCATCGCAACATTACCGCGTAGCGTCGCGAGTGCCGCGTTGCTTGCGACATTGCCACACATGTTCCTGATTGCTTGGCAGTCTGCGGAAAGTAACATGGAGAACAGCCGTCGCCGCCATGCGTTTGCGATCAGTGCCGTCATCGGCATCAGTATCTTGTTGCAATCAACCGTCATTGCGGAAGTTCTGCCTTTGACGCTTCGTCCGTTCCTCAGTAATGGATTACTCGTCGGAACGATGCTTGTGCTCGGTTTCGAAATCATCGAAAAAGTTCGCTCTCGTCGCGCGAAACAGGCTGATCGATTAGCGAGCTAAATGGTATTGTACGACCGAACGATGTCATCATCCTCGCTTTCCTGTAAGGGTCGAGGATGAACATCTCCTCTGTTTATTCACCTAAAAAAGTAGCCTTTTCGAGTCACATCGAAAAGGCTACTTTTTTCTCATTTCATTCAATTAAAATCAAAAAGCTATTTTACTCAACGCACTTCCCGCCACCATTTTCGTGTCGTGCTCTCGGGTGTCACACTCTCCCCGATCATCGGAGTCAGAACCGGAATCTCATCGCGTTTCGCTTCCTTGAGCAACCGTTCGACCGGCTCGAACCATGCATGAAACGCGAGGATGAAGGCAGACCAGTGAATTGGCATCAGGACGCGACCTTTGACGTCACGATGTGCTTGAACCGTTTGTTCCGGTAACATATGCGAATTGGACCACCGGACATCGTACTGCCCACATTCCATCATCGTCAGGTCAAACGGACCATATTGTTCGCCGATTGCTTTAAAGTGTGGACCATATCCACTATCGCCACTAAAGAAGACCTTTTGCGAGCCTTCGATGACCCATGACGCCCATAGCGTTGAAAATTGATCAAGACCATTTCGCCCTGAATAATGGCGCGACGGAGCCGCTGTCAGTTTGATGCCACCGACTTGTGTCGATTCATGCCAGTCGAGTTCCGTGATTCGCTCAGCTGAGACGCCCCATCCACGGAGACGACTCCCGACACCGAGCGGCACGATGAAGCGACCGACTCGATTTTTCAAGGCGAGGACGGATGGATAATCCAGATGATCATAATGATCATGCGAATAGACGACGACATCAATCAACGGTAAACGTTCGAGATCAACCGTCTGCGTCGTTTGAAAACGTCCTCCGCCCAGCTTCGGGAACGGTGATGGTGCGCGCCCGAGCATCGGGTCAAAGAAAATCGTTTGCCCATCGAGTTCGAGTAAAAATGCCGAATGTCCGAACCATGTGACACGTGGTGTTTCGCTATCGTCTTGACGTCGCTGATACGGAAGCGTCGGTAACGCTTTGACAGGACGCAGATTCGGAATGTTTCTTCCGTAATCCTTTAAGATACTTTTCATCGAGTCCCATTCCATCTTCAACTGGAAATCCATCTCATTTTTGAACTTCCCGTCGACAAAACGATCTGATCGTTCAAAACTCAGCCGCTCTGCACGGCTTGGTCGATTTCCGAACACCGGGTATCGGTTGATGAACCAAGCACTGGCAAGACCAATTCCTGCTAAAGCTGTCACTATTTTTTTCATGTCTTATCACCTCTTCGATGGTCTCAGTATAGCACCTCGATTCCTCACACATCTCGCCCTACGCCTCCAGATATGAAAAAAAGTGAAGTCCACCGCAAGCGGCGCCTTCACTTCTAGGTATTAGTCGAGATCGTCCGCTTTCCACTTCGCCCGGTCGCTCTTCTCACCGTCCCCGCGGTGATTGGATTCATAGGCATTGTTCCCCGGATTTTCGACCTTGTTATCATCGTGTCGATGGTCATGATCATGGTTATGGTGATGATGGTGCTCATGGTCGTGGTCATGATCGTGATCTCGATCCTTGACGAACAATGCAAGACCGCCACGCTCGACTTCTGCGTAATGCCGTTCTGCCTCATCGTCCGAATGTCCGACACGTTTTAATGTCTCGCGGAGCGGTGGTTCTTTAGAAAATTTTGATTTGACCTGATCAATCCAACTTGCACCCGATGCTTCGTCTGCCGCGTCATCTCGACCGACGACAGAAAAATCCGAATCATGATGCCCCTGTTGTTTCAATTCCTCGATTTTTCGTTCCAGACTCGATTGATCCTGATAGATTCCAACAAACCGTTTCGCCATCACATGACACCTTCCTTTTTCATATGAATTCAAACTCGCTCTGTTTTTACCCTTGTTCGCTTGCCATCAAACGAGATTTCAGGAATGAAAAAACGGACTACTTCGAAAAGTAATCCGTCAAAAACTTAGAGTTGTTGCGGTGAATCGACCAATGTGATCGTTCCTTCGTTTTTCTGAACGAATCGCTCGTAGACGAAATCATTTGCAAATAATAGAACAGCATTTTCCCAACGGTCGTAGACGAGAACCGTCCGAGAATCCGTCAATTGTTTGACGGCAGCGACTTCAGCTGGCTTGATCCATTTCGCGACTTGGAAGTTCGCAGCATCCTTCAAGATGTCAACGCCATACTCACCTTTGAGCCGGTGCTCGAAGACTTCGAATTGGAGTTGTCCGATCGCTCCAAGGATGATTTCGTTGTATTCCGTCTTGTAGACCTGGATCGCACCTTCTTGCGCGAGCTGTTCGACACCTTTTTGGAACTGTTTCGACTTCAAGGCGTTTTTCGTGTAGACCTTCAAGAAGAGTTCTGGTGCGAACGTTGGGAGTGCTTCATATTGTAACGATGGATCACCGTTCGTGATTGTATCACCGATTTGATAGTTGCCTGAATCGTACAACCCGATGACGTCTCCTGCGAACGCTTCATTGACCGTTTCCCGCTCATCCGCCATGAATTGTGTCGATTGAGATAACTTCATCTTCTTGCCTGTCCGTGTCAGGACGACGTCCATTCCACGATCAAATTTACCCGTACAAATACGGACGAACGCAATCCGGTCACGGTGGTTCGGGTTCATGTTCGCTTGAATCTTGAAGACGAAACCGCTGAAGAAGTCTTGTGCCGGCTCGACTTTCCCTTTGTTCGACTCGCGTGGTGTCGGTGAAGGAGACAAGTTCAAGTAATGTTCAAGAAGTGGTGTGACACCAAAATCGACGAGTGCTGATCCGAAGAAGACTGGAGTCAGTTCACCTTTTGCGATCAATTCTTCATCATATTCGTTACCTGCGCCGTCGAGTAAGTCGACTTCATCCATCAACGTCTCATACATTTCCGAGTTGATCGTCGTCGCGAGTTCTTCGTTCGCGAGACCTTCCTCACCGAGTTCGATCGACTTACGATCGTTCTTGAAACAATGGAATTGTCCTTTGACACGGTCATAGACCCCTTCGAACTGTTGCCCTGAACCAGCTGGCCACGTCACAGCAACAGACGGAATACCGAGGACTTCTTCGAGTTCTTCCATCAATTCGAGTGGGTCACGCGCTTGACGGTCCATCTTATTGATGAACGTAAAGATTGGAATCCCGCGCATCCGACAAACTTGGAACAGTTTCTTCGTTTGCGACTCGATCCCTTTCGCTGCATCGATGACCATGATTGCTGAGTCAACCGCTGTCAGGATCCGATACGTATCTTCACCGAAGTCCGAGTGACCTGGTGTATCCATGATTGAGACGATCTTTTTATCGTATTCGAATTGCATGACCGAAGACGTAACAGAGATTCCGCGTTGTTTTTCGATTTCCATCCAGTCGGATTTCGCAAATTTCGAGTTTTTCCGTGCCTTGACAGAACCTGCCTCACGGATTGCCCCTCCGTGCAGGAGGAATTTTTCAGTTAATGTCGTCTTACCCGCATCCGGGTGGGAGATGATGCCGAAAATCCGACGCTTTTCGACTTCCGTTTGTAGAATGTTTGTCATGTATGGTAGTTCCTTTCACCGATATATTCAAAAGTCCGATCAATCTTTTTCGCAACTAGTCTATCATACCGAATTTTCAAGGTCTCGTCCATTTCACTTCATTGACTCAATTTTCAGATTTAAAGTTGACAATTCATCACGATCTTCTTTACGATGACTAGGAAGTTTACTATTACAGAAGGAGGAGACGTACAATGGTATTCCATCAAGCCCGGACATCTGTCCACACTGTCTTTGTATCGGCTATAACTGTACGTCACCCAATCGTTTAATTTTTAATTAAGCAGGGTGTGCGTATGCGTATACGTACATGTTGCCCTCTTATATTAGGACGGGTATGCCCATATTTGTGCGTATCCGTCTTTTCTATTGTCTAAAAACAGAATATAAGGGGTTTTCACTATGTTTAACGCACTCAAACAGCTTGATCGCAACATCTGGATCCGGTTCGTCGGGGAAACGATCACGGGGATCATGATGTTCATGATTGCACCATTTTTAGTTCTTTATTATGCGGATCGACTCGATTCCTACTTCTTGGTCGGTGTCATCATGGCGACCGGACCGATCATGTCGCTCGTCGGTGCCGTCCTCGGTGGTCACTTCGCCGATAAATTCGGTCGAAAACCACTGATGGTCCTCTCGATCATCGGTGACGTCATCGCACTAATCGGTTTTTCGTTCGCTGATTCATTCGGACCACTTCTCGCTTTGAACGCGCTGCTCGGTTTATCGAGTTCACTGTTCCATCCGGCGGCAAGCGCGATGGTCGCTGACGTCACACCACCAGAACGCCTGAACGAATCGTTCGGCCTGCTGCGGATGGGACATAACGTCGGGGCCGCATTCGGTCCACTTCTCGGAAGTGCGGTCCTATTCGTCGACCGTTCACTCATCTTCTACTCTGCCGCTTTCGTCTTTTTCCTGTACGGACTCGTTCTCTACTTCTTCATCGAAGAGACGAAACCGGAGTATATCGAAAAGACGGACGAAGTCAAAGTATCACCGCTCACTGTATTGCGGAAGGATCATGTCTTTTTAATCTTCATCGGGGCGGGTGTCTTCATCTCGATGGGATTTGCCCTCGTCGAGAGTATGTTACCGGTCTTCTTGAAGGAAGCACTACCGGGACTACCGACGAAACAAAATCCGTTTCCTTACTTGATGGCACTGAACGGAATCATGGTCGTCTTGTTCCAGTTCCCGATCGCTGCTCGCTTGTCCGGCAAGGCATTCGGAAAAGTCATGTTGCTCGGCGCCTCGATTTTCGGGATCGGCATGATTTTTCTCGCATTCGTGCCGTCTTACCTGTTCTCACTCGGAACGAGTTATGTCGTGCTCGTGACGGTATTGCTTGCGATTTATGCGTTCTATACGCTCGGTGAGATGATCATGTCTCCTGTGCAGATGACGTTCATCGCTTTGATCGCACCAGAACATCTCCGCGGAACGTACAACGGTGCTGCGAGTCTCCAGTGGTTGATTGGCGGCGTCACCGCACCGCTTCTCGGATCGTTATTCCTTGATACCGGAAAAGGTGACTTTGCGCTCGGATTCGTCGGACTGCTATGTTGTGTCTCAGGTGGGGTCTATCTCGCACTCGACCGGTCGATTCAACGTGCGAAACGCTTAACGAAATCAGCTTAAAAAAGCGATGTGTCATGCTCCGACTTTTGTCAGAGCGTTACACATCGCTTTTCTCGTTAAGAGGGTAATTGATTTGCCGCTACGAACGGACCGAACAGGACCGGTAGCGGATCAAGTCGTTGCTGGATTTCTTCAATGAAATTCGTCGATCCACTGACGAAGACGATCGGATCATTCGCCGTGATCATCGTCAAGAATTCGTGCATCTGTTGTTCCCATCCTTCTTGACGAATGTGATGAACGACCATCCCTTTCGTCGTCAAGGATACGACATTCGCTAACATTCGTTCTGCCAGTTCCTCAGCTGAGACATGTAACAATGTCGTTTTTCGACCACTCAAGAGAGCATGCCTTGCTTCATCAATGACGGCTCCGAGATGATGTTCTTCTGCGATCAACAAAATATCTTGTTGACGCCAATTTTCAGCATGACGGTATTTACAAAAATGGCGGCACGTATCGACGAGTTGATGGTGAACAATTGCCCATGCTTGAAGTAAAGGTGCATCTTCTTTAAGATCATATTCGATTTGAATAGCTTGAAGAATTTCACGACTGATAATGTCCGGGTACGTCAGTAGAAACGATTTCGTCTGATCGATTTCATTCAGTAAAATCAATTTAAACAGTTCACTCGATTCATGCTGATTGGTAATCTGGTTCAGTAATTGACTCAGGCGTAAAATCCGCAAGGCACGAGTTCCGTCCTGAGCCCCCGCTTCTCGAAGCGCGCGCAATTCTTCTTCGTACGTCGCCTCAAGCGAGTCATAGAAGCGCGTCGCGATCCGCAATCCCTTTTGCTCCATCGATGGTCCGAGCTGTTGCAAAAGGTGTAATGCCTGATCGAAATGCATAATTTAACCTACCTTTCACCGTCCATTATGCGTGAATCCACCCTCAAAAACAATCTCTAAAATGCATCTTAATTTTTGCACATTGAGAGTTGATAATGCTTGCGTACCCCCCTAGTATGTGTGTTAAGTAGGTGATGAAAATGCGCATGACACGTTATACGGATTACGCGATTCGGTCCCTGCTGTTCGCAGCAGCCCATCCCGATCGTTTAGTCCGAATCCAGGAAGTAGCGGATTGTTACGACATTTCTAAGAATCATTTGATGAAAGTAGTCTATCGTTTAGGACAGAGTGGTTTGATTGATTCTGTCCGTGGTCGTGGAGGTGGGTTCCGCTTAGCAGGTCCTCCAGATGCAATTCATATCGGTGACGTCGTACAACTGTTTGAACCAACCGTTCATTTTCTCGATCCGCAAGAAGGCATTCACGAGGTCCCTTCGCTCAATCCGGCACGTGATGCCTTCGATGATGCCATTGCGGCGTTCCATCAAGTACTCAATAGTTACACGGTACATGATTTGCTACATCCGACAGCTGATACTCATCCACAAATACTTGAAATGATTCCGAACCGCGATTGAGCCGGTTCGGAATCTTTTTTTATTCCATCCTCGCTCAATTGCGATTTCTCAAAACGCTCGTGGTATACTTATATAAGAAAGGAGGGGTACAGATGAACCCTCAAGAAGAACTCCATCTCTTATATCTTCGCTTAAAGGAAGAAGAACCCTCCGTTGCACGCGGTGAGGCCTTATGGGCCATCTTTGAGGAAACAGCTGATGATTCACTCCGCTTCCTCTCCTTATGGGCATTTTCACAAAATCAATTTGATTTAGGACACTTCCGATCGTTTCTCGTGTCTTTCACGCTCTTGATGGAATGGATCCGAAAAGATGAGATGACACTGACTCCCAAACAAGAACTTGATTTGTACTGGAACTACAAGTCCTACTTGATCTATATGGCAGAACAAGAAGACGTGACGGTCTCGCTTCTCGAAGAAGATCTTGATCGCTTCATCGATTTCTGTGACGCGCATGGCTTTATTCGGACACGTGACTATATCAGCTTCATGGTCTACAGCAAACTCGGTGACGAGGAACAGGCCGATCATTATCTATCGGAATGGGTTGACGCGCCAAGTGACGAACTCAGTGATTGCCCGTCCTGTGAAGCATTCAGCCGGATGACGTATGCGATTGATCGTGGCTTCGAAGATCGTGCCTTGCTACTTTATGCAGCACTGCGGCATGAACGCGGTTGCTCGCGGATGCCGGATCAGGCTCATCCATACATCCTACCGTTGTTCCTCAGTCGCAAAAAAGAACGCTTCGATTGGAGCGAACGCTTGATCGAAGAAGTCAAACGGGGTGAAACCCTCTTTACAGGCGGTGACGAACCGTATCACCTGTATGCGAAGATGTATTATGATACGAACTATACTTGGTCGATGGAAGAGAAAAAACAATTGATCCCGTTCTTGACTGATCGTGGATATCTTCAGTTCCTACTCGCTCACTATGCCTTTGCTCATCGTCAATCGCTTGGTGAGGAAGCGTCGTATCTCGCAGCGCTTCGGACGAATCTCTATGAGATTGCACAGTCTCTCGATCGCCGGATCGAAGGTGTCTTCTACTTGAACCTCGTCGAACGTGAACTAAAACGAATCACCCAGTTCGTTGCTTGAATCTCATTCGTAAAGGAAGTGTCTTCATGTTAGATCATGTCCAGCTCGCTATGCCGAAAAACGAAGAAGATCGCGCCCGTGCATTTTATGCCGGGCTTTTACATATGAAGGAAGTCGAAAAACCGACTGGTGTTCAAGCCAGTGGCGGTGTCTGGTTCGAGAATCATGGTGCAGCACTTCATCTCGGCATCGAGGATCCCTTCTCCCCTGCTAAAAAAGCGCATCCTGGATTAACCGTCGCTGCGTTCGAAGCGTTGAGCGATTCTCTTCAAGCTGCCGGTTATCCAATTGAGCATGACACACGCCTTGCGCCACGTCGTCGTTTCTTCACAGCCGATCCATTCGGTAACCGTTTAGAGATCATCGCTGCCCACCTGCCGACGTTAACGCCAAAGAAGTTGATGGATGGTTCTCATGTCCGCTTAATCGCACCCGCTTCTAGTCTCTCAACGGTCGAGATGAAGATCATCGATGGTGCGATCCAGACCCTCGAATCGCTCGGATTAAGTGTCTCGATCAGTCAACATGCGCGTGCCGTCAATCCATTCGGTTCCAGTGATCCTGAGTTACGGGTTGCTGATCTTCATGCCGCGTTCGCTGATCCGAACGTTGATGCGATCCTGTGCGTTCGCGGTGGGTTCAGTACGAATGAACTTGTCGACTTACTCGACTACGAATTGATTCGGACACATCCGAAGATCCTTTGTGGCTTCTCCGATATCACAGCACTCAGTCATGCCATTCTAACGAATACCGGATTAATCACTTACTCCGGACCGATGTTACGGGCTTTCCGTGATCGCGACGCCTATACGATCGATTACTTCAAGCAAGTGTTGTTTGGAACGGATCCCGTTACGATCAAGCCTTCGGTCCATTGGCGTGATACCGATCTCGGACATGTCATTACGTTACCAAACAAAGGTCCACTTCTCTTATCTCCGGGACAAGCAAGTGGTCGACTGCTCGGTGGAAATCTTTGTACGTTAAATCTCCTGCAAGGCACACCACACTTCCCTGATTTACGGGATACGGTTTTATTCCTTGAAGACGATTACGAAGTCCATCCAGCGACGTTTGCCCGTGATTTCGCCTCATTGATGGCGCAACCGGGTGCCGAAACGATTCGCGGGATCGTCTTCGGGCGCTTCCAGCTCGCAACAAAGATGACGGAAGAGCATCTGCGGTATCTGATCTCGCTCTATCCAGTCCTAGAGCACGTACCAGTTCTTGCGAATGTCGACTTCGGACATACGAGTCCTTTGTTCACGTTCCCGATTGGTGGTCAGGTTGAACTGCATGACGAGGTCATCCGACTTCATATTTCTTGAATATCAAAAGAAGGAGACGCGGCAATCCGCATCTCCTTCTTTTTTAATAGTCGAGCAATCTCGAAGCGTCGATTTGACGTTTCGACCCATCCGCGAACATCTCGAGTGTTGCGAAAATCTGGTCATTTGCCCATTCATAGTGAAGTAACGTGAAGTCTTCGAGTGTCGAGACCGTTTTAAACGTTTTCCCGACCGTAAACGCACGCTTCCGGCTCGCATCTTCTGCCGGAACAGTGACGAAGATGACTGTGATCTCCTCACCCTTCGTATCATAATAGAATTCAACGATCCGACCGTCCGCTGTTTCAGGTAAAATACCTTTACGGGGCTGTCCGGTCTCGTCCAATTGTACGTATGGTTGCAGCATTCTTTCGCCTCACTTTCTCCGTCATTCATCATAGCACGTCCATCTGATTTATGCTAATCTATATTTGATGTGAAAGGGGGATGAGTCGCGCATGGAATGGTTCATGAACGGGATTCTGCTCTGGGGCTTTATCATGATTACACTCATGGCGATTGGCGGGTTTTTCATGTTCCGGAAGTTCCTCAAAAAGTTACCGAAAGAAGACGGTAAATCGATGATGGACTGGGAAGATGAGTACATCGACCAAACACGACATCTTTGGACGGATGAGACGATGGAATTATTGAACGCTCTCGTCATGCCGGTTCCATCGGCATTTCGTGATGTCGCACGCCGCAAGATTGCCGGGCGGATCGGACAGTTCGCACTGGAGGAACAAGCGACAGAGATGACATCTGAACTGGTCGTCAAAGGATATATTTCCGCTACGCCAAAACGCGATCATAAATTCTTGAAAAAAGCACTGACGGAGCACGCCATCGACTGGCGAGACTACGCATTATACTTCCAAAATTGAAGGATGCACGAAAAACCGCCGAAGTCGCCTTCAGCGGTTTTTTTAATGAGGTAAGTGCGCGACCGGCACGGTGCCCGACTTTACTCGTTTGTATTTCAAATACATCGCGAAGCGCCAAGGGACGATCATTCCAAAAGCGACGAGATAAAAAATGCCGCCCGTTTCGAAAATGTCAATCTGCCCGCCGATGAAGAACTTCGCAACCGTCCGAATGAATAAGATACCGAATAAGACGATGAAAAAAGCTTTCGAACGTTGCAAATAAATCTGCCCTTCTGCTTCATAAAAATTGGATGTCTTGATCAAAAAGATGCTGAAGATGGCTCCAATGAGCAATGCTTCTGCCACTTCCGTCCATGTCAGACGGGATGCTGGGTATAAAAACTGTAGCATCCCCGTCGACATCGCAAAGGGCGGGATCAAGATTTTTTTAGCATTCGTCGGTTTTGCTGATGCCTTCACACGAATGAAGCTGATCAGCAATCCCATGACGAGCGCTACCCCAGTTGATATCCAAATCATCCGATCACTTCCTTGATTAAAATCCAGTGAATCCGACGATGTCACTCATCCATGCTGCGAATTTACTCAAGCCATCAAAATACAGCATGACTCCGAACACCATCATCAAGGCTCCCCCGAATTTCGTTAATTTCAGACTATACTGCACGAACAAGCGCGAACGACCGACGAAGAACGCCATCAATAAGAACGGAATCGAGAAGCCAAGCACATACGCGAGCATGTAGAACATGCCTTGACTCGGATTGGTCGCAGCTAATCCGATGACTCCTGCGAGAATCGGACCTGTACACGGTGTCCAACCGGCTGCAAAACCGATTCCGACGAGTACCGTCCCGACGTATCCCCCTTTTCGTTCCCCGAGATTCAGTTTCTTTTCACGCATCAAGAATGTTGGTTGCCATAATCCGACGAGAACAATCCCAAATACGAAGATGACGAGTGCCCCAATCATCCGTAACGTATCGCGATATGTGATAAAGACATCTGCGAATAACGATGTCGATAACCCGAGCACAACGAATACCATCGCAAAACCAACGAGGAACGCTAACGTATGAAACAAGGATTGCTTTTCTCGTACGCCCCGTTCTTTTAAATCCGTCACCGACACGCCTGTGATGTATGAGAGAAACACAGGATACAGTGGTAGCGTACATGGAGAGACGAAAGATAATAATCCTGCTCCAAACGCTAACCATAACGAGAGCTCCATCATGAGCATCCCCTTTCCTTTACTACTATAGAAGAAGTTCCTCCTCTATTTTGCCAAACTCCTCTGCATTTAGCACCTATTATCTCACAGAAAGTTGCAAAAGATTCGTGTCCGCCAAAATTACAAAAAAATTACATTTCGTCGATTTTACTGAAATCTCGTTGCGCCTAGTAATTGGACTTGCTAGAATATGGATACGACACCAATGTAAGGGAGACTGCTATGACGACACAACAACTATTGACGTTAGCCATCGAAGCCAAACGTAGCGAACTATATCATCAAGCTGACCAGTCCAGCTTCACCTCCCCGCGTGTTCTACAACTTAGCCATGAACTTGATGTCCTACTTTTAGAATATTCACGGACAGTCCAAAACTACACCATTCACGGTTCGAACGAACCGCTCTTATCTTAATGCACGATTTGGTCAGTATTCGAGTGTGAATGCTGACTTTTTTTTATGACTTTTTATTTCTGATGGGGTGCTTGATGTCCGCTCTTACATTCATTGCTAGCTCTCGTCCCCTTTATATACCTGACGATTTCCCTCAATTATACGTACATGAAGTCGAAGCGGTTGAAATACGTCTCATTGAAGCGAGGAAGATTCACGATACCTTACTTGTATACGATCGATGGTGCCGATCAGTGGGAGTTCATAATTTATCTACAACGTCATATAGAACAACGTCATATGGAAGAAGGAGATGTCCTCGAGCTGCTCTATATCGAAAATCAAAATGACAGCATGCATGACCATCTACCGTCCACTCCGCTACTAGAGCCAATCGAAATCAATATTCGCCAGCGGACGTACCAATCGATTCGCGGCACGTTTCAACTCTCCGCTAACGATTGGATGCAGGAATTGTACAATCGTTCTTACCTGACAGCGTTCGGCGTGATGACGGTCGTCAAGTATTGATGATCCGTTTCACTTTTTCATCATCAGACGATAGAAGGATTTAACACTTTCTATTTTTAAGACTTTTTTCTGTTGAATTGTGCGAATTTTTTATATTTAGTAAGCCAAAAGACCTATAAACATCCGTTTTTCATAATCAGTATGTCCTATCGATGACAAAAACCGTCCTTTTGCAATCTTGTTGTCACAAAAGCCCGGTTTGTAACTCGAATGACATTGACATGTAAACGCACAGGTCAGATTTGCCGTGTAAAGTAGGAACAGTAAACACAGCATATGTCAGGAGGACATCAATAATGAAAAAAGCAGTTTTCGCTGCCGGTCTTGCAGCAACAGCTCTATCAGTAGGATTTGCCCAAGAGACAGAGGCTGCCTCAGAAACGGTAACAGTAAATACACCAGTACTCAACGTACGCACAGCACCTACAACTGCATCAGCAGACGTAGGGAATGTCTATAAAGGTCAAACATTAAATGTCGAAGGACGTTCTGGCGCATGGATCAAAACAACAGTTAACGGTCAAAAACGTTATGTCCATGGTGCGTATACGTCTGCAGCAGGCTCATTCGACTTTAAAAAAGCTACAGTTACTACGGCAGTATTAAACGTCCGCACACAACCAACGACAAGCTCGAAAGATGTCGGTAACCTCTACAAAGGCGAAAAAGTCAACGTAGAAGGTAAAGTTGGTGCATGGATTAAAACAACAATCGATGGTAAAACGCGCTATGTACACAGCGACTATACTTCACTCGCTGGCGTATCGAAAGCACCAGCAGCAAAAGCACAACCTGCTGCGAAGCCAGCACCAAAAGCAGCAGCTAAACCAGCTACTGCAACAAAACAATCAACACCTGCAAAATCAGGCACAAAGGTGACGATGAACGTCAGTGCTTACACGAACGACCCATCTAACAACGGTAGCCAACTCTACAACGGTCGCGCGTTGACAGCAAGCGGTTATGACGTTACGAATACGATCACTTACAATGGTATGCGTATCGTAGCAGCTTCTTCACAATACCCAATCGGTACACGTATGCACATCGAAGGCATTGGTGAAGCAATCGTACTCGACCGTGGCGGCGCAATTCAAGGTAACAAACTTGACCTTCTCGTTGGTTCACAACAAGAAGCACTTAACTGGGGACGTCAAAACGTCACAGTCACAGTCTACTAATCAAAACAAACAACCTGCCGGGCGAGGCCGCCTGGCAGGCTTTTTTTATGTCTTTTTTTAAGAAACCGTGACATGACCGGATTGCAACTGATACATCTTCTTATACAGACCATCTTGTGCGATTAATTCTTGGTGATTTCCTTGCTCGATTACTTCCCCTTGATGCAACACAAGAATCAAATCTGCATCTTGAATCGTCGATAGACGGTGGGCAATGGCGATCGTCGTCCGCCCTTGACGCATCCGTTCAAGTGCG
Organism: Exiguobacterium sp. s161; assembly: GCF_018619045.1. Taxonomy (NCBI): domain Bacteria; kingdom Bacillati; phylum Bacillota; class Bacilli; order Caryophanales; genus Exiguobacterium; species Exiguobacterium sp. s161. The sequence continues at coordinate 273,576 of NZ_JACSNH010000002.1, forward strand.
ACTTGCACTTTCTCCTCTGTCTCCGTATCAATCGAACTTGTCGCTTCATCGAGGATCAAGATTTTCGGATCCCGCGCCATCGTGCGTGCGAAGGAGATCAACTGACGTTCCCCAGCTGAGAACGTCGCCCCCCGTTCCGCAACGGGACTGTCATATTGCTGGTCGAGTTGATTGATGAATCCGTCGGCTTGTACGAATTTAGCAGCCGCTTCGACACGATCAAAGGAAATCGAACTATCGAATAATCGAATGTTATCAGCGACCGTTCCCGTGAACAAGAATGAATCCTGCAACACGAGTCCGACATGCTGTCGTAGTTCTTCTTCTGATAACTGCTCAAGAGGTTGACCATCGATCAAAATCCGACCCGATTGGTATGCGTAAAAGCGCATCAAGATATTGATGATTGAACTTTTTCCACTTCCCGTATGACCAACGAGGGCAATCGTCTGTCCTTTTTTCGCCTCGAACGAAATTCCTTTCAAGACATCTTTCTCTCCGTCATAACTAAAGCGCACGTCTTCAAAGACGATATGTCCTTCCGATACTCGTGCATCCCCTTCGAGTTGTTTCGTTGGTTCCGGCTCATCCGTATCGAGAACCTTGAACACACGGTCTGCTGAGACGACAGCTTGTTGGAACTCGGACAACCGTTGCATGATTTGCTGTACCGGTTGGAAAATCCGCTCCATGTAGCTGATGAAGGCATAGACGACACCGACTTGGACCGTTTGCGAGAACGATAGGACACCGAAATACGTCACAAGTGTCGCAATTGAAATGGCGAGTAACAATTCAATGATTGGTCGCAGCAACCAACTATCGAGCTTCAAGTTCTTATAACGTCCATTCTGGTGGGCGACGTTCGTCTCCTCGAACTCTGCCATCAAGCGTTTTTCTTGGCGGAATTGTTGAATGATTGCCATCCCGTTGATGGATTCGTTCAGTTGGGCATTGATTTTCGATAGTAAATCGCGGACTTCCGCGTAATACTTCGTCGAATACTTCCGGTAAATCCAAATGATGAAATAAAACAGCGGTAACAATAGTAACGCAATCGTCGCGAGTCGCGGCTCTAGTAGATAAAGGAAGATATATGTTCCAATCAACTGAACGCCGCTTTGCACAAATGTTGACAGGACACCGATGTAGAGCTCCTTGATTGCTTCCGTATCGTTCGTGATCCGGGATACGAGCACTCCAGCAGGCATTCGGTCAAAATAGGCAAGCCGTAAGTGCATGACGTGCCGGAACACATCAATGCGTAAGCGTTGAATGACTTGCAAGGCAATCTTTTGGAATTCGAACGCCTGCAAGTAATCGACGATGATTCCTGTCGTATGCAGTAACAAGTACGCTGTAAACAAAAGTGCGACTTCCTGTACCGGATACGTACCCGGTGCGACGTATTCATCAATGAAAATCTTGACGAGATACGGTCCCCCGAGTTTTGCCGCTGTCGTAATGAACAGCAGGATGAAGGCGATACTGACCTGTTTTTTGAACGGTTTGACGAAATCAAGTAATCGTTTCAGGACGGCTTTTTCATTGATATCATGATTCATTCGGAACGCCCTCCTTGTTCGACGAGTGATTCTAGTTGCTGACGATCGTACGTCTCTTTATACCAACCGTCATGAGCGAGTAACTGCTCATGCGTGCCTCGCTCGATGATCCGACCGTCTTCAAGGACGATGATCTCATCGGTATGTGACACAGCCGACAGGCGATGAGCAACGATGATTTGTGCCTGATCGTGATCCGCCGTGCGGAAGTGGTGGATGATCGCTTCCTCAGTTTTGGCATCAACCGCAGATAAGGCATCATCGAGCACTAAAATCGGACAGTCTGCTAGTAATGCCCGGGCAATCGAGATCCGTTGTTTTTGACCGCCGGATAACGTCACCCCACGCTCCCCGACCATCGTCGCATACCCTTCCTTAAACCCAAGAATATCCTCATGAACCGCTGCGATCCGAGCTGCTTCCATGATGTCTTCCATTGATGCGTCCGGTTTTGCAAAGGCAATATTATCAGCAATCGACGCGGAGAATAAGAAATGATCCTGTGGGACGATCGCCACTTGACGACGGACGGTGTCACGCGTCAATTGTTTGATGTCTCGTCCACCAATCGTGATGGCGCCTTGTTTGACGTCGTATTCGCGAGACAATAAGCGAACGAACGTCGATTTCCCAGCACCTGTCTTCCCGACGATTCCGAGCGACTTACCGGGCTTCAACGTCACATCGATGTCTTGTAAGACCGGTTGCGTATCATAGATGAAACGCTCAATCCCAACGTGGAGTTCAGGTGAGGAAACACTTGTTGCTGCTTCCTTCGCATCTTTAATTTCCGGTTCGATCGCAAGCATTCGCTCGATCCGATCGTAGGAAGCACGACCACGTTCGACAATGTTGAACAACCAACCGAAGGCAAGCATTGGCCATGTCAATAAACCAAGATATGTAGTGAATGAGACGATGTCACCGATTCGGATTTCACCTTGTTGTAACAGATATGCACCATATCCGACAGCGATGATGTACGATAGACCGACTAATCCAAAAATCGTCGGATCAAATAATGCATCGATTTTTGCGACACGACGGTTCTTTTGGACGACGTCATCCGATAGATCCGTAAACGTCTGCACGTCAGACTCCACTTCTCCTGTTGCTTTTAAGACACGGACACCACTAATGCTTTCCGCGACCTTGTCATTCAAATCGGAGAAGGCTTCCTGTGCGTCATGAAAACGCGAATGTAACATTTTCCCGTAGCGTGACGTCAAGTAGACCATCAGCGGCATCGGTAGAAGTGATACGAGCGTCAATTTCCAACTGATCGTCGTGACCATCGTGATGATGACGAAGCTCCCCATCGTCACCGAGTCGACGAGCGTTAGAATACCGGCACCTGCTGTCATCGATACCGCCTGTACGTCGTTCGTCGCATGCGCCATCAAATCCCCGCTCCGATATTTCTTATAGAACGATTGATCCAAATCTGAAAAATGTCCATACAGTTGGCTGCGCAATAATCGACCGAGACGAATCGATGCCCCAAAGATATAAAAGCGCCAAAAATAACGAATGATATATGTCGCGACCCCGATGAGCAACAATGTACCTGCGAGACGAATCAAATCATTCTTCGTCAAGCTTCCCTCGCTTAGACCATTGACTGTCGTCCCGATGATCTTCGGTGGAATGAGTTCTAACGCTGCTACAAAAATCAAACTGACGACCCCAAGACTATACGCTTTCCATTCTCGTCGGAAAAACCAACCGAGTTTCCTGAAGACTCCCATTCAAGTCTCCCCCCTTTTTTAAATCCTATGATTATTTGAAATAGTCTCACATTTTAGATTAGTGCTCTTTCTAAAAAATAGCAAATAAAAAGGAGACCATTTGGTCCCCTTTCGTACAGCTTATTTTTTAGGTGATTTCATTGAACCACTCATTGAACGCATCACTTGGTTGACTTTCTTTTGTGATGGCTTTTGACCCATTTGCATCATCAATGTCTTAATCATATCTTCGTTGATTGGTGGGTTTTGCTCCAAGTAGTTCATCATGTATCGACGAGCGATATAGAAACCAAGGGCGACACCTGCTACCAAGCAAAGAAGGGCAATTAAAATCCAAATCCATGTAGCCAAGTTGCTTCCTCCTCTAACTTAAAACGTCGCTTTTTACTATACTATAATTCCAATTGTTTGCATAGATGATAATAGATGAAAAACGAGCCCGACGTAAGATCGGACCCGTTTTTCCGGAAAAGATTATCCGAGTTGTTTGACTGTCGCTAAAACGTTCTCAACAGACATGCCGTATTCTTTCAAGAGGAAGTCTCCAGGCGCAGATGCACCGAAACGATCGATTCCGATGACTTGTCCTTCTGTTCCTACATATTTGTACCAACCGAGCGAAGCGCCTGCTTCGATCGCAACACGTTTCGTGATGTGTTTTGGAAGAACTGATTCTTTATACTCTGCTGACTGCGCTTCGAATACTTCCCATGATGGAAGCGAAACGACAGCTGCTGATTCACCAAGTTCTTTTTGTGCTTCGACAAGAAGGTGAACTTCTGAACCCGTACCGATCAAGAGCGTATCAGCTTTCGTGACGTCACCAGCGATGACATAACCACCTTTTTCAGCGCCCTCTGTCGTCGTACCTTCCAGTTCAGGAAGACCTTGACGTGTCAAGACAAGAAGTGTCGGTTTGTCTTTCGCTTGAACCGCTGTTTTCCATGCTGCGATCGTCTCTTTTCCGTCTGCTGGGCGGTAGATCGTGACGTTCGGCATTGCACGGAAGCTCATCAAGTGCTCAACTGGCTCGTGTGTTGGACCATCTTCCCCGACAGCGATCGAGTCGTGTGTCAAGACGAAGATTGATGGAAGTCCCATTAATGCTGCTAAACGAACCGCTGGACGGAGGTAATCCGAGAAGACGAAGAATGTCGCGCCGTAAGGAATAACGCCGCCGTGAAGTGCCATACCGTTGACAGCTGCAGCCATTGCGAATTCACGTACTCCAAACCAGATGTTACGACCGCTTGGGTCGATATCGAAGTCTGCTTCGCCTTTGAGCATCGTGTTGTTCGATCCTGCAAGGTCAGCTGAACCACCGAACAATGTCGGAACGTTCTTCGCAAGACCGTTCAAGACTTCACCACTCGTTTGGCGTGTCGCTTTTTTCGATGACAAGTCGTACGTCGGAAGATCTGCTTCCCAGTTGCTTGGCAATTCATTTGCGATCGCGCGAACGAGTTCAGCATGCAATTCTGGATGCGCTGCTTCGTATTGTTTCATCGTCTCGTTCCATGCGTCTTCTGCAGAAGCACCACGTTGGACGATCCGCTCGTCGAACAATGATTTAACTTCTTCAGGCACGTAGAACTCTTCGTGATCCCAAACGTAGCTTGCTTTCGTTAATTTGATTTCCGCTTCACCGAGTGGTGCACCGTGAGAAGCCGATTTCCCTGACTTGTTCGGTGAACCGAAGCCGATGACTGTCTTGACTTCGATCAACGTTGGTTTTGTCGTCTCTGCTTGTGCCGCCGCGATCGCTCTCGAAATCGAATCGATATCCGTTCCGTCTTCTACGCGAATGACTTGCCAGTTGTACGCTTCGAAGCGCTTCTGGACGTTTTCAGAGAATGATTTATCGAGATCGCCGTCAAGTGAGATATCGTTTGAATCGTACAATACGACCAATTTACCAAGACCAAGGTGACCTGCGAGTGAAGCCGCCTCAGCTGAGACACCTTCCATTAAGTCTCCATCTCCACAAATTCCGTATGTGAAGTGATCGACGACGTTGAGATCGTCACGGTTGTATTTTGCTTCAAGATGACGTTCTGCCATCGCCATACCAACTGCCATTGCAATCCCTTGACCAAGTGGACCTGTTGTCGCATCTACACCAGCCGTGTGACGGTATTCCGGGTGACCTGGTGTTTTTGATCCCCATTGACGGAATGATTTAAGATCATCCATTGATAGATCATATCCCGATAGGTGGAGGAGTGAGTAGAGAAGCATCGAACCGTGTCCAGCTGAAAGTACAAAACGGTCGCGGTTGAACCATTCTGGATTTTTAGGGTTGTGGTTCATATGATCCGCCCAAAGCGAGAATGCCATCGGCGCTGCTCCCATTGGCATACCTGGGTGACCCGAATTCGCCTTTTGTACGGCATCAATCGATAAGGTACGAATCGTATTAATTGCTAATTGTTCTACTGTCGTCATGTTCGTCAAAACAATCATCCTCTCTCTTTTTCACAAATTCCTACTCATTTTAGCACACTCTTAAATGTGATACAACTTTTCTAAATAGTATGTCACATTAAAATGAATGCGCTATCTATAGCCGTTCTATCGACTCATACAGGATGCATGAATTGATGAAAGATCGTTATTAAGATGTATTGCTATCGTGCAATGTTTCCTCATCTAACAGCGCTAAACAAAAAAGAGGTCCGCTTAACGCGAAACCTCTTTCTTCTATAGAAGGAACAAACGATTATTGTTTATTCCGTTCTTCTTCTTGTGCTTGTTTTAATTTCTCAGGTGTTACGTCTGTGCCCTCTTCATCAACGATCTTCATGCCCATGAGTTGGTTTTTGAACGATCCACGGAATGCTGCGAGATACGCTGCACGTAACTCTTTTTGTTCTGCTGTTTCTGCTTCCGATAACGGCTCGACTTTTGATTTATTCGCCAATGCATTGATTCGATCTAATTGTTCTTGTGATAACATGAAATCCCTCTTTCTCTATGACTCAAACTTGAGTTGTTCAATTGTATTCTTACTGTAAAAGAGCTTACTAAAAAAAGCAAGTTAACCGCGTCAGTCGACGGGTTACTTGCTTCTCATTCCGGGCTAGGTGTCAATTCGCGGTATTCAAGATATCGACGATTGACTGTTGCCTTTGAGATATCATGTCCCATCCCGCGAAGCGTAATGGCGATATCTGAAAACGTCAGTCCGAGTTCTCGAAGACGTACGATTTCTTCGATCGGTACGTCCTTTCGACTACGCCCAGCGTTCTCTCCTTGGCGATTGAGATTTCGTTCCGGTCGAAAGCCTTGTTCAACAGCTCGCCGCATGCCGCGCGCGATTTTTGCGTTATGCAGTTTCCGTTGATATTCTTCCACGAGTGAGACGATCTCAAGGACCATTGCTTCTGCATCTGCAAGCTGGTATTCTCCATCGGAATCAAGCGTCATCAACCGAACACCGTGCTTCTTAAACGTGTGCAAAATAGCGATTTTCGCATTCCCACGACCAATCCGTGTATCATCCGTCACGAGGACCGCATCTACCGCGTCACGTGTCACATGATCAAGAACCGTCAGCATCCCTTCCCGATCGACGTCATAGCCACTCTCTTTTTCAGAGACGACGTCCACGACATCAAAACCCTTTTGAGACGCGACCTTCGAAAGTTCCATCCGTTGGCGTTCAATCGAACTATCTTGTGCTTCTTTTTCGGTCGACACCCGACAATAAATCACGACCTTCATCGTACCTCACATCCCTGTTCGTTCTTTCACAACTTTTCCATTTTGTCATTGTTGTGCGATTGGTACAACGATTTTGCTTTTTGAGATGACGTGTTTTGTTTCAACATCATTATTTTTAATCAACCAGTTGACGTACTCTTCATCTGACATCGAACCATCATTATAGACTTCAGCGATTTGTTCGACTGTAGCGTTCTCATCGACCGTAACGGAAGCTGTCATCAGTTGCGCCACTTTTTCATCCGGGCGTGGTGTGAGTAAAAAGATCACGAAGGCAATACTTAATGCATAGAAGAGAATTGAAAAAGCATGAGTACGAATCGTATGAATCATCATGAATCCCTCCAAATATGAAATGAATGAGTTAGAATAAATGTTCGCGGAACAATTGTTCGCATAACTCATAATAAACATAGAACCCGTGTTCGGTCAACACAAAATGTCGAACAATTGTTTGTACGCTCATTTGTTCTATGTTATAGTGAATCTAGAAACATATATTCTTACATTTCAAACTTCAATCCAGAAAGAGGTGGCAATTCGTATGCGGAAAATGTCTAAGCGCCAACAAGAGATTCTCGACTACATCGTCTCTGAAGTGAAACTGAAGGGGTATCCACCATCAGTTCGTGAAATCGGAGAAGCAGTCGGACTCGCGTCTAGCTCGACGGTACACGGTCATTTGGATCGACTCGAGAAACGGGGAATGATTCGCCGTGACCCGACGAAACCACGTGCGATTGAGATATTGCTTGATAAGCCTGAAGAAATCACGGAAGCCATCGTCCATGTTCCCGTCATCGGGAAAGTCACAGCGGGTCTTCCGATTACAGCGATTGAAAACATCGAAGAACAGTTCCCGCTCCCTGCACATTATGTAGGAAATGAGACGGTCTTCATGTTGACGATCGATGGTGAATCGATGATTAACGCAGGTATTCTTGACGGCGATCGTGTCATCGTGCGCCAGCAAAACACAGCAGAAAACGGAGAAATCGTCGTAGCTATGACCGAAGATAGCGAAGCGACGGTGAAACGGTTCTTCTTAGAAGATCAACAGGTACGTCTACAACCAGAAAATGACTCGATGGATCCGATGTATTTCGATAATGTCTCCATTCTTGGTAAGGTAATCGGCGTGTATCGGACGATTCATTGACGGAGGGACCAGTTACGACTGGTCTTTTTTCATGCCTTCAGGAAATGTACATGATACCGTCAATACCGTCGCACTGACGGGTTACGTTGCGTATTCGGTCGCAACGCAACAAACCGATTGGTTACCAACCGCCATCGGTATCGCTGTCGGTACGCTTTGGTTGTCACCCGACCTCGATTTAAAGTCAGAACCGTATTATCGCTTTGGACCATTTCGAGTCCTTTGGATGCCGTACGTCAAAATCATGCCCCACCGCTCGATCTGGTCGCATGGACTGATCATCGGAGATATCATCCGGCTTCTTTATAGTGCTGCGATTCTGATTCCCCTACTATTTTTAAGTCTATATTTTCAGGTTCTTGATTCTGCTACGATTGATTCGTGGTTCGCTTCCCTGCCTGCATTCGTCGTCGGTATCATGGTGGCGAGTACGATTCATATCCTACTAGATTATTCCAGCAGTTGGTTTCGACCTAAAAAAAGAAAAAAACGTCGTCGGTAACACCTCTTTTGCTTGTTCGCAGGCAGGAAGAGGTGTTTTCTTATCCACTTTTTCGTATCTTTAAACATCAAAATAAAAAATTTCCATTCCTATATTTCAATTATATGTATTGAAAACGTTCTCAATTCGGAGTAATTTAAAGTAGAAAGGCCATTATCTGCTTTAATCCAAAGGGAGGTTTTTTGCATGAATAACTTTGTACTAGAAATGATCGGTACGATGATTCTCATCCTGCTCGGGGATGGGGTCGTCGCCGGTGTCGTCTTGAAAAAGACGAAATCGGAAAACAGCGGATGGATCGTCATCACATTCGCTTGGGGTCTTGCCGTCATGACAGCAGCATTCGTCGCTGCTGAAAGTGGAGCACACTTGAACCCCGCATTGACAATCGCACTTGCTTTGAACTCTGACCTACCGTGGGCAGACGTTCCGATCTACATTGCCGGACAACTTGTCGGAGCTTTCATCGGCGCCATTCTCGTTTGGCTTCATTACATGAAACATTTTGAAGCGACTGATGATCAAGCTGCAAAACTCGGTGTGTTCGCAACAGGTCCAGCGATTCGTCATACGCCGTCGAACTTGATTTCTGAGATCATCGGGACATTTGTTCTCGTCTTCGGTATCTTGGCACTTGGTTTAACAACGTTCGGAGATGGCTTAAAACCACTCATCGTCGGTTTACTCGTCGTCGTCATCGGTCTCTCGCTCGGTGGTACAACAGGGTATGCCATCAATCCGGCTCGTGACCTTGGACCGCGTATCGCGCACGCTATCCTACCGATTCCGAATAAAGGTTCATCTGACTGGGGCTATTCATGGATTCCTGTCGTCGGTCCGATCATCGGTGGAGCGCTTGCCGTGTTCATCTATCAATTGATCTACTAAGATCACGTCTCACTAACACATACCGCTCAAGGGGGATTTCGAAATGGAAAACAAGTATATCCTAGCACTCGACCAAGGTACGACAAGCTCACGTGCGATCATCTTCGATCACGATGGGAAAATCGTCAACTCGGCACAACGGGAATTCAAGCAGTACTTCCCACAACCAGGCTGGGTCGAGCATGATGCAAACGAAATCTGGGGTTCGATTCTTGCTGTCATGGCCGAAGCACTCGGAACAGCAGATATCAAACCTGAGCAAATCGCCGGAATCGGCATCACGAACCAACGTGAAACGACTGTCGTCTGGAACAAGGAAACAGGCAAACCCGTTTATCACGCGCTCGTTTGGCAATCACGTCAAACATCTGGTATCTGTGACGATTTAAAAGAACAAGGTTTGAACCAGAAGTTCCGCGATAAAACAGGACTTCTGATTGATGCCTACTTCTCTGGAACGAAAGTCAAATGGATCCTCGATAATGTCGAAGGTGCGCGTGAGCAAGCAGAGAACGGTGAATTGCTCTTCGGTACGATCGATACGTGGCTCGTTTGGAAACTGTCTGGTGGAAAAACGCACATCACGGACTACACGAACGCTTCACGAACATTGATGTATAACATCTACGAACAAAAATGGGATGAAGAGTTACTCGATATCCTCGGTGTTCCTGCTTCGATGTTGCCAGAAGTTCGTCAGTCGAGTGAAGTCTACGACAAAACGGTACCGTATCACTTCTTCGGTTACGAAGTGCCAATCGCTGGTATTGCGGGTGACCAACAAGCAGCACTCTTCGGTCAAACGTGCTTCGAAGCGGGTGAAGGGAAAAACACATACGGAACAGGTTGCTTCATGCTCATGAACACAGGCGAGAAAGCCGTTTCTTCTGATCATGGACTCTTGACGACGATCGCTTGGGGCGTCGATGGAAAAGTGGAATATGCGCTGGAAGGTTCTATCTTCGTCGCTGGTTCTGCGATCCAGTGGCTCCGTGATGGACTCCGGATGCTGAAAAATGCGAAAGATTCAGAAGGTTACGCAACGAAAGTCGACTCAACAGACGGTGTTTATGTCGTTCCTGCCTTCGTTGGTCTTGGTGCGCCATACTGGGATTCAGATGTACGCGGGGCAATCTTCGGATTAACACGCGGAACAGATAAGGAACACTTCGTTCGTGCAACGCTTGAATCACTCGCTTATCAAACACGCGATGTGTTGACAGCGATGGAACAAGATTCTGGTATCGAACTGAAGACACTTCGTGTCGACGGTGGTGCAGTAGCGAACAACTTCTTGATGCAGTTCCAATCGGACATCCTCGGCGTTCCTGTCGATCGTCCAGAAATTAACGAAACGACAGCACTCGGTGCAGCCTACCTTGCTGGATTAGCTGTTGGTTACTGGAAAGATAAAGCGGAAATCAAACAACAATGGAAGCTAGATCACCAGTTCAAACCAGAGATGAAAGAAGACGATCGTGAGCAACGCTATGCTGGATGGCAAAAAGCAGTTGAAGCGACAATGGTCTTCAAACCATCAAAATAAAACAATTGACCCGGTTCTTTTTGCAGAGGGACCGGGTTTTTGATATCCAATAATACAAAAAACCATTCTTCGCTTTATTGCAAAGAGAGCTCAGACTGTAGACAAAAGGGCTGACTCCAAAAAATGATGCGTTTTTTCACGCCCTTTCCTCAGGCGAGACACCAGCCAGTTTTCCTGCTTCATTCAAGCAGGAAAGCGGGTCTTATTTGTCTCTGACAGCGTAAATATGCGCTTGTTCCTGTAGGAGTGGCGTGTGACGCATCTTTTTTTATACTCGGAAGAAAGATTAGAGAAGCGTTTTGTTCACTCGACATCGCTTCCTAGGGAAAAGCAAGCAAGAGCGACCCTGCAGCGAAGCGAAGCGGCGCGATGCTTGTCCCAGGAAAACGATTCGAAGCGAACAAAAAAGCGCAATCCTTCTCGTTAGAGAACAATTGCACTTTGTCTTCAGTATCGAGGGCTTCACCAATTATTTACCGAACTCTTTTTTCAATCCGTCTTCAATCTCATCAACAGATTTCGACTGTCCGCTAAGAACAGCCGCTAAAAACGCGCCTTCGACGAGTGGTGCGTCGATAAACCGAACCGTCCGTTCGCCACTATATAGTTCAAGGGCCAGTTCCGTATTCATCGTCGCAGAGCCGATATCCGTTAAGACGACTCCATCGTCGTCTAGTGTATTTAGTGTTTCTTCGATGCGCGTCGCGTCCGTTCCGATGCTACCATCTTCAAGACCGGCTGCTACTAAGACTGGCGTATCCGGTGCCATCTCTGCTAACAGTTCTTTCAGACCAGCCGCGAGTTTTTCACTATGAGAAACAAGTACAAGATTAACCATGAAGCACCTCCGCAATTTCGCTGAGTAGCAAAGCACTCGATAAACTACCTGGGTCCTGTACGCCTTCCGTCGCTTCACCGAAGTAGGACGCGCGCCCTTTCGTTGCGATACGCGCTTTCGTATCAGCAAGTGCTTGATCGATTGCCGCTTTCAAGTCCCCTTCTTGCGAGAGCGCTTCTTGGAACGGTGTCCAGATATCGACCATCGTCTTTTGACCGAATTCCGATTTCCCACGCGATTTGATCCCTTCCGTCGCTTCGCGGAAAGCGTCTGCAAGATCCGCACCTTCGACTTCTGTTTTCCCTTTGAATGCACCGGCGAACTTAACGAATGCAGTCCCGTACAAAGGACCGGATGCTCCACCGACCGTCTTGATCAGCGTCATCCCGACTTCTTTCGATAAAGCTCCTAAATCCTCATATTCGCCGTGTTCTTCTAGCGTCTTCTGGACTGCTTGGAAGCCACGCGACATGTTAATTCCATGATCTCCATCACCAATTTCCCGGTCAAGGTCCGTCAATTCATCCTTATGCTGTTCGATCTGTTCCGCTGCTTTGATGAGCGCGCTTCGTAACTGTTCCGTCGTCAACTTCATCTTTGTACACCCCGTTTATCTGAATTAGAATCCAATCGCTTTCGTTTCTGCATCGAGATAACCAAGCAGTTCATCATCCACTGGTAAGAGCGTGATTGAGAATCCGTGCATCTCGAGCGAGGTCATATAGTTTCCGACGAACGAACGGGCAATCTCGTACCCATGCGCCTGAAGTTCTTCCGCAACGTATTTATACGTGATATACAGTTCGGATTCTGGTGTTCCACCCATCCCATTCACCATGACGGCGACTTTTTTGTCTGGTACCTCTTTCGTCAGACGATCGAGCAACTCTTTAACGATCGCATCAACGGAAGCGACCGCTTTTCGTTCAAGTCCTTTTTCACCGTGGATCCCGATTCCGATTTCCATCTCGTCATCATGCAACTCAAAACCTGGCTTGCCACTCTCCGGCATGTAACATGGCGAGAGTGCCATTCCGATCGACCGAACGCCCTGGATGACTTTTTCTGCGACTGCCTTGACTTCACTCAGTGATTTTCCATCTGCAGCTGCAGCACCAGCAATCTTATGGACGAAGACGGTTCCCGCGACACCACGACGGTCTTCCTCTTTTTTGATAGCAATGTCATCATTGACGATGACCGTGTCGACTTCGATGTCCTCGAGTTCAGCGAGTTCCTTTGCCATATCGAAGTTCATGACGTCACCCGAGTAGTTCTTGACGACGAGTAACACACCTTTTCCACCATGGGCTGCCTTGATGCCTTCAAGCACCATGTCCGGTGTCGGTGACGTGAAGACTTCCCCACAGACAGCCGCAGTAAGCATACCGTCCCCAACGAATCCAGCATGTGCGGGTTCATGACCACTTCCTCCACCAGAGACAAGACCGACTTTTCCATCGAGCGGTACTTTCCGTGCGACGACATTAACACCTTCGACCTTCTTATACAAATCAGGGTGAGCTAGTACGAGTCCGTCGACCATGTCTGAAACGAACCGGTTTGAATCTTTCATTAATTTGTGCATGAAAAACGCTCCTTTACCAATCTGTTTTTTGCCGTACCACTTACTCTTTACCACTAAATCAAGCCGAGTATGTCGAAAAAAACGATGAAAATATTGACCAGTTGGTGACGATATTCCATACGAATGCTATGCTCTTTAAAAAGAGGAGGAATCGAATGTCATCAGCCTTTCAAACAGGTGTCCGTGCCTGTCTACCTACCGTCCTCGGATATATCGGCATCGGCTTCTCAGCCGGGATCGTCGGTCGTGCCTCTGGCTTATCCCCTCTCGAAGTCGGATTCATGTCCGTCTTCATCTATGCCGGCGCCGCCCAGTTCATCATCACGAGTCTTTTACTCTTAAATAGTCCTGCTTCTGCCATCATTCTGACGACGTTCATCGTCAATCTCAGGCACTTGTTAATGAGTCTGACGCTCGCTCCGCATGTCGAGACACGTCACCTCCGCGACCGCCTCGGTACCGGAACGCTACTAACGGATGAGTCGTTCGCTGTCGCGATGAACACTGCCCAAAAAGGGAAGCTCGCTCCGTCATTCATGCATGGCTTAAATCTGACCGCGTATCTCAGCTGGATTATCGCAACCGTTCTCGGTGCACTTGTCGGTAGCTGGTTTCCTGATCCCGAGCGCTTCGGTCTCGATTTTGCCCTGACAGCGATGTTCATCGGCTTATTGTACTTACAGTTTGAAGGGGAACGTTCCCGTATTGCCGTGAATAGTTGCCTTTTACTGATTGTCTTACTATTGCTTTACATAACCATGCGCTACTTTTCTCCAGAAGTCGCCGTTCTTTGCGCGACGCTCGGTGGTGCAAGTATAGGAGTCGTGATCACACGATGGAAATCCGCCCGGAATTAATTGCTCTTTTTTTAGCTTGTGGACTCGTCACATGGATTCCACGCGTCTTACCGTTTCTCGTCCTTCATGGACTGACGTTACCGCGCCTCGTAACAGAATGGCTCTCGTTCATTCCGGTCTGCCTGCTCGGTGCCCTTTTCTTTCAAAATCTTCTCATCGCTCAAGATGAGGCGTTTCCGACGGTTTCGACGCTTCATGTCTTCGCCGCCCTCCCGACCATGGCGGTCGCGATTTTCAGTAAAAGTTTATCCTGGACGGTCGTGACTGGTGTTGTCACGATGGCGTTTCTACGATTGTATCTATAAGCAAGTCATTCATCTTTAGCCTATTTCGATGTACTCTTGTGTTATCCTTATAATAGAAATAAATGGATAGTGAAGAGGGTCCTGATATGCCAAATAAGCAGTTCATACCCTATTTGATATTGCTGTGCGTCATTTTTATAATCGCGAGTCAAATGGATCTGCCTTATCTGCTAAAACAAGGATTGATTGTGTTGTACGTCATCGCCTATTTCGGCACGCTGATGGTTTCTCGCAAAATGAAAGTTAGGGATCATAAACAATGACTCGAAAAAATCTCCTCTGGTCTTGAGAGACTAGAGGAGATTTTTGTGTTCACGTATTTGCTTGTACGTCCTGATAATCGGATTGATGTTCAAACTCTTTTTTCGCAAACGGACATAACGGTAACAGCTTGACATTTGCTTCTCGTGCCCAGTTGACGATCTCGGCAACGAGTTGTTCCCCGATCTGTTGATTGCGGTGCGCGGGATCGACGTATGTGTGATCAATGATCCACATGCCGTTGTTCGTATCGCTGTAAGTGATTTCCCCAATCACTTCCCCTTCCTGATGGGCTTCGATTTTACGTTCAGCTCGTTTCAGCTCCATTTGCTTCCCTCCGTTCGTAAGATAAGGCGCCGCTCGGACAACCGTCGACGACCCGCATGACATCGTCCACTGGTGCCCCGTCCGCTTCAATCCACGGACGCCGCTTGACATCAAAGACAGTTGGTAGACTTTGTACACAATGACCAGAGTGAATGCAGACTTCCGAATCAAAATAGACCGTGATCTCTTTGCCTTCATATCCTTTTTTCATGATGTATCGTCTCCCTTTCTTTGTACTCTTGTATCTTTCCACATCCTTGACTCAATCCCTGTCTGCGCTATGAAAAAAGCACTTCCGGACAGAAGTCCGAAAGTGCTTGAGTTGGATTAGAACAAGACCATGTACTGATCGCGTTCCCATTCCGTGACTTGCGTCCGGAACATATCCCATTCGATTTCTTTCAATTCAACGAAGTGCTCTGCGATGTGATCGCCGAGAGCGTGCATGACGACGTCATCCGCTTTCAAGACTTCGAGTGCGTGGCTGAGTGTTGATGGAAGATCATCAATTCCGTTTGCAACGCGTTCCGGTTTGTCCATGACGTAGATGTTGCGGTCGATTGGAGCCGGTGCTTTCAAGTTGTTCTTGATTCCATCAAGACCTGAAGCGAGCAATGTCGCAAGCGCAAGGTACGGGTTCGCTGCTGGATCGACTGAACGAACTTCGATCCGAGTCGAGAGTCCACGTGCTGCAGGAACACGGACGAGTGGTGAACGGTTACGCGCTGACCATGCGACGTAGCAAGGTGCTTCGTAGCCAGGAACAAGACGTTTGTATGAGTTGACTGTCGGGTTACAAACCGCTGTGAACGCACGAGCGTGTTTGAGGATACCTGCCGTGAAAGCACGTGCATCATCCGACAATTGCATGTCTTCGTTGCCTTCATCGAAGAAGACGTTCTCGTTGCCTTTGAAGAGCGACATGTTCGCGTGCATGCCTGATCCGTTGACACCGAAGAGTGGTTTTGGCATGAATGTCGCGTGCAAGTTGTGCTTCGCAGCAATCGTCTTGACGACGAGTTTGAACGTTTGGATGTTATCCGCTGTCGTGATTGCATCCGCATATTTGAAGTCGATTTCGTGTTGACCTGGAGCAACTTCGTGGTGTGATGCTTCGATTTCAAAGCCCATGTTCTCGAGCTCGATGACGATCTCTTTACGGCAGTTTTCACCGAGGTCGACTGGTGCGAGGTCGAAGTATCCACCTTGGTCGTTCAATTCAAGTGTCGGACGACCTTTTTCATCTTTCTTGAAGAGGAAGAATTCTGGCTCTGGTCCAACGTTGAATGATGAGAAACCGAGCTCTTCCATCTCTTTAAGTACCCGTTTGAGCTGACCACGTGGGTCTCCTGCGAACGGCGTGCCATCCGGATTGTGGATGTCACAGATTAAACGTGCAACTTTCCCTGTTCCATCTTCTGTCCATGGGAAGACGACCCATGTGTTCAAGTCTGGGAAGAGATACATATCTGATTCTTCGATCCGGACGAATCCTTCGATCGATGAACCATCGAACATCATTTTGTTATCAAGTGCTTTTTCCAATTGGCTTACTGGAATCTCAACGTTCTTGATCGTTCCGAGGATATCTGTGAACTGTAAGCGAATGAAGCGTACATCCTCAGCTTTAGCGATTTTCAAAATGTCTTCTCGTGTAATGTTGCGACGTGTCATGTGACAAATCCCCTCTCCGATTCGTTTTTATATGGTTACAGGTCCTTACTTGAAGAAACGCCCGAGCTCACCTTGGATGAGCGACGTCTTTCCATGTCGTCCTGCTTCCTTCAATTCATTTTTCAGGAGTTTATACAATTCGCCGTCAGATAGTTCCGGGCGCGTCTCGACGACGCTCTCCGCAACGCGTTCGCGTTTGACAAGATCGTTTTCAAAAATCAATTTGATCCCTGCGATATTCAGTCCCTGATCCAGGTATTCCTTGATCGACAACAGACGATCGACATCGTTGAACGAATAGAGGCGACGCTTCGTCTCTGTCCGCTCCGGTTTGATCAGTCCTTGTTCTTCGTAGTATCGGATCTGGCGGGCAGATAACGCGGTCAACTCTTGAACGACTCCGATGGGAAATAGTGGCTTGGACTGGCGTGATGAGTCTGCCATGTGGTTCCTCCTTTTTCCTTACTCCATGAGAATAAACCTCTGTCAGGCAACTTGTCAAGCGATGTAAGAAAAGTTAACACAACTTTTTTAATCACTTTACATGAAGTCGTTCAGAGGTCTTTTCACGAGATATTCTAGTATTAAACGTTTTTTTCTGGAATTAATTGTTTTTCCATCAAGTGATTGATGGCTGAGATGATGGCAATCTTGACGTGGCTATACGTCAAACCACCTTGGACGTATGCGGTATAGGGCGCACGGATCGGACCATCCGCTGATAACTCGATCGATGATCCTTGTACGAATGTTCCTGCTGCCATGATGACATCGTCCGCATAGCCCGGCATATAATCCGGAATCGGTAACGCATGTGCATTGACGGGTGAAGCGGCTTGAATCGCCTGACAGAAGGCAATCATCGGCTCTGGCGCATGGAACGAGACCGATTGAATCAAATCCGTCCGCTCTGCCGTATGATGAGGTGCCGTGTCAAAGCCAAACTGACCAAGCATGCTCGACGTGAACATCGCGCCCATCAACGCTTGGCTCACCGTATGTGGTGCCATATAGAAGCCTTGGTACATATCCGGAAGTGCGGATAACGATGGACCGGCTTCGGCGCCAATTCCTGGTGTCGTCATCCGGAATGACGCTCGTTCAATCAGATCAGTCCGACCGACGAGATAACCGCCAGTCTTCGCAAGTCCACCACCCGGGTTCTTAATCAACGATCCTGCCATCAAGTCCGCTCCGACGTGTGTCGGTTCGATCGTCTCGACGAACTCACCGTAGCAGTTATCGACGAAGATCAGTACGTGCGGATGAACGGCTTTGATGGCAGCAATCGCTTCTCCGATCTCGTTGACCGGCAGACTGCGTCGTGTCGCATAGCCTTTTGAACGCTGAATCCCGACGACCTTCGTCTGTAGTGTGATCCGTTCGAGAACGGCCGGTACGTCGATCGTCTCGGCGTTTTTCATCTCGACGACATCATACTGGACGCCCAGTTCCTTTAATGAACCGCGTCCGTCACCACGAATTCCGACGATCTCTTCAAGCGTGTCGTATGGTTTTCCTGTGATATAAAGCAATTCGTCTCCTGGCAATAACAAACCGAACAACGCGATACCGATTGCATGGGTTCCGCTGATGATTTGCGGACGACAAAGACCGGCTTCCGCACCGAAGACATCAGCATAGATCCGTTCGAGCGTATCGCGTCCTTCATCGTTGTAGCCGTAACCTGTTGACGGCATGAAGTGAAAATCACTGACCTTGTGACGTCGGAACGCATCGAGGACGCGGAATTGATTGTATTCCGCGACCTCTTGCGCTTTCTTGACGTACGGGGCGATCTGTTCCTCCGCCCGGTCAATGAGCGGACGGAGCGTTTCGTAATGGGTTAATTCTGAAAACATGTTTACACCTCGTATTGTTTCAATGTCGCGTATAGACGCGTATCTTTACGCAAGTAACCTTTTAGAATGACGGAACCATCTTCTTCGAACGATTCCTTCAAATTCATCATGACTTCCTTCGCCGGATTGTAATGGGCAAATCCGTCAACTGGAATGCGAATCTCGAGATACTCGAGGATTTCGCTGATCGAACGTTCGATCTCTTCGATCAAGCGCTCGATATCCTGCGGGTCAAGCGCAGAAATCAGCAGTTTTCCACCTGTGAACAAGCGGTTCAATTGATCCTTCTTGTTGTAGACTTCGAGTTGCGGAATGTCACCGGCACCGAGTTCATCGAGGACATCGTTCGTCGTCTGCATCTGATTCAAGTAATGCTCACTCGACGCATCAACGATATGGAGGATCAAGTCGGCTTCCAGCACTTCCTCGAGTGTCGAACGGAACGCCGCGATCAACTTCGTCGGCAGATCTTGAATGAAACCGACCGTATCCGTCAGGAGAATTTGACCACCTTCCGGCAAATCGACTTGACGTGTCAACGGATCGAGCGTCGCGAACAACTCATCCTTCTCGTATGTGTCGGCTTGTGTCAACCGGTTGAAGATCGTTGATTTGCCAGCATTCGTATAACCGACGAGCGCGATTTGGAATGTCTGGTTCTCTTTGCGACGTTCCCGGTAACGGGCACGGTGCGCGACGGATGTCTCGAGTTGTTTCGAGATCTCATCGACCCGACGCCGGATATGACGGCGGTCCGTCTCGAGTTTCGATTCACCTGGTCCACGCGTCCCGATTCCGCCACCAAGACGTGACAGTTGTGTGCCCTGCCCGGCAAGACGTGGTAAGAGATAACTCATCTGTGCCAGTTCGACCTGCAATTTCCCTTCGCGTGACTGGGCTCGGCCAGCGAAGATATCGAGGATCAACTGCGTCCGGTCAATCAATTTGATGGCTTCCGGGTCCGACAAGGCGATCCGGATATTCTTCATCTGACCGGGCGTGACCTCGGCATTGAATATGATTAAATCAGGTTCAAGTTCGTCTGCTAAAGCAACGAGTTCTTCAACCTTTCCTTTTCCGATGAACGTACGGCGATCAATCGCTTGTCGTTTTTGATCCAGACGACCGACGACGACACCATGCGCAGTCGTTACGAGTGCTTCGAGCTCCGCGACCGATTCTTCATAGACATGGTCCGGGACACCGGGGAGCTGGCAACCAACGACGATGACGCGTTCTGACATAATATCATTCCTTTCACGAGTAAAGACGTACTGCGCCCTTTATCATACCACAGGCACCGGTTCGTCTGAACTTTTTTGGACAGGAAACATCCGTTCGGTTTATGATGGAAGAAAGATTACGATAAGGGGAGGAAAACCATGGCACGCGAACAGTCGTATACGCTTCCAGAGTTCATTGAACGCTATTTGTTTTATCTAACGACAAGTGGACGGCAACTTTCGACCGTCCGCCGCTATCGCTATGATTTAATCGAAGTCCATCGCTACATGACCGATGTCGACCAACCACTCGAGACGATCGACGATTTCAAGGCGATTTCGATCGAGACGTGGAAGACGTTCATCAATGAATACTTAATCGAAGAGAAACTCTACCAGCAAGCAACGGTTGCCCGGATCGTCACCGTCATCAATCAAGTCAATTATCAGATTCGACAAACGAAGGCGAAGCTGATTGAATACGCACAACCGACGCACGAATTGACGGCAAAACACGTCGCTTCCTTCAAGGAATATGAACAATTGGTCCGGACGAATCAATCCGATCGCGGCTTGACGGAACATCAATTGAAGGCACGTCCGTTTTTAATCGATCGAAACGAACTGATCCTTCGATTGTTTTATCGCTACGGTCTACGTGTTCATCATATCATTGGTTTGAAGATGCATGACCTTAATTTCGCCCAGCAAGAGATGACTGTCCACGATCGCCTTGGTAACCGTTACCTGCTCCATCTCGAGCGGGAAGATCAAGACATCATGTTGCGTTACTTGAAGACGATTCCGGAACCGGTCCGTCCCCGTTATCACAGCACCGACCCCTTTTTCGTCGCCTTCGACTTTGCTCGAATGACGTTCCGCTGGGTTTACAGCAAAAATGCACCAAAGCAACTGTCGATTGTCATGATCACGAAGATGATGCGTCAGTTGAATGAACGATCCGATAATAAACGGGTCTTGACACCGTCGATGTTACGCAACAGTTTCATCTTAAAAACGTATCAGGACGAGATGACGAAGGAAGAACGTCTGCAGAAGACATGCCTCTATAAGGATGTCTCGCTCCGACGTTATGAAGAGGCGGTCGAGGAACTGACACCGTTGTTGTAAAAAAATCATTAGGCTTGGATGTGACATAGATGACGATTCGAATGACTTATGATCAAGAAGCAGAAATGGGATATCTATATCTCTTCCCAGAAACATTTACTCCCGCGATTGAAGAAACGGACGAGCTAGAAGAAAATGAATTCCTCAACGTAGACGTTGATCAAGAGGGACGCATCGTCGGGATTGAATGTTTCAATGAAGAAGCGAACGTGATCCGCGCCGTCCATTCACAAGCATTCTTATACGCAGAACATACAGATCGTTTCTCGCTCCGATTGCGAAACACGATTCCGAAAAGTTCGTCTCACCTCCAAGGAGTTACGTTCTACTTCGCTGAATCCGATCATACCGGATTTATCGGATTTGATATCCTTGACTTAGAACGATATCCTGTCGACGTTCTTCGTACGCTTGTTCAGCCAGCGTATAAATAATGAAGTCAACAAAAAAAGACGACCCCCCGGTCGTCTTTTTTACTTAGCGAGAGACTTCTTGTGTCTCTTCTTGCTCATATAACGTCACGTTGCGCGCTGGTGCGAACGTCGAGATTGCGTGCTTGTAGATCAACTGCTGTTTGCCTTCCGACTCCAAGATGACCGTGAAGTTATCGAATGACTTGATCAGCCCCCGTAATTGATACCCGCTGATTAAGAAAACCGTTGTCGGGACTGCATCTTTCCGTAATTGATTTAAAAAGACGTCCTGAATGTTGTATGTCGCTTTCATGATTCCCCGTGCCCCCTCTTTTTATCTGTTTCTGTCTTCGGGCAACTCTTATTTAACCGCTTTCAGAAACTCTACAGTTCTATCATAGATAATTTTGAACGTTTCTTCAAATGAAAACTTTCCCATATCCACCCAAACGCCATCAAATTGGTGACGGAACCACGTCAATTGACGTTTCGCGAAGCGTCGCGTGTTCCGTTTCAGCATATCGACGGCAGGATCGAGTGGTGCTCCGTCAAGGACTGGTAACATCTCTTTATAACCAATCGCTTGTAGCGCCTTCGTGTGTCGATACCCGGCAGCGTCCAGACGCGCCACTTCCTCAAGAAGCCCACTTTCGACCATCATATCTACTCGTTGATCGATCCGGTCATACAAGCGATCCCGGTCTTCCATGTGTAGGACGAACAGTAGACTCTCATAAAGTGCCGGCTTACTACCGGTCGTTTGTGTCTGACCGGTCCGTGCGACCTCGATCGCCCGAACGACCCGCTGGATATTATTCGGATGAATCGCTTCGGCGCGCACCGGATCGAGTTCCTTCAACTGGTCATGCAATGCATTCGCACCGTGCGTCGCCGCGTACGCTTCGAGTTCAGCACGCAAGGCTGGATCTTCCGCCTGCTCAGTGAACTGGTAATCATATAAAATCGACCGGATATAAAGCCCGGTTCCACCGACGATAATCGGTAACTTGCCCCGACTTGCGATCTCATCAATCGTCGCTCGGGCAACCGTCTGAAAACGCGCTACACTCATCTCGTCGTCCGGTGTCACAAGATCAAGCAGATGGTGCGGCACCCCTTCCATCTCTTCGGTCGTCACTTTGGCTGATCCGATGTCCATCCCTTGATAGACTTGGACGGAGTCTCCCGATAACACTTCTCCGTTTAATCGTTTGGCTAGTTCAATGCCCGTCTTCGTTTTTCCGACTGCCGTCGGTCCGACGATGACGATGACTGGTTGTTTCTTCATTTTTCTTCACCCATTCTCTATCTTTTCATTCTGATTCGAGTGTACCACAGCCACTTACTCGGATTAAAAAAATCAATGAAAAAACCGCCCATTCTGGACGGCTTCCACTTGCTCGTCTTATACGCGACGGATGAAATCGTCATAAATGGCACTAAAGATGCACCACCCACAAATGACGACGCCTGTCAGCATGATGCCCCAATCTGCCATGGTCGTTCCTCCTCTAATCATCGTTATTCTCTCTTTTGACGGTTTACACAGAATATAAACCCTTTCGAGCAGGTTTGACACCAATTCTTGGAATCAGTATGATAAAAGTACGATTGGTACGTAGCGCGGAGGCTGACCTGCATCGGCTTCCTATTAGAGGCACTGCCTCTCGATTCCATGTCTTGTGCTTGCACGAGGCGACATAGGGAGAATTCGTTCTTCCAAGCGACAGGTCCGGCATCATGCCCGGGCCTGTTCTGCGTGCCGGTACATTATTTCGAAAGGAGCCGATTGTCGTGCGTATTCAAATCATTGGTGGATCAGGTACCGGAAAAAGTACACTGGGCGCCTTCATCGGACAAGCTGAACAGATTCCCTGGATTGATACCGACCATTATCTTTGGACAGATACGACGTTCACTGAAAAGCGAGACGTCTCCGAGCGATTTTCCATGTATGAAGCAGATCTTATGTCTTACAACGATTACATCGTCTCCGGCTCTGTCTTCGCTTGGCATCCGGATGGTTTCATCAATCGGGACTTGCTTGTCTTCCTGTCGCTCGACGAATCGGTTCGGATGGAACGTCTCATCGCGCGCGAAAAAGCACGATACCCAGATTTTACAGGCTCCAATGAATTCCTTGACTGGTGCCGGACGTATCACACGGCGACGGATCCATCGATGATCGGTACGTTCGCAGAACACCAGTATCAGATGGACCAGTCGATTTCCCCGATTCTGATAGTAGATGCTTCGTTATCGACACAACTTCAGTATCAAAAAATAATCGAGACATACGATCGTTTGTCGCTTCATCCATGAAAAACGGGTCCCCCTCTATAGGTGGACCCGTTCGTCTTAATACATATCTTTTTGTGTGAAGTTCCAAAACGCAACGATTAGCGCCGCGACCGTCCAACAACCGAGGACAGCAAGTGAGAACGGAAGCGTCATTCCTTCGATTGGTGGTGCTTGTCCATCGAGATAGTTGATCAGTCCGAAATTGACGTTGACGAGATATTTCGAGCTCGTCCAACTTGAACCAAGCGTCGTCAGTAACGTACCGGAAATCAAGACTGCCATCATGATCCCGATCCCTGTCGCTGTGTTTTTGACGAGAACAGAGACCATCAAGGCGATCGTTCCGACAACGGCTGTGACGATCCACGCTAGACCGACTGCCATCAAGAGGTACTCCCACATCGGTAACGTATGCACCAACTCGGTCGAGAACGTACCGCTCGGTGAGGCTTGGAAACCGGTCAAGATCGGTGCGGTCCAGCCGTCATAGCCGAGGACGATCCCGGATATCGCGTAACAGACGGCAACGGTCAATGCCATCAACATCGACGTATAGAGCAGCACCGTCAACCATTTCGCCATCAGGATCTTCCAGCGCCGGACTGGTCGCGACAGGAGCGTCTTGATCGTTCCATCATTTTGCTCCCCACTGACGATATCCGCCATGATGACGATGATGAACAGCGGTAAGATCAGCGTCAATCCTTGCGAGAAGAAGATCCGGATGAACGTCGGGGCTCCCGGATAGTTCGGGTTGATGTCGTTATCGAGATAGTATTGATTTTGTTTGAGGTCAAACTCAAGGAACTGACGGAACTCATCTTGAATACTGCTAGAAGCAAGACGGTTCTGCGTGTCGACGATGTCTTGTTGTAACTCAACCCGCCAATCGAGCGTTCCCTGCTTTTTGATTTGTTCTTGGATGTCTCGGTACTGTGCGTACGTAAACATCGAGACAAGAACGACGAGAATGATCGCAACGACGGCAAAACGACGTTTCGAAGCAATTTTCGTCACTTCATTTCGTACGAGACCGATCATGTTCGGATTACGCAATGTGATCGCCTCCCGTTAACGTGATGAATAGATCTTCGAGCGTTTGGACCTTCCGTTCAATCGTCCAGACTTCGACCCCTGCTTCGAGCAGCTGCTTATTGAGCGCTGGTGTCTTGCTTGCATCCATCAAAGTATGAACCGTATTCGCATCGACGACTTCGGACACTTGGACTAAATCGGATGCTGATAAAATCTCATTCGTCTTAAAGGCATCATCGACACGCCAGTCAACGCCTGGTGCGAGCGACTCGACCAGTTCCTTGACCGTTCCGACTTGAACGATTTTGCCATAACTCATGATTGCAACTCGATCGGCAAGCATTTCGATCTCAGCCAAGATATGACTCGAGACGAGGACCGACAGTCCCGTTTCCTCGACGAGCCGGCGGATGAATTGACGTAAATCCCGAATCCCCATCGGATCGAGACCATTCGTCGGTTCGTCGAGAATCAAGACGCTTGGTCGTCCGAGTAATGCTTGTGCGATGCCGAGACGCTGCCGCATCCCGAGCGAGTATGTCCGGACTTGATCATCAACACGCGCCGTCAAATCGACGAGATCGATGACTTCCTGAATCCGAGCCTCATCGACATTCGGTAACATCCGGGCAAAGACTTGTAGATTTTCGCGACCCGTTAAATACTTATACAACTCTGGATTTTCAACGATCGAGCCAATCCGCTCCATCGCTTGGACGAACTGTTTGCGGACGTCGAAGTCACAGACCGTGATTTTACCGGACGTCGGTTTGATCAAGCCGACGAGCATCCGGATCGTCGTCGTTTTTCCTGCCCCGTTCGGTCCAAGGAAGCCAAAGACTTCACCTGGTTGGATCTCAAACGAGATATTATCAATGATCGTCTTTTTTCCGATCACCTTTGTTACACCTTCTAATTTCACTGTTGGTTTCACGTCTCTCACCTCTTATTGTCTATTCTAGCGGAATAATGAATCATTTGACTTGTCAGAACACTTCATTTCCGCACATTCTTTCAACTTTTGCTACAATCAGGTTAGAACCTAGAAGGAGGAACGTTCATGAAGCGATTACGCTGGCCCCTGTTTTTAACCGTCTCACTCGTTTTGACGGCAATCTTTGGATACGGCTTCGTCAGTGCCTATAGTGACGTCGTCAACCCACCAAAACGTGCCGTCTTGACACCTACGAAGGAAGAGCCTGTCAAAAAAGGCGGGACGTACGTCGCGCTTGGTGATTCCTTGACACGTGGTGTCGGAGCATCAAACGGCAATAGTTACGCTGCAATCGTCGGACGCGATCTTGTCAAAGATAACACTGTCGAGCGCTTCCAGAATCTTGCCGTCAGTGGTGCCCGGACGGAAGATTTACTGAAACAACTAGAACAAAAAGAAGTCTTACGCTCAATCAAACAAGCAAAAGTCATCTCGGTGACGATTGGCGGAAATGACTTATTCAATCGTGGTGAAGGCGTCGCAAACTTCAATGCGAAGAAGACAGCCGAAACCGTCACGACGGCACAAGCGAACTTGAAAAAGACGTTCAGTATCCTACGAGAACAAAATCCGGATGCTGTCATCTTCTACGTCGGGCTCTATAATCCTTTCCGCGCGACGGAAAACGGTGAAGCATTCGATGCCATCGTCCAAGATTGGAACGCAAAATCACGGACGCTCGGTATCGAGTACGATGTCGAGATCATCGACACGTTTAATCTCGTGCGTGACGTCAAACGTGATTTATCGAGTGACCAATTCCACCCGAACGATTCTACCTACGAAGAGATTGCAAAAGCTTCCTTACTTGCTGTCAACAAACGTTTCTAACAATAAAAGCCGCCAATTTGGCGGCTTTTTGTTCCGATTCATTTCAGGCGTTTCGCAAGAGAGACGAGTCCCCATTGGAGCGGCAACCGTGTCCAAAGCAACCAAGACGGAAGACGTTTTCCATTAATCGGCTTCGGATTGACTGCCATGTTGACGTTTGCGGGCAAGACTGCATATAAGAAGGCAGGAAGCGTCTTACGGACGAGGTGCACCCCTTTTCCTGTCAACAACATGACACCGTAAGCGATTTCGATGACACCTGTCACTTGAACGAAAAAGCGCTTGAACGGAATGAACGACGGCATGATGCTGACGAATCCTTTTTCATTACGGAAATGACCAACTCCCGCAAACAACAATCCTGCTCCATAGACTAGACGCAATAGCATTATGTTCCACACTCTCTTTCTGTTAATGAAATATATGTTCGAGACAGCTTCAGTGTATCGAACTGACCTGATTATCTCAACTTTTAGAAATTGTCGTCGAATTATGGGGAATGATGAGTCATTTCGGAATGTCTCCCGTAATCAGTGAAGAGGTTGTTTCATTTGCTATGATGAAATCAGAAATCATACAGAGAGGAATGATGACTTATGGCTGGAAAAACGAAAGCACTTTTACCTGGATTGACTGGAGGCATCATCGGCGCGGTCTTGATGGCTACGGTTGCCTTTCCGATCCTACTCGATCAAGAACAGCAAGTCGCTGATACACCACTATCAAATGGTATGCCCAAACAAGTCTCAACGACGACGAATGATCCGGTGACGAACGCAGTCGCCACGGCTCAAAAATCAGTCGTGACCGTAACGAACTATCAAACGGGCAACTCGATGTCGCAACAAGAAGCAGCGGCTGGTTCAGGGTCCGGTGTCATCTATAAGAAAGAGGATGGCAAAGCATACATCATTACGAACCATCACGTCGTCGATGGGGCATCAAAACTCGATGTAACGTTGAATGACGGCAAGACGCTCTCAGCCAAGTTGCTTGGTAGCGACGAAACCTATGACTTAGCTGTGCTTGAAGTTGACGCAAGCGATGTTCCGGGCGTCATCACACTCGGGAAATCAGCGGACTTAAAAGCCGGACAAACGGTCCTTGCAATCGGTAACCCGCTCGGTGAGTTCCAAAACTCCGTCACACGCGGAATCGTCAGTTCGAAAGACCGGACCGTACCGGTCGATACGAACAGTGATGGACAAGACGACTTCAATACGACAGTCATTCAAACGGATGCCGCAATCAACCCTGGTAACTCAGGGGGTGCCTTGATCAATGAACAAGGACAACTCGTCGGAATCAACTCGATGAAAATCGCTGAGTCTGGTGTTGAAGGCGTCGGCTTCAGTATCCCGATCGATGATGCATTACCAATCCTCAAACAGCTTGAAACAAACGGTAAAGTTGAGCATCCGACGCTCGGTGTGTCCTTACAAGACGTTGCGGCGTTCCCTGCCGGTTATCTTAAAGATCAAGTCAAACTACCAGACAGTCAAAAAACAGGTGTCGTCGTCATGTCAGTCGAACCGAACAGTCCAGCTGCTGCGGCTAAACTGAAAACAGGTGATGTCATCACGAAAATCAATGACTCCGAAATCAAAGCATTCGTTGACATCAAAACGGCACTGATCAAATCAGATGGACCGCTCTCCTTGACGATCATCCGTGATGGGAAAACGATGACGGTCGAAACCAAAACAACGACGACCGACCAGCTGTAAAGCTTCAGCCTGACGTTTCGTCCGCCTTCCTTTTCGGGTATTGTTTTAGAACAATATCGAATTGGGAGGCTTTTTCTATGTATGACTTAATCGGCATTGGCATTGGTCCGATGAATTTAGGATTGAGCGCACTTGCGCATCCGACAGATTTAAAGACGTTATTTTTTGACGAAAGCGAACAATTTTCATGGCATCCCGGCATGATGATCCAGGACTCGATGATGCAGACGAGCTTCATCTCCGATCTCGTCACACTCGCCGATCCGACAAGTTCGTTTTCCTATCTCAATTACTTACGATCGATTCACCGTCTCCACACGTTTTACTTCTATGAAAAACTTCTGATTTCAAGACAAGGTTACAACGATTACTTACGTTGGGTCGCAACACAACTTGAAGATCTCCGCTTTTCGACACGTGTCATCGACGTGCAAGACACCGGTGATAGTTTTGAAGTCCTCGTCGAAGATGTCTCGACCGGTAAACGCGAAACGTTCGAAGCACGAAACGTCGTCATCGGCACTGGTTCAAAACCCGCCATCCCGGATACGTTTGACGAACGCGTCATCCACAATACGCAATATGTCATGAACAAGGCAAATTTACTTCAGCGCAACAAAATCAGCATCGTCGGCTCCGGTCAAAGTGCCGCCGAGATTTTCCTTGATCTCTTGACGACGCCTGCTTCAGAGCGTCCTGAACTCGAGTGGATTGCGCGTTCGACACTGTTTGAGACACTTGAGACCGGCAAACTCGGAGAAGAAATTTTTTCACCGAGCTACGTCACGTACTTCAACCAACTTCCACTCGAAGTACGACAAGAGTCGGTCAAGAAGTTTGCCCGCTCTCAGAACGGTATCAGTCCGGAGACCCTGCAATCGATCTACGCCCATCTCTATGATTTGACGGAAGAGGAACAACGACAGGTCGCGATCCGCGCGAATCTTGAAGTAAAAGAGATTACGTACGATGAGCGGTTCACGATTGCGATGCAACATCAAGAACTTGAGGATGAACGTATGTCCGTAACAGATGCCGTCATTGCGGCAACTGGTTTTTCGCCATCCCTTCCGAGCTTCATCGACCGACTTGATATCGTATTCGAAGCACCGAATGCCTGGAAAGTCGATGCTGACTACCAAATCGTGCGTTCGGTCGAGACAGCCCACCATCTATACGCAACCGCTAATTTAGAATTATCACACGGCCCGGCTGCGGATAATCTTGGTATGTCCGTCTCGCGGAACCAGTTGATCTTGAACGCTGTCGCCGGTACGGAACTGTATCCGGTCGAACGACATGCGACGTTTACGACGTTCGATTAAGTCACTAAACCAAACGAACGAGGAATGGCGCGCGCCACTCCTCGTTCGTTTTTCATTTTACGGTTTTTTCGTCAACTCTAGTGCAGCCAGCAATAACAACGTGGCTTGAACTCGTGTCACACCTGTTTTAGCGAGCAACAAATGAAAGGCAATCAACCAGTTGACCTCGTCTGAAAATCGATTCCGTGCCCGCTCCCGGTCGACGATCCGGGTCACATAAATCCAGTCGACACGTTCCATTGTAGGGAGTAACGCAAGAATCGGCATTAAAAGATTCCAGATGATGATCTCTCTCCGCTCTAACAGTTCCCGCCACGCAATGATTCGTTCCTGTTGCGCTGAAGGATCTGGATGCGCCGCTAAGATTTGCGCCGTAATGACACGTTCACTCGTTCGTTCCATGAATTGCGCGAGCCACTCTTCCGATGTATTGACCCGCTCTAGAAATTCTTCTGGTAATGGCTGCTGTTCAAGCAATGTCGATGTCACGACGTACTGCTTTGCTGCATTTAGATGAGGTCGTGTCGCGTGCAGCCGTTCCATATAGGGAAAGGCATCGATTCCTTGACGTCGATTCAATACTTCGTTGAGCGCAAAAAATGGACGAACCCCTTTATCACGAATCAGGCGATGTTTAATCTTCTTTTCCGCAACGATGATCTCTTCGATGAGAACATCGGGATCCGTGCTATTCAATTGAACATGGGCGACAAGTAACGGCGTATAACGGCTCCGAAGCGCTGAAAAACGCGATGTCTTGTGTTTGATTGTCCGCATTAGTCTTTCATATACAGTTTGTTCAAAGACAGTATCATGAATCGTGTAAGACAGTGCAAAAAAACGATGGAAATCATGTGACGTCTCTTCCCGCAAGACGGGATAACTCTCATCATAGTTCTCACAGAATTGACCGTACATCCTTCCACCTCGCCTTCTTTTCTATAAATCGTTTTCCCTAAAATTAGCATACACAATCTTATTTTTGAACGAACAAAAAAAGCAACGGAACATGTCCATTGCTTTCCAATCTTTCAAATCGATTCAAACTCGTTGTCTCTCTAACAACCGGGAGAAATAACCACCTTGATTCATCAGTTCGTCATGCGAGCCTTCTTCGACGATGCCGTCCTTCGTAACGACGAAAATCTTATCCGCATTCCGGATCGTCGCTAAACGATGGGCAATGACGAGCGTCGTCCGGTTCTCGGACAACTCGGCGAGCGATTCTTGGATCAGTGCTTCCGTTTCCGTGTCGAGCGCAGACGTCGCTTCATCGAGAATCAAAATCGGCGGGTTCTTAAGGAACATCCGTGCAATGGCAAGTCGTTGCTTTTGCCCACCCGATAACTTGAGTCCCCGTTCGCCGATTTGTGTCGCATACCCATCCGGAAGATCCGCGATCATCGGACCGAGATGGGCACGTTCCGCCGCTTGCACGATGTCTTCGTGCGTCGCATTCAGGTCACCGTAGGCGATATTTTCAGCGATCGTCCCTGAGAACAAGAAGACATCCTGCTGGACGATCCCGATTTGTTGTCGCAGAGACTCCTTCGTCATCTGCCGGATATCGATTCCGTCAATCGTGATTGCGCCATCTAGAACATCGTAAAAACGTGGAATCAACGAACAGATCGTCGTCTTCCCTGCCCCTGATGTTCCGACGAACGCGACTGTCTGACCCGGTTCGACCGTCAGATTGATATTCTCTAGAATGAGACGATCGGCTTCATAACCGAACGCCACATCCTTGAATGTGATGCCACCGTTCAACCGATCAACGACGAGTGCGTCTGGCGCATCCGGAATCGATGCATCCTCATCAATCATCGAGAGGAAGCGTTTGAAGCCAGCCATCCCTTTTGGATACATCTCAAGTAATGCGGTGATTTTGTCGATTGGCTTCAGCAGTATGTTCATATAAAGAATGAATCCGACGAGTTCCCCTGCCGTTAAAGCTTCGCGATACGTCAAGTAGGCACCGACGACTAAGACGGCAAGCGTCATCAAACGGGTCGTCAAGTAGATGCCGGATAGACTCTTACTCATGACCTTGTAGGCATTGATCTTCGACTGCCGGAACGTCGCGTTGTCTTTTTCAAAACGCTCGATTTCGTAAGCTTCGTTCGTGAATGACTGGACGACACGGACACCAGAGACACTGTCCTCGACGCGCGAATTGACTTCCGCGATGTTACCATACATCCGGTCCCACGATTTATTCATCCGGACGTTCGCATAACTAATCAGCCAGATCAAAAACGGTACCGCAATGATCGTCACGAGCGCGAGTGGTACGTTGATCGTCAACATGATCGAGAACGCACCAAGCAATGTCATGACGGCAATGAAGGCATCTTCCGGACCGTGATGGGCAAGTTCCCCGATATCAAACAAATCATTCGTGATCCGACTCATGATATGACCGGTCTTCGTATTATCGAAGAAGCGGAACGACTGTTTCTGCACATGGCTGAACAGTTGACGACGCATATCGGTCTCGATATTGATCCCGAGCTTATGTCCAAAATAGTTGACGACGAACTGCATCAACGTGCTGATGATGTAGAGTGCTAATAATCCGACGCTGACGAGGATGATCCAGTTCATCTCACCGTTTGGCAACAAGGAGTCGATGAACCACTGGACAGCGAGTGGAAAAGCAAGTTCTAAAACCCCGACGAATAAGGCAGATATGAAATCAAGCCAAAATAAACGTTTATGCGGGATATAATATTGATAAAAACGGCGTAACATGTGTAGCCTCCTTCCGAGTACTTCTAGTGTACTCGAACTTTTTTGAAAATACTGTATCGAGCTATTCATTTTTTTATTAAAACAACCGCGTAGTTTTTTAGAACAAAAATATATTTTAAAATCAGGGGAATTAGCACTTTTTATGACAAAATGGTAACAACGATTTTTACCTATCTATTTGGAAGGAGCTACGTCACGTGAAGAAGACATTTCTCGCTCTTACGACGATCGCCTTGATCAGTTCAACTGGACCGGTCTCTGCTGCGTCAACGACCTTAACATTGACGGATAACGTCAACATTCGCTCGGCTGCCTCGACTTCCGCGAAGGTCATCACGACACTGAAAAAAGGAACGAAGCTGACAGCAGTCAAGAAGGTCAACAGCTGGTACGAAATCCGTTACCAGTCAAAACCAGCCTTCATCACTTCAGCATACGTCAAGGCGACGACAGTAAAGACTACGACAACGACGACCTACATAACGAACACCGATGCTGTCAACGTCCGCCAACAAGCAACGACGAGTTCGAAATCACTCGGAAAACTGGCAAAAAATAGCGTTCTGACTGTTACGAAAAAATCCGGTGATTGGTATCAAATCACGTATAAGAAGCAAGTAGCTTTTATCCATGCATCATTAGTTGATAAAAAGACAGTGAAAGTAACGTCTACGTCAAAACCTGCTACGACGACACCCGTCAAGAACGTCATTAAAGCGGTCGATCGCTCGAAGATCTACACGGTTAATGCGAAGGAAGGCTTGAACGCACGGACTGCTGCAGCAACGAACGCAAAAATTTACAAGACATTACCCCATCAGACAGTACTCGATGTCACAGGTGCCGTTGATTCGTGGTATCAAGTCAAGCTCGACGGAAAAGAAGCGTATGTTGCTTCAACTTATGTCAAAGCTTCAACAAAAGCTTCGCCACCAACAACACCAACGACTCCCGGAGTCTCTGTGACGCCGGTTGATGCTTCGAAGACGTATCGCGTCAATGCCCCAACCGGGCTGAACGTCCGCACATTGCCTTCGACGTCTTCTAAAGTCTTCACGCAAGTCGGACACGGCTCAACGGTCAATGTCACAGGTGAAACGACAGGAAAAGATAGCGGCTGGTACCAGATCAAGATTGGAACGGGTCTCTACTATGTTGCGAAGAGTTACATCACGACGGGATCCGTCACGACGACGCCTCCGGTCACGCCACCACCTCCTGTGACGACCGTACCTGGTTCGACATTGATGGAACGTGCGATCTCGATTGGGCAACAATATCTTGGTACACCATACGTCTGGGGATCAAGTAGCCCCGTCAATGGTGGATTCGATTGCTCTGGTTTTGTGAATTACACGTTGAATGCCGCTGGCTATGCTGTCGGACGGACGAACGTCAACGGTTACTGGAACGATGATCGGTATCTCGGAGCGAAGTTATCAAAATTACGTCAACCGAAGCGTGGCGATATCATCTTCTTCGAAAACACCTATGCCGCTGGTCCGACACATATTGGCATCATGCTGAACAACGATCAGTTCATTCATGCAAATGAACCTGCTTTAGGTATCAGCCGTGTATCGGAACGTTACTGGACGCAAAAACTATTAGGCTTTAAATCACTTTAAACTTTCCTCATCCATCCCTCGGGGTGGATGTTTTTTGTCTTACCACTTCACTTTGGGATATACTGGATATGGAAAGGATGTGTCTGCATGTCTTACAAAACACTGTATGTTCGGCTTCTCTTTCTTGCCTTATTGATTTTTGGTGGCTCGATGCTCTTGCATTATATCCAGACGGGAGACGTCTATATCGGTCACTTGATCGTTTCCGTCGCCGCTTGCGTCTTATTGATTTTCAGAAGAACGACATCCTTACACGAACAGGCATGAAGCGAACTCGCCTCATGCCTGTTTTTTTGTCATTGAACCTTAACCAATGCTTGTATCTCTCGCTCAAGATCGCCTTTGAGTCGTTCGCTTTGAAGATCATCCTTCAATCGAATGACATCCTCCAGCCGTTCCTGACCAATCCCTCGTTGCATCGCTAGTACGAGCGTCTGTAGCATCATCGCTTGGTCGAATCCACTCGCGGCAAGCCACGCATCTTGCATCTCCCATATCTTATCGACGCTCTGCTGCAGCGTCTGATTCGGTAATTCGATGCCGTTCAAAAGGAGATGGACTTCGAGTTGTCCGATGTAATGCTTCGCGTCGTCAATCGCCACAGTGACGAGTTTTTCCCACGCCATCTGCATGCCGTCTGTATCGTTTTCAAAAATCGCGATGAGTCCTTTCGTTAAATCGACTTCGATTCGTCCGACGGCAGTCGTTTCACTAAATGCAAAAAACTGCTCCAGTCGATCAAACTCTTGCCGTGATTGTTCGATTTCCCCTTCTAGATATAAAAACAATCCGAGGAAACGTTGAAACGAAATGACATGATAATAGACATCTTGCTCCCGCATATACTGAACCCCTTCACGCAATAAGGCGATCGCTTCTGTGTAGTGATCATCGAACAAACTTGCTCGGAGCGCACGCAGGATTTGAAGCTTTAAATAGGTTTTCGGTGCAAGTGGAATCTCATGTGGTATATCCATTGCTTCGATCAGCTCATACGCTTCCTTCGTCCGTTTGAGATTGAATAAAAAGTAAACTTTTGCGATTTGGGCAAGTAATTGTTCATCTTGACGACCAAGCTGTTGAAAAACTCGCTCTGCCTTCTCGAAATATGTCAAACCAAGCTCAGGGTCAGACGTTCGGAGGGCATCCCCATATTCCTGAAAGACCTGTCCTTGCCAGTAAGAGTTTGTCTCTGGCACTAAATACGGATGCAGAATTTCTCGAACTTTTTCGTCCGAATGATATGAGGTATCTCGTGAACGGATTGTTTCAAGGAGTTCCCGCATCCGAACATCCCGCGGATCGAGCATCAATTCCTCGACCGTCACTTGTAATCGCCTAGCAATCGCCTGTAGTGCAGGCACTGACGGTGTCGCTTTCCCGTTCTCGACCATACTGAGCATCGACTTCGTGATGATGCCGGTCGCAACGTCCGTTTGCGTCATTTTTTTCTGTTTTCGGATCTGTTTGATACGTTCCCCTAACACACTTGTCACTCCTTTTATCATAAAAGTTAAATTTTATTGAACTTTATCTTTACATTTTTCTTCCACTCCTTTATTCTACACTAAAGTTCAATAAAATTTAACTCTGAAGGAGTGGACAGGATGTCATTTAATTTAAAGCGTGTCTTATTCGGAAAGTTTTGTTCATTGTTTGCGGCTAGTCTCTTTACGTTCGTCGCTGGACTGACCGTCTTACGGGAAACGTCGTCTGGTTTTCAGTTTGCGCTCGTCCTGCTTGCAGGATCAGTGCCACGAATTTTACTCTCACCGGTTGCTGGTGTCCTCGCTGATCGCTGGAACCGGAAACGAATCATCGTCATGACCGAAAGCTTAAGTGCACTCGTCTTGTTTGGACTTTTGCTCTATTCGCTACAAGCCCCTCTACATACCGTTCATTACATCGTTGCTAGTGTCCTCTTGACGAGCCTGTCGACGTTCCTATCCGTCACCTTATCAAGCTCGTTACCGCGACTCGTAGAAGAAGATGAGTTACAACGCGGAAACGCGCTTTTCTCGACGATTCAATCGACCTCAACGATCACCGCTCCACTCGTTGCGGGATTTCTTATCGCCACTGTCTCCATCACGCAATTCTTGATCTTACCGTTCCTCTTGTTTGCTTCTGCTGCCTGGTGGAATAGCCGCCTCCGCTTTCTTGCAGTGGATACCTCTCCTCTGGCTACTACCGATACTCCGTCTTTCGTCTCGGAGTTTAAAGAGGGCTACCGTTATCTGTTCCGTCAACCGGTCTTGACGATACTCGTCCTGATGGCGATTGTCCTGAACTTCTTTTTTGTCGCTTTCGAAATCTTGTTACCAATCATTTTGCTCGATCGACTGCAATTCACACCATTTCGGTTTGGACTGGTCGAGTCCGCACTCGGTGCCGGTCTTCTTGTCGCTTCGTTGCTTCTTGCCTTACCTCGCTTTACGGTGAAACGTCCGTTACGCACGATATTCGAGTCGCTCTTTTTAATCGCCTCTTGTTATGCGCTTCCTGCACTTGCTCTACTCGGCTATGTTCCATCTGCTCTACTATTACCTTTTTTCATGATTCTATTGTTCATCGACGGCATGCTCGTCTTACGGATGAACATTCCACTGCAGCTCATCGTTCAAAAACAGACCGATCCGGCTTACCTCGGACGTGTCATCGGTGTGCTGGAATCCATTGCAATGGCGATGATGCCAATCGGTACCCTATTGTTTGGTTTACTCAGTGATCATGTATCTATCATCGTGCTACTTGGAGTCGGTACAGTCGGCTTATTCGGTACAGCATCATTCGGATTCCTCCGACTTCGTAATGACATCTTATCCGAGAGCATTCCCGTAGCAGACGCAAAAAACACGTCCTCCCTCACTTCGTGAGAAAGGACGTGCGTATCGGTCAGACCGTCGCTTTGACGGCATCCATGATTAATTTCAATGATTGTTGTTTTGCTTCCTTGTCAGCGATCATCGAAGCGATCATTACTTCGTCTGTGCCGTAGGAATCAGCGAGCTCTTGCAATTGTTTTGCAACGGATTCCGGGTTACCAACGATCATCCGCTTCCGGTTTTCAGCGATCCGGAATTGGTCTTGGAACGTATACGGATACGCCGCTGCCTCTTCTGGAGTTGGCGTTCCTGTCGACGAGACCCCTTTTTCAAGTAGGAGTAGTGACAGATCCAGGCTTGAAGCTAACCGTTCTGCTTCTTCCGTCGTTTCAGCACACGTCACGAAGATCGAGACGAGCGTTTGTGGTGTCTCATTGAACGACGTCGCCATGAAGTTATGACGGTAGTAATCCATCACTTCTTGTCCACCTTGTCCATTGATGAAGTGGGCAAAGGCAAATCCGAATCCGCGTTGCGCAGCGTTCAAGGCACTACCCCCACTTGATCCAAGCAACCAACCTTCTGGTGTCGTATCGACTTCTGGTGTTGCGACGAGTCCCGCGAACCGGTGTCCGGCAGGTGCTCCGTCTTTCAAGTAATCGACGAGATCATCGAGTTGTTCGCCGTAATCGGCTCCACCAAAACGTGGCGACGATCCTTCTTGCAACGCACGTGTCGCAAGCGGCATACCGCCTGGTGCCCGACCGAGTCCAAGGTCGATCCGGTTCGGTGCAAGCCCTTCAAGGACACGGAAGTTCTCCGCGACTTTATAAGCACTGTAATGCGGCAGCATGACACCGCCTGAACCGAGGCGAATCTGTTTCGTCACTGCCGCCATGTAAGCGATCAAGACTTCCGGGCTTGAACCAGCCAATGTTTTAGCGAAGTGGTGTTCGGATACCCACAGGCGATGGTAGCCGAGTTCGTCCGCGATTTTCGCGAGCTCGACCGTTTCGTGTAAGGCATCAGATGGCGATTGTCCTTTAGAGACCGGGGATTGGTCTAAAATACTAAGTTTCATGTATGTCTCTCCTTTTTCTTTCGAATGCGTACCTACACTGTACGCCTCCTCGTTGTACGGTGCAACGAAACTGCTTCTTTTTATCATGGGGACGTTTTCATTTTGAAATTCAGGGAACAATGCCTAAGTGAGCATAAAAATCTAACGAATGAGGTGGAGTTACATGTCAACCCATACTACGAATCAAGAAGCAGTCGAAACGGTCAAGAAACTGATTGATAAAATCGAAACAGCGATGCTGACGACGATTTCAGCAGAAGGACTCGTATCGCGTCCGATGCAGACACAGGATATCGAATTTGATGGCGACCTCTGGTTCCTCACTTCAAAAGAAACAGACAAGTACCAAGAACTACTTAAGAATCCGAGCGTTAACGTCGCGTACGTCGACAAATCATACGTCTCGATTCGTGGGACAGCAGAACTCGTCGAAGACATCGAACGAAAAAAAGAGCTCTGGAGTCCACGCTACGAAGCATACCTTGGAACGACATACGAAGATCCGAAAGTCGTCTTGATCAAGGTCAACACGGAAGCTGCTGAATACTGGGAAACGGGAAACACGACGAAGTCCGTCAAACAAGTCTTGAAGAAAGTCGTCGGCAAGGACGATGAGAACGAAATCAATAAAACAGTCGACTTGTCTTGACGAGTTAAACCCGCGCAGCTTGCGTGGGTTTTTTCGTGTGAAGATAGTCGTTTTTCTCAAAATGATGTAACATAATAAAATGAACTAATATGTAACTTAACTAAAAGGAGTACAATCATGGGAGAATTTTTTACGTTATTACGCCGGGGAAACCGGTCGGCGCTGACGGCAGGCATCGTTAACTCCGTCATCGCCATCATCAAGGCAATTGCCTACGTCCTGACGGGAAATGTCGCAATGTTCGCGGAGATGATGCATACGCTCGGGGACGCTGCTAACCAATTTTTTGTCTTCATCGGTTCTGCCCTCAGTAAAAAGGCACCGACGAAACGTTTCCCGAACGGCTTCGGTCGTCTCGTCAATCTCG
This sequence comes from Exiguobacterium sp. s161, assembly GCF_018619045.1. Lineage (NCBI taxonomy): Bacteria > Bacillati > Bacillota > Bacilli > Caryophanales > Exiguobacterium > Exiguobacterium sp. s161. The sequence goes on from NZ_JACSNH010000002.1 coordinate 312,703, forward strand.
TCTTGCTCGGTGCCATCCTCTTCGTCGGTATCATGGCGTACGAGACGATTCATGAAGGGATCGCCCACATCATCGAACCGACAGAATCAACTGGCTTTTGGATTACGTTGTCTGTCTTGTTCGTCGGTGTCGTCTTAGAGAGTGGCGTATTTGTTAAAGCGATGCAAGAGATCGCGCACGATGCGAAGTTGGACTCGAAAGGACCACGCTTGATTCTTGACAGCTTCCGCTCACTCAAACAAGCGAAACCAGCCACACGCCTTGTGTTCCTAGAAGATTTGGTCGCAACGGCTGGTGGCGTCGTCGCGATGCTCGCCGTCATCATCTCGCATGTGACACCGTTCCATCAGGCAGAAGGAATTGCTTCGATCCTCATCGGACTGATGATGTTTTACGTCGTCGGGAATGTCTTCCTGCAAAACGCAGCTGGTGCACTGGGTGAAGCCGATGAGACGATGGCAGCACGTCTCGGCGGACTAATCATGAAGGACCCTGACGTCAAGGACATTAGTAAACTAGAAGTCATTAAGGAAGGCGATCATTTCCACGTCGAAGTCGAGATTGAAGTCGACCCGACGTTGACGATCGCACAAGCGGACGATATCAAGGACCGTCTCGAACTCCAGATTCGCCTGCAACAAGGCATCATCGATGTGACGATCGGCTTTGATGAAGACGATAAGATTCAACAGTATGTCGTCGCTTCTGACGAGTCATGACACCGTTCACGCAAGATGTCCTGACCATCATCCGTTCAATCCCTGCTGGTCGGGTCATGACGTACGGGCAAGTCGCTCGACTCGCCGGTCATCCGCGTAGCGCACGACAAGTAGCGCGGATTCTTCACAGCATGAGTACGACGGAACGTCTACCGTGGCACCGCGTGCTCGCTGCTGGCGGAAAACTATCGCTTGAAGGCGATGAACAGCGACTGGCACTTGAAGCAGAAGGGGTCGAGTTCCTGACCGCCCGTCAACTCGATTTATCGCGTTATCAAGTCAAAAGTGAATAAATACAACAAGAGAGGGATGACCGGTTCGCAGACCAGTCATCCCTCTTTTTTTATCGTCATGAATCACGCTTTCGACGAACTCGAAGCTACAGCGATTTGCCGACGCACTTCTGCTTCTAATTGTGGTTCCGGTGGTTGCCAGCCTTCCGGTTTCATGACCTTTTGGTCCGATTCCCGGAAGATTGGTTTTCCGTCCGGTCCAAGCTTCGCCATGTTCGCACGCTGGACGATCTCGAACAATGGAGCCGGATCAAGCCCGATCTCAACGAAGCTTCCCATGATGAAGTAGAGGGCGTCCGTCAAGGCATCCCCTTGTCCGACGAGCCGTTCGACATCTGTTTCGGGTTGTTTCATCTGAAGCGATTTTTCGACCGCTGTATCAAGTCCTGACTTGAAACGTTCGATTGCTTCGAGAAATTCTGCTTCACTCGTCGCCGATTGATGCAGGAACTCAACGACCGCTTCTTCTGCCGTCCAGGTCGAGCGTTTGATTCCACGATTGACCGTCATAGGTGTTGGCGTCGTTGCGCCAGGGTGTGAAAACACACGGTGGAATTCCTTTACGTCTTGATAATAATTTGTCATAACCGATCATCCCCTTTTACCGAATGTCTCCATTCTAACAGGTTCAGAACCGGAGTTCGACTCATTGATGAACGACGTCGAGTAAGGCCATCCCACGCGTGATCAATTCATCTCGCTGCTCAGATGTCGCTTTTAAGCGCTCGAGATCTGCAATCAGACGTGGTTGATCGACTTCATCCGCTAACTCGAGTAATTCAAGACGGAGTAACCAAGCGTCCGGTAACTGGACGAGTGTCTGATCGATCAGTTGCGGTAACCGTTCTCGTCCGGCACGACCTTCGCGAATCTCGCGGACGACTTCGAAGATCGGATCAGCCGCTGTCAACGGACGTTCGATTCGTTCGAACTCGACCGTTTCCGGAATCGGCTTCAGTGCTTCAACTTCCGTTCCCGGGAATGCTGACGTGATGTCACCGACGATCAATTCCATCCGGTCCATCGTCATCGTTTTCCCGTCGTTTGCAAGCGTCGCTGCTTCTAAGACGACGAGCGCCCGATTTCCATTGACGTTTTGAATCGCTGTGATGTCCCCTGTGACGCGAACATTTCCTTCCGCCCAGTCGAGACGTTCACCGACTTTGACTTGCATCAATACTTCGTTCAATTCCTTGCCGTGAAGGAGTGTAAAGCCTTCCGGATGATCTGCAAGTCCTTGACCTGTCAACACTTCGCCGTTCGCAGCAAGCGCTGTCGGACCTGTTAGTTTGACGAGATGAAGCGAATCGTGAATCTCTTGCGTTTCAGGAACACCGACGAGCGAGAGACCACTGTCGAAGACGAGCGTTGACAGGTTACCCGATTCGACCGCTTTTGTTAGTCCGTGGATGCCACCGCGGATGTAAGACATCGACTGTGCGAATTCTTCAAGTGCATCGCGGAGTTGTTCGAACGATTCACAAACGAAGAGTTCTTTTTGCATGCTCGTCACGTCATGTTTCGTTGCAAGTGCTTTTTCAAGTGAGAATGGATGTTTGACGACCGCGTCCGTTAAGCAGTGGCGACTTTCACCGACGGATGATAAAAGACCTGCCCCGTAGATTTGTGGGTTGTCGATATTACCAATCAGACCGAATTCAACCGTCCACCAGAACAGACGTGAGATTTCGTTCGCTTCCGAAATTCCTTTGACGTGTGTCCGTGTCTCCGCGAGTTCGACTTCAGCTTGCTCGATGTCGGCTGGCGTCGAGAACGGGCTCTCTTTGACAATCGTCAATTTCTTTAGTGCCTTGAACACGTCATGCTCGGCTTTATGATTAAAGGCATGTGCCCCGATCTCACCGAAGCGTCGAACGAATTCCGCGTAGACCGGATTCATCAAGATTGGCGCGTGCCCCGCTGCTTCATGCAAAATATCTGGCGCCGGTGTGTAGAGAATGTTATCGACCTTCCGAATGTCGGTCGCGATCGGCAAGAGTCCGTGCCCTTGGAAATCGAAGAAGGCGACGCCAGGAATGAGACCATCAACAGCGACTGTTCCCCAGCCTCCACAGCTTAGGTTCGCTGTCATTTCACGCACGTCCGGAATCCGTTCCGGGCTGATGCCCGATGCAGCAAGCCCTTCGAGGTATGCCGGATGTGCTGTATCTTGTAACGTATTTAAATTCAGTCGCATGACGTATCTCCAAACGGCATGATCCGTTGGCGTGTAGTCTTCGTAGTGCTGTGGTGCGACGTGTGGACGTAAATGACTTGGAATGATTGGTGTAGACATATGAGTTCCCCCTTGAATGAATGTGAGATAACAAAAAAGCCCCTGCCGAACATATTGTTCGACAGGGGCGACGAAAGCCGCGGTACCACCCTGATTACCCAGTCATCGACTGAGTCACTTATGATTGGGATAACGGTGTGCTCCGCTCGCTTACGCAAGAAGCTCAGAAACTGTAATTCAACACCATCTGTGTACACGTTCGCAGCGCCACGTGCTCTCTGAAACAGGGAGATGGTCTTTACTTCGGTTTCATCATCGCTTAATCTTTCGTTCTGTTATGCTGTTATACTGTTATGCTTTTAGCAAGTAAAGTATCGTTAAGGAGGACTATACGCTTACTTTTTACTTTCGTCAATGGCTTTTTTACGTTTAAATCGATTAAATGTTTTATCACGGACTGATTTTTGTTCGATCGTCAGTGATGTGATATGACGACGAAGCGCACCATTGAGCCGTTTTTCGAATGCTTCAAGCTCTTGGATCCACTCATTCATCGAAACGACGATCGGTAAGATTTCCATGATGACTTCTTCCTCGAGTTCATCGCGGTCAAGGAAAGAGTGCTTAACGAAGGCGATGTTCTCTTTGACGAGATCCTCCATTGCGAGTGGTTCTTCCGTCAACAAGAGATCATATGTCAGCAAGACCTTCTCTTGTCGCTGGGCGATATGCATCAAGTGATAAAACAATTCACTCCGAAGATCGTCCGCAATCGAGTCAAGGGCCTTCTCTCGCTCTCTGAAGCGCTCTGCCGTCGCGACACCACGTTCGAGGCACGATTGCATATGTTTGAGAATCAAGAGGTTCCGTAAGAGCGAGGCGTGCTTCTGACGCGTTCCTCGAATCTCTTCCTTGTGTAGGTTGAACAAGTTTTGTGTCTCAAGGAGCGAATTTGACATTTTATCGATTGCCGCCCGATATGGGGCGACCTTGCCTTCGAAGGCAATCGCTCGCGTGACGACGAGCAGCTTTTCGAAGAGTTTCGTCGCTTTTTGATAGTAGACATTGCCGTAGCGCGGCGGGAAGATCAGCGCATTGATGCCAAGCGCACAGCCGATCCCGAGCATGACGAGCAAGTAACGGATCAGGACGACTTGCCAAAGTGGCTCGGTCGCTGTCGCCACACTTTCGAGAATGACGATGATCATCAAAACGACGTGTGGAATCGTCCGCCCGAAACCAAAGGCTAGCAAAATCGAGATTGCTGCCATGATGACGATTCCGATCGCGAGCGGATTGGCTGGTTTATCCCCTAAAATCCAAAGTGCGAGTAACGTCAAAAAGGCACCAATCAAGTTGGCCTCTGCTTCCTCGAGAAATTGTTTCCATGTCTGATAGACCGAAGGCAGGAGTGTCGTCGCTGCCGAGATTGCAGGCAGGATCGGGCTGAGGTTGAACAGATTACTGATCAACAGCGCCAAGATGACCGCAAGACCTGTCTTGATGGTCCGTGGTCCGATTTGTAAGGATTGTCCACCCATGTCCATCCCTCCTTCTTATTCAGTATGCCCTCTATTCTTCACCGTTAGCCGTCAAAATTCAACAAAAAATCCCCTCCGCTTGAAAACGGAGAGGATTTAGATGAATTATGATGCTTTCGTACCTGTTCCTTCTGTCATTTCCGCTTTCGCGACCGATTGGTCAACAAGTGGTTTTTTGAGGAAGGATAGGATTGCCGCACCGACGAGTGAACCGATGAGGATCGCACCCGCGTAACCGACGATTGCCATGACCGTACCTGATGGACCATCAAGTAACGGGAAGACGAAGATACCGCCGTGTGGTGCTGGGAGCAAGACGCCGAAGACGATCGTCAATGCACCAGCGATAGCTGAACCGATGACGCTTGAAGGAATGATGCGGAGTGGATCGGCTGCTGCGAATGGAATCGCACCTTCTGTGACGAACGATGCACCCATTGCGTAAGCAGCGATGCCTGCTTCACGTTCTTGCGGTGTGAATTTCTTACGTGCGAATAATGTTGATGAGAAAGCCACGATAAGTGGTGGAACCATCCCACCTGCCATGACGGCTGCCATGACTTCCGTGTTACCTGCTGTAAGAGCAGCTGTACCGAAAACATATGCTGTTTTGTTGATTGGACCACCCATGTCGATTGCCATCATACCTGCGACGAGCATACCGAGGAGGATTGCGTTCCCACCGCTGAGCCCGTTCAACGAATCCGTGAGCCATGTCATGAACTTCGCGATCGGCTCATTGATGACGAGCAACATGATCATCCCTGTGATGAATGAACCAAACAATGGATAGAGTAAGACTGGTTTGATTCCTTCAAGTGCTGCTGGGAGACCTTTGAGGACTTTAACGAGCAAGAGCACGACGTAACCAGCAAGGAAACCGGCAATCAATCCACCGAGGAAACCAGCATTACCGTTGCTTGCAAGGAAACCAGCAATCAGACCAGGAGCAAGACCTGGTTTATCAGCGATCGACATCGCGATGAATCCGGCGAGGATCGGAATCAAGAGACCGAATGCAGCTTTCCCGATCGACATTAACTGAGCAGCGAACTCGTTGTATGACGGATCATCCGGGTTCGCAGAGTTGATTCCCCAGAAGAAGCTGATCGCAATCAAGAGACCACCAGCGACGACGAGTGGCAACATTGCGGATACCCCACTCATTAAGTGTTTGTAGAATCCACCACGCGCTGGTTTTGAACTTTCGCTTGAACCGCTCGCTTTGTATACAGGTGCGTCTTGTTTGACGGCACGGTTAATTAATTCTTGTGGTTTACGAATTCCTTGTGCGACCGGTACTTCAACGACGTGTTTCCCGTTGAAACGATCCATCTCAACCGCTTTATCCGCAGCGACGATGATCGCTGTCGCATCGTTGATGTCTTGTTGTGTCAAACCGTTCTTGACGCCTGTCGATCCGTTCGTCTCGACTTTGATTCGGACACCCATCTCTTCTGCTTTTTGGCGAAGGGCATCAGCCGCCATATACGTGTGTGCAATCCCTGTCGGACAAGCTGTGACAGCGAGGATGTACGGTGCGTCTTGGTCAACGTTGTCGCTTGAGACGTCAACTGGACCTTCTTCTTCACGTTCCTTCGCTTCGATTGCTGCGATGACTTCGTCTTTCGTTTTAGCCGCAAGGATCGTATCGCGGAAGTTCATATCCATCAGATAAACCGATAGTTTCGAAAGTGTTTCAAGGTGCGCATTATCTGCGTTCTCACCCGCTGCGATCATGAAGAACAACCGACTTGGTTGACCATCGAGTGCTTCGTAGTCAACACCTGCCGAACGACCGAAAGCGATCGCTGGTGTTTTGACTGCTGCTGTTTTTGCGTGTGGAATGGCAATGCCTTCCCCTAAACCTGTCGTACTTTGCGCTTCCCGTGCGAGAATCGCTTCTTTATATGCCGAGCGATCGTTCAGTTTTCCTGCCCGATCGAGGACGTTGACGAGTTCATCGATGACAGCGGCTTTAGATGACGCTTGTAAATCGAGCTGAATCGTATCACGTGTCAAGAGATCAGTAATTTTCATGAGTAGTCACACTCCTTTTAGGATTGAATGAGTTCAACGACGTTGACGTCTTTGATGAGACGATCGATATCTTCCTTCGTACAAAGACCAAAGGAATAAGCAGACGCGCTACCAGTCGTCACCGCATAGCGGAACGCTTCTTCTGGTGATTTACCGAGCGCGTGGCTGGCGACGAATCCAGCGACGAGTGAATCTCCAGCACCGACGGAATTGACGAGCTTCCCTGCCGGTGTGTTTGCCGTATAGGCACCTTCACGATTGACAAGCAGTGCTCCGTCTCCTGCAAATGAGATGACGACGTTCTCGGCACCTCGCTCGACGAGCTGTTGGGCGTATGGAACGGCCATCTCCTTCGACGTAATCTCGACGTCGAAGATTTCACCGAGTTCATGGTGATTCGGCTTGATTAAAAATGGACCGAGCGGTAAGACTTCAAGCATCGCTTCCTTCGTCGTATCGACAGCGAAGCGGACGTTCCGTTCATTCAGGATCGTCGCGATATGACGATAGAGATCATGCGGCAGACTGCTTGGGATACTACCTGCGAAGACGACGATGTCACCGGCTTCCATCGTCTTGAATCGGGATAATAAATGCTCCAGCTCTTCCGGTTGAATCTTCGGTCCCGCTGCATTCAGCTCAGATTCTTGATCGGCGCGAATCTTTACGTTGATTCGCGTCTCATCTTGAATCGGTGTGAAGTCCGTCAACACGCCTCGTTTCTCGAGTTCCGTCCGAATGAATTGTCCGGTACTTCCTCCAAGGAATCCGAGTGCTTGTGTTTCCACCTCATAGTTTTTTAGGACGAGAGAGACGTTGATCCCTTTCCCTCCGGCCACTTTTTCCGCCTGTTCGACACGATTGACTTGTCCTGCCTCAAATACCGGTAACGTGACATAATAGTCGATGGATGGGTTGAGTGTCAGTGTATAAATCATTTCGCGTTCACCACCTCTGTGTATTGACTGTATTTCGCTTCTTGCTCACTGGATGTCGTCGTGATGATCGTCGCCGCTTGCAAGGACGCCACACGACTGAAACTGATCGCATCCAGCTTCGTCTCATCGACGAGTACATACGATTGTTTTGCTAATTCGATCGCTGTCTTCTTTACGAGTGCCTCTTCCGGATCTGGTGTCGTGAAGCCTTGTGCCGGATGAACACCGTTCATCCCAAGGAACGCGACATCAAAATGGTAAATCAACATTCCTTCACGTGCGTTGTAACCGACGAGTGCTTGCGTTGAATGCTTGAGTTGCCCTCCGACGACGAACGTCGGGATACGGTGATAGAGTAACGTGTTCGCTAGAGGAAGACTGTTCGTTACGACCGTAATCGCCTTCTCTTCGAGATACGGAACGATGGCAAGCGTCGTCGTTCCGGCATCGAGATAGACATACATCCCGTCTTCGATCAGATCGGCAGCCGCTCGCGCGATCCGTTCCTTCTCTTCGACGTGTTGGTCACTCTTCTCGAAATAACTCGGTTCTTCAATTTGCAAATGGTTCGCTGTCGCGCCCCCGTGCACCCGACGCAGATGACCTGCTGTCTCGAGTTGTGATAAATCCCGACGAATCGTGGATTCACTCGCACCGGTTTGTTCGACGATCTTTTGCATCTTGACGACTTCTTCTCGGGCTAAAAGCTCAAGGATGAGTTGATGGCGTTTTTTCGTTAACATAAGGTTTCCCTCCGCATCTTTAATATAAAGCGTTTACATCTAAAAATCAATCAAAAACGTTCAAAACTTATATAAATTCTTTATAAAACGTTCAAAATACGACTTTTTTCGACATGAAACCGTTCTTATAGTTTCATTATACATCAAAAACGGTCATTTTATGACTGTTTTATTGGTTAGAATCAATCATTTTTTAAATTATTAATGATTTTCACAAAATAAAAAACCACTTTCCAAAGCAACTTGGAAAGTGGTGAATGAAAATCGGTCATTTCAGTCATCTTCGTTCACTGTACTTCATTTTGCAAGCGACCGATTCCTTCAATCGATACTTCGACGACATCTCCTGTCTGAAGGTAGACCGGTGGTTTCATGCCGTGACCCACACCAGCCGGAGTGCCTGTCGCAATGATGTCCCCTGCTTCAAGTGTCATCCCGTGTGACACTTCAACTAAAATCGTTACGACATCACGCAACATCAAGGCCGTTGATCCCGATTGACGGAGTTCCCCGTTCACACGCGTCTCGACAAGGACGTCATGCGGATCAAAGCTGTCCGCTGAGACGATGACCGGTCCGAACGGACAGAACCCATCGAGTGATTTGCCACGGAAGAACTGGACGTGTTCTTTTTGTAAGTCCCGCGCTGTCAAATCATTGACGATACTGTAGCCAAACACGTGATCAAGTGCATTCTCAGGTGTCAGATCACGCCCCGTCGTGCCGATGATGATGGCGAGTTCACCTTCATAATCCAGTTGCTGTGTCAAATCCGCATGCCGTTCGATCGATTCGAACGGACCAACGATCGACGTCGGTGCTTTCGTGAACAAGACGAATTTCCCCGCTCCCGCCGTATCCATCTCCTTGATATGATCGGCGTAGTTCTTGCCGACACAGATGACGTTTCGTGCCGGAATATACGGTGCCAGTTTTCGAACATCCCCTTTAAGTAGTGGCGCGATATCTAAATCAAGATCAACATCGAACTCACGTGAAATCACTTCAAACAATGAATCCGTATAGACTTGTGCCGTCACATCATATGTAGAGCCATCCCGTTCAACCCCGATACCTACTTTTCCTTCTTGCTCAAATCGAAACCATTTCATCCTAAATGCCCCCTTTTGTTTCTAGTATAGCGAAACTGAAAGCACGTCGCACTTATCCTCTCCAGCACATGTTCAATCCTCAAATCGTTTTGCTATTATTTTTAGTGATAAAACATAATTCATACATGGTATTCAGTCATTCTTTGACTTTTAGTTCGTTTCAACAGATGAAGATCATATAGATATCTTATAAATCATATCGGACGAGTAGTAGGTTTGAATGTTAAAACATCATACTCATTTATTCCTGTGATAAGAAGTTAAATTTTTCTATAGGAATATGATGAATATTTATAGGACACTTGTATTTTTCTAATACATTTTGGAGTAAAGGAAAAATGTCATCCAAATTATTTTTATGTTTGAAATTACCAATAACTTCAATATCCAAATTCCATCGACACTCTTCTTTATCCTCTAAAAAACCACCTGCCACGGTACATAATTCATCATACGTTTCTTGAGTAACTTCCTCAGGTGAAATAATGATTGCTTTTATAAAATTATCATATCCAAAGTCGTCTTCCGAGATTCCATCAATATTTTTTAAATAAGGAAAATCGTCAATAGTGCTAGGACGTTGATAGTCAATGAGTATTAGGCAATACATAGGTGGTGTTAAATAACCATCTCTCAAAAAATATGCTTCGACTGTCCTTAAATTGAGTATTCTATTCAAATGGTAATTTTTCATTTAGTGAACCTCGTTTACTTATTAAAGTGAGTTGAATTAAAGTTTTTAACGTTAGTTCATAATAACTTTCTTTTTTAATAGCTTACACCTTATCACATCATACAATTATTGGATACATAGTGCGTATATGACTCGTCGAGACAATAGAAAGAGGTGGCATTCCCAATGTACCTAGGAATGCCACCCCTTTTATAAAATTCGTTACGCAATCCGCTGAGCTAGTCGATCAACAAGAGCCTGCGACTCTTCGTTCAATCCAACGAGTTCAACTTTTTTGCCAAGTCGTTCGTATTTCAAGACGACGTTTTCGATCGCTTCGATAGCGGAATCATCAAACAAGTGACACGCTGAGAAATCGAGCGTGATGACAGACGATGGATCAGTTTCGAGCTGAAACTGTTCTGCAAATGCTGTCGTCGATGCGAAGAACAATGGTCCACGAATCGTATAACGGACTCGATCTGTTTGCTCCTTGCGCTCGACTTGAATACGAGAAATTTTTGACGCGAATAATAACGCAGCAAGCAAGATTCCGACAAGAACACCCATTGATAAATCGTTCGTCAATACGGTGACGAGAACGGTTGCGAGCATGACAGCAGAATCACTCTTCGGTGACGTCTTGAGCATCTTGAATGATCCCCAGTCAAACGTCGCATACGAGACGAAGAACATGACGCCGACGAGTGCTCCCATCGGAATCGTCATCAATAGATCATTCATCGTGAACATCAACAGCATTAAAAACACACCTGCTGTAAACGTCGACAAGCGACCACGCCCACCCGACGTGACATTGATGACCGATTGACCGATCATTGCACAGCCCGGCATGCCACCGAACATACCTGCGATGATGTTCGCAATTCCTTGTCCGCGTGATTCCATCGCTTTGTTCGACGTCGTATCCGTCATCTCATCGACGATTCGTGCTGTCAGCAACGATTCGATCAACCCAACGAATGCAAGTGACAAAGCATACGGGAAGATGATTTGGAGCGTCTCAAGCGAGAACGGAACATTCGGCAGGAAGAAGCTTGGTAACGCCGCTTCGATTTGCCCCATGTCCCCGATGACTCGTGTATCAAGTGAGAAGACGACCGTCAACACTGTCATGATCGTGATCGCAACGAGTGGTGCCGGGATCACTTTCGTCACGCGTGGGAATAACAAGATGATGGCGAGTGATGCGGCGACCATTGCGTACATGATCCAGTTCTGTCCTTCGAACTGCGGCAGTTGTGCCGAGAAAATCAAAATCGCTAAAGCATTGACGAATCCAACCATGACGGATCGAGGAATGAACCGTAATAACTTAGCAATTCCTAAAAATCCGAACGCGATTTGTAGAATTCCGGCAAGGATACCGGCAGCTAGTAAATAATCGACACCATGGTCCTTGACGAGCTGGACAACGACGAGTGCCATCGCACCGGTCGCAGCTGAAATCATTCCGGGACGACCGCCGGCAATCGAGATGACGATCGCAATGATGACGGAAGCGTATAAACCGACCATCGGATTAACGCCAGCAATCAGCGAAAACGCGATTGCTTCCGGAACGAGTGCCAAGGCAACGACGATTCCGGACAGCAAATCCGCTTTTGGTTGCAGGAACCACTCTTTTTTCCATTGAGTAAACATATGATGATTGAGACCCCTTTTCTAACATGAATGGTCTCAGTGTAATCCGATTAGTTTCAAAAAACAACCTTTTTAGGAAGTTCTGGTCCGCACACGGGCAATCTCATCGACCATCGCCTTATAGGTCGCCATGATTTCCTGACCCGCAAAGACCGGATCTTCGTCCATCGTCTCGAGTGCACGGCGTAGAAGATGAATTTTTGGTTTCTTCCGTTCGAGTAGTTCTTCATAGATGAAATCAAGAACCTCTTCATGGGCTTCCTTCGATTCATCGGAAATCGATGACAGGGTAATCAAGCGTTTCATATGCGCACTCGTCTTCTCGAACAAATCCTTCCGAATGACGACTTCATCTTGTGGACGGTCGAGCCAAACGGATAGGAAGCGCGGCGGAATCAACTGTTCTTCCGTCCGACTGACGTCTTCGACGAGATGCGTCAATCGATTGAATACGTAACGGACGACCCGTTCCGGCTGTGTGTTCGGTTCGGATTGACGGAAGAAGTACATCGCATATTGCAACATCCCTGTATAAATGACCGCTAAATCTAGAAGATACGGTTCTTTCGTCTGACCGAATAAATCACGTAATCGTTCAAACGTCCATTCGATCTCGAGAAGACGGTTATTCTCCATGAATGTCTTTAGTTCTTTTTCATTTGAAGCAATCGCCTCTTCGAACAACGTATACAATTTATATTTTTGCATCAGTTCCAAGTAACAGTTACCTTGTTGAATGAACGTCTCATAATCCGAGACATCTCGTCCGACGAGAATTTCCTTGCGCGCTGTCCGCATCTTTTCAAAGACGGTATTGAATACATCGATGAATAATTCATTTTTAGAGGAGAAGTAGTTATAGAACGTTCCTTTGGAAACGTTACTGTGCTCAAGAATGTCCTGGATGGACGTCGATTGATATCCTTTTTCGACGAATAGCTGATAGGCGGCATCTAGAAGTTGTTTCTTTTTTGGATTCATGGTCTTGTCCTTTTCTGTTCAAATGATTGCAATGGTTTAACAATCACTTATTTTAGTGTATGAAGCAAATAATTTGAATTCATTCGACTTAGCCTGGTAAGATAGCCAAGTTAGTCATAGAATTCAAGTCTAACATTTTAGACTCGTAGTACAAAAGGAGCATAACGAAATGCAATCAAGCAAGCAATCATCACGACTTTATTTAATTTTAACTGTCCTTATGGCAGGTGCGTTCGTTGCGGTCCTGAACTCAACGTTACTTAATATCGCCTTACCGTCGATCATGGGATCATTCGGTATTCAGGCAAGCACCGCCCAGTGGTTGACGACGGGCTATATGCTCGTCAACGGAATCATGATTCCGACGTCAGCCTTCCTTGTCCAGAAGTTTTCGACACGTCAACTGTTCTTGACGGCGATGACGCTGTTCTCACTCGGTACGATCATCGCTGGACAAGCACACGTCTTCCCGCTTCTACTCGGCGCGCGGATGATGCAGGCGTCAGGTTCTGCGATCATGATGCCATTATTAATGAATGTTCTTTTGACCGGTTTCCCGATCGAGAAACGCGGACAAGCAATGGGGATCTTCGGACTTGTCATCACGTTCGCCCCAGCCATCGGCCCCACATTGTCCGGCTGGATTCTTGAACATTATGAGTGGCGGATGTTGTTCCATCTCGTTACACCGATCGCATTACTCGTACTGTTCACGGGTGCTTTCTTGTTGAAAAAAGAGACAGTTCGTAGCACACTCAAACTCGATTTGTTTTCACTCGTTCTCTCAAGCTTCGGTTTCGGTGGTTTGCTGTATGGATTTAGTTCCGCTGGTTCTGCCGGATGGGGATCTTGGACGGTCATCGGATCATTGATCATCGGTGTGATTAGTCTGACTTCCTTCATTATACGTCAATTCATGCTCGAAGAACCGATGCTTGAGTTCGGGATTTTCCGTTATCCGATGTTCGCTTTATCGCAAGGAATTTCGATGGTCCTGAACATGTCGATGTTCTCCGCAATGATCTTGATGCCGATCTATATCCAGACGATTCGGGGTATCTCACCGTTTCACTCTGGTCTCTTGATGTTACCGGGGGCGATCGTCATGGCAATCATGTCACCGATCACAGGTCGTCTGTTCGACCGATTCGGTGCCCGGTTCCTTGCGATCATCGGCTTATCACTGACGGTCTTGACGACGTTCTCGTTCAGTCAGCTAGCTGCGGATACGTCATACGCGTTCCTCGTCATCATGTATACGCTACGTTTCCTTGGAATCTCGATGGTCATGATGCCGGTCATGACGAACGGATTGAACCATATTCCGCAACACTTGACGCCCCACGGTACGGCATTGAACAATACGTTGTCACAAGTATCGGGTGCGATCGGTTCAGGTCTGCTCGTGACGATCATGACATCGCGGACGAAACATCACGTTCCGGAATTCGCTTCACAACCTGAAGCCGCTAATCCGGAATGGTTACAGATGCAGGCGATGATCGAAGGGATCAACGATACGTTCTTCATCGCGACGTTACTTGCACTCGCGGCATTGATTTTATCGTTCTTCATCAAAAAACGACGGACGACGACACTTGCAGTCGTCGAATCCGTCGATCAAGAACAAAAATATGCATGATCTGACTCTCCCCTGTCTATTCAGACGGGGGAGTTTTTGTTTTCGTGTAACACTCTTTTTTGCAGTTGCTGTCGATCGTAGATTCGTTGATTCGTGCTGCCCCGAAAACGTGTCGTTCGGTCGAGTTTCGACAGGATGAACGGACCATCGATGAGTCCATCTAGTCGCAGTATTAGTGGATACCATCGTTGACGTCTTAAGATTTCCTCTAGTACATAGCCAGTATATAAAATGACGTCATAGTCTGGTCCAAGTCGTTCAAGTAGTTGCACAAGTGCTGCCGCTTGAAGCATCGGCTCCCCACCGGACAATGTCAAACGACGATTTCCGATCGCCTGAATCCGTTCAACTGTTTCTTCAATCCTCCACTCCACTCCACCTGTCGGGTCCCAGGAGGACGGATTATGACAGCCGACACAGTGGTGTGGACAACCGGCAAGAAACAGGACCGTTCGCAAACCGGGTCCATCAACGACAGAATCAGGATGAAGGGAAAGAACGCGTAACATCGTGCTTCACCCGATTCTGCTCTTCAGCCCGTTTTGCCTCATTCCAACGGTCCAGTGTACCGACGAGATATCCTGTGATGCGTCGAATCCGTTCGATCGATCTACTTCCGCAAACCGGACACTGATCCTCGATCGTCTGCTCCGTTCGACAATCAAGACAACGATCGACGGGATGATTGATTGACCCATAGCCGATTCCAGCTTCCGCCATCAAACGAACGATGTCTTCAATCGCTTGTGGATTTCCGGCAAGGGCGCCATCTGTCTCGACATAGGTGATATGTCCACCATTACATAATGCATGAAACGGTGCTTCGAGTTGAATCTTTTCACGGATCGTTACGGGCGCATCGACAGGGATATGAAAGGAATTCGTGTAATACGGCTGATCGGTCACTCCTTTGATTTCACCGAAGTCACTAGCATCACGACGTGTGAACTTACCTGATAACCCTTCAGCTGGAGTTGCCAGTAAACTGAAGTTCAATCCCGTCATCTCGCCATAGTTGTCGATGACCGTTCGCATCGCTTGAATCAAGGCAATACCAATCTGGTGCGCCAGTTCGGAATACCCATGATGATTGCCCGTCAAAACGGTCAAACATTCCGCGAGACCGATGAAGCCGACCGCTAACGTCCCGTGCTTGAGGACCTGACCCACCTGATCCGTACTTTTTAGCATCTCACCGTCTTTCCAGACATGTTGATATAAAAATGGAAACGCGTCAGCTGTTCGACTTGCCTGGAACTCATAACGCGCAATGAGTTGCCGGCATGCAAGTCTTGTCGTCTCTTGGACGGCTTCGAACATTTGATCGACGGTTTGACTCTGAAGTGCCAAACGGACGAGATTGATGCTCGTAAACGATAAGTTCCCTCGCCCTGTAACGGACGGGATGTCTCCACGATCTTCAAACACACGGGTCCGGCATCCCATGTACGCGACTTCGGCTCCCCCTGGTTGCTCCTGACGGTTGAATGGTGCATCAAGAAACGCAAAGTTCGGAAACAGTCGTTTTCCTGTCACGCGGGTAGCAAGTTGAAACAAATCGTAGTTCGGGTCTGTCGGTGACAGGTTGATGCCTTGTTTGACTTTAAAGATTTGAATTGGAAAGATCGGCGTCTCCCCTCTTCCTAACCCACGTTCCGTCGCTGTCAGCAAGGCGCGCTGGAAGAGCCGCCCTGCCTGCGTAGTATTCGTTCCATAATTGACGGATAAAAACGGTACCTGTCCCCCACCGCGTGAATGCATTGAATTCGTATTATGGATGAACGCTTCGCACGCCTGAAACGTCTTTTCATACGTCTCCTGCCATGCGCGCCGCTCCCGTTTGCGTCGCTTCCAATGCGGTACAAGATCTTGTAGTTTGGTCCATTCGCGTTGGTAGGTCTTTTCGACGAATGGTGCTAGATCATCGTCAAAGGTCGCAAAGGCTTGTCCGCCATGCTGCATGTTTTGATTCGCCTGGACGATGATTGCTGCAAGGGCGAGGGCGGAACGGATGTCTTGCGCTGGACGGATTGAACCGTGTGTCGTCTGAAATCCGTTTGAGAGTAGCTGACCGAGCGGAATCTGGGCACAAGTCGTCGTCCCGGTCACGTAATAATCGGCGTCGTGGATATACAAGATGTTGTCGTCAAGCGCCTGCAAGACATCTGCTTCGAGATGTTGTCGCATCATCTGTCGCGCTGCTTCCCCAGCAATCCGCTGTAATTTCGCTAGCGGTGTTTTGCCATCAATGTTTGCATTCTCTTGTTCGATATCTTGCAGTGGTGTGAGTAACGCTTCTAAGCTCTCCATGATTCTTTTTCCTCCCACGTTTTTTGTAATCACTATAGCGAGAGTTCAGAAACGTTCGCAATCCCTGCACAACTTACGATTTTTTCAACTGTTTCAGCCGTTCTGTCATCAATCTGTTCGATTTATCGTTCAAATGTCTGCATCTTACTCGTTTTAGCCAAACGCAGGAATTTGGACGAATCTCACACGAGGCACGACAAAAAAGAAGAGGCGTATGATATCGCCTCTTCTTCATCTCTTCATTCTGCTTCGAGTAACGCGTCTGTCGCACTCGGCAACTTGACCCGGAAGACCGTTCCTTCTCCAAGGATTGATTCGACTTCGATATTGCCATCATGAGCGCGAACGATTTCCTTACAGATCGATAATCCAAGACCTGTTCCGCCGATTTTTCGGCTGTCTGAGTTGTCGACCCGGTAAAACTTACTGAATAGATGCGGCATCGAATGACTCGGAATCCCGATCCCGAAATCGCGAACGCTGAGTTCGATTTGATTGTGTTGGTGAGTCATCGTGACGACGACATCCCCGCCGTCCGGTGAGTACTTCACCGCGTTATTCAAGAGATTACCGAGTAACTGTTTCATGCTGTTCGCATCTGCCTCGACCATGAAGTCCTGTTCATCATTCAAATCAAGTTTCAGGCTGTGTTGCTCCGTCGCTGCTTGATAAAACTGAATTTGTTCCTTGACGATTTCTTTCAGGTCAAAGATTTGTTTGTCATACTCTTGCTTTCCTGACTCCATCCGCTGAACGTTCAAGAAGTCGCTGACGAGATCGGTCAGACGCTTCGATTCATCGTGAATCGTCTGCAAGTATCGCTTGTTCCGCTCAGGATCCAAATCCCGTTTCAACATGAGCTCCGTAAAGCCATAAATCGAAGAGAGCGGTGTTCGAAGTTCATGCGAGACCGTTGAGACGAGTTCCGACTTCACGCGGTCGACTTCTGTCTCAGCCGTGACGTCACGGAAGACGAGAATCGTTCCTTTTGAATGTCCCCCGTGCGCAATGGCTTCGGCATAGACTTGAATGAAGTATTCCCCCTGATCAATCGACAAGGAGAACATGCCCTCCGGAATCTCACCCGATAAGACTTCTTCAAAGTATGCTTCAAACGCTTCCTTCTGGTCCATCTGTTCGAACATCGTTTCCGGTCGGACTTCAAGGAAGGTCATCGAATCGTTGTCTTCTTCGACTTGTAACGACTGGAAGATATCGAATAACGCCTGATTTCCTAAGATCGTCTTCTCTTCGTGTTTGATGTAGAGAATCGCTTCCCGAACGGAATTCAGCAGTTGTGCCGTCTCTTTTCGTTCGTATTCCATCTGTTCGTAGAGTGACATTCGCATCAATGAGATCGCAATCTGTTTTGAGAACGATTCCAGTTCCGCTAGATCCTGTTGGTTGAATGGTGCGTCAAACCGTGCTAGATAAAGACAAGCAATCAATTCTTCTTTTGCCGGATCCATGATCGGAATGACACCTTCATATACGTGATACGGATACTTGATCAGATCGTCGTTCGCGACCTTTTTTGAAGAATGTGCGGTTTCCTTTGAAATCATGACTCGCTTTAGTAGTAACGACTCCGTCTTCAGGCTTTCTTGTTGTTCTTCTGTCATTTCTTTTGGAACGACTTGCGCGATTTCATTGTTCTTAATCAATAACAATGCCCCGAACTCTGTCTTCGTCAACCGGACAATCGTACTGATGACAGACGAGTAATCGAATAAACTCTCCTTTGAAGCAAGCGTTTCGATCAGTTCATTCCGATCCTGCAAATGGAGTTCATTCGTCCGCGTCACTTCAAGAGCACGCTCAAGCTCATTCTGTTTTTGCTTCAATACTTCCTGATTGTGTTCCATTTCTTGATTCTTAGCTGACAATTCCGCATGTTGTGATGAGATCGACCGTGCCATCTGGTAAAACGATGCCGTCAATTGACCGACTTCATTATGGCTGTCGACATCGTGCTCGAGCGAAATCGACTTGCCTTCTGCAAGGCGACGACTCTTGACGTTCAATTCGCGGAGTTGTGACGTCACCCGATGTATCAACGGACGGACGATGAACAATAGACAAAATAAAAAAATCATCAAGTTCAAGAACCAGAACCATTGTGTCTTTTGTAACTGGTCAAGTACTTGCTCCTTCGTCCGACCGTCTGCATTATCCACGTATAAATAACTGGCAACCGATGTGATGACACTTAGTGCAAAGACACTATAAAAAATCGCCATCAACTGTCTGCCCAATTTCTCAGTCATCCAGTGTTTCATATTCATAAATCCTCCTAGCAATAAGTTGCCCTTCGTTCAAGATTGTTTCCTCCTCATCTATTATCATCTAATGATTCCCGGAAACATCCCTCTTGAATCCTTTACGGTCGGATAGGCGAGAGTCCAATCCCGGTCACGAGGGCAATCGCATCGACGATTTGTCCTTTCGTCAGATCATCCGTCTCGATCTGTTGACTGAACAATGGATCGGTCAGTTGACGTAAGCGTTGTTCTGCCTGTTGACCGCCCCACGAGTTTGGACGCTCAAAGCGGCTGATCAGGCGGCGTTTGACAGTTGTCTCCTTCGCCATCAGGGCGATATGACGGACGTCATGACCGTTCGCTCGTAACGTCCCGATGATTTCCTGAAAGTACGCTGGATTCGTCAAGGTCATCGGCACGATGATTCGCGCATCTTCCGTATCGAGCTGTTCGAGGAGCTGTCGATTAAACGTGCGCCACAACGGCTCATCCTGAAAATCGTTCTTGTTTTCCGGCAGTTGTGCCCGTAAGAAATAGCCTGTCTCTTCCGGGTCAAAGATGTATGATCTGCTCCAACGCTTTTGTAATCCTTTTGCTGCTGTCGTCTTTCCGACGCCAAACGTACCGTTAATCCAAATGATCATCTTCTTCTCCTCCACCCTGTTTTCTGTTGTACTATACTGCAAAAGTAGTCGACAAGTTTCAATCGGTTACAAAAAAACACTCCGTTGAAAAAACAGAGTGTTTAGCCATATAACCATGTGATTAAAAACGGTGCGATGACGCTGGCACAGACGGCCGTCAAGACCATCGTCAACAGACCGACCGCCCCTTCGCGTTGGTCAAGACTCATCGATTTTGTCGCGCCCATGACGTGGGCAATCGATGCTAGCCCAACTCCGCGACTGACGAAGTGCCGAATCTTCAAGCCCGTCATTAATTTTGGTCCGACGATTGATCCCGTTAATCCGGTCAATAAAACGAAGGCTGCCGTCAGCGTCGTCGTCCCGCCTGCTTTTTGTGAGATCGCTAAGGCAACGGGTAACGTGACCGATTTCGGCAACAAGGCAAGGTTCGTCGTCCGCTCGAGATGAAGCAACAGACCGAGTAACAGATCTGAACTCATTGCAATACAGGTTCCAAGCAACACACCAAGTCCGATTTCCGGTAAGAAACGCCGGACGTGATGTCGGACACGATAGAGTGGAATCGCAAACGCCGTGATCGCTGGACCGAGCATTTTCGACAAGTATTGTCCCCCTTGCATGTATTCTGCATGTGAGACGCCGCTATAGACGAGAATCACGATCAGGACAGCCGTCACCGTCAGGATCGGTAACGTCCAGACACGAGGATGACGTTGATAAAGGAACATTGCGCCACTGAATAAAAGAATGGTTAGGATGATCCAGAACAGTGTCTCACTCATGTGGGTTCACCGCCTCTTTCCGGTGTGCCAAGCGATCGACGATGTACGCTGAGCCGACTAACGTCAGCAGGCTGCTGACGACGACGATCAACACGACTTGAAGACCAGATGTTCGAAGGAATGTCGTATAATCCATGATTCCGGACAGTGCTGGAACGAAGAATAACGGCATGACGAACAGCAGAAAGGTTCCGCCCCGTTCAACAGCGACGAGAGGAAGCAGTCGACTTTTTAACGTCACGTACAGCAGAATCAAGCTGATGATGTTACCGGGTAATGGTAACTGGAAAGTTTCGCTCACCCAGTCCCCACTGAGTGAAAAACAAAAAATAAATGCGATTTGAGCAATGATTTGAATGATACGCATAACGCATGACAACATGATAAAGGTCCCCTTGTTAACAGTTTCGGGTCTTATTATCCGCCTCTTTCCTTCAATAATCAATGAAATCTAGTTAATCAACTGAAGTAACCGTTCTCATGAAAATCTACACCTTTTTTGTATTAGCACAAACAAAAACCAGTCAGTCGTGTATCAGTACAAAAAATGATTCGAGACGAACAATAAGCGCAATCCTTCTCATAAGAGAAAAATTGCGCCTTGTCTTCATTTTGAAGATGATTCCTTAGTGGAATCGTCTCCTCATCTTGATCACATGACCCGTTTGAATAACTTCTCAAGTTCATATGTCGTCCATTCGATGATGACCGGACGTCCGTGTGGACACGTGAACGGCATTTCCGTTTTCGCTAGATCGTCAATCAACCGGCGCATCATCTCATCGTTCAATGGATGATTCGCCTTGATTGATTTCTTACATGCCATCATGATGGCGGCATCTTCCCGATACATCTCGAGATCGATTTTTCGCTTCATCAAGGCTTCATCGAGTAATTCCTGAATCGTCTCTTCCTGCCGATGGGACGGGAACCACGTCGGAACTTCTCGGACGATGAAGCTTTGTGGACCGAATGCTTCGAACTCGATGCCGACGTCTTTTAGCAACGGAAGGACTTCATCCATCCGTTTCATATCATCCGACGAGATTTCGAACGTATACGGTAAGAGCAATTGTTGCCTCTGTTCCGGTGGTCGACCGAACATGACCTTATACGTCTCGTATTTGATTCGTTCCTGTGCTGCATGTTGATCAATCATATACATCCCGTCTTCCCCGGCACAGACGATATAGGACGAATGAAGTTGACCGATGACGTCAAGATGCGGAAAGCGCGGACGCGCGGCTGGTTCCTCAATCGGTTCAACAAAGTCTTGCTTGACCGGTTCGATGGGCTCGAACAGATCATCCTCGTTGCTAAAAGGTAATGATTTCTCGACAGGTGGTCGATCGTCTTCTTGCGGCTTTTTCGGAATCGGATAATTCCAGACCGCTCGCGATGACGTTTCTTCGACCGGTTCAGCGACATAAGAAAAATCGAGTTTTTCCTGGCTACTCGGATCTTTTTTTGGTTTCGGTGGCGTCACTTTCGGAATCAGCGTCTCCCGGCTGAGCGTCATCTTGATCGTCTCCTGGATCAACTGGCAGAGCTCCATCTCTTTTGAAAGACGGACTTCTCGTTTCGCCGGGTGAACGTTGACATCGATCAAGAGTGGATCCATCGTCACCTCGATGACCGCAATCGGATACCGCCCGATCGGTAAGAGCGTATGGTAACCGTTCAAGACCGCTTGCGTCAGGGCGAAATTTTTGACCGAACGTCCATTGAGAATCAACGTGATGTAATTCTTTGAGGCACGGGTCACTTCCGGTTTGACGAGATGACACGTCAATTGATAATCGGCATTCGCACCTTTAGCGACTAGTGTTCCTTGAATCGTTTGATGACCGTAGACACTCGCCAGTGCTTGCCGGACGTCTCCTGATCCGTTCGTCTGGATCAAAGTCTTCCCTTCATGCGTTGCTCGAAGTTTGACGTCTGGATGAGCGAACGCCATCCGGTTCAGCACGTCCGTGATCGCCGCAAGCTCCGTATGCGTCGTCTTCAAATACTTCAGCCGTGCCGGTGTATTGAAGAAGAGATGCTCGACCGTCAATTCCGTTCCCCGGTTCATTGCTGCTGGTGTCCGTTCAACGACCGTCCCGTACTCAAGCGTCACTTGAATTCCTTCCGCGTCCTCACGTTTCGTCTTCAATGTCACTTTACTGACGGACGCGATCGAGGCAAGTGCCTCTCCGCGAAAACCAAGTGTCTTGATTCGGAACAAGTCATGCTCGTCCTTAATCTTACTCGTCGCGTGACGGACGAAAGCCAGTTCAGCGTCATCCGGGTAAAACCCGTGTCCGTTGTCGCGGATCGTCATCCGTTTCATTCCAGCTTCTTCGAGTTCGACATCGATTTGGGTCGCACCGGCATCAAGTGCGTTCTCGACCAGTTCCTTGACGACCGATGCTGGTCGTTCGACGACTTCTCCCGCCGCGATCCGGTTCGCTAAACTATCGGATAATTCACGAATGATTCCCACTGCATTCTCCTCACTTTCTCGCTTCGGCTTGTAGACGATACAGCGTATTCAATGCCTCGAGCGGCGTCATATTGATCAAATCAAGACTCGCCATCGTCTCTCGCAGAGGATCCGCATCTGAGAACAGACTGAGTTGATCAATCGGCTCCTCCTGAACAGGAGCTTTTACAGGTGCTGCGACCGGAACAGGCTCAGCCTGCTCGAACTCGGACAAGAGGACTTGTGCCCGTTCGATCAGACTATCTGGTAAATCAGCTAACCGCGCGACATGGATTCCGTATGATTGGTCGGCTTTTCCGTCGCGTACTTCATGCAAGAAGACGACACGCCCATCTTGTTCAACGGCACGGACGTGAACGTTCGCTAATCGATCAATCGATTCTTCGAGCACCGTCAGTTCATGGTAATGGGTCGAAAATAGCGTCTTCGCTCCGACATGCCGGGCGATGTGTTCAACGATCGCTTGTGCGAGTGCCATCCCGTCGTACGTCGAGGTCCCGCGACCGATTTCATCTAGCAGGATCAACGATCGGTCCGTTGCACGCGTCAACGCTTCTTGTGTCTCGACCATCTCGACCATGAATGTCGACTGTCCACTGACGAGGTCGTCTGCCGCCCCGATCCGGGTGAAGATTTGATCGAAGATCGGCAGTTCCGCTTGAGCAGCTGGTACGAACGAGCCGATTTGGTGCAATAGAGCAATCAATGCGAATTGTCGCATATAGGTCGATTTACCGGACATGTTCGGTCCAGTGATCAACAGCATCTCGCGTCCTTCGTTTAAGGTGATCCCGTTCGCGACGTATTCACCGCGCGGTAAGACTGTTTCGATGACCGGGTGACGTCCTTGCTGAATATCAACCGTTCGTCCCGTCGTCGTGATTGGTCGGACATAGTCGTGCGTTTCAGCAATCTCAGCTAGTGCGACGAGGACGTCGAGTTCCGCGATCCGGCGACTGACCCGTTGTAAGCTTTCGATGTGTCCTTTGACTTCATCGCGCACTCCACAGAAGAGATCGTACTCGAGCGTGACACTCTTCTCTTCCGCACCAAGGATTAATGCTTCTTTTTCCTTCAGTTCCGGTGTGATGTAACGCTCGGCATTGGCAAGTGTCTGCTTCCGTTCATACCGTCCTTCTGGCAACAGCTTGGCATTGGCTCGTGATACCTCGATGTAATAACCGAAGACGCGATTGTAGCCGATCTTCAACGTCTTGATGCCGGTTGCTGCCCGTTCACTGGCTTCAAGTGTCGCAAGCCATGTCTTTCCGTCTTTTGAGGCGACGAGTAACTCGTCGAGATCTGCTGAATAACCAGCCTTAATCATTCCGCCCTCTTTCGTTGAGATTGGTGGTGCTTCAACGAAAGCACGATCGAGCAAATCGCTCAATTCGTCGTGCGGATCGAGTCCGAGACTGAGCTGACCAAGACGTTCGCTCATCATCTCCTCGAGCGCTGATTGAATGCGGGGAATCAGCCGTAACGTCGACTTCAATTGAACGAGGTCGCGCGCTGAAGCCGTACCGTAACCGACTTTTGCGACGAGTCTCTCGAGATCATAGACTTCGCGTAACGTATCTTTTAATTGCTGACGTTCGAAGTAGTGTTGCAACAATTCCTCGACAGCGTCGAGCCGCTCGGTGATCACGCGTTCCGATAACAACGGTTTTTCAAGCCAGCGTTTCAACATCCGTCCGCCCATCGCTGTACCTGTCACGTCAAGTAAACCAAGCAACGAACCCTTTTTATCTCCTGTCCGTGCCGAGCGGACGAGTTCGAGATTCTTGACCGTATTCGGCTCGAGTTGCATGAAGTCGCTCGCTTCATAGACGACAGCAGGTTGTAGATGTGTCAACGCTCGTTTTTGTGTATCGTGCATGTAGGCATAGAGGACCGCAAAGGCTTCCGCTTGGGCTGCATCAATCGCACGGTCACCGTGCGGATGCGTCTCGCGCCGTGAACTACGCGTCAGTGGAATCCGTAAGTGTGCGAGCGCTGTCTCATGTTCCTCTGTCGTGACGATGATTTCCCGTGGCAGGATGATGCTCAGTTCTTTGACCACACCGTCGAGTGTCGCAACGCTAGTCAAGGCACTCTCACCGGTCGAGACATCACCGCGAGCAATCCCAAAGCGACCGTCCTGTTCGACGACCGCGACTAAGTACCGATTCTCTTTTTCCGTCAAGGCGGACATCAACGTTCCCGGTGTGATGACTTGGATGACTTCGCGTTTGACGAGTCCTTTCGTCAACTTCGGATCCTCGACTTGATCACAAAGCGCCACTTTATAACCACGCTCGATCAACTGTTCGATGTAGCCGTTCGCTGCGTGATGGGGCACGCCACACATCGGAATCGGATGTTCCGCGTTCTTGCCGTTTTTCGCCGTCAGCGTCAACTCCAGTTCATGAGCGACTTTCTTGGCATCCTCAAAGAATAATTCGTAAAAATCACCGAGTCGATAAAACAAAAAGGCATCCGGATAATCCGCCTTGATTGAGAAGTATTGTTTCATCATCGGAGTGTTGTGTACTGCTTCCATTCTTCCACCTCATTCGTAGAAAAAGCCGACGGATGTCCGTCGGCTTTTCGTTCATTTCGTGATTAGTAGCCGCAACCGCCGCTTTTGTTTTCTGCTTCCATGCCGCTACCTGTCTTACCAGCGAGAACATCTCCGTCCGTCGCTTCGATGATTTGATCCGTAATCCCGTTCGAGATCGTCACCGTGATGTATTGGAGAAGTCCGTTGACTTCTTCTTGTGTTTCTTGGAACTGTTGGACAACAGGCATCTCATCGAGCTCAGCGAACAATTTATCGAGCTTCGCTTCGACACGTGCGAGTGCTTCTGTTTTGCCGTAATGTTGGCAGTTGACTGCCTCTTTTTGAAGGAACTTGATTTGTTTCATCATCTTTTGGACTTTTTCATTCCCATTGATGTTGGCTTCTGCCGCTTTAAATCGTTCTACTTCCGGTGTCTCTGAAATCATTTTGGCGATTTCATTGGCTTTTTCGATGATTTGTTCATCTGTATACATCCACATTCGTCCCCTCTATCGTTAGCGAACACGTCGCTTCCCTTAGCATTCTGAACGATTCCTCGTTCTGTCGCATTCATTATACCGTTCTCGCGATAGAGTGACAAGAATAGTTCCTTATTCAATCGAACGCCATAATAGATAGGCGGCGTGACTACGGACAGGGGCAAATTCCTCCGCCAGTCGCGTCGCTTCTTCCACCGTCGGTCGGTAACCGAGCAACCGTTCGAAAGCCCGTAATATCCCGATGTCCGATGCCGGAAAAAGGTCCGG
This sequence comes from Exiguobacterium sp. s161, assembly GCF_018619045.1. Classification (NCBI taxonomy): domain Bacteria; kingdom Bacillati; phylum Bacillota; class Bacilli; order Caryophanales; genus Exiguobacterium; species Exiguobacterium sp. s161. The sequence goes on from NZ_JACSNH010000002.1 coordinate 339,080, forward strand.
ACGACCGTATCCGAACATCAGGACGTTTTGGACCGTCCATGGTCCGACGCCTTTCAGTGCAATCAACGTCTCAGCGATTTCTGCATCGTCGGCTGACATCAATGCATCGTAATCAATCGTTGCTGTCGCTACGCCAAGCAGATAATCGACTTTACGTCCTGATAGTTGTAGAGCAAGCAAGTCCTCGCGACGCGCTGCCGCTAATTGACGCGGTGTCGGCGGAAGAATGATTCCGTCCTTGACCGTTCCGAATGTTCGAAAGACACGTTCCGTCAACGTATGGGCAAATGAGAGATTGATCTGTTGATGAATGATCGAGCGAATCAAGGCCGTGAACGGTGAATGATCAAGCACGAGTCGTTCATCGCCGAACCGTTCGACGATCGCGTGTAACGACGTCGCCTTGAGACGCTGCGCAGGATTTGGCTCATTGAGTCGAAACCGTCGATTGAGTTGCGTCAGCACCGCTGTTTGCGGTCCTGAACCGTCAATCCGTAACGTGTAACCATCGATGGCTTCCATCGTCGTGATGTATGCCTGATCGTTGATGAAGATCGGAACGACGAGTCGCCCATCCTGTTCGATTTGTAACGGGTCTTCCGTCAAACGAGATACGATTCCTTTAAAATCAAATGCTTCCGACAACGTCACATCATGCGTCCACCGGCTCATCCGACGAACACCTTGATCGCACCGAGAATCAAACCGATGATGAATCCACACAACGCCCCGTTGACCCGAATCCATTGCAAGTCACTGCCGACCTTATCCTCGATCATATGAATCAGTGTCTCCGTATCGAACCGGTTTAAGTTCTCGCGGACGAGTCCACCGATTTTTTGGTGATTTTGTTCGACGAAACGAACGAGTTGCTCCTTCATCCATTGATCACTGCTATCTTTGAACGTCGGATGCTGTTCCCAGTCGTCTAAAGCGCGCGAAAGCATCGGCATCGCCCGTTCCGTCCAGAAGGCATCTGACGTCAAGTAGCGTTCGAGTTCGATCAAACCAGCATCATACGCGCGTTCAATGACCGGAACGAAGTCAAACCGGTCGACCTCGCTTGCCTTCCAAGCATCGATTTTTGCTAGACGCTCTTCATCAATCGATAACTGTGCCAGATTACGACGCAGATGATCAAGAATCGCTAAACGATTCGGGTGATGGACGTGTCGCATATCTTGAATGACCGTCAACAAGACACCTTGAATGACAAGACTGAGTTTTTCTTCTGAATAGACTTTTTGGACGGTTCGCGCCGTCACCCGCAAGAACGTATTCTTTTCTTGGTCGATCATCGCCGTATAGGCAAGGCGCCCAATCTGGTCTCGGATGACGGGGTCTTCGAGCAGACGTTGCCCATAACCGAGTAACTGATCCATCAGCCACTCGTCGAGTCGACGTTCCTCATTTAACTCCATCGCCCGTACCGCCAGCCGTTTTGACGGATACGCTTTGATCGTCTCCGTCAACCGTGTATTCGCAAACTCAAGAATCGCCTCTTTCGGTAATTTCCGGATCAGACCGACCAATAGTTCGGTAACGGTCGCTCGAAAAGCAGGCAGAACGAGAATCGAACGTAAGATTTTGATGACACGGTCTGCGAGCGTCATATGCTGGAGCTTCGCGACGATACTCTCTTTATTGAGCAAGTCCGTCTCGAGCATATGAACGATTGATTCGATGACCCGTTCCCGATTTTTCGGCAACAGGTTCGTATGGGGAATCTTTAAGCCGAGCGGATGGCGAAACAATGCCGTGATCGCAAACCAGTCGGCAATCCCACCGACGAGTCCGGCTTCAAAACCACTCTGGAGCCAAAAGACCCACGCATTTTCTTTAAATGGCAATGAGACGACGAATCCGACCGCCATGAAAATCAACGAGACGGTCGCAAGCCGCCGTGTCGATGTTTTAGGTTGTTCAAGTGATGACACATCGTTTCCTCCTTCAACTGAGTCACTTATCTACCTTACGAACGGGACAAGGATTAGGTTTCGACACGAAAGAGCCCCAGTCATCGACTGGGACTCCCTATGTACTTAAAACGTATATTCACCAAAACGGTCGCCATCCCATGTCGCGGTTGCCGTTGAGACAAAATAGACCAGTCCGTTGCCGAATGTATTTTCCATCAATGAAACGAGTTGTTGACCATTCGTCTGCTCGACGAACGCTAATCGGACTTCCTCTTTCCCTTGATAAATCCGTTCGTAAACGCTTAAACCGCGTGCATTGAGAAACGTACGCGCCGACTCGAATTGAATCGGACCGACTTCAGGTCGTCGTTCCTGAATGAACGACTGACATTTTTGCTCGAATGTCTCCATGGTTCTTCACTCCTTTTCTCTTTCTGTTCATGGATATCATGTTCCCGACTCTTCCTCATCATAATCCTCAAATGTGAAAAAAGCGACAGATGCGTCGCTTCTTTCATCATTTTACGACGATTTCTCATAATCTGACATCAAACTGTCGGGCAACATGAATCGCAGACGTCGTCGCCCCGATCGTCCCGGCACCCGGAAAGATCGTGTCCCCGATTGCAAAGAAGTGATCGATGCCTGTACGAAACGGAGCCGCGAACAAGAGACTTGTACTCGGACGTTGCGGATATCCCCCGACTCCACCGTCCGGACGGAACGTATAGCGTACCCACGCACCGGGTCCACCCGGATGGCGTTCGATCGCCTGTTGACGGAAACCTGGAAACTGTTGTTCAAGAATAGCTTCGAAGATTGCCGACAACTTCTCGACTTGTTCGTCGTAGCGTTTCCGGTTCGTCTTATCGAACGTACCAATCGGAACATGGCATGACATCGTCAGCGTCCGCTGACCGGCTGGTGCACGTAACCGGTCATCTGGACGGGAGAGGGAGATGAAGGCATGACCTGAAGGTAGGGACGGATCATGGACTTGCCGGAATGCTTCATCAGACAAAATGACCGACTCCGGTATCGCCGCATAATACGTAAAGGTCGCCCATTGCTGTAGCTTTTCTTGTCGCTGGTACGTCCGTCGTAACGTTCGTTTCATATCCGTACTGACGACTTCCCTGATGCCTTCAAGCGGAACTGCGCAGATGACAGCATCAGCAAGCATCAAGCGTCCGCGACGATCCTCGATCAAGAAACCATCCGGTGTCTTTCGAATCGACGTGACTTTTCGCCCAAGGAGACAGGTTGCCCCGCTCGCCTCTGCTGTCTCTTTTAATTGCTCGGCCAGTCGGTATAATCCACCTGGGACATAATAAGCACCCTCGTGGTAAATCGATAAGGCGACAGCTCCTAGTAAAGCAGATGCTTCCTGCCCTGTCTGCATGCTGTCGAGTAAGATCCCGTCGATCACTTGTGCGAACAGCGTATCCGCTAGTCGATGTTTGCGTAACAGATGACCAATCGTCAGCGGAAAATATGGTAAGAGGACGACACTTTTCGTGTGACGGACTAACCGCCGGACGTCGGCTAAATCTTGAAGTGGCAATGCCGGCAGTTCTGCCATTAGTGGACGAATTGCCTCGTGTATCTGCTCGATTTCAGCAAAGAATGCCCGAATCGACGATGCCTGCTCCGGAAAATGTGAGGTCAATTCGGTTAGAAACGCATCACGGTTTTGATAATAATGAATCAATCGTCCTTCGATGCGAATCGTCATGACGACGTCGAGTGGCTCGACTTGGTGCGTCACTCCGAGATGATCGAGCACACGGGCATGAATGCCACCTGGTTCAAATCCCATCCCAAGGGTCGCTCCAACTGGATACGTCAAGTCCCGGCGTGTGAACTTCCCGGCTGACCCTCCCCATTCACGGCTTCCTTCAAGTACCGTGACGGCATGTCCTTCTTGTGCAATCAATGCCGCAGCCGTTAGACCGGCAATTCCTCCGCCGACGATGACGACCTGTTTCATGATGGTTCCTCCTCCGTGACTCGATTTTCTTTAAACAGGAAATTGCGGATTTCGCGGAAGACCGGCTCCCGGCGATGAATCGTGAAGTGATCATACTTATAGGATTTCGTCTGAATGTTATCCGTGTAGTTCTCGAGTGCAAACGAACTATTTAACGAAATCAGATTGAAGTCGCCTCCTTTGGCACCAAACGAATAGACGAGTACGTCGCGTGGCCACGTCTCAAGCCGTTGGGTCAGATTGTTCATCGCTGGAGAACCTTTCGCAAGATCACGTATCGCAGGACTGTTCGTATTCGTGCCGAGTGGCGCAAGTGTCAAACCAAGTTTCGCGTAATCGGAACCGGCGATCGGTGAGTCGAGCGTCACGACTTTTCGGACGTGATACGGCATCTCCTCTTGGACTGTGTAGGCGACGACATCGACACCACCCATGCTGTGCCCAACGAGCTGAATATCGGCAAAGGTCGCTTTTTGTTTCGCATCGTAAGCTGCAATCGCTGCATTCAACCACTTTTGCTGGTCGGCAAGGCTTGCCTCATCATCTGCGAAGACGATTCGGACAAGTGGGTAGCCGGTCGGCGAGGGTTTGACGCTACAGGTTGCTTTTCCGGAACGAGTCACGTCACATCGACCACCATCATCGGCGACTTTTTTATTCGTGAAGTTTTGAATCATCGGCACGAATGTCCGCTCCGTCCCGAATAACCCATGAACGAGGAACGTCGGCACGATTTCACTCTTTCCTTGTGTAACGATCTGGCGCGTTGGTGGCGGCGCACTTGACGTATCCTCCGCGAACACCCACCACGCGCCTCCCCCGACAATCAAACAGACGAGGAGCGAGATGCCGATCGTCTTTAACTGTTGCCGGCGCAAACGACGGACACGGTGAAAGACCCAGTAGAGGAATAATCCGAAACCGATCAATAACACGATACCAGTAATGATCCAACCTGTCGGATTCGGTACATACGCAATCAACTGTAGCTGGTTGGCTTTCGTTCCGTATAATTTCCATGACACATCATGATAATTCGACCAGTCGATCTTTTCTCCATTTTGGAGACCGATTACTTTCGGACCGTGGAGCTTGATCTCGATATCGGCTTGACGGATATACCGGTCGGCGAGTTTCTTGACCTGTCCTGTCGGTTGATAGCCTTTGATATTCAAACGATCGATACTGAGATCGATGTTCGTATCCAGTCGATACGTATCAAACCAAAAACCATCCGATTTTTTCATGTCGAACTTCGTATCAGGTGGAATGAGAATCCCTCCGATACCTGTCTTCCATTCGTCCTTAATCGACGTCATGTCCTTGAAGTTCGCGAATGTCTTCTGCATCCGAATCCCTTCATAGTCATCCTTCGTCTTGAACGCCTTCGCTGCATAACCGTTCTTTTCTGCCTGTTTAACATAACTATTCCAATTCGGATTTAGGTTCAGTAAACGCGCTACCGGGTGTTCCTTTGCGGCATATGTCGTCTTTAAGGTGACACTCTGGTCGGTATGGATCGTCGCATCATATTGGATGCGAATACAACCCCCAAGGAGCAGCGTCAGCATCAAAAATGAGAGCAAAATCCCTTTTTTCTTCGTACTCATCAGGTCACATCCTTTCCTCATCTGTTATTCCCTATCTCGCAAAAGTAAAAACGGTCGACTTTGATTCTTTCGTCATGACGCACTTCAGGCAGCGAATCGCTGATCCGCTGCCTGAAAGTATGCGGACGCATTTCGTCCGTGATCGATATCAACCGATCAAGTTTAATTCACGACCGACTTTTTCGAAAGCTGCAAGCGCCGTCGTTAAATCTTCACGCGTATGTTCCGCCGTCACGATCGTCCGGACACGTGCTTTTCCTTTTGCGACCGTCGGGAAGGCGATGCCTTGAGCAAAGACACCTTCTTGACGTAAGCGGTCCGACAACTCATGGCAACGTGCTTCATCCCCGACGATGACCGGTGTGATCGGCGTCGTCGATGTTCCGATGTCGAATCCAAGATCACGGAGTCCTTGTTTAAAGAATTCCGTGTTTTCCCATAGACGATCGAAGAGTTCCGTCTCTTCCTCCATGACACGGAGCGCTTCCCGGTTCGCTTCGACGACTGCTGGTGGATGTGATGTCGAGAACAAGAACGGACGTCCTTTATGGATCAGATAATCCTTGACGTGCTGTTCACACGCGACGTATCCACCGAGGACACCGATGGCTTTTGAGAGCGTACCGACCTGCAGGGCAACACGTCCGTCAAGACCAAAGTGATTGACCGTACCGCGTCCCGCTTTCCCAAGCACACCTGACGCATGGGCATCATCGACCATGACGAGTGCGTCATAACGCTCGGCTAATTCAACGATTTCCGGAAGTGGTGCAATGTTTCCGTCCATCGAGAAGACGCCATCCGTGACGATGAGGCGCGTCCGCGCGTCTTGTGTTTCTTGTAAGGCCGCTTCAAGATCCGCCAAGTCGACATGTTTATAGATGCGGCGTTTCGCTTTCGTCAGACGAATACCATCGATGATCGAAGCGTGGTTCAACTCATCCGAGATGACGACGTCTTCCGGACCGAGCAGTGCCGATAAGACACCGAGATTCGTTGCGAATCCAGACTGGAAGACAAGTGCTGCTTCCGTGTGCTTGAATGTCGCGAGTTCCCGTTCGAATGCTTGGTGCATCTCGAGTGTCCCGGCAATCGTCCGAACAGATCCTGTTCCAGCACCGAACGTGCGCGCTGCTTCCGCTGCTTGTTCAGCAAGACGTGGATGTGCGGCGAGTCCGAGGTAGTTGTTCGACGACAGTTGAATGAGTTCCTTACCATTGATCGTCACGCGGTTATGTTGCGCGCTCTCAAGTGCTACGAGGTTGCGGAACGTGCCCGCCTGTTTCATCTCTTCTAGTTCTGTCCGTAAGTGTTCAAATCCCATTAATTCGTCCCCCTTGGTTGTAATACGACTTTCCCGCATTTCCCTTGACGCATCAATTCAAATCCTTCTTCGAACCGCTCTAGCGGTAACGTGTGTGTGATTAACGGTCGGACATCGACTTTTCCGCTCGATAAGAAAGCAGAAACCTGGCTCCATGTCTCATACATCTTCCGACCGGTGATGCCTTGAACCCGGACACCTTTGAAGACGACATGGTTCGTCAAATCGATTTCGACCGGTTTGACCGGCAGACTGAGGATGTTGACGTCTCCACCTGCTGTCACCATCTCGAAGGCTTGACGAATCGCAACCGGATGACCACTCATCTCACAGACGACATCAATTCCATCTCCGTCCGTCATGCGCTCGATCCGCTCCAAGACATCGTCATGACGTGAATCGATGACGACATCCGCCCCCATCGTCCGCGCGAGTTCAAGACGATACGGATTGACGTCGATCGCGACGACTTCCGCCGCACCGGCTGCTTTTGCGACCGAAACTGCCATCAGACCAATCGGACCACAACCGACGATTGCGACCGTTTTCGCGCTGACATCGCTCGCGAGTACCGTATGGACGGCATTGCCCATTGGCTCTTGAATCGAAGCGATCCCTGCTGGCATATCTTCCGGGTTGACCCAAAGGTTTTCTTCCGGCATGACGACGTATTCTGCAAAACAACCTTGTGTATCGACACCGATGATCTTCGTATTCTTACAGATGTGATATTGCCCACGAAGACACTGTTTACATTGATGACAGACGATATGCGTCTCCGCCGAGACACGATCACCGAGTTTCAAGCGTTTCGTGCCTTCTCCGAGCTCGACGACTTCGCCCGAGAACTCGTGACCGAAGACATACGGCGGATTGACACGCGAGGCTGCCCACGCGTCCCACTCATAGATATGCACGTCCGTCCCACAGATCGATGTTGCCTCGACTCGAATCAAGACTTCTCCACGACTCGGTACGGGTACCGGTACTTCTTTGAGTGCGGCACCGAACCCGCGCTCTTCTTTGACGAGTGCACGCATCGTTTTCGTCGTTGTCGTCTCTTCTACCGTCGTTACTAATTTCGTCATCTTTCCCCGACTCCTTCGCGGAAGTTCACGTTTTTTATATGTGGCGAACTTCCAAATGTTTAGCATCCCCAAAAAAACCAAACACATCTTTCCTCTATCTTACATGAATTCCGCTGCCAGTTTACCGAATGTTTCTTCGTTTAGCTCAAGATCCGCGTACGCGAGACCCGATTCTTGATACCCATCGATTTGTGACTGGTAATCAGGACGTGTTTCATCCTGATAGATCAATCCCATGACGAGTCCGTCGTGAGCATGAACGGTCTGTTTCGCAAGATCCAAGTTCGCCGGATCGTATCCTTCGATATCGGACAGCTTCGTCAAGTTCTGTTTGAACCAATCGTACGTATTGACCTTGTTGAACGTGACACATGGACTGAAGACGTTGATGAAGGCAAATCCTTTATGTGCCGTCGCTTGCTCGATCAATTGCGTCAAGCCCTTCAAATCATTCGAGAAGCTTTGGGCAACGAACGTCGCACCAGCCGTCAAGGCGAGTTCAACGGGTGAAACACTCTTTTCGATCGACCCTTTTGGCGTCGATTTCGTCTTGAATCCAGGTGCAGAAGTGGGTGATGTCTGTCCTTTCGTCAAGCCGTAAATCTGATTGTCCATGACGATGTACGTCATGTCGACATTGCGCTTGAATGCATGGATCGTATGTCCCATGCCGATTGCAAATCCATCACCGTCGCCACCAGACGCGATGACCGTCAATTCGCGGTTCGCCATCTTGACACCTTGGGCGATCGGAAGGGACCGTCCATGAACGCCGTGGAAGCCATACGTATTGATATAACCGGAAATCCGACCAGAACAGCCAATCCCGGAAATCAATGCCAACTCTTCTGGTTCGAGACCGACGTTCGCGACAGCACGCTGAATCGCTGCTTGAATCGAGAAGTCTCCACACCCTGGACACCAGTTTGGTTTGACATCGTTTCTAAAATCTTTAAAGGTTGCCATGATATACCCCTCCTACGACCTGCTCGACGACCTCTGCTGGGTAGAACGGGTCGCCATTGAATTTCAGGATATGCTCGATCTTCGATGCATGTCCACAGTTCATCTGGATCAGCTTCGCCAGTTGTCCCGTTGCGTTGTATTCGACGACGACGACTCGTTTTGCCCGCTCTAAGTGTGGCGTGACAAGCTCACTAGGGAACGGATGGACTTGACGGATATGCAAGTGATCAACCTTGATTCCTTGTGCTTCGAGTCGTGGCATGATCTCTTCAATCGTTCCACGTGTCGAGTTAAAACCGACGAATAAGATATCCGGTTCTGCATGATGCTCCGTTACGAGAACGGCATCCTGTAAGCGGAACGTGTTTAGCTTACGGAGTCGCTTCGTCATCTGATCGACTCGGTTCTTCGTCGCTTCCGACGGACGCCCTTCCTCATTGTGCTCAACACCCGTTACGTGATGAATCCCGTGCTTGACGCCTGGAATGACACGTGGGCTGATCCCATCTTCCGTCACTTCGTAGCGTTTGAAGTACGCTTTTCCTTCAAGTTCCGGTAAGTCTTCCTGGATCAACTTCCCGCGTCGGATCTCAACGCGTGACATATCCGGTGGTTCGACCGATTGTTTTCCAAGAGACAGCATCAAATCCGTCAATAGAATGACAGGACACTGGTATTCCTCTGCGATGTTGAATGCCTCTGCTGCATCGTAGAACGCTTCCTCGACCGTTGACGGTGCCAAAACGACCTTTGGAATCTCACCATGCGTGCTGTAGATCATCGCCATCAAGTCAGACTGTTCCTGTTTCGTTGGTAGACCCGTTGACGGACCACCTCGTTGTGTATCGACGATGACGAGCGGTGTTTCCGTCATCCCGGATAACCCGATCGCTTCCGCCATCAATGACAATCCTGGACCAGCAGACGCCGTCAAAGCACGGACACCTGCGTAGTTCGCCCCGATTGCCATCGTGACTGCCGCCAATTCGTCTTCCGTCTGGACGACCGTCCCGCCGAACTGCGGCAGTTTCTTGATTAAGTATTCCATGATCTCAGATGATGGTGTGATTGGGTAGGCTGCCATGAGACGTGCTCCACCGGCAATCGCACCAAGCGCAATCGCATCGTTTCCGATCATGAACATTCGTTGTTTTCCGTCTGCTGGATCTAAAACGAATCGTTCACCATCTCCTGCGAGTGCTTCGAACGCTGCTGCTCCTTCACGGATTGCCGCTAAGTTTTTCTCGACCATGTCTGGACCTTTTCGGCCGAAAATCTGTTCGACGACGGCTTGGAAACGCTCCGGTGCAATGCCGAGAATCGCGCTCGATGCACCGATCGCGACCATGTTCTTCATCAAAGCCGTACCGAGATCAGCTGCAATCTCCGTAAATGGAATCGCATACAAGGAAGCGCGTGCTTCGTCCGGATTCGTCGGATTGAATTTCGCATCCGCGATGATGATGGCACCTTGACGCAATTCATGGAAGTTAACATCAATCGTCTCTTGATCGAACGCGACCAAAATATCGAGATCATCGGAAATCGTCCGGACTTCCTGTGTCGCGACACGAATCTTATTGTTCGTATGTCCTCCCTTGATACGTGACGAAAAGTGACGGTAGCCGTACAGGTAATAGCCGAGTCGATTCAAGGCAATCGCAAAGATTTCGCCTGTTGATTCGATCCCTTCTCCCTGCTGACCGCCAACTTTCCATGATAACTGATTATACATCGACGTTCGCTCCTTCTCTGTCCCCTGAAATGATAGTTCTCTCTATCCTCCCTCATGATACCGATTTACCGGAAGTAGTACAATGCTCCCTCGGTGGAAAGGTGAGAAAATTTCGCAGGCACAGCAAAAAGACCATCTACTCCAGTCGAGTAAATGGTCTACTTGCAAATAGGACCTATGTCCAATTCGTCATCGTGGTTCGATGATGAGTTTGATGGCGGTTCTCTCTTCCCCATCAATCAAAATGTCTGTGAAGGCTGGGATACAAATCAAGTCGATGCCAGAAGGCGCCACGAATCCGCGTGCGATGGCGACGGCTTTGACAGACTGATTGAGCGCTCCCGCACCAATGGCCTGAATCTCGACGGAACCTCTCTCTCGAATGACACCCGCGAGTGCACCTGCTACCGCGTTTGGATTCGACTTAGCTGATACTTTCAGGACGTCCATGCGTGTACCTCCCCATCCAGAAATGGCAATCAGTCGAAGAATACTGACTGATCCGTCAGATGAATCCGTTCAATCTTCGTTGCTTTTTTGGTTGTGTCATCGATATGAATCAAGACTCCATTAAGTTGTTCCCGTCCTTCGGCAACTTCAAACCGTGTTGGGAGCTGTGTCTTGAATTTTCGTAGGACATCTTCTTGGCGCATTCCGAGCACGCCGTTCAGCGGACCTGTCATCCCGACATCCGTGATGTAAGCTGTTCCTCCGTCAAGGACACGCTCATCTGCTGTCTGGACGTGCGTATGTGTCCCGACGACAGCCTGTACTCGACCGTCGAGGTGATAACCCATCGCAATTTTCTCACTCGTTGCTTCCGCATGGACATCAACGAAGATCGCATCAACTTTTCCTTCGACTTCCGCAATCAGTGCATCGACGGTACGGAAAGGGTCACCGAGTGGTGGTAAGAAGACCGTTCCTTGGACGTTGATGACGGCAATCTTTTTATTACCTGCTTTGACGATCATCATTCCACGACCTGGCGTGCCTTCCGGATAGTTCGCCGGACGGACGATTCGATCCGCATCGTCGATCCAGTCAAAGATGTCGCGGTTATCAAACGTGTGGTTCCCCATCGTGATTCCGTGGAATCCGAGTTCAAGGAATTGATGATAGATCGACTTCGTGATGCCGCGTCCGTGTGCCGCGTTTTCGCCGTTGACGAGCATGACGTTCGGGTTGTACTTCGCTTTCAGGCGTGCTGTGAATTGTTGCAGGATGTGTCGACCGGGTGCACCGACGACGTCTCCGATGAATAAAATCTTCATTGCTGTTCCTCCGTTCATTAAAAAAAGTGGCGGTCGCCCGCCACTCCATTTATTTCGCGTATTCGACTGCTCGTGTTTCCCGAATGACCGTGACCTTGATGTGTCCCGGATAATCGAGTTCTTCTTCGATTTTTTTCCGGATGTCACTCGCCATCTTGTGAGCCAGTACATCATCGACGACGTCAGGTCGAACGATGATACGGACTTCACGACCCGCTTGGATCGCAAATGATTTTTCGACACCGTCGAACGATTCCGAGATTTCCTCGAGGCGTTCGAGACGGCGGATATAACTTTCGAGTGTCTCTTGACGTGCACCTGGACGAGCAGCAGATAATGCATCCGCAGCTGCAACCAAGACGGAAATGACAGATGTCGCTTCCGTATCCCCGTGGTGGGACGCGATCGCATTGATGACGGTTGGATGTTCTTTGTACTTCGTACCGAGCTCGACTCCGATCTCAACGTGACTGCCTTCGACTTCGTGGTCGATCGCTTTCCCGATATCATGCAGAAGACCTGCACGCTTCGCAAGCGTGACATCTTCTCCAAGTTCAGCTGCCATCATACCTGCAAGGTGGGCAACCTCAAGTGAGTGATACAGGACGTTCTGTCCGTAACTCGTACGGTACTTCAAGCGACCGAGAATTTTGACAAGGTCCGGATGAATGCCGTGGATTCCGACATCATACGTCGCTTCTTCCCCGATTTCTCGAATCCGCTCGTCGACTTCACGACGGGATTTGTCGACCATCTCTTCAATACGGGCCGGGTGAATCCGACCATCCTGAACCAATTTCTCGAGCGCCATTTTAGCGACTTCGCGACGAATTGGGTCAAAACCAGACAAAATGACGGCTTCCGGCGTATCATCGATAATCAAGTCGATCCCAGTCAAGGTCTCGAGCGTACGGATGTTGCGGCCTTCCCGTCCGATGATCCGACCTTTCATCTCATCGTTCGGTAAGTTGACGACCGATACAGTCGTCTCTGCGATATGTTCAGCGGCGAACCGTTGAATCGCAAGTGACAAGATGTTACGTGCTTTCTTGTCGGCTTCTTCTTTTGCTTTTTGTTCGATTTCTTTTTGAAGAATGGCTGCGTCATGTAAAGCAGCCTGTTTCGTCTCATCCATGATGATCGTTCTTGCCTCGTCTTGCGATAAATTCGCGACGCGGACAAGCTCTTGACGTCCCTGTTCATACAGGTCCTCTACTTTGCGCTCTAGTTCTTCAGCTTGATGCTTCCGTTTCGCGATCTCTGCATCACGTGTATTGATCTGATCTTCCTTACGGTCGATAGCGTCAACACGGCGATCGAGTGTCTCTTCTTTCTGGAGCAACCGGGCTTCTTGTTTCGCTAGCTCTTGGCGACGTTCACGCAATTCTTTTTCCACTTCGTTACGAAGTTTGAATGCTTCATCTTTCGCTTCGAGTACTGCTTCTTTTTTCGTTGCCTCAGCCGATTCACGCGCACGTTCAACGATTTTGTTCGCTTCCGTTTCTGCGCCTTGAATTTTCGCTTCTGCAATCGATTTCCGCAAGAAGTAGCCTACGATGAATGCGATCAGCAAAGTGAGGAGAAGTATGACAATCCAAGTCAGTGTACTCATGGGTTCACCTCCCCTTTGCAAGGTGTTTCTTAGTTCATTTCGGTATTTCATCGAAGCTGTCTAAAAAACGTACATCTATATTGTAAGGATAGCACTCGTTCATTGTCAACGAACGGACGGGAAAGAATTCCACTGTTTTCCTCTTTTACACTAAAAAAGAGAGGATTCGCACGCGAATCCTCTCTGAAACGGTTTATTCAGCAAATAGATCTTCTGGTTGTTCTGCTTCGAAATCAACCGGCTCTTCGCGATCGACGAGACCGTGGTGTTCACGAATCAAACGTTCGACCTCTGCTGCGACTTCCGGATGCTCGACCATGTATTGTTTCGCGTTCTCACGCCCTTGACCGAGACGTTCAGAGTTGTACGAGTACCATGCACCACTCTTTTGAACGATATCAAGGTCTGTTCCGATGTCAATCAACTCGCCGACTTTCGAAATCCCGAGACCATACATGATGTCGACTTCCGCTTGTTTGAACGGAGGCGCGATCTTGTTCTTGACGACCTTAATCTTCGTTTTGTTACCGACGACATCCGTACCGTTTTTCAACGCTTCCGCACGACGCACTTCTAAACGAACAGACGAGTAGAATTTAAGTGCACGACCGCCTGGAGTTGTTTCCGGGTTACCAAACATGACACCGATTTTTTCACGGATTTGGTTGATGAAGATGACAATCGTCTTCGATTTATTCGTTGCACCAGACAACTTACGAAGCGCTTGGCTCATCAAACGTGCTTGAAGACCGACGTGTGAGTCACCCATCTCGCCTTCGATCTCTGCTTTTGGTACGAGTGCTGCAACAGAGTCGACGACAAGAATATCGACCGCACCAGAACGAACGAGTGCTTCCGCGATTTCAAGTGCCTGTTCCCCAGTGTCCGGTTGTGACAAGAGGAGCTCATCGATGTTGACACCGAGTTTGTTTGCATATGCTGGATCGAGCGCGTGCTCCGCATCGATGAATGCGGCTTGTCCGCCTTGTTTTTGAACTTCTGCGATTGCATGAAGCGCAACCGTCGTTTTACCTGACGATTCAGGTCCGTATACTTCGATGACCCGTCCACGTGGGTATCCACCTGCACCTAGGGCAATATCTAATGTAATCGATCCAGAAGAGATTACTGATACCTTCTGATCCGCATTTTCTCCGAGTTTCATGATAGAACCTTTACCGAACTGTTTCTCTATCTGGCGTAACGCCATCTCAAGTGCTGCTTTACGATCACTCACGTAGCAGGCCTCCTTTTAATTATCTTACTGAGATTATTGTACTTCTTTTGAGACCGAATGACAAGCATTTTACGAACATTTATTCGCATACTTGCACTTCGATCATTTTTCTTACTCTGATGATTTTTCGAGATGTTTCAGTAAAAGGAAATAGGTATCCTTGACGGCGCGCAGTCGAATCATGCCTCTGTCGAACGATGGATATTGCCATTCGACGATCCGTGTTCCATGTGCGTCCGCAACAGCACAATAGACCGTTCCGACCACTTTTCCACTGTTGCTCGTCGGACCTGCTTCCCCCGTCAAGGCGACGGCGATATCGGATTGATACAGTTCTCGTGCCCCTTCAGCCATCGCAATCGCTACCTCTTTACTGACAGCAGTATGCTCTCGTAATAAATCCTCTGGTACCGATAACACGGCTTGCTTCGCTGCATCATCATAGACGACAGCGCTCCCGCGCAATACTTGACTCGCACCGCTGACATCAACGAGACCACTCGCGACAGCTCCTCCCGTCAGTGATTCGGCGAGCGAAAGTGTCAATCCTGCTTCTTGATACCGTTTTAGGACGACTTCCGGCAGACTCGTCTCCCCATATCCATAAAAGTACATGCCGACTTCAGCAAGGACGTGTTGTTCGAGTTCATCGAGCATACGATCGGCTTCCTGTTGATCGAGTGCTTTAGCCGTCAGGCGCAACCGGACTTCAGCGAGCTCCGCATACGGTGCGACCGATGGATTGGTCGCTTCCTTGATCAACGTTTCTAGACGGTCGTTTAACGCCGATTCCCCGATTCCGAAGAATCGTAACGTTCGAGAGCGAATCGTTTCTTGACCGAATAGATGACTGAAGTGATTTTTGAGGATTTGCTTCATCTCGCGTGGCACACCGGGTAAGACGATATATTGGTGATGCTCCGTTTGGACCGACATACCGGGAGCAAGTCCTGCATCATTACGTAAAACCGTTGCACCATCGATGATTAATGCTTGTTTTCGTTCGTTGATCGTCATCTCTCGTTGACGTGTCTTTAAAAACCCTTCGATTCGCTCGTACGCCGCTTGATCGAGAACGAGATCACGTCCGAGGAGATCAGCGAGCACCTCTTTCGTCAAATCATCTTCCGTTGGTCCAAGACCTCCTGTGATGACGAGGAGATTTGCCCGCTGTTGTGCCTGACGGAATGTTTCTTGCATCCGTTCGCGATTGTCACCGACGACTGTATGATAATGAACGTCAATTCCGGCACTCGCTAACCATTCGGAAAGGTACTGTGCATTCGTGTTCGCGATTTCCCCAAGGAGGAGTTCGCTTCCGACTGCGATGATTTCTGCTTTCATGTTGATTCCTCACCTTCTTGAAGTATAAGAAAAGACTGTTCGGTATGACGAACAGTCTAAATTGATCCATCTTACATGGATTTCGTAATTAACTTAATGTTTTTCGAGAAATATTCGACGCCTGAGTAGATCGTCAAGATCAAAGCAAGCCACATCGTAATATCTGCGAACGGAATGTTCCACATCGCAAAGATGATATCGTGCAACAAGTATGCCGTAATTGATGTCAGCTGGACCCATGTCTTGGCTTTCCCAGAGTTTCCGGCAGCAAGGACGATCCCTTCGTCAGATGCGACGAGACGAAGACCCGTGACTGCGAACTCTCGACAGAGAATGATGACGACGATCCATGCTGCGACGAATCCAAGTTCCACCAAGTAGACGAGTGCAGCTGCAACTAACATCTTGTCGGCAAGTGGATCCATGAATTTTCCAAAGTTCGTTACTAATTTTTGTTTACGAGCGATATATCCATCGAGCCAGTCCGTCAGTGAAGCAACAAGGAAGATGATAGCTGCAACGAAGTGTGAGACGGGAAGCTCGGCTCCCAACACATCCCACTGTCCCCAGTTCGGATCAATCGCAAGTACGATGACGAACACGGGAATTAATAAAACACGTAATACTGTCAATTGATTCGGTAAGTTCATGTAACGCCCTCCTCCTTCATTTCATATGTAAATGACATGCCATCTAAAAGAAGGCACGCCGGATTACGGCGTGGCTACTTTCTTTAGATAGATGTTTTGGACGAGAAGCGAACGGTTCAGTTTCAGTTCTTGGTCATTGACGACGATTTTATCAATCCCTTTAATCGAACCGATCCGGATGCGGATCAAGTCCGTCTTCGCGTCCTTCACGACGATCGGATTCGGATCCGATGCGTTGATGTGGTCTGGCGCGAGTGCTTTTCCTTCAAGTGATGTATCACGCACACCGACGAATGGCGACGGAGAGGCATCTTTCTTGATTTGAATCGAGACACTCATCGTATCTTTCGTTGCGACTTCATACGTGACATCTTGACCAGATGTCGACTTCGCAGCAAGTGCCTCTTTTTTAGGTTCTTTTTTAGGTTCTTCTTTTGTTTCTTCCTGTTTCGCCGGTTCTTCCTTCGGCTCTTCTTCCGTCTTCGCAGGCGCATCCGTCTCTTTACTTGGCGCGTCCCCTTGATCGATCGTGACATCATTTTGCTTCGGTGCGGACGTCTTCGCCTCTTCGTTACCGTCGAGGAACGTCTGCAGACCATAATACAAGGCAGTACCGATCGCAAAGATTAGTACGATGATGATGATGTTCGGAATCCAACGCTTCGCAACGCTCTTCTTCGGAGCACTGGATTTCGAATACGTCGCGCGCCGTGACAGTTCGACGACCGGTTGTGCTTCCGGTTCCGGAAGATCACGTTTATAAGTCGTAAAGACTTCATCGACGTCAAGACCGAGTGCTTCCGCATATGTCTTGATGAAGGCCCGGGCGTAAAAGGCTCCCGGCAATTGATCATAATTGCCTTCTTCGATCGCGACGATGTAACGCTTTTGAATCTTTGTCGTCGTTTGAATTTGTTCGAGAGAGACGCCTAGCGCCTCCCGTTGTTCCTTTAAGTAGGTTCCGAGCTCGGTCATCGGTAACACACCTTCCATTTTTCATACTTATTCAAAGTTGAACCAATCATTTCCCCCATGGGAACGAGGCAGTTCAGTCACAATGATTTCTTCAGTCGTGTTGCGTAATTCAATGATGTAATCAAAATCATCCCACGTATACTCACTCGATTTGACGAACGCATCCGGATGTTCGACGATCTTCGTCGCGGGTAGACGCATGACTTCCCGCAGGATTTGCCAGTGTCGTTCATCGAAATTTCGTTGTGACACTAACGCATCGATGATGTAAACATAATCACCCGTCCGCTCGTCGTCGAACAACGATGTTCGAACCGTCTGTTTAATCAACGTCGACGATAGGAACAGCCATTTCTTATTCGCACTGACGCTCGCTGCGACGATCGACTCCGTCTTACCGACGCGTGGCATGCCGCGGACACCAATCAACAAGTGCCCATCCTGTTTACATAGCTCTGCCATGAAATCGACGAGAATCCCTAAGTCTTCCCGGACGAAGCGGAACGTCTTTCGTTCATCACTGCTTTGATCGATATAGCGCCCGTGACGAATCGCGATTCGGTCACGTAGTTTTGGTTTTCGTAGTTTGATGACCTCTATGGTTGACATCGTCTTGAGAATAGCGGCGAGTCGTGGAATTTGATCCGGTTGTTTCGTTTGGAGCAACATACCGCGTCGTTGATGATCGACACCATTGATCGTCACGATCGAAATATGTAACATTCCCATCAACGAAGCAATGTCCCCGAGTATACCGGGACGATTGACCTTTAATTCATATTCGAGATACCATTGCTCGAACTCACTCACGCGCCCATCCTCCTCTATCAATACGATTATCCATTCCTCATGTTAAATGATTTTTTGAAAAATGAAAAGCATTCCTGAACTGAAATTCCAATGCTTACATCCACGCGCCATCTATTTTAAGGATGGCTCCCGATACATAACTCGATTCGGGTTGCACTAAGTAACGGATCGCAGTAGCCACTTCCTCTGCTTTCCCGAATCGTCCGGCAGGAATTTCAGCAATCGCTTCTGCCTTTTCATCCTCAGAAAAAATCGCGTTCATCGGCGTATCGATCCACCCCGGCGTAATCGCATTGATGCGTCCATGCATCGGTCCAAGTTCCTTACTGTATGCCTTGACGAATCCAAGCTGTGCCGCCTTGCATGTCGAATAGACGACCTCACCCGCGACACCTTGTTCTCCTAACACACTACTGATGACGACGATCGCAAGCTTCGACGTAAACGGTTTCGTCCGTGTCACGGTTTGGCTGATGCGCATCAACGCCTCGACATGAATTTTCCAGAGTTCGTGCATTGATGTTGCTGATTGATCGAGCAACAGACCGCTATAACTCGTTCCGGCACAATGGACGAAGGCATCGACGACAGGTAATGCCGCACAAAATGCCTGCAAGTCCTTCTCGTCTGCTAAGTTCGCAGTCAGGATGTGGTGCTCGCCTTGCCACTCCTCTATCATCCGTTCTAAAACCGCTTGCTGTCGATACGTCTGAAGCACCAATTCATGACCGGCGGCAGCAAGTTGTTTTGCTGCCGCAAGACCAATGGCGCCACTCGCACCGGTGATGAGGATTCGCATCACGCGTACGGTTTGACGATTGAGATCGCCCGGTTTTCAATGGCGAACAACTCGTCGAAACGGGCTTCAATCTCTTCTTTCGTAATCGAAGCAATCAACGTTGGAAGCATGAACAGGTTCGTACCGGCAAGTGCGTGACGCGAGAACTGATTCGCAATGAATTCCGGTGAATTCAAGGCACGGAGGAATTTCCCTTGCATCATGTTCCGCTTGCGCGTGACTTCATCTTCCGTGAAGTCAGGACGCGTTTGCAGGAGTGTCTCATACGCTTGGATGAACTTGTCTGGATCCTCTGTCTCCATGCCAAACGTCGCAAAGGCGAACTCTTCCTCACTCGAGTAATCAAAGCTGAACGTATCGTCAATCAGACCGTCTTCATACAATTCCAAATACGTCGATGATGTCTGATCGAACAAGAGGTGTAACAGCAGTTCACTCGTTAACTCACGGCGGACTTGTGCCTCGCCGCGGAGCGATTCGTCCTTGTAACCGATCAATACCTTAGGTGTCTTAACGTCGAGCTCGAGTTCAAAACGTGGACGATGTACGCCATGCGGCTCTTGACCGTAATCTCGTTCGATTGCCGGGCGATCCGTATAGTCCTTCTTCGCCTGGTTCGCCTTGATCAATGCCAGTGTCTCTTCTGGATCGATGTTTCCGACGACGAACAACACCATGTTCGATGGATGATAGAACGTACGGTAGCACGTGTACAAATCATCGGCTGTGATTTGATTGATTGATTCCGGAGTTCCCGCGATATCGATCCGGACTGGATGCGATGCATACATCGATTCGATCAGACCGAAGAACAGACGCCATCCCGGATTATCTTGGTACATCTGGATTTCTTGCGTGATGATCCCCTTCTCTTTTTCAACACTCTCCGGCGTGAAGTAGGGATCTTGTACGAAATCGATCAATGTCTCAAGGTTTTGTTCGATCAGCGACGTCGCTGAGAACAAGTACGCTGTCCGCGAGAACGAGGTAAAGGCATTCGCAGAGGCACCGAGACGACCAAACTCTTGGAAGACGTCCCCTTTTTCGGATTCGAACATCTTATGCTCGAGGAAATGGGCGATGCCGTCCGGTACCATGATCCATTCCTCCCCTTTTTTGAATCGTTGATCAATCGAACCATAACGTGTCGTAAACGTCGCATACGTCTTTTCGTATCCTTTTTTTTGCAACAAATAGACGGATAAGCCGTTATCGAGTTGCTCGTGGTATACCGTTTCGTCTGTATCGTGATAAGTCAGTTGTTCCATCATGCTTCACCTCGCAATAGATATACGGCATCAAGATCGATTGCCGCTGCTAATCGAACGACGTCTTCACGTGTCGCCGTTTCAATGATATGAATCTCATCCTCCAGTGTCAGTCCACGCATCTTCGAACCATTCAACCAACCAATCAATTGACCTGGCTGATCAAGGATTTGGCGGCGCGCATTGATCAACATCGCCTTCGTCTGTGTCAATTCTTCATCCGTGAACTGTCCTGCTTTCAAATCAACGAGTTGTTCCAAGATGATTTTCTCAGCACGTTCCGCTTCTTTCGTGTCGACCCCTGCATAAACATAGAGTGCACTGTTCAATGCCGCGTATCGTGAAGCCGCATAATACGCGAGACTCTCTTTTTCACGAACATTCATGAACAGTTTTGAATGCGGGAAGCCACCGAACAGACCATTGACGATTTGCATCCGAATCGAGTCAGCAGATGTCGGATCGACCGCTACCCGGTAACCAAGATGCAATTTACCTTGCTTGATCGGTTGCGTTTCACTCGACCGTTTCACGCCATTGACTGCTTTTTGGGCCGGAATGTAATGACTGATTTTTTCAGAATGCGATGGCAAGAATGATAGAGCGTCTTCCATCTCCTCCTTCGTTACATGTCCGACGACGAAGACATCAATCCGGTCGTCTTCAATCATCGAACGGTATGTATCACGCAAGGATGACGGGGTGATCTGTTCGAGTTCTTCGAGTGTTCCAAGGGATGGCAACGCGACGGCTTCACCTGGTGCCATCAATTCGAGAAGACGTTGCTGTGCGTAGCGCATTTTATCGTCATATAGTGAACTGATCCGTAAGGCATGCAATCGTTTTTCTTGTTTGACGAACTGTTCACGGAAGCCACCTTCCGTCAAATCTGGATACAGCACCATTTGCTCGAGCAATTCGAGTGCTTCTTTTAACAACGATGGATGATGGACGAGTTCTCCCCGGACGACATCGAGTTGGAATGAGATGACATGCTCTTCTCCAAACTTCGACGCGTCCGCATAAAGTCCCGCATCATATAGTGTTTCAAGCGGCTCACGTAACGCTTTCATCGACGGATAAGCGGCTGTCGATTTTTCCATGATGTACGGTAGGATTGCACGGCTTGTCAGCGTCTTCGCTTCTAACGGTGCTGAAAATGTGACGAGAATCGTCGTCGTCTTGAATTTATCGGTCGGAACGAGATGGTAGCTCGTTCCTTCCTTTTTCCATGTGCTAAATGACTGACTCATTGCTCTCCATCCTTTCGTTTGAATACATGCGCACTGCGGACATATTCAATATCTGCTTTTTGTTTGACGGCATTCTCGTAACGGGCTGCTGTAAAGAAGAAGTCACTGAGTCGGTTGATGAACGGTAACAAATGAGCCGCTTGAGGGACATCGATCATCGAACGTTCAACGCGACGACAGACCGTCCGTGCCACGTGTAACGTTGCAGCTGCTTCCGTTCCGCCAGGCAAGATGAACTTATCGAGCGGCGGCGATAACTCCGTTAACGTGTCGATCCAACTTTCTAAATCAATCGTCGCTTCTTGACTCAAACGTGACGGACGCGGTTCGACATACATCAAGTCACTACCACAATCGAATAACGCGTGCTGGATCACTGTCAGTTGCTCACGCACCTCGATTGACGATGCTTTCGTCCGGGCAAGTCCGACGAAACTGTTCAATTCGTCGAGTTCTCCCATCAAGCTGATCAACCGATCATTTTTTTTGACTCTTCCACCAACGAGAGATGTTTCTCCTTCGTCACCAGACTTCGTGTAAATTTTCATGTTTCATTCACTCCTATAGCGAAAGGAAGCGACTCATAATGTTCGCTTCCCTTGTTTTTTCGGTAATCGGATCCGGAAGGTCGCTCCCTCTCCCAAGCGGCTGTCGACTTCGACTTCACCACCATGAGCTCGGACGACATTCGCCACGATCGCAAGACCGATTCCTGTCCCCGTCTTGCCACGTGTCCGCGCTTTATCCGCTTTATAAAAACGGTCAAAGACGAACGGTAGATCTTCTTCTGGAATTCCGTCACCCGAATCAATGACGGATAATATAATGTTTTCCCTATCTTCGTCAATCTTAATCTTGATTTCACCGTTCTCCGTATAACGCAGGGCGTTCCCAAGCAGGTTCGTCAAGACTTGCTCCATCTGATCAGGGTCTGCTTCAAACGCGATGTTCGGACCAGAAACCGAGAAGGTAACTTGTTTATCGCGTCCCATCTGTTTGAACTTCTTGATCACCCGCTTTGCAAAAGGGATTGCTTCGACGGATTCAATCCGTAACTCCTGATATCCCGCTTCCATTCGTGCAAGATCAAGAAGATCGTTAACGAGTCTCGACAGTCGCTGGGACTCGTCGTAAATGATCGAAGCGAATTCCTTCGTTGCCTCATCACTCTCGGTCATCCCATCGACAATTGCTTCCGAGTACCCTTGCAGCATGACGAGTGGTGTCCGCAATTCATGACTGACGTTTGCGACGAAATCAGCGCGCATCTTCTCGAGTTGCTGAGCTTCCGTCATATCACGCAAGACGGCGACCGCTCCGATCTGTTCTTCTTGTTCGAGTAACGGACTGACGATGATGATGTAGAAGCGTCCCTCTCGTTCAAAGGAGACCGTCATCTCCGTCTCTTCACGCATGACCGTCTGGAATAACTCAATTAGTTCATCCGGTACGGGAGAACCCGCCAAAAAGGCTTCAGCCGGTGGATTCGTCGCGAGGAGCTCCCCTGATTTTGAGAACGTCAACACACCGTCTGCCATACAGCGCAGAATCGAGGAGAGTAAATGCCGCTCCTTGTCGAGATCCGTGACGTATTGATTGAGTTGACTACTCATTTCATTGAACGCAAGCGCTAAGTCACCGATCTCATCCCGTGAACGTTGCGTCAGGCTCTGATCAAACTTTCCTTCACCGGCCTCAACGACAGCTTGGCGAATCGTTCGCAGTGGCGCCGTGATTCGTGTCGAGAGGAAGAAGGCAAAGACGGTCGTTCCGATGATCGCTAACAGGACACAGAGTTGAATGATTTGACGTGCACCCTCATTCGCCTGTTCGATGTTCGTCAATTGCTCGATCAAGTAGATCGTTCCGTTGCCACTATCCGTAATGAGCGGTGCCCGATACGCGAGTGCTGCTTTTCCATCAAAGGTCTCATAGTTGCCTATCGCTGTCTCGCCTTCTTCACCATCAATTGCTTTCCAGTTCTGACGTTCGAGTTCCTTGATGATCCGGTTCGCCTTCGCTTGTGAGATATTCGCTTCGACGGAATCATCCTGCGTCTTTGCGATCAGTGTCGCCCCGTAGATATCCGTGATTTCAACAGCAGTACTCGACCCTTCCTCGATGCCGGAGTGCGCCTGAAAGACGGTCTCGACTTGTTGACCGAGCTTTGCCAAGTGCCCCCGTTCCTGTTCGATATGGAACGAGTTGAAAAATTCAAGTAACAAGATCGTCAAGGCGATCAAGACGACCGAAACGAGTAACAGAATCGTTCCCCATAGTTTGATGACAACGCTTTGCAACCATTTCATCGTCAGGTCGGACTATTCTCGAACTTGTATCCGACACCCCAGACCGTCGTGATCATTTGAGCAGCGTTCGGAGACAAACGATTCAGCTTTTCACGCAGACGTTTGACGTGTGTATCGACTGTCCGCAGATCTCCGAAAAATTCATAGTTCCAGACTTCCTTGAGTAATTGTTCTCGCGAGAATACCTTATCCGTTTGTTTTGCTAAGAAATACAGGAGTTCGTATTCTTTTGGTGTTAAATTGACTTCTTGCGACTCGACCGTCACGCGGTGCGCATCATTGTCGATCGTCAAGTGTGGGAAGACGATGACATCTTTTGTTTTCGCATCCGTGTGGAGGAATTTCGTCGCACTTGCCCGACGAAGAATCGCTTTGACACGCAAGACGACTTCACGTGGACTGAATGGTTTGACGATATAATCATCTGCCCCCATCTCAAACCCATGGACGCGGTTCGTCTCTTCGCCTTTTGCCGTCAACATGACGATTGGCGTCGCTTTTGTTTTCCGCAGTTCTTCACAGACTTGCATCCCGTCCATCTTCGGCATCATCAAATCGAGGAGAATGACATCGTATTCTGTCTCAAGCGCCATTTCAAGCGCCGTCTCTCCATTGTCTGCTTCCTCGATCGTGAAATTTTCCCGCTCCAGATACATCTTCAACAGGCGACGAATCCGTTCTTCATCGTCGACGACTAAAATACGTGCTTCTTCTGACATGCTGTCTCCTCCTATGAACTAAACTCTACTCCTCTATCCTACTACTCTTTTAGTATACTATGAAACGAAAAGAATGGCTTGCTCCGGCTGATTTCTCCGAAAAGGCACATTTCGGTCAGACGCACACGAAAAAGCAGCGGACCGTTTCCGGGTCCGCTGCTTGCTTTTTCTTACGCGTATGAGTGTAATCCTGCTACGACAAGGTTAACGAAGACAAGGTTGAACATGATGACGGCAAATCCGCCGACACATAACCAAGCTGATTTTTTACCAATCCAACCACGCTGGATGCGCATATGGAGATAAAAGACGTAGAAGAGCATCGTAATGAGTGCCCATACCTCTTTCGGGTCCCAGCCCCAGTAACGGCTCCAAGCCATTTGCGCCCAGATCATCGCGAAGATCAGACCGCCCAGGATGAAGATTGGAAGACCAATCGCAACAGAACGATAGCTGATCTCATCTGCTGTCTCAAGATCAATCTTACGTGCAATCGGCTTCAAGCTCTCAGCAAGACGCTTGCGAAGAATGACGAAGCGAAGCAAGACGTATAAGACGACGCCACCAATGATCGACCATAAGACCGTATTGACTTTGTTCGCGTTCAAGAAGTTCGGTAATTCGATGACGGCACCTGAACCCGATAAGACTTTTCCGCCTTCAGGACCGGTCAAGACTGGCATCGCGTAGTCATGTGTCATCGTTGCACCGTTTTTCGCAACGTATTCGATCGTCGATGCAGAACCTGTTGCTTTGAACAACAGCCCAACTAAGATGTAACCGACAACACATGCGAGTGAGAACATGACGACTTCGAGCCACGTCCGTGTTTTCGATTCCTTACTGAAATCCGTCGCGTGAATCAGATACAGTAATCCCGTCGCGAAGCTGACGGCCAGAATCCCTTCGCCGAGCGCTGCCGTCGTGACGTGGATTTTGAGCCAAACACTTTGTAGTGCTGGGATCAACGGTTGGACTTCATCCGGGAACATCGACGCATAGGCGATGACGAGCAATGCAACTGGCATCGCAATCAAGCCAAGGACGTTGTTTTTGTAGATGGCATAAACGATCAAGAAACCAAGTACCATCATCATGCCGAAGAATGTCGTGTATTCATATAAGTTCGAAACTGGAACGTGCCCAGCTCCAGCCCAGCGCGTGAAGAAATAACCGAGCTGCGCGAGGAAACCGATGATCGCGAGCGTAAAGGCGATTTTACCAGAACGCGTCGGTCCTTTTTTACCACTCGTCGCTACAGCGAAGAATCCTGTACTGACGAGGTAGACGATGAATGATGTAAGGAGCAGGTTACTGCTCAACTGAAGCAAATTCATTTAGCTTCCCCCTCTTCCCGCAACTTTTGTCGATCCTCAAGTTCTGGTAGACCGACTTCCGTCAACGCGAGATTAGCTTCTTTTTGAAGCCCCAATGCATTTTTGTTCGTAAATCCAGCAATCTGGATCCGACCGTTCTTCTCTTTGAGCCAGAGACGACGGTGTGGCCAGTACATTCCGATCAATAGACCTGCCATGAAGATGATACCACCTGCAAACAGGAACGGTAGCGTCAGATCTTTTTTAATCCGGACACCCGAGATGTTCGAGAGTTCCGTACCCGCGAATGCCATTTTGTACTGGTTCTCATCTCCACCGACGTTCAATTTGATCCCAATCAAACTCCGTTCACCTTTCGGATGTTCCGGTGACTTGATACTAAAGACGAAGGCTGGATTGACTGGACGTCCCGAGTTCGTCGTTGGCTGACCATCTTTAACGACGAAGTCCGGAAGGAAGTCCTTCAGTTCGACTTCATATCCATCTTTTAAAGCATATGTTTCTTTCGGATCACGCAAGTCGACTTTGATCGTATCGACGACTTTGTCCGTCTTCTGGTTGACGATATTAAACGACATCGTCTTGAATTCCGGATCTGCCGCGTATTGTTCCTGGAAGACTTGATAATCATCGAATTCGAATGGGCGGTTGACTGCCGTCTCACCTGATTTGATTTCTTCAAGCTTCGGTTTGAAATCGGATGTTTCGCCGACTTTCTTGTACAGCGTCATCTTCGTATCATAGTTCTTCGGTACGTTTCCGCCTGCTGCTTCAAGTGATTTCTTGAACTTCTCATCGACCTTCTCAGGATCATAGAACTCGATGTTGAACGCTTCATTTTTCAAGTAGTACTGATTGTCCGTCGCCTCGATCGGCAACGTCTCTCCTTCGCGGAGCCAAAGCAATTCATCTTCGTGCATCCCTGGTACGACTCGAAGCATCGCTCCTCCGAAGAATAGTACAAGACCAATATGGTTGATGTAAGGACCCCATCGTCCAAACCGTTGTTTTTCCGCTAAGAGCGCCCCGTCTTGTCGACGGATTTTATAGCCCTTTTTCTCAAGTAACGGTGCGATCGCATCGATTTTTTTGACGTCTCCAGTCGCTTCAGCGCCAAATCGCTGACCATTCATGAAACGGTCCGACTGAATGACCGGTTGTTTCTTCAATGCTCGGTAGAGCGGGAAGAAGCGGTCAATCGACACGATGATGATCGAGAGTAATAAAAGCGTGATCAATCCGATATACCACCATGACTCAAACAGGTTGTGGAATCCTAACGTATAGTAGATATCCCCTGCCGTACCGTATTCTTTTTGGTAAAACTCTTCCGGTGGTGTTGCCTGTGGAATATACATCTCTTGCGGGAAGATCGTTCCGACCCCGCTCGCGATGATGATCAAGGCAATCAACCATAACCCGACCTTGACGGACGAGAAGAACGTCCATGCCCGGTCGATCCAAGATGGATTCTTACGTTTCGATCGAAGCTCCGCTTCTTCGTAACGCATGTCCAGTTGTTTGAAATCTTCTTGCTCCTGCATCCTTAAATCCCCCTTCGATGCGTTACTCGTTCGCCTTCTTCACCATCTCTTCGAGCTTCGCTTGATCAATCTCACCTTCATATTTCTCGACGACTTCACCTTTTTTATTGATGATGAACGTCACAGGTAAGTTGTAGATCCCGTAAGCCTTCTCGACCGAACTGTTCGTATCCATGAGAATCGGATAGTCCGTTCCGCCAATATCTTTGATGAAGCTTGAGACACGAACTGGTGTTTCACCGACATTGACCGCTACGAAATTGACGCCTTGGTCTTGCATCATCTGATAGTTGTCATTGATCAATGGCATCTCTTTCTTACATGGTTCACAGAATGTTCCCCAGAAATTGAGTAAAAGTCCTTTTCCTTTGTATTCGTCCATCGAGTGCTGTTTCTCACCATATAGATCGACGAGTGAGAAACCAGGGGCATCATCGCCTGCCATGACACGACCGTTTTTATCACGTGTCGCTTGATCGACGAATTGCATGATGACGACTGCTCCGGCGAACAAGACAATCGTCATGATCATCAGACGCCAGAAGGAGCGTTTCTTCTTTTTTTGCTGGGCCGCTGCTAAGCGTTCTTCCGGATTTTGTTTCGTTTTTTTCATATTTTACCGCCTCCACCCATATTGTACTTGAAATCGCTTTACCGTTGACAAAATGTGAAATTCGTTAATCGTTTTGTCACAAAAAAAGAAAACTCAACCCGGAGGATGAGCTTCTCGCTTTACAAATTAACGTTTTTTTGTGTTCTTACGTCTTTTCGTAGGTGGAGCGGCTGGATCCGCTAGCTCACGCAATTGATTGACTTCTTTTTTTGAAAGTTCACGCCACTCGCCAGAAGTAAGACCTGCCAGTGTCAAGAAACCGAACTGTTCACGTTTCAACTTCAAGACTTCCGAACCGAGTGTCTCGACCATTTGACGGACTTGGCGGTTATGTCCCTCGTAGATGACCATTTCAAGAATCGCCGTGTTTTTCTTCTTATCAATATCGCGCATCTCGACACGTGCTTTCCCTGTCTTGAAACCATCCGGTAAGACGACGCCTTTTTCAAGACCTTTGACGTGGAAGTATTCTGGTACACCTTTGATTTTGACGATGTAACGCTTCGGCACCTTATATTTCGGGTGAAGCAAGAGGTTCGAGAATTCACCGTCATTCGTCATTAAAAGAAGACCACTCGTATTATAGTCGAGTCGACCGACTGGGAAGACACGGTGTCCCGGTGGTACGAGATCGACGACCGTCTTACGTCCTTTATCGTCTTCAACCGTCGAGACGACACCTGTTGGTTTATAGAGCATGTAGTAGACGTGCTCTTCCCGCTCGAGCTTCACACCGTCTACTTCGACTTCCGCACGTGCTCCGACTTTCCTTCCAAGCTCCGTGATGACTTTTCCGTTGACCTTGACGCGACCTGCTGTGATCAATTCCTCTGCTTTACGCCGCGAAGCGACACCTGCTTGTGCGATGATTTTTTGTAACCGTTCCATTAATTCACTCTCTCCTCTAATGAAGGATCATTCCGGAAGAAGAGATCTCCATCCGATTCGAACGTTTCTTCGAACTCGAGTGGCGGCAACTCTTCAATACTGTTCAGACCAAAATGGTCCAGGAAATGATCCGTCGTTTTATACAATTTTGCGCGACCGACGCCTTTGGCGCGTCCCGCCTCTTCAATCAAACCTTTTGCACTTAACGTATGGATGACACGCTCCGTCTTCACACCACGGACGACTTCGATGTCAGCACGTGTGACGGGTTGCTTGTATGCGATGATGACGAGTGTCTCCATCGCTGCTCGAGACAAGGAATCTTCTGCGAGCGAACCGGCATATGCCTGAATATATGGCGACATCTCTTTTCGTGTCACCATCTTAAAGACGCCACCTGACTCCACGATTTGCAACACACGCTGCTCTGCTTCGAATGTCGTTTGAAGAGCCAGCAACTGTTCGCGTGCTGCCGCTTCACTGATCTCTAGCGCTTGACTGAGACCACGTGGATCGATCCCATCGTCTCCGACGACGAATAACAGGCTCTCAATGATTTGTTCATACGCCAATCTGACTCTCCTCCTTCACCATGCTCCGCAATAGGATATCATCGGTCATCTGTTCACAATCAATGACCCGTTGCTTCACGAGCTCTAGAACAGCGAGGAAGCTGACGACTAGTTCTTCGACTGTCGGTTGCTCCGCAAAAAAGCCGAAAAATGTCGTACGCTCCCGGGTCGCGACGTACCGGGCAAC
Organism: Exiguobacterium sp. s161; assembly: GCF_018619045.1. NCBI lineage: Bacteria > Bacillati > Bacillota > Bacilli > Caryophanales > Exiguobacterium > Exiguobacterium sp. s161. The sequence goes on from NZ_JACSNH010000002.1 coordinate 369,103, forward strand.
GGACTCCATCTGTTGTTCGAGTGACCGTTCTTCCCGTTTGACCGTCTTCGAGCGACGTACCTTCCAAGCTTCCCGTTGGCGCATTTTTTCATAGGCACGTAATAAATCACTCAGTGATAACGTACCATTATACTCTTGTGCATCCGTGTCGAGATAACGCATCAAATCCTCTGGTTGTTTCGAAAATAGCTCAAGGCGTGCCTCTTCCTTTTCTTTCAGGACGAGTGCTGCTTCCTTATACGCTTTATACTCGATCAACTGTTGAATCAGACCTTCTCGTGTCGGTTCTTCCTCGAAATCAGGAATCTCATCGTATTCCGTCTGTTCGATCGGCAAGAGTTGTTTGCTTTTCAGTTGCAACAGCGTCGCTGCCATGACAAGATATTCACTAGCAACATCTAGTTCAAGATGCTGCATCGCACGGATATAGGACACATATTGATCCGTCACCATGGAAACGGATATATCATAAATATCGATTTCTAATTTACCAACCAAGTGTAACAGCAAGTCCAGCGGGCCTTCAAACGCATCCATCTTTACACTGTATGATTCCATGATTCTCCCTGCCCATCAACGTTTTTTGCGCCTTAGTATACCATACAACTGGTGGGTTCGACTATGTTATATTCCAAGGAAGAGGTGATTCCATGAATCCGATTGAACGATTCGTATTTGAATTCAACATCCGGCACGATTACTTCGAGTGCCATGAAATCTTAGAGGAAGTCTGGCAAGAAGGACAACGCCAGGACGAGGCGCTTGTCGGTCTGATTCAACTGGCCGTCGCCCGCTATCATCACCGCCGCGGAAATGCGACTGGGGCACAGCGGACATATTTGAAAGCATTCGATAAAATCGAACGTCACCGGGCAACACTGATTGCGTCTGGGATCGACGTCTCATATTTGCTCGATCATCGCGACCATTTTACGGATAAGGTCTATCGACACATCCCGTTGCCTGTCTTCTCGGACGTCATCCGAGCCGTCGCACTTGAAGCGACAGCACCTGATCTCGACTATGTGACGCATAAACACCGTTTACGTGATCGTACGGATGTCGTCACGGCACGACAAGAAGCGCTACAAAACCGAAGAGACCGGTCCATCTGAGCCATGGACCGGTCTTTTTATTGATTTTTCCATTTGTCGACGAGGCGTTGCGTCTCTTCGGTCGCACCCGTAATATCCGTTCGAAGAAGCTTGGCTGCTTCATCGAGTAGGAGATACGACATCCGTTCTCCACGGAACGATGGTGATAATGCGATATGTTTCAATTCAGCATGGCCATCCATTAATTGAAACCCGATGACACCGACGAAATCCTCATCTTGTTTGTACAAATACAAGCGTTGGTCTTCTTCCTGTTCATAGGCTTGAACCGTTTCAAGCAAATACTTCGGATCCTTCACTTCGCACGAAAAGGCGATCAGCCCCATCGCGGTCCGTTCATTCAACTTCTTATATTTTACTAGCATGTGATTCTACACCTTCCTAATTTCAACAACTCTCAGGAGCATGAACGACTGAGACTCATTCATTCTACACCTTCTCACACAGAATTACTGCATTTTTTTCATAATCCATGAAAATGCAGGAGTCCGTCTCGTGACGTCCCCTGCATCTGAATCACGCTTGTTCTTCCATCACTTGGATGAAGGCACGCATGTAGTCCGGTAGATCGGGCGGACGACGACTCGAGACTATATGTCCGTCGACGACGACGGCTTCATCATGCCAAATCGCACCCGCATTCGTCATGTCATCCTTAATCCCTGGCGTACTCGTGACGTTGACACCTTTTAAGATGCCGGCAGAGATCAGCACCCAACCAGCGTGGCAGATTTGACCAATCGGTTGTTTGTTCTGGTCAAAATGACGCACCATGTTCAGAACAGAGTCAAAGCGGCGTAACAGATCGGGCGACCAACCACCTGGAACAAGAATCGCATCGTATTCTGCTGGATTGATCTCATCGAACGTCTTATTCGATTTGATTGGGACACCGTACTTCCCGATATATGTTTCATCCGCTTTCTCACCGACGATGTCGACGATTGCGCCTTCTTCACGTAAGCGATGGACTGGATACCATAATTCTAAATCCTCGAAGTCATTGCTGACGACTTGGATGATTCGTTTTCCTTCTAAACGCATGACAAACACTCCTTTTCGAGTTGAGTTCCCTTACTGATTGTACCCGGTTCTAAAAAAAGAAAAACTCCTCTTCGAACGTTCGAAGAGGAGCAAGAACTTACGCTTCGACGCGGATTTCTTTGATGCCAGCGCCTTGCTTCATTTTTTGTGCATGTTCGAGACCTGAAGTCACTTGTCCGAAGACCGTGTGTACGCCGTCGAGGTGCGGTTGTGGCTCGTGTACGATGAAGAACTGGCTCGATCCTGTGTTACGACCAGCGTGTGCCATCGAAAGTGAACCCGCTTTGTGTTTGTGTGGGTATGATGTTGACGTTTCACAAGGAATCGTTTTTCCTGAACCGCCTGTACCGTTTCCGATTGGGCATCCGCCTTGTGAGACGAAGCCTGGGATGACACGGTGGAAGTTCAATCCATCGTAAAAGTTCGAGTTTGCAAGGTTTTCGAAGTTTTCAGTCGTGATCGGTGCTTCATCGTTGAACAATTCGAATTCGATTTTATTTCCATCTTCTAATAAGATATGACCAGTTTTTTGCATGTTTGACCAACCTTTCGTGCTTTTCAGCAAGAGATTCGTCACGATTCAAGATCGTGATTCCATGGTACAGTGTACCAAATTTCAGGACGTCGTGCAGACCTTTTTACTCGACGGCTGCCTCTAAAATATCGAGTGTCACCGAATCTGTTGCTTCGACACGAATCCGAATTCCATTCGCAAGTGTCGTGACGGGATCCGTATGCCCGAAGTCCGCATCGAGAATGATCGGGAAATCATAGCCTCGCGTCGCGCGCAGAATGATGTCCTTGAGCGGGAAGTCCGGGTCAAAATCGACTTTTCGCGGGAAGCGTCCGACGACGAGTGCCGCAATCTTGTCATACGCACCCATGTGTCGCAATTGCGTGAAATACCGGTCGATCGTTTCTGGTGTCTCACTCTCGTCATCCTCAAGCATCAAGACGACACCGTCAAACGATGGCAAGTAAGGTGTTCCGGCAAGCAGTAAAAGTGTTCCCGTGTTCCCCGTCAGAATCGGACCTTCTGCGGCACCGGTCTTAACGATCTTGTACCCTGCGTTCACTTGATGTTCTCGTCTTCGGTCGTCCGCGACATCCCAGCGTAAAACCTCATCTGTCCACTCCTCAGACGCTTCGATCCGACCAATCGGCTCCGTCTGCATGAACGTACGTTTGAACGATTCTTCTGTATACGGATCAAGACCATCGAATTGACCAAACTGCGTCAGCAGTGCGGGTCCGACGAACGTCGTCAATCCTGTCTGCTGATAGATCCCAGCAAACAGTGCCGTGATATCGCTGTAACCTACGAAGATCTTCGGATTGTTCCGGATTAATTCATAATCGAGTTCGTCGAGTAGCTGGTGCGAGTTAAACCCACCGATCGTCGAGATGATCGCCTTGATCGACGGATCAGCGAACGCCATATGTAAATCTTGTAGCCGTTCCCCGATCGTTCCTGCCGTATGACTATGGACAGCTGTTGCGTTCGGCATCAAGACGACCTCAAAGCCCATTTTTTCAAGTGTTGCGATACCGCGGGCGAGACGACGCGGTACGTATGCTGCGACAGCAGACGCCGGCGAGACGATGGCAATCTTATCCCCTTTTTGTAAGCGTGGTGGTTTCATGAGAGTTCCCCCTTTTCATTACAAGTATTTCCAGTATAACAAATCGAAAGGGGACCGCGTACTTTCATTTTTCCCCTCCATTTTACAGCTTCACGAAGAGCGAATCTCCGTTCTCAAGCAATTCTCCTTTTTCCGAGACATAATCGACCTTGACTGTCATATGTTGAAGAATCTTTTGTTCGCGCAACGACTTTGCCCACGCTGTGACCTGCGCTTTATCTTGTTCGTGTCGCTTGCGTGGAACGTCCACTAAGAGCGTCGGAGCGACTTCCTTCCGTAAATAAGCCTTTGAATAAAAACGCACGTCACCTAGATGCTGTATTTTATCGTTGTCATAAAGTACGGTCACGCTCAATTGATTGTTCAGTTGTTCGAGAGTCGGCGACGGGATCCGTCGCTCTAACCGATCTTCCCAAAGTGACGCATGATACGAGTCAACGAACCTCCCCGACTCCTCTTGTTGATAGACGAAAAACTCAGTATTCGTTTTTTCGTCTATCGCGCGTGCGGCATATTCAAATGGAAAATTGCCCATGTTGTCGTAAAGACTACCGGTCACCTTCGCTTCCGGAAGATGCTGTTCTAAGTAAGTTTTTGCTTTCCGCTGTACTTCAGTCTCTTTCGTTCCATCCGAGTTCATGTCCTGTGTAAAAGCGAAAGTCATCAATAAGGCACTACCTCCGATGACTCCAATTAGACTGGCAATCCCGATTATCCAACGTTTCATATACTCCCCTCCCATATTTTTACACTTACAATTTTACCATAAAAAAAGTAGCGGACGAAGTCCACTACTTAAGTATTGCTGATTGGATTGCTTACTGGATAACAGCGTGAACGAGCGGGCGTTCTGCCGGTTTCGTTTCACTGATATGGTACGCGTGATCCATTTTTTCGATTGCTTGATCGAGTGTTTCTTTGTTTGAACGAAGTGTTGCGATGACATCGCCGACTTCGACACGGTCGCCGACTTTCTTGTGCAACGTGACGCTTGCTGCGTGATCAATCTCATCTGTTTTCGTCGCGCGTCCTGCACCGAGGATCATTGCTGCAACACCGACTTCGTCAGCGATGATTTCAGAGACATAACCTGCTTTTGAAGCGACGAATGTTTTTTCGTATTTCGTTTCAAGTGCTTTTGTCATGTCGTCAACGAGAGACGCGTCGCCACCTTGAGCTGCGATGAACTTTTTAAAGACGTCAAGTGCTGCTCCGTTACCGAGACGTGTTTCGAGATCCGCATATGCTTCGTCAAACGTCGGGTAGAAATCACCGAGGACTGCCATGTGTGATGCAATCGTCAAGGCGATGACTTTCAAGTCACGAACATCTTTCCCTTGAAGGACTTCGATCGCTTCCTTGACTTCGTTTGCGTTTCCGATTTCAAAGCCGAGCGGCTGATCCATGTCTGTAATGACAGCAACCGTCTTACGGTTGACACTCTTACCGATTGAAACCATCTCTGTCGCGAGTGCTTTTGCATCTTCAAACGATTTCATGAAGGCACCAGAACCCGTCTTGACGTCGAGTACGATGCTGTCTGCTCCTGCTGCAATCTTCTTCGACATGATTGAACTTGCGATCAATGGGATCGAGTTGACCGTCGCCGTGACGTCACGAAGGGCGTAGAGTTTTTTGTCTGCAGGCGTTAGGTTACCCGTTTGACCGATGATTGCCATCTTGATGTCGTTGACTTGTGAGACGAACGCTTCTTCTGAAAGCTCGACGTCAAAACCAGGGAATGCTTCGAGTTTGTCGATGGTTCCACCTGTATGACCGAGTCCACGACCGCTCATCTTCGCAACCGGAATGCCGATTGACGCAACGAGTGGTGCGACGATCAGACTGATCTTGTCACCGACACCGCCAGTTGAGTGTTTGTCGACTTTTTTCCCGTGGATACGTGAAAGGTCGATCACGTCGCCCGAGTTGACCATCGCCATCGTCAAATCAGCGATTTCGCGATCTGACATTCCTTGATAGAAAATCGCCATCGACATCGCTGACATTTGGTAATCTGGAATCTCACCATTCGTGAATCCTTCTACCATTGCTTGAATATCAGCTGTTGCGAGTTCGCCACCGTCTCGTTTTGTTGCAATCAAATCTACCATACGCATAATCTAGTTCCTCCTCAGGAGTGGTTTGTGAGTTTTATAAACAGTCGTTACATTTTTTTGATCGAACCGCGAACGAGTGATAGGAAGTGTGCCCGGACACGTTCTGTCGTTTCGATGACTTCATCATGATGTAACGGTTGGTCGAGAATACCTGCTGCCATGTTCGAGACACATGAGATCCCAAGGACTCGCATATCGGAATGACGGGCAACGATGACTTCAGGAACCGTCGACATACCGACGACGTCGCCACCGAGCATCCGTGCCATCTTGACTTCTGCTGGCGTCTCATACGTTGGACCAGTGTTTCCGAAGTAGACACCTTGACGGACACGAATTCCGAGTTCATCTGCTGTTTCCTGCGCAAGACGAAGTAATTCCGCATCATACGGCTTCGACATATCCGGGAAACGTGGTCCCATCTCATCGACGTTCTTCCCGATCAATGGGTTCGTACCGAAGAAGTTGATGTGATCTGTGATCAACATCAAATCACCTGGTTCGAACGCTTCGTTACAAGCACCCGCTGCGTTCGTGACGATCAATGTCTCGACGCCGATCGCTTTCATGACACGGACTGGGAATGTGACCATGTCCATCGAATATCCTTCGTAGAAGTGGAATCGCCCTTGCATCGCAACGACTTGTTTCCCTTCAAGAGTACCGAAGACGAGTTGTCCCGCGTGTCCTTCGACCGTTGATACTGGGAAGTTCGGGATTTCATGATATGGAATCGCGATCGGGTTTTCGATCTCATCCGCGAGGACACCCAGTCCTGAACCGAGAATCAATCCGATCTCCGGTTTTGCCTGCATCTTGCTTTCTAAAAACGAACGTGTTTCATTCCAGTTGACTGTCATCTGAATCGCTCCCTCGAATTATAGTTCTGTTAAAAAGCTTGTTCCATGTGCCGGCATCTTGACGGCGAAGTTTTCTGCGACCGTCGCTCCAAGATCAGCGAACGTTTCACGGATACCGAGCGGTTTTGCAACACCATTTTTATGGTAGGCAAGCAATGGTACGTATTCCCGTGTATGATCCGTTCCTGCGTGAACCGGATCGTTTCCGTGGTCAGCCGTGATGATCAAGAGATCGTCTTCGTTTAAGCGAGCAAACACTTCCGGAAGACGCGCATCGAACTCTTCGAGTGCTTGTCCGTAACCTTGCGGATCACGACGGTGTCCGAACAACGCATCGAAATCGACAAGGTTTAAGAAGCAAAGTCCGTTGAAATCACGATCAAGTTGTTTCACGAGCTGATCCATCCCGTCCATGTTCGACTTCGTCCGGATTGCATCCGTGACGCCTTCTCCATCGTAGATATCAGCAATCTTACCGAGCGAGATGACATCGAGTCCTGCCGTCTCGAGTTCGTTCATGACCGTCCGGTCGAATGGTTTAAGTGCATAGTCGTGACGGTTCGCTGTCCGGACCCACGCTCCTGCTTCACCAAGGAATGGACGCGCGATGATACGACCAAGCATGTACGGGTCATCCCGTGTGATATCACGTGCGTATTCACAAATCCGGTACAATTCTTCTAATGGCACGACTTCTTCGTGTGCTGCGATTTGAAGGACAGAGTCTGCCGACGTATAGACGATCAAGGCGCCTGTCTCGACATGTTCTTGTCCGAGTTCGTCGAGAATTTCCGTACCAGAAGCCGGTTTGTTCCCAATGATCTTCCGACCTGAGAACTCTTCTAGGCGATGAATCAAATCATCCGGGAATTTTTCGAAGACACGGAATGGTGTATCGATCCGGAGTCCCATGATCTCCCAATGCCCTGTCATCGTATCTTTCCCTGCAGATACTTCCTGCATTTTTCCGTATGCCGCAAGCGGTACTTCTTCAGCTGAGATACCTTCGATCGGTTCGATATGCGAGAGACCGAGTTTTGCCATGTTCGGCATGTTGAGTCCGTTGCGTTCACGCGCGATGTGACCGAGCGTATGCGAACCAAGATCTCCGAACTGTTCAGCGTCCGGTGCTTCTCCGATTCCTACGGAGTCCATGACGATCAAAAATACACGTTTAAATGATTGAGCCATTTGCTGTTCCTCCTATATACGAGCTGTAGTTGTGCGATTCCCGTTACGATTTTTCCCGGAAAGGGACTAGACAAAACGCATCATTTGTCTGAAGTCAGACCTTTAAAAGATAGAACCATCATGCCCGTGGATGATGTTTCTTATACACGTCGTGAAGTCGTGCTTTGTTAACGTGTGTATACATTTGTGTCGTCGACAAATCAGCGTGTCCTAGCATCTCTTGTACGACGCGTAAATCGGCACCATTTTCAAGTAGATGGGTCGCGAACGAATGACGCAGGACGTGCGGCGTGATCTCTTTTTCGATACCCGCTTCCTTTGCCCGTCGCTTGATCATCTTCCAAAACCCTTGCCGTGATAAACGATCACCGCGACTGTTTAAGAAGACGTCGTCCGTCTGTTGACCACCGAGACTGTTGCGCGCGAGGTCAAGATATGTCCTGACGCTCTCAATCGATGTCGTACTCATCGGGATGATCCGGGATTTGTTCCCTTTCCCAAGACACGACAGATACCCGAGTTCGAGTTGCAAATCGTTCAACTTCAGTTGGAGCAGTTCGCTGACGCGCATGCCTGTTCCATAGAGAAGCTCAAGCATTGCTGCATCTCGTCGTGTAAGCGGATCGACACCGACGACCGAATCAAGCAAGCGTTCGACGTCCGTTTGACTCCAGACGACGGGCAACTTTTTCTCCGGTTTCGGTAAATCAAGATGACGAGACGGATCATGTGTTGCAAGTCTCTCTTCGACCAAATATTGATGGAACGAACGGATCGAGCTCGTCGCCCGGCGAACCGTCGATCGTGACTTTCGTGCTTCAAGCAATCGTTCAATATGGTCGACGATATGATGTCGGTGAACCTGTTCGAACGAGGAAACTTCCGCTGTTTCAAGCGTCTGTAAGTATTGATTTAAATCATTTCGATACGCAGCTGCCGTATTCGCGGACATTTGCCGTTCAATCACTAAATAATTGATAAATGCTTCCAGTTGTTCACGCACTGAACTCATCCTCTTCGTTTACGAAATCGCTTACTTTCCCATCATATCAAAGGTGTAAACCGTTGTGAAGAGGTCTGACCTATAAAATTGAAAAAGAAAAACCATCCGAAATTTCGTCGGACGGTCAGACTGTTTGTGTTTGCGATTGTTCCAACGCTTCCCGAGCATGACGCTCTTGGCAGACACGGCAGACGCCATGGAATGTCAGGCGGTGATCCTTGATTTTAAAGTGGAATCGGGACACGATTTCTTTCTCTACTTCTTCTAGCATGTCGTCTAAAATCTCTTCGACGGATCCGCATTCGATACAGACGAGATGGTGATGCGAATGACTCGCACCTTCTTGTCGTAAATCAAACCGGGATACGCCATCTCCGAAGTTGACTTTATCGACGACTTCAAGCTCCGTCAATAATTCGAGCGTCCGGTAAACCGTCGCAAGTCCGATGTCGGAGTTCTTTTCTTTTACAAGGAGAAAGACATTTTCGGCACTGAGGTGATCCGACTCGTGTTCGAGCAGGACACGCACAGTCGCTTCACGTTGGGGAGTCAGCTTATATCCTTTACCGCTTAGCTGTTTTTTGATGCGTTCTACACGACTTTCCATCATAACGCCCCCTTTGTTCGAACTGATGCTATTATCATAGCTGATAATCAGTCTTTTTTCAAATTAAAATGATTATCAACTGAAAATCATTTAAATGAGAATCATTTTAAAGTACGAATTTGCCAATGCTGGATCGCCATGATCGTTTTCGCGTCGACGATCGTTCCGTTTGCAACGAGTTCGAGTGCTTCTTCGAGCTTCAATGTCTTATTCTCAAGGAACTCATCCTCATCGAGTTGACGATCACCGGCAGTCAGACCAATCGCTTCATAGATATGTACACGCTCACTGCAGAAACCAGGCGCACCGTAGAAATCAAAGACATGTCGTAACTCTTTCGCGACGTATCCTGTTTCTTCCTTTAATTCGCGTCCGGCACAATCGAGTGGATCTTCACCCTTCTCGAGTTTTCCTGCTGGAATCTCGATCGATAGACTCTCGAACGCCTTCCGGTACTGTTCCACGACGATCAAATCACCTTGTTCATCAAAAGCAATGATTGCGACGGCACCATTATGATAGACCAATTCACGGACCGAGGTATTGCCGTTCGGTAACGTGACGACATGTTTCTCGACATCAAAGACTTTTCCTTCATAGATCACTTCACGTTCAATCGTTTTTTCTTCCATCGGATGTGTTCCCCTCTTCTATCTTAGTTTACGTTCTCTGTCATGATTAGTATGCCGTTTCCGACGTATTGCCGCAAGACTTCGAAATCGTCTTTTTCATCAGATATGATACACTAGAAAGCAGAAGTTCCAAACTTATAGTTCATCTAAGAAAAGAGGGAATTGAACATGTCATTAGGATTAGGTACGATGACGATCTTAAAGCGTGGTCAGGAGGAAGCAACAGCAATCCTGCGGACGGCACTTGATGCCGGAATCACGCACTTCGATACAGCGGACGTCTATGCGAACGGAGCGGTCGAATCCATCATCGGTCAAACCTTCTCACAAGAGGATCGCAGTCGATTGTTCCTCGCCTCAAAAGGTGGGAATCGGATGAACGCGACCGGAACCGGTTGGACATGGGATCCGAGTTATGACTATCTGAAGCAAGCTTGTCTTGAAAGTTTGAATCGTCTTGAAACACCTTATCTCGACCTGTATTACGTCCACGGTGGCACGATCGATGATGACATCGATGCGTCGATCCGCGCAATGGAAGATTTAAAAGCAGAGGGGAAGATCAAGGAATATGGTCTGTCGTCACTGCGCCCGAATGTCATCGAATATTGGCTCGAGCATAGTAATTTCTCTTACTTGATGACGCCTTATTCGTTGCTCGATCGCCGCATCGAAGAGTTGTTGCCACGCTTAAAAGAGAAAAACATCCAAGTCGTTGCCCGTGGTCCACTGGCAAAAGGACTCTTGACACATGAGAGTGCTTCACGCCTGCAGTCGGTTGATCGGTTCGAACAATTCGATAAGGAAACGCTTGAGGCGAGTCTACAAAAACTTCAAGATTTCCCGCTTCCGGCGCTTGCGTTGCAAGCCATCGATCAACAGGTCGATATCGTCCTTCCTGGCGCGTCAAGCGTGTCACAGCTTCAGGCAAACGTCCAAGCGATGAAAGAGCCGATCTCGCAAGCTCAAATCGATCAGGCACTTGCTACACTGCCGGTTCATCACTATACGGAACACCGGTGAGGTTTAACTCTTCATATCTCCGGGAAACTCCTTCTTTGTAACGTTCATACAGAGGAGGAGTTTTATTATGGCTCGTATTTTAATCGTATCAACAAGTGCAGATGACATGAATGGTCACAAAACAGGATTATGGTTCGAAGAGTTCGCAGCACCATACAACCTGTTTAAGGATGCAGGACATGACGTGACGGTCACTTCGATCAAAGGTGGCGACGTCCCGATCGATAAAGCATCGATCGTCAAAGAAATCTTGCCGAAATTCCAAGATGCACGCCGTGCGTTGCACGACACGAAAGCACTCTCAGAAGTCGATCCAGCATCATTTGATGCTGTTTACTTCCCAGGTGGTCACGGTGCGGTCGTCGACTTCCCGAATAACCCACAAGTGGCAGGTGCCATTGAAGCTGTCATCAAAAAAGATGGCGTCGTCGCATCTGTCTGTCACGGTCCAGCGGCCTTTGCACACGTCATGATCGATGGCAAACCTTTCGTATCAGGTCGTCAAATCAACGGCTTCACAGACGAAGAAGAAAAATCGACAGGTCTCGAAGATAAAGTACCATTCTTGCTTGAGACGACACTTCGTGGTGAAGGCGCTACTTTCCTCACATCGGATGCTGGTAAGGAATTCGCAGTCATCGACGGCAACGTCGTCACAGGACAAAACCCGGCTTCAAGTGAAGCAGTCGCAAAACTAGTCCTCGCAAAACTGGCGACACAAGCGTAATAGATAGTATTCATACAAAATGGAGCACGCGACATCATGTCGCATGCTCCATTTTTTCATACGTTATAGACGGTGAATTGAATCCAATCGTTCGAGGTCAGCTTCTGTCTCACGTGTTTTTTGTTCGAGTCGCTTTAACTCGTCCTCGAGTTGTTGCTGTTGGGCTTGCAATGCAGATCGTTCTTCCTCCGTATAGGAACGTGCTACTTCTTTTTCTTTGAGGTACCACCATTTTTTGACTTTTTTAGGTGGCGGTCCGAGTTCAATCTGTTGCTCGTATTGTTTGACCTCATCTATTTGTTCAGCATGCGCCAATTGAAGCTGCTTCAATTCCGCCTCATAAGTGGCTTGTCTCGCTTCAAGAATTGGTGTGAGGTACGCGAGGATATGCGCAGTAAAATCTCGCTTGACGACCCGTCGTAACACATCTCGCCGAAGGGAAGCTTCCGAATGACCTGAGGCATTCTCCCAAACGATTGAATCCGCTCGTTCTAGAATCTCCTCTTCTTCTGCTTCTCCGAGCCAACGTAATTTCAGCAATAATGGTTCAAGGAGTGCCTCTTCTACATACGCCGTAAATTGCGAATACGAGATTGCTTCTCGTATCAGCGGTTCTTCATGTAAGCGAAATAATGCTTCCGCCTCTTCCTCAATCCAGTCTTCATAGTCATTAAAGTACATCGATTCTCTCCTTACTAAATCCTATTACAAAATAAAACTGGCTCGAATCCGCCATCTACATGACAGTCGAGCCAATATTGTTAGACGTTTGCTTCGTTCTTTTTGATTTCCGCGATTGCCCAGTCACACCAATCCAAGTAATTCAACATCATACGCAAGCCGTACTCACTCGTCAAGGTCTCCCCTAGTGTTGCACCGTTCTCGAGGTGGTCGTGACGCCAACTATGCATCATCTCGACGGCAAATTGATGGTGCCGCTTCGACTCTTCCAAATAAGCAACGGCTTCCTCTGGTGGGAGCAGATGCAAGAGCGACACCCGCATCAAGTTCTCATCCTTCATCTTCGGTTTGAATTCATTTGGTGTCCGTAACCATTCAACGAGCTCCGTACGCCCTTTATCGGTAATCGAATAGACTTTCTTGTCCGGCAAGTCTTCTTGGACGATATGAACACTCGTCACGAGCTCTGCCTCTTCCATTTTCAACAACTCTCGGTATATTTGAGTATGGTGTGCGGTCCAGAAGTGGATCATCTGTTTTTTAAAAGTCGCGCTTAAATCGTAACCGGTCGCTTCCCCTTGGGTCAGCAGCCCGAGTAGTGCAAATCGTAATGCCACTGGCTGCACCTTCTTTCCTTCTTTTGTATATATACTTAATTATCTCAAATATATCTTAATTTCGCTACTCTTGCGTCGAACGAATGTACGATTAAAAAAAGACCTACGAGCGAAATCACATTCGATCGTAGGTCTTCATGCGTTATTGCTTTCCCATTCTTTCTATTTACGTAATTGCTCGATTCCTTGTCGTACATGTCTCCAGTAAGAAGAAGGATGCGGAACGAATTGACGACGATCGAACCACTCGCCTGTCGTGTCCTGAATACGCTCGATGGACATGTCAGCGATTCGCTCAAACTGCTCGATCGAAAAAGCAATCAATCGCTTCACTTCTGTTTCCTGGAGGACGTATGCGTCTATCGCTTGATCACTTCGAGCAAGAAAGACATGGCATCGCTCACAGTCCCATAGTGACGCATCCCGAAACTCCTCTTCCTGGATGCCAAGCGGTATCAATTGATCAAACGTACACGTCAAACCAATCTCTTCCTCGAGTTCCCGGACACCATCCTCGACTGTCTCATTCGCAAGCAAGTGACCCGCTGCCGTGATATCAAGCATTCCTGGAAAGTCCTTCTTTTGTTCAGACCGTTGCTGGAGCAGCACGACGTCCCGCTTTGGATCGTAAACGAAACAATGAAACGTTTCGTGCCACAAGCCGTTTGCGTGGACTTCTGATCGTGGACGAGGTCCGAGCAGGTTGCCCGCTCGATCCACAGTCATGATCATCTCTTGTTCACTCATCGCAACACCTTCGAAGCTTGATGGAATCGCTCCCCGACCGTATAGAGTTCAGCAATCAAAAAGACAATTGCGATCCAAATGATGGCGCTTGGGAACAGGATCATCGCTGTTAGGAATAAAAACCCTTCCGTCCGCTCGACGAGTCCCGGTTGATATTGAAACGACTTATAGCCGTAATTTTCACTGACCGCTCCGATTGCGAGGAACATCGTCATCCCAATGACGAATGATGCGACGAGCAACAGAATAACGACCTGCGTTTCCGGAAATCGGAGTGCAAGACCAATCAGCACTGACAGCTCGACGATCCGGTCGAGCACAAGGTCAAGAATCGTACCAATCGGAGTTGTCTTTTCTTTTCGTGCCATCGTTCCATCGATGACATCAAGCATGCCCGAGATCCACAATAAGACAATCGCCGTTCCCATCATATCGTTATAAACGAAAAATCCCGTCACACCACCGATGATGCCGGAAATGATCGTCACCTGTGTCGCCGATAATCCAATTTTCTTAAATAAGGTCGCCCCTTGATCAAACAGGGGTTGAACGATTTTACGCGCACGCGTATCTAACATGTCACCCCTCCTTTCTAACGATATAGCCTTCTTTCTCATGAATCGTCTCGTCTGAAGAAAGCACGAGCCGTTCTCCGGACGCCCGTTCTACTTCGTAGAAGCGAACGCCGTATTGAATGAGTTCTTTCGTAATCGTAACACGTTCATCCGTTTCCTTCGTCGGTCTTGAGACCAAGTTGACTGCCGTCAGCGGATGCCATGTTTCTTCAATCTGAATGCCTTCGCCAAAAAACGGACTTGTCTGACTAAGTGTGATTGGAGTGCCATGATCGACGATTCGTCCGTGCTCTAAGACATAGACGATATCCGCCATCGCCATTGCCTCTTCCCGATCGTGTGTGACAAGGAGTGTCGTGACACCTTGTTCCTCGGTCAACTTCCGAATCAATGTCCGTAGTTCCCGTCGTCTCGGTACATCTAGACTCGAGAACGGTTCATCGAGCAACAAGAAGTCCGGTTGACTCGCCAGCGCACGAGCTAAACTCGCCCGCTGCTGTTCGCCCCCTGACAATTCGTGAACAGCACTTTTTCCTCTTCCCTCGAGTCCGACGCGATGTAACCAGGATTCGAGCTCAATCGGTGTTAATTGTTTGGCACCGAGACGGATGTTCTGTTCGACGTTCAAATGTGGGAACAACAGCGACCGTTGAAACATCATCGTCACACCACGTTGATTCGGTGAAAGGACAGTCACATCTCGGTCGCCGAACTGAATCACTCCACTCGTCACACGTTCGAGACCTGCAATCAGGCGGAGAAGCGTCGTTTTCCCACTACCACTCGGTCCGACTAAGGCCACACATTGTCCAGACGCAATGCTTACATCGATATCAAATAATACATGCTTCGTTCCAAAACGTTTATTGACTTGTTGTATCGTGACTTCCATTTAAACGCCTCCGTACGATTCGTATCCAACTAGAAAAAATAATAGCTTGTCCAGCATAAAAGAGGATGGGTAAACCAATCAACCAGAGTGTCGCTAGACGCGCCGCCCCTTGAGAATTACCGGAATACGCCGGAAAAACTTCCAGTGCAATCATGCGGACGATTCCGCCACCAATCAACGCAACCAGTGCGTACTGACTGATGGTGATCACCGTGACGAGTAGCGTCACGGATTGTAACGTCGACCGAAGCATCGGTCCCGTCAAATAGAACCAACGCTTGAACCGGTTTCCCTCAATCAAGACCATCTGTTCAAGCATCCGTTCTCCGAGCGCCTGAAATCCGTTCGTGTACAAGCGAACTGTATAGGGTAAGGTCGGCAGAAGCAACACGAGCAGGACACCAAAAAATCGATCTGCCAAACCAAGACGGATCCATGTCAAATAGAGACCGAATGATAGCAATAACACGGGAACGAACAGCGGCAAACTAATCAAGAACTCTGCTATACGAATCCGTTTCCCCGTTTGAAAGGCAATCGCTTTTCCTGCCATGTATCCGAAGAGATGATTTAACAATACGACGGCACAAATCATCGCGACGGTCGTGCCGAGCGTCGCTTCTAGGCGCGGATTCCAATTCCACTCTCCTGGAATCAAACCAATTAAAGGAACGATGAACAGGAGTACAACGAATACGGTCACACTGATTTTTTTCATCATTCGCTTCGCCCCCTACTGATCTTCGTTGCCAGTGGGCGTGTCAAACCAGTCATAAGCAATAGCAGGAGGAAGAGTCCTCCCGTCAAGACGACACTCATTGCAAAAGCGAGTGGTTGCTCCGATAAATCGCCTTGTGTATACAAATCGAATGCATAGACGCCAAGTAATTTTGGATAGGTCACGCCAAGCAGTGCTGGAATCTCATATGCGAACAGGATGAAGGCAAGCAAGATAAATGCTGCCTCAAGCATCGGAACGAGTAGAAAAACACCCCGCGCATGCCAGAATCGGCACACTGGTGATAAACCGAGCATCATACCGAGTTCTTGATAACGCGAATCAAGGCGCCGGACCACCGGTAAGAGATAAAAAAACACGAACGGAATTTCTTTATACAGATACGTCAGGATGACACTAAAATAATTCCTTTCATGCGGTCCGATGACAGGCACATCACTCAAATAGAGAATCGCGAGGTATGCTGCTCCTAGATGAGGGATGAATAAAGGAATCGCAAGTAACACAGCTAGTCGTGTTCTGCTCAAGAGCCTTGCGAGCACCACACCAATGATCAGCGCGAGCACCGTACTGATGATGGCCACATAACTGCTGACGGCTAGACTCTCTAAAAAGACCTCATCCGTCAGTAGCTCGCGGTAATCAGCAGATGTCGTCATCGAGATACTGACCCATAACCCGTATAAGACCATCCCTGCCATCAAGAGTGCAGCAGGATACGCGTTACCGCGCCACACGAGACGGCCATTCCTTACGGATCATCTCGAAAATGGATGGGTCGAGTTCCGTCCGGACCTTTCCTTCAAAGACGCTTGGCTTTGGTGTCGACGGTGCAGCCGGTACATCAGCGAATTGCTTTTGTTCTGACGAATTCAGTGTCGATAAATCAAGACTCGTTCCGTCTCCCCAATACGTCGCATCGTATTTTTTCAACTGTGCTTCTGGTGATAACAACGTATTGATCGCTACGAGTGCGCCCTTCGGATTCGGTGCGTTGAACGGTACGGAAAGGAAATGCGTCGACGCGATTGATCCATCCTTCAAGACGATCGGACGTGTTTGTTTCGGAAACGTTCCTGTCTTCACTTCTTGTTCAGCCCGTCGTTCGTTGAAGCCCATCGTGAAATCAACGTCTCCCTTCGCGTATAACTGATCGAGTTGGGCAAGTGTCTTTGGATAGGTCTTCCCTTTTTTCCAGAGATACGGTTTGATTTCGTTCAAATAAGCCCATGTCTTCTTGAAGTCTGCTTTCGGGTCTTTTAAGGTTTCATTCGATTCGACACCATACATGACGTGGCGGACGAAGGCATTCCCCGTAAAGTCCGTCACTTCCGGATAAGTGAAACGTCCTGGATTTTCCTTGACCCATGACTTCAGTGCTTTCAAGTCGGTCGGTGGCGACTTCACGTCAGCTGCGTCATAGTGCAACGTATATTGAACTTTCCCCCATGCGGCTTCAAGTCCGTCTGTTTTCGTACCACTATCTGAACTCTGTGCGGCAGCATCAACATATTTCATGTTCGGGAGGACTTTTGTGATTTCTCCATAGAGTAAATCATCTTTTTTAGCATTCAAGAAATTATCGCCATTGATCCAGACGACATCGATGACACCTTTTTCCTTACCTGCCTGCTTCTCAGCACGCAGTTTTTGAATGATATCCGCCGTCTCGATCGGGACCCGTTCTAACGTGATGTTGTGTTCCTTCTTCAGACGCGGTGCTACATACTCATCGATGTAGGCATTGATGCCGTCATCGCCGCCCCACATGTACATCCGAACCGTTGACTTTTCCGCTTCTTTTTCGATCGTCTGATAAGAAGTCCCCAAGACATTCTTCGGTTCCGGTGTCGCATCCGGTGTTCCACAGCCTGCGAGCAGCGTACCTAGGGCAAGAAAGCTGATTACCTTTGTTTTCATTTGTCGTTCTCCTCCGTCATCACTTTTTATCGAAGCCCGGTTTTCCTAACCACTCGATCAACCGTGGCATCACGCCGTACCCTTTTGCCGATAACTCCATCCACCATGGTGCATTGACTTCACGTTTACGCCGCTCTATTGCTCGGACGACAGTCGAAGCTAGTCGTTCTTTCGATAGGACGATGGAAGCGACATTTTGCTCATACTTCCGGTCGACATCCGCACGGACAAAAAATTCTGTCGCGATCGGCCCTGGATTGACCGTCATGACGTGGATGCCTTTTGGACGTAACTCCAGACGTAACGCGTTCGAAAACTGCAACATCGCTGCTTTCGTCATGCAATAGATCGTTGATTTCGGTGTCGGCAACTTCCCCGCCTGACTGGCCACGTTGACGATCATGCCACCTTCTTTCAGTAATGGCAGACATGCCTTCGTTAAGCGAATGGGACTTAAGACGTTGATCCGGTGCATCGACTCAATCGTTTCAATCGAGGTATCGTCTAAGAAGCTGAATTCCCCGAAACCTGCGTTATTAATCAAAATATCAATCCGTCCATAACGATTTGCGAGTGTTTTCGCAAGAATTTCAGGCGCCTTTTCCAAATCGTAGACCAGGTAGTCTGCCTGGAGTTCAGATGCTAACGTTTGTAACCGATCCTCGCGTCGTGCAATTAAAATCAAGTTTGCGCCTTCTTTATGCAGAGTGCGCGCCAGTGCTTCCCCGAGTCCACTTGAAGCGCCCGTGATGACGATCGTCCGGTTGATGAGTTGCATTAGACTTCCTCCATTTTCGAATAGTAGAGGATACCTGATCGTTTCTCGACCGTGATCGCACCGCGGGCGACGAGTGTATCGAGACGTGCTTTCATCTCACTCATGACAAGCGGGAATGATTTTTTTAATCGGTTTCCATACGTCACTTGTGCTAATTCGAATAACGTATGTTCTCCCGAAAAATACTTCAAGAGCTGATCACCACGTGCCTTGCGTTGCATCAATCGTTCTTCGACGAGTACCGCAACATCTCGAATCGGAGCACCATGTCCAGTGTAGGCGATTCGAATCTGCTCACTTTGTAATTTTTCTAAAGAGTCAAGATACGCAAGAACAGGACGTTTTACGAGCACATCATCACTTGGTTGCGGTTGTTCGAGCAATGGATTCGGCTCGACCCGGTCGAGCAGGTGATCAGCCGCGAACAACACACCATCGTCACTTAGTATTCCGATTTGGTCACTTGCATGCCCCGGTAGTTCGATGACCCGGTATCGCCCAGACGGCGTAATTGCGTCGCCTTCTTTTAATGTAAAATCAAGTTGACCTTTTCCAAGCCATTTCAAGGCAGATTGATAGCTTGGTAACATCTCTTGAATCGCTAGCGGAACGCCAAACGATGTCGCCAATCGACGCAAGAATGCGTCCCCGTTGTTCAAGAAGGTCTCGTCCTGTTCCAAGTATGGGCGTAATCGCGCATGTCCATAGACGGGAATGCCTTTCTCTGAAAAGCGATGTGCCATCCCAGCATGATCCGCGTGGTGATGTGTCACGATGACACGATCTAAATCCTCGACCTGAAGTTCATGTCGTGCAAGCGTCCGTTGCATCGTTTGCCATGCTTCAAGCGTATCCGGTCCACAATCAATGAGGATGTTTTCCCCTTCCGTTCGTAGTACATAGCAGTTCACGTCTCCAACCGGAAATGGTGTCGGAATCGGAATCGGGATGATTTCGTCTGATACAGTCATACCTACACGCCTCTTTTCTCTCGTCCATTTTCTTTCATTATAGAGAGAATGAAGCTATAGCGCCAAACTTTGTGCGTCAAAGGGTGACATTTGTTTTCTAGCTTACGTTAAAGCGCGAGAAATGGATGCACAAAAAACCGACCTTTCCGCAGATTGAAAGGTCGGTCAGAAACTTATTTTAAGTTGAGGACTGTTAATTTGTCGCGTGTCATCGAAGCTAAGCTACGTCCAACGCCTTGAACGCCGAGACCCGATGATTTCACACCGATGAATGGGAAGTGGTCAGGACCACGTTCCGTCCGACCATTGATTTGAACAGAACCTGTTTCAAGCGCATCCGCTACTGCAAACGCAGCATCGATATTCTCTGTGAAGACACTTGCTTGAAGACCGTATTCTGATTCGTTTGAGTATGCAATCATTTCGTCGACTGAGTTGACACGGATGATTGGAAGAACTGGTCCGAACGGCTCTTCCCAAGCAACACGCATGTCGCGTGTCACGTTGTCAAGAAGTGTTGGTTCGATCAAGTTCGCCGTACGTCCGCCACCTGTGACGAGCGTTGCGCCTTTGTCTGTTGCGTCCGTGATCAAGCCTTCGACGAAGTCCGCTGATTTCGTATCGATGAGCGGCACGACGACGCTGTCTTGTTCAGGTGAACCGACTGTCAATTTCGCGATTCGTGTCTTGAGTTCTTCGATGAGTGCATCCGCTTGATGATCAAGAACGAAGACGCGTTTGATTGCTGTACAACGTTGACCTGAGTAAGAGAACGCCCCACTGATGATATGATCTGCCGCAAGTGACAGATTCGCATCTTCAAGAACGAGCGCTGGGTCTTTTCCACCAAGTTCAAGGACAAGTGGAATCATTGCCGATTGACGTGATAGATGTTGTCCAGTGCCTGTACCACCAGTAAATGTGATCATGTTGATGCCCGGGTGAGTCGTCAAGTAATCACCGATGACCGATCCACGACCTGTGACGATGTTGACGAGTCCAGCTGGAAGACCTGCTGCGACGAGTGCCTCGACCATCAAGATACCGCTGATCGAACCTTGTGTTGCCGGTTTGAAGACGACGGCGTTTCCTGTCATGAGGGCAGGTGCGAGTTTCGCTGCTGCCAAGTTGACTGGGTAGTTGAACGGTGAAATCGCAAGCACGACGCCGAGTGGTGCTTTTTTGATGACCGCGATTTTTTTCGCGCTACCACCAGGGAACGAATCCCCTTGCATCATCTGACCGTCGAAACGGAGACCTTCTTCCGCTGTGTAGCGAATGATTTCAGCTGTTCGTTTGACCTCTTTGACGCCATCTGCACGTCCTTTACCGACTTCGCGCATGATGACTTCACCGATTTCGTCCGCACGTTTTTCGAGTTCCGTTGCCCACGCGTGAAGCAATTCAGCCCGTTTGTTCGCTGGTTGTTTTGCCCACTCTGCTTGTGCCGCTCTCGCTGAAGCGATGGCACGATCGACTTCCGGTTTTGTCATCGCTTGGACGCGACCGACAAGATCCTCTTTATATGGTGAAGAGATTTCAATCGTCTCTTTTGATTCACTTTCATGCCATTGTCCATCTAGTAAAAATGTGTAGGTTGTTGCTGTAGTCATTCCACTCTACCTCCATTTATTTTTATCTCTCTCATTTCAGTGTGTGGCTGCATAGCTTATTGTAATCAATTGGTCTGACAAATGCCAAACTTTTTGCTTAACATATTATGAAAGCGATTACAACACTTTTTTTGTCAATTCAGAACTAGAATTTTTAGCGTAGCATGCCGATAACTAGTCAGAAGTGAAGTGAAGGTAATGGAAAGGGGCACAACCATATGTATAATCAGCACGATATTTTATTAGAAGCCGGCACGAACGAACTCGAGATCGTCATCTTCCATTGCGGACCATACACGTTTGGAATCAACGTCATGAAGGTTCGGGAAATCATCGTTCCGCTCCCGATGACACCACTCCCAGGTACACCGGACGCTGTTAAAGGATTGATTGAACTGCGTGGCGAAGTCATGACAGTCATCGATTTGCCGACGGTCATTGGTGTTCCACACGATGAAGCAACCGAGGATCGATTGATCATCTGTGAATTTAATGGGGAGAAAAGCGTCCTGCGTGTCGATTCCGTGACGGAAATCCGTCGTATCTCATGGGAACAGATCGATACACCAAACGAACTCGCTCGTGGCATTGAGGGATTAACGAACGGTGTCGTCAAAACGGGCGACAAAATGATCATCTTGCTCGACTACGAAAAAATCGCACTTGAGCTCTCACGCAAGGATATCTTCGCCCGCGAAGAAGGGCGTCGCGTCCAGTCCCGTGACCGGTCCGACAAAGTCATCTGGATCGCCGAAGACTCGGAAATGCTCCGGACATTGATCATTGAAACACTTGAGGAAGCCGGTTATCACGGACTGAAGTGGTTCATCAATGGTAAGGAAGCTTTTGATGCGTTTGAGAACGGAAGCAACTGTGACCTTTTGATCACCGATATCGAGATGCCGAAGATGGATGGACTACACTTGACGAAACGACTCCGTGAAGATGATCGTTATGCGGAATTGCCAATCATCGTCTTCTCTTCCTTGATTTCCGACGATTTACGCCATAAAGGTGAATCCGTTGGTGTCAATGCACAAATCACGAAACCGGAAATCGGTCGTTTGATCGAAACGGTCGATTCATACGTCTTATAAGAAAAAAAGCCGACAGCATGTCGGCTTTTTTGATCTATTCGATTGCTCAACGCAGCGCGTCAAGATTTTTTCCAGTAAACACATCGAGCCAGACGACACGGAATTCCACCATGCATTGCTCAATCCGATCGACGATTTCTTGTGTTCCGGTCATTGAACCAGATTCTGCTTCTTTTTCAAGCAGTTCGAAATCATCAGCTAAATCATCAGCGGCAACGGAATAGGAAGCACCTTTTAGCAAGTGAGCGAGCTTTTCAGTTTGCTCAGCATCTTGCTTGGCGACGGCATCTTTTAGTTCAGGAAACTTTCGATCGAACTGCGCGATATACGTTTCTCCGATTTTTTGAAGGAACGCGTGATCCCCACCCGCGATCGATTGAAGTTCTTCGAGCTTCTTAGCATTAGACGGTTTGTCAAATTAAGCGCAACACTTCTTCGGAAAAGACCTCGTATGCAGTTTTCCAATCCAAACACTTTCTTGGTCGATTGTTGA
>NZ_JACSNH010000011.1:0-19044 GCF_018619045.1 Exiguobacterium sp. s161
TTTTGTGTGGTAACTCTATTCTACACGAGGTCGTTATGGGTTTTTTTGTGTTTTCAGCTAGGTGTTGCACTTAATATTACAATTCGTCAGATGTAAAAACATTAGAAGCTATTAAACGAATGCTTGATCGAAACATTGCATATTAAAGGGTGCTTAATAAATGGGATTAATAATAGACTTGATTAACGATATCGTGAATGAGCATTATGCTTATATTTCTGAATGTGAACGTAATCATACTAAAATGACGAAAAACATAGCGATTTTAAGGACAAAAACTAAGAAGTTGCAAGCTAATAGAGAATTAGCTGAACGCTATTTCTTTCATCAGATGCAAGAACGAGAAAGGATCTTTACTTCAGCCAGTAAAGTTCTGGATAAGGCAATGAAAGAAGGGGACACGGAGTTTGCCCAAATAGCTGTTAAGACAATAGAGATAATTCAAAAAAAATCGCCTTTTAGCTATGAAATATAGGAGGACATCATGAAAGATTATTTTTCACATTTACCGCAGGATAATGCATCACGTTTTGATAGACAAGAAAAGCCTAGAGCAACTCAACAGACACCAACAACAATGCCAATTTTAGCGACACCTGAAACAATTATTATTTCAGGTGTAATTGATCTTACAAAAGAGGAAATGCGCTGCATGACTGAATATGCAAAATGTAGAGAACATGAGAAAACAGAGAGAAAGCGTATTGCTGCTACGTTACGGGCTATAGAATACCAGATTGATGCTCAAAAAGAAGTATATCTAAAAGAACTCGAAATGAATTATGAAGAACGTAATAGATTGTATGATATGTTAGAAAAGACGCAAGAAAAAGCGCTTGAGCTGGCTGATAAAGAACTGCTTAAAATATGTTATAATATGATTCTGAATATTTACAACAATCCAATTAGATCCAATAATAGATTTCCAGCGTTATCCGATAATACATTAAAGTCGTTTGATTCATATGAATAAATGGATAAGGGTGAGATAATGTTAGAAGAAAATAAGCAAAAAACAGAGGTTAAAGATAAAAAAACCAAGGTGCTTGAAAACTTCTTCATTCACGAACTTAACGAACGGATAAAGATTAAAAAGCAAAGTAAACTGTTTAAAAATACAGTTGATGATGAAAAAGCGAGAAAGCTACAAATGATAGAGACAGGAAATGAAATCAGAAAAGAGGCTGTAAGTGATAAAATCGACAAACTAGAAAAAGCTTTAAATACTAATGATCCAGAATTGATTAAGAATACACTTAAAAATATAGACATATAAGCGTATCGTAATAGCATATGTATGACTTTAAAATATGCTTGAACAACGGTTAAATGGACGATTGAAAAAGGATCAGCGTGCAGATAATTGAAGGTATCTATACGTTGATCCTTTTTGTTGTAGTTATTGATATCTATCATAGATTCTTTAAAAACAGTGAATGAAGTATGCCTCAGTAAATAGAGAAAGGCTCGACAGTAGAGGAGGATGAGTGAAGAAGCTCGACGAGTTGATCTCGATTCTCGAGTAAGTCCTCAAGGGAATATATAGCAAGTTCTTGATGGAAGGCATGGAGAGCACGTCCAAGAATCCCTTTCAGACGACAGGAAGGAGCGATGGTGCACTGACCACTCTGACTAAAACACTCGACTAGATCGAGCGGTTCTATCTCACGGACGACCTGTCCGATGTTGATCGATCTCGGATCACGTATCAGTCGAATCCCTCCATTCCGCCCTCTGATGGATTCTACATAACCAAGCTTTGTCAATTGTTGGGCGACTTTCATCAAGTGATTCGGAGAAATACCATAGTGTTCTGCGATTTGTGGAGTTGGGAAGATGCCATTGGGATTGGTACCAAGATAAATCAGAGTACGTAGTTCGTAATCTGTGTATTGTGTGATGCGTATGATGTTCCCTCCGTTCAAACAAAGATTTGTTAGTCATTTACATCTCACGCTTCGAGATAAGTAGAAAAAAGCGTACTTATCTAAAAATTTGATAGTGGGATAATCCTTTTTTTGATGACGCATACCCTGATGATAAGAGGAAATACGCTAATCTAGTACTTGAAAAACTACATATAGTAAAAAAGTTTAGTATTTCTTCTTTTTTTTCGGTATAGTGATGCTATGTTGTCAAAATACTATATTTTACATAATTGGAGGTTTTGTTGATGGTGGATTTTAGGAAAAAGCCCATCGTAGTATTGCTTTTATTGATTTTAATCGGCTCCACCCTTTTGGATGTCTTTTCAGAAATTCGTGCATTCGCTGCAAGCACTACAACGGTGAGCCACGAGGTTTCTGTAAATGAGGCGGGTAGAGAAGATACAATCATCTATACGCTTACAGTGACAATCGCGTCTCAGGTGAGTGAATCAGGGTATATCAAAATCCTGGATACGATTGATGACAAACTTGAGGTCTTGGATACGTTCGTACCTAAGATTGATGTGAAAGGAACGAAGACGGCTGTCGGTACGGTCTTTATTGACCAACAGAATAACAACGTTCGTTTCGACTTGATCGACCAACAGCAGTTGGCAGGAAAAACATTCGATGTGAAGGTATATGCCAAGTTCAAGGACACGGCGATTGACCAAGACATCGCGATGAACAAGGTAGCGATGACGACAGCTCCGACGCCTGATGGAGTGGAGACAGACATTTCAGCTGACGTCAAAGCAGTATCGACGGACACAAAATTGGTGGATCCGTCACAATGGACGGTCACCAAGCAACGGATTGATCCATCTGGTGGAACGAGTGTCGCGGGCGACGAGGATGTCACGTATGCCTTGTCATTTAAAAGAGATAAGGGGACAAGTGCGTTAAAGAACCCAGTTCTTGAAGATGTCATCCCACCTGGTGCGATTGTCAAACAAATCGGTCAGACGGACATCGTGAACAATCAACCAACGAAGACGGGTGACTTCGACTATCAGGATGGTAAGATTCGCTGGACAATACCTGAAGTCGCGGCAGGAGTCGAACAAGACATCCCAAGCTCTCGTCGGACGGTCGTCCTAAATTATCCGCTTGCGACGTTCAAGGATCAGACGGTGAAAAACATTGCCAATCTGTACGATGGAAAGACGAAGTTAGATTCTGATGACGTCACGGATACAGTCAAGGATGGTGGCGAAGTTTCATTACTTGAAGTTAAAAAAATTGCACAGACGGACGTGGCTCCGGTTGACGCGAAAGAAGTCCAACCTGGAGGATACGTCACGTGGGAATTCGATCCGATCGCTGTCGAAGGACCATCTCGAAAAGCAAAATTGCTCGATTTCACGTTGACGGATGAAGTGCCTTCGGATATGAATCCGATTTCCATCACGACAGGGAAATATACGAATCTCGATGTACCGAATCATCCGTATACGATTTCCTACTTTGTCAAAAAGGACGAAGGGGATGAAGGAATCAAGAAAACGTTGAAGACTGACGTCTCGTCCTCGACGTCTGAAGTTTTGTCGATTCCAGAAGAAGATCGTGCGAGCATCACGGCGATCTATTATGAATTTGGTCAAGTCTCTCCGGGCTTCAAAGCGGAGACGTCTCCTAAGATTCGGATGCGTGTGAGTGAGAGTACGAAAAAAGCAGAAATCACGAATAAAGCGTATGTGACATACAAATTGGGAGAGAACACACGGGTTACGACTGGCGGCGGTATCGAAGAAGAGGATGGCTTTATCATTCGATTTAATGGAGCAATCAGTGTCGGAGCTCCAAAGACATTACTGTGTCTAAAAAAAGAATTAGTTACAAAACAGCCGAACATCCAAAAGGGAGACGAATTGGAGTTTAGCATTTCTTTAAAAAACGTGACCGAAGTCGCATCGGATTTCGCGAAACCGGTTCTCATCGATGTTCTTCCAGATAATCTCTCCTATGTCGCAGGAAGTGCGCGTGTTACGTTACCAGGACAGTCTGAAGAACCCGTCGAACCGACGGGAACAGGAAAGTTACTCTTCGATGTCTCGAAAAATAATTTGAAACAAGACGAAGAAATCATCGTAACGTTCAAGACGAAGGTCGAGGATGAACGTCAGGTCCAGCAAGCAAACGATGCGTATGCGGGCTCGATCGCTGAGACCGAATCTTCGTTTTCAGCTAGTAACTGTGGTGATGCTAAAAATGAAGTAGATACAAAGGACTTAGATAAAGATGGCAAGACAGACGATCGACTGATCAAGGACAGTGTCAGCTTCCAATCGAATATTCCGATTGTCAGCGTCGAGAAAAAAGAGGATCCACAAGGGGACAAAATCGTTAAGTCGGCGTTGCCTGCTGGGAGATTTA
Source organism: Exiguobacterium sp. s161 (assembly GCF_018619045.1). Lineage (NCBI taxonomy): Bacteria > Bacillati > Bacillota > Bacilli > Caryophanales > Exiguobacterium > Exiguobacterium sp. s161. The sequence continues at coordinate 4,305 of NZ_JACSNH010000011.1, forward strand.
CGAACTCTAAGGCACCTTATATTCTAACGGCGACGAACGAATCAAAGAAAGAGGATGGAATCGAGCGCGGGGATGACATGAAACATCCAATCCTGATCGATGTGTTACCGAAACAATTGCTTTATAACGCAAGCTATACGCCAACATTCATCATTGAACGGAATGGTGGAACGAAAGAATCTGTTACACCGACAATTTCCTACGATAAATCACTTTCAGCCGTACGATACCTCTTCGAGGATGTGATATTGCAACCAGGAGACCGAATCATCGGGAACGTCCAATATGATGTCGGTTTCGCACGTGCTGGAAAAATAACCAACAAAGTTTTGTTCACGACGAATGATTCTCCTATCTATAAAGGAGAGAAAGGCAAATTGGAATTAGAAAGTGGTAAGGATTATAGCGGTGGCGTAGCGACGGAGGCCGTCGCTGCAGAGAGTGGTTATTATATTCTCGATGAATACCAATTGTTCGAGACAGAGAAAGCCGTTAAAGGGCAACTTGATTCCGCCTTTATCAAAGGGGACGGAAAAGAGAAGCCGGACGCTGCTGCTGGTTCGACGATTGCCGGAGGAAGCGCGACGTATCGTCTATTGATGGAGAACAACGGGACGGTCCGCGAGAAAGTCAGTGTCTTGATGGATACTTTACCGACGATCGGTGATAAGGACATCTTGACGGGCGACGCTCGGAAGTCAGAATTCGACTTCACCCTTCTTTCGGTCGCATCACCGAAAGTGAATGGACAAGACATCACATCACCTTACTCATTGGAATATACGACGTCCCAGCCGGATAAGGATGGGAATAGCACGTGGACGAAAACGAAACCTTCGCCATTTTCAGATGTCGTGGCGTTTCGTATCCAATTCGATACACCGGTCACTCTTGAACCGGGTGAAAAGATTGAAGTGAGCTTCGATGGTGTTGCTGATAAGATGGCTGAGACTGGACAATACGCCTACAACGCTTTCCATGTGAAAGAGACGGTTCAGCTATCGACAGGTCGAGAGACAACAACGCGTTGGAATACACCTCTCAAGGTCGCGTTGAAAGTCGTGGGCAACCCGGCAGGTGCTTATTCCTTAGGAGATATAATTTTCTGGGACAAGAACCGGAATGGGAAGAAAGAAGCGGATGAACAAGGAGTGGATGGCGTAAGCGTCACTCTCTTACAAGACGGTAAAAAGATAGCGGAAACACTGACCAATAACGGTGGGACCTATCGCTTCGGGAATCTACCGAATGGGACGTATGAACTCCAAGTAGAAAAACCAACGGGATTAGCGTTCACGAATTCTTCGGAGAAGGATCCACTCGCTGTAGATAATGATTCCGATGCTTCAAAAGAAGGACTCATCACAGGCATTGTTATCGATGGTAAGGATCAAGATGAAGTCGATGCCGGGCTGATTGGTCTAAACGTCGGTGATGTCGTTTTCTATGATGAGAACGGGAACGGGATACAAGATGGCGGATCTGAAATTGGTATACCGGACGTCAAGGTAGAGCTGATGCAAGGGACGACGATTGTCAATGCAACGACGACCGACACCGACGGGAAGTATCTCTTTACAACGGATTCGAAAGATTCACCACTCAAAGCCGGAAAATATGAAGTAAGATTCACGAAACCGAATGGCTATATCGGATTCACGCGTCGAGATAAGGGTGGAGATGACGAGAAGGATTCGGATGTCGCCTTCACGAAAGGTGCAACTGCGACGACAGCATCCTATGATTTGGCGGCGGGAGACGAAAATCTCTCCATTGATGCTGGTCTCTTCAAGGGGGCGACCGTTGGAGATTATGTCTGGTTCGATGCGAATAAGAACGGGAAGCAGGATGCTGGAGAAGCTCCATTTGCGGGAGTAAAGGTCAACCTGCAAGAAAAGCAAGGAGCCAACTATACACCTGTCCCAGGTACGAGCGAGGTCACGACGGACAGTAACGGGCAATATACGTTCACGAACGTCATCCCCGGGAAAGACTACCGCGTCGTCTTCAACTTACTTGCAGCGAATGTGATCGCGACGAAGAAAGGTTCGACCGATGATGGCGCAACGGATGCGAACGACTCAGATGCGAATATCGCCGGCGAGACTGAACTCTTCGATTTAGCGGTCAATGAAGATAAGAAGCAATTTGACTTGGGCGTCGTCGGAGGAGAAATCGGTGATTATGTCTTCTATGATAATAATGCAGATGGCAGACAGGATGATGAAGAAACAGGCATCTCCGGTATCAAGGTCGAGTTGCTGAAAGGAAGCACCCTCGTCAGTACTCAAGTGACGAAAGCAGGTGGCAGTTACTTGTTCACGCAAGAGGGGACGGGTACATCAGCAAAACCATTACTCGGCGGTGCGTACACGGTTCGTTTCACTTTACAAGACGACACGTATTCGGGCTTTACGAAGACGACCGTTGGAACTGCGGATAAGGATTCCAATGTTTCCTCCGGAGTGAAAAAAGCGGGGACGGCCACTGTGTCGATCGCGCGAGGAGAAATCAATAAGACGATCGATGCGGGATTGTTTAAAGGTGTTACGATCGGAGATTATGTATGGTTCGATGCTAATCATGATGGCATTCAAGATCCAGAAGAAAAAGGAGTCAGTGGTCTGACTGTACGACTGGAACAAGAAGATGCTGGGACGTTCAAGGCAGTTCCAGGATATCCATCTGTCATGACGGACAGCGACGGGAAATATAGCTTCAAAGATGTCATTCCGGGTAGCAAATATCGAGTCGTTTTCGATATTGATGCGATCAAGGCTATTGCGACGAAGCAAGATCAACAAGTGGATGACGCGAAGGATTCGGATATCAATGCATCAGGTCAGACGAAAGCTTTCGAACTCTTGCCAGAAACGAATGATTTAACGCTTGATGCAGGAATCCACGGCATTGAAATCGGTGATTATATTTTCGAAGATCGTAATGGAGATGGTATTCAAGACGATGGAGAAACCGGTCTGAAGGATATCGAACTCAACTTGTTCGATAGCAACAACACGCTTGTCGCGACCACCCAAACGGATGCTGACGGTGCGTATCGCTTCACGCAAAAAGTAGATGGAAGTCTACTCCCGTATGGTTCGTATCGGATTGAATTGGTGCTTCCTAACGGAAAAGTGCTGACGCAGTCGAATGTCGGAGACGATGATCGAGATTCTGATTTTGATCCGACATCGAAGACAGTCGATGTCACGTTCTCGAAGGAAGTGGCGACGGCTGGAGAAGGTTGGCGAAACATGACGATCGATGGTGGAGTCATCACGCTATCGTCCTTCTATGGACGGACTTGGTTCGACCAAAACCGCGATGGTAAACGGGACGATACGGAGCCGTTGCTGTCAGGAATGAGTGTCGAACTGTTCAATAAAGCAGGTACGAAAGTCGGTTCGACGGTGACGGATGAGCTTGGTCTCTACCGTTTCGAGGGTTTACTTCCGAATGACTACTACGTGAAGTTTTCACCAGGACTTTATCAACCGACGCAAGCAGGTGTAGGCGACGCAGACCGTGACTCTGATTTTGATGTCAATGCGAACGCTTACGGACAATCTGGAATCGTGACGATTCGGTCGAACGAGTTGAATGTTGATCGACACCTTGATGCCGGTTTCCTGTCTGCGAAGATCGGAGATTACATTTTTGAAGACATCGATGCGGACGGTATCCAGTCACTACCGGATAAAGCGGTTGCTGGAGCGAAGGTCCGTTTGCTTCAAAATGATATCGTCGTCTCAGAAGTGACGTCGAACGCAGACGGATCATATGTTTTTGATCGCATGAATGACGGGAAACGTCCTTTAGCGACAGGGAATTATGTTATAGAAGTTGTTAAACCGGAAGGATTCAACTACTTCACCCGTCGGGACTTAGGCAACGATGACACGAAAGATTCAGACGTTCGTCGATCAAATGGACAAACACTACCCTTTGCGTTCGATTCAGCAGCAGATCGACTCGACATCGATGCGGGTCTCCTAAAAGACTTAAAAGGAATCGGAGATCATGTCTTCTTCGATGAAAACCGGAATGGGATCCAAGATGAAGGTGAAATGGGTCTCGCTGGAGTCAAGGTCACACTAAAAGAAATTGGAGAGGGCGACACGGTCATCTCCACGCAAGATACTATGACGGATGCATCCGGGAATTATCTGTTTGAGGATCTTCCAGGTGGGGATTACCGACTCGAATTCATGCTGCCGGAAGGCTATCAATTCACAAACCGTGACGTAGGTGATGACGATACCAAGGATTCGGATGTAGCTGTCGGGGGGAATCCGCTGAACGGGATGGTTGACGTTCGATTAGGGGAGAAATCTAGTGACTTGACGATTGATGCCGGTGTCTTATCTGGTTCTATCGGTGATTTCGTGTTCGAGGATTCCGATTATGACGGAATTCAAGATGCGAATGAGCCAGGTATCGCCAATCGTCTCGTGACACTCGAACGTAAAGCGGGTGAAACATTCGAGAAAGTATCCGATGTACGGACGGATGCTGAGGGTAAATATCTGTTCCGTCATTTACCGAATGGAACGTACCGTATACGTGTTGATACAAGTGACTATCTAGAGACGAAACGTTTCGTTGGTGGAGATATCAATCGTGATTCGAATCTTTCGTCTGGCGTGACGGATGATGTCACAATTGATGGGACCAATGCAGCACTCTCGGATCCACGTCACATGGATGCTGGTTTGTTCCGTCCCGCTTCTGTCACGGGTGTCATCTGGCTCGACGCCTATCCAAAGGATGGACTCCGTCAAATGACAGAACGTTTGTTAGCGGGTACGACAGTGACGCTTGTCGACACGGAAGGACAGCCGGTAAAAAATGTAGATGGGAAAAACGTCTCTCCTATTCAAGTAGGGATGGACGGACGGTATAGCTTCACGGATCTATATCCGGGAGTCTATACGGTGAAGACGTCACGTGAGGAGTTCGTCGCCTACCTAGATGCGACCGTACAAGACGAGACAAAAAATGCTGACTTCATCCCACAATCGGACCTGTTCAAAAGTCAGGTTACAGTGACGTTGCGCTCAAACGAGAACAAGACGGATATCGACGCGGCATTCATTGGTTCGACGGTGACGGGTATCGCATCGGTCGATCAGAACGCGGACGGTATTCGTGAAGCGACGGATCCACGGCTTGCGCAAGTCCCAGTCGAGTTATATCGAGATGGTTCGAGAGTGGCGCAACAGATGACTGACGGTACGGGGAATTATCGCTTCACCGATTTACCAGCAGGCACCTATGAAGTACGATTCCCTAATACGAAGGGCTATCTCGTAACACGTCCGAACGTAGGAGATGATACGCGGGATTCGGATGCAGTCATGACGAATGGTGTATACGCAACTGGAACGTTCCCTGTTGCTGCAGGGGTTGATTCTCCGAACCATGATATCGGGCTGTACAACTTAGCAAGCATCGGAGGACTTGCTTGGGTCGATTTGAATCGTGATGGGGTTCGTCAATCGACAGAATATGTATTGGCGGACGCGACGGTCGAACTCTTCATCGGAGACACGACGACACCGATCGCGACGCAGCAAACAAAGTCTGATGGAACCTATCTCTTCTCCGGATTGATGCCGGGAACGAGCTATCGGATCGAGATCAAGCATCCAACCTATCGCTTAACAGAGATGCGTGACGTCGGTAACGATGAACATGATTCAGACTTCGCGACAGTGAATGGGACGAATGGAGGACGTTCGAATCTGATCTATCTCTCGAGCGGATCCGGAGTTCGTCATGTGGACGCGGGATATATAGCTGGATCGCTTGGCGATCGGATTTGGCTTGATGCGAATGCGAACGGAGTTCAAGACACAGGTGAAGCAGGTATTCCGAATGTCCGAATTCATCTGACCGATGGAAGCGGGCGTGATGTCCGTCGTGCCGATGGCTCTACCGTCTTACCAATCATGACGGATACGAATGGGAACTATCGTTTCGACTATCTTCCCGCTGGATCCTATGAACTGAAGCTCGAACTCTCTGAAGGTGTTCAAGTGAGTCCAGTTCGGATTGGTGATACTACGAAAGACTCAGACTTCAATCTCTCTGGTATTGCGAAAGACATTTCATTAGAGTCTGGTCAACAGCGTACAGATGTAGATGGAGGGCTCTATGGGTTTGCGAACGTCGGAGATCGAGCGTTTATCGATCTAAACCGTAACGGTATGCAAGATGCGGGAGAACGTGGCTTGTCTAATGTGAAAGTCACACTTTATCGCGGGATAGAAAAAATCGCGACCGTTGTGACCGATAAAAATGGAGATTACCGTTTTAGTCAGGTGAGTCCGGGTGAATATCGTATCGTCTTTGAGAAACCGAATGGCTATGAGTTCACATTGATGGATAAAGGATCGGATGATTCCGATTCAGATGTCAATAATGCAGGCGAGACGATGCCTTTTGTCTTAAAAAGTGGTGAAACACGACTGAACGTCGACGCTGGATTCATTCCGGATGGTACAGGTCAGGGGGATGGATTTGGTATCATCGGTGATCGTGTCTGGTTGGATACGGATGGAGATGCCATGCAGTCCCCGGCAGACGTACCACTTGCGAATGTGAAGGTGATTTTATATGATGCGACCGGTCAAACGCTTCTTTTTGAGACACGAACGGATGCATCAGGACTCTATCGCTTTGGCGGACTACCAGCGGGTGAGTATCAAATCCGAGTCGAGTATGACGCGAAGAAATACGTGACGGTCCCTGCTTTCAGTGGTAAAGATAGTAAGAAAGACTCGAATATCAATGCAGCAGGTACATCAGGGCTTATAAAGTTGGACGTTCAAGGGGAAAGTGTGACGAAGGACCTAACGATCGATGCCGGAGTCAAATTAAAACCTGCGTTCCTAGGTAGTATCGGAAAGCGCGTCTGGCTCGATCTGAATAAGAATGGTCTTTTTGATAAAGGTGAACCTGTCATGAAGAATATCGAAGTGACACTGTATCGCTTCTTGGATGGAAAACGAATCAAGATTGGTACGATCCGGACCGATGAAGATGGCGACTATCTATTTGAAGGACTTCAACCGGGAGACTATCAAGTTGTATTTGAAATACCGGATGGATACGTCATTACGAAACCGAATGTGAATCCTGCGACAGGATCGGATGCGAAATCTAATGGTACGACAGGTACGATCTCAATCGGTATAAATGAGGACAACTTGGATATTTGGGCAGGTCTTTATCCAGACGAAGATCAGCCTCCTGTCACACCAAATCCAGATGATGAAGATGGTGTAACACCAGTCGATCCGAATACAGGTGGCCCGATTGATCCGAATACTGGAAAGCCGATTTCGGACAATGCAGGCGCCTCGACTGGAGGAGGAAAGGGAAAACCAACTCCTTCAGGACCAAATTCTTCGAACCAAGATGGGAAAGGAAAAGATGCAACCGGGTCAAAGGGGAACATGAATGGGGAAGGACTACCGCAAACTGGCGAGTCGACGCCGATTCCATGGCAACCAATTGGAGTCGCTCTAATGTTTGTTGGATTGTGGTTCTTACGAAACAAGCGGACATCCGCTAGTAGTCTACCTAAAAAGTAATAAAATAGTGAACATGCTTCCTAGAGAATGGACAGTTGATGCAAAAAATTGTCCATTCTACAAGGGAGCATTTTTTATGTACGTATCTTTTTACTGATGGAAGGTTATTGACTCGCTATGATACTACATTGGATGAAGCAGTCACAATCAAGTACAAGTATTGCTATTGAGGAGTTGTTAAAAGCAAATAGGCTACATGCAGCATTCTCCAATGTTGGCATGAGTTTTGATGACTTAAAAATTGATTTATTGAAAAGCAATTAATAATGGAAAGAATACTATAGAAAAATTAGAGGATCAAAAGACTCCCTTTTAAAGTTAAGTAGTTACTTAATGAAGCCTTTAAAAAGGGAGTAAGTTTATTAAATTCAGTTCAAATCAGTTCATTTATTCTTAAACTTTATTCCATTTCGCACTCCGACCAAGACCAGATGGGGCAATGATCCCCTCGTCACGTAAGTCGCGCAATACACGATTGATGGTCGCCTCACTGATGTCGGGACAAGCCTTCCTTACGTCTGCTTTCGTGAATGGTGTGATGCGCCCTTCGACGAAACGACGAATCCGATTGTTCTTGTTCTGACTACCTGTCGTGACTAATCCGACGCGATCTTCGAGTTCTTTGTAGGCAGCGAGAATCGTGCTCAGCAAGTAATTGATCCAAGGGAACGGATTCTGTTGATTCTGGTGCCAACGCACGGAGGAGAGACGAAGTGACTCATAATAATCTTCCTTCCGTGATTCGACTATCTTCTCAAGACTGATGTAGCGTCCGACTTCGAAGCCATACTGATAGAGCAGCAAGAGGGTCAACAACCGTGCCATTCGACCATTCCCGTCATTGAACGGATGAATCGATAGGAAATCGAGGACGAACAAGCTCGTCAGGATGAGTGGGTCGACGTCTTCTTGTTGCCTGCGCTCACGAAGGCTGTCGCATAATGCTTGCATCGCTGCCGGGGTCTCGAACGCAGGGACGGGGATGAAGCGCGTCCGGCGCGTGCCATCCGGGAACGTCTCACTAATCTCGTTGTCGACGTTTTTCCACCGCCCACCTTCGACGGGGACAAACTTATAAAGTTCCTTGTGTAGTTGCAACAAAATATTTGCATTAACCGGGATGTCTTCGGCTGAAGCGTGGATCAGGTTGAGGACGTCGCGGTAACCAGCAATCTCTGCCTCTGAACGATCGGCAGGGTCGGCTGACTTCGACATAATGGTTTGGAGACGACTTTCCGTGACGAGGATTCCTTCAATCGCATTCGATGCTTTCGTCGACTGGATGACGGCGACATCGCGTAAGGTGTTAAGGATTTGAGGCGCTTGCTGTTTATATAAATCTTGCTTGCCCTTATACTCATTGATCCGTCCAATCAAACGGACGGTCTCCATCGGCAGGGCGAGGTCTTTGAGATAGGTATATGTATAGTCGCGCATGCGTCGAACTCCCTTCACGAAATAGATCATATAAAATTAAACATACTCATTTTCATAGTCTTTGACTATGTTTAAACTCATTATAACGTATTTAAAGTCTTTCAAACACGTATAAACATAGTCAAATTATTATATTTTGACTATGTTTATTTGTTTTTGACCACGATTACTTTTCAACCCGAAAGTCGGACGATCCTGACATTATATGCGTCTCGTCGATTGCTTCCAGGCTTTTAGCATTTTTTTAATTTTTTCGAATTCACTGAGCTGAAATCAATCGTTTCAGTTTTTCTTCTGTACCGGATTCCTCAACAGGTGTATAGATGCTACATCGCAAGTCGTCTTCTCCCTGTACTTGGAGGGAGGTCAAATCGAATAGCATCTTACCGACTTTTCCATGTCGGAACTCAATCAGGATTTCCGGAGCCTTACTGACCTGACTCTCCATCCAGAGTGATTTGAATTCAGGATACGTATCACTCATCTCCTGAATGAAGGACGTATACCATTCATCACCAGAGTATTGACCGTAGTATGCACGGAAAATGGACAAGAACCCTTTGGCGAAATGTTCCCAGTTTCCAGCAAGTACTTTGAATTCTTTCTGTGAGAACAATAGGCGAACGAGGTTACGCTGTGATTCTGGAATGGTCGCGAAATCTACGAACACATGAGCCGCTGCCGGATTCCAGCCAACAATATGGCAGTAACGATCCGTAACGATCGTCGGACACGTCGTCAAGGCAGACAGAATTTTTTCAAGTGACGGACTGATGGTCATAGGGGAAGCTTGGATTTTCCTACTGACGATCTGCGTCCCTAATGCTAAATCGTACAAATATTCGTGTTCATCCCTTTTCAGACATAACGCCTCGGCGATACAGTCCAGGACGCTTCTAGATACCTTGATATCCCGTCCTTGTTCTAGCCAGGTGTACCATGTCGTACTGACGCCTGCTAATTGAGCGACTTCCTCTCTTCTTAAGCCAGGCGTTCTTCTTCTTCTTGATCCGGGCGGCAGCCCCACCGACTCCGGTTTGAGCTGTGCTCTTTTCGTCTTCAAAAAATAGGATAGGGCTTCTAATCGATTCGAGTCATCCATATGTTCTCCTCCTGACTTCTCTCCATCCAAGTATCAATGATAATAGGATAAACGAACACTTGTAATAGGATATATGACACGTATGATTATCTCATACTATTACGAGGAGTGAAGAAACATGGAGCGCGTAGTGATTACAGGAATGGGTGTCGTCTCACCAATTGGAAACGACGTGGAGTCCTTTTGGAATAATATGATTGCTGGAAATTCAGGAATCACGGAAATCGATACGTTTGATACGACTAATCTCAAAGTAAAGATTGCAGGGAGTGTAAAAAACTTTGATGCGGAAAAGGTGATCGGGAAAAAAGCCGCTCGTAACCTGGACCGCTTCGTCCAGTTCGCATTAGCGGCTGCTGATCAAGCCTGGAACGATTCAAAACTAGGAGAATCTGATCTGGATCGGGAGAGACTTGCTGTATATGTGGGATCAGGTGTAGGGGGCATTGAAACGTTGATTGATGGTGTTCATGCTTTGCATCAAAAAGGTCCGAGACGGGTCAGTCCGAGTCTCGTACCTTCCATGATGTCTAACGCAGCAGCTGCTCAGATTAGCATCAAGTGGCAAGCGATGGGACCTTCCATGTCACCTGTATCCGCATGTGCGATCGGAAACACGGCTATTGGTGAAGCATATCGACTTATTCGAATGGGAGAGGCTGATGCTGCATTCGCTGGTGGAACGGAAGCGGGCATCACGGAATTGTCCATAGCAAGCTTCGGTAATGCAATGGCATTGTCTACACGAAACGAATCGCCTGCTAAAGCGAGTCGCCCTTTTGACGTGACACGCGATGGCTTCGTGATGTCGGAGGGTTCAGGCATCTTGATCCTAGAATCGTTAACACACGCGAAGCAACGAGGTGCGGCCATCTATGCGGAAGTCGTCGGATACGGGGCAAGTTCAGATGCCTATCATATAGTGGCGACCCATCCTGAGGGTCAGGGAGCCTACCTCGCCATGAAGCGTGCCGTCCAACAGGCAGGGATTGAGACGAAGGATATCGATGTAATCAGTGCCCATGCGACGAGTACGATCGTCGGCGATCAGTCCGAGACACGTGCGATTAAAAAATTGTTTGAGGAACAGGCGAACACACTCCCGGTGACGGCGAACAAATCCATGTTGGGTCACATGCTCGGTGCTGCCGGTGGGGCGGAAGCGATCGCACTTGCGAAATGTTTACAGGAAGGAATCATTCCACCGACGATTAATCTTGAAGTCAAGGATCCTATGTGTGACCTGGATTACGTAACAGAAGGAGCTCGTTCAATGGAGATGCAATACGGACTATCCAATTCTTTTGGATTCGGTGGTCATAACGCCGCCATCCTCTTGAAAAAATATATGGATTGAACATCACAGTTCGGGTTCAGAGAAGAGGACTCGATGAGTAAGTACTAGCTGAAAAAAGATTGTATACATTTCGACGCCGAAATGTATACAATCTTTTTTGTGTATCCAATTCTATTTAAATGTTAGCGATTCAGAACCTTCATCATTGCTGTATTGTCATTCTAATTCTAGCTCCTTCATCATATCATAAAAAGAAAGGACTTTTGATTGATAATCATGTGCTTCCTTAGCGTCACGATAAAGCTGTAGGTCTATATCGTCGTCGATGCGATCAAAGATAGTATTTCGCAAGAGTGCGGAAATCGTAATGCCTTTCGCCTTCACATGGTGCTTAATGAGGTATGTCTCCTTAGCATCCAATCGAATAGTAATCATACTCATGTCCATCGGCTCCTTTATATAGTATGGATGCAGATCTAGCTCATAAGATTGCGATCGATGTTTGATAACTCACATAAGATTCGACCTTTTAGTATCTCAAATGATTAAACTTCTTCGTAAAGAAGTAAATCGAATTATGTTCAAATTAAGATAAACATATTCATTTTTTTATGTTTTGACTATATTAATAGAATTGTTGATGTACTTATTTATCTTTACCAATTTGCCATAAAAAAAGTAGTTGATTTGATTGTGTGAATCTTCGGTGGAAATATGATCGCTTATGTTACTCAATGAATTAATTAAGTAAAGACTGAACTTACTTCTCAAAGTCGAAAGGTAAGTTCAGTCTTTTTGTCTTATTTACATAAAGAATGCTATCTAAAGAACATTAATAAAAAGATGAGTTTATAGACTATAAACAGTAAAATGTTCAACGAAATACACACTTGTGCAAGAATAATCATTTTTGTATACAAAACGGTCGTTTTTCATACAAATCAATTAAATCAGTACTATGATACAAATAACTGGGAAAAGTCACGTTTTTTTATAAATCAGATCAAAATTAAACTATAATGAAATTAGGATGAAAATTTATAGTGAATTGACGAAATGGAGAGAAATAGATGTCAGCATTGAACCAACAGCTATTTAGCGCAGCGGATAGCCTGAGAAGCAAAATGGATGCCTCGGAGTACAAAAATTACTTACTTGGATTGATTTTTTATAAGTATTTATCAGACAGAGTTTTAGAAAGAGTGGTCACGTTAGCAGATAAGTCCTTTGAGGATTATGATACGCAAGCAAAACAAACATTGTTATATATAGAACTGCTCTCTGACGAGGAGATCAAAGATGACTTGGTAGAAACCCTTGTCGATATGCTCGGTTATGAAATTGCACCAGCTTATTTATTTAATGTCTTAGCGGACCAAGCGCAACAGAATACGTTTCAGTTAAATGACCTAGCGAAAGCGTTTAATGACCTTTCGACGAAGTATATTCAATTCAATGGTTTATTTGATGATGTCGACTTACAGTCGAAGAAACTTGGATCCGACGACCCACAGCGAAACATCACGATTACTGAAGTATTAAAAAAATTGAATCATGTCGAGTTACTGGGTCAAAGCAGAGATGTGATTGGCGATGCGTACGAATTCTTAATCAGCCAATTCGCCTCAGAAGCAGGAAAAAAAGCGGGTGAATTTTATACACCGCATGAAGTGTCAGACATGATGGCGCGGATCGTCACGATCAGTCATGAAGATAAGAAGTTGTTCAGTGTCTTCGATCCAACAATGGGATCGGGTTCATTAATGTTGAACGTACGGAATTACTTGAACTATCCGGAGACTGTCAAATATCACGGACAAGAGCTGAACACGACTACATTTAACTTAGCGAAAATGAACTTGATCTTACATGGTGTGAAAAGCGAAGACATGCGTCTTCGTAACGGAGATACCTTAAATAAAGACTGGCCAATAGATGAACCTTACACATTTGATGCCGTATTAATGAACCCTCCATACTCAGCGCATTGGTCAGCAGATACAACGTTTTTAGATGATTCACGTTTTAATCGTTATGGAAAACTGGCACCAAAAACGAAAGCGGATTTCTCGTTCTTATTGCACGGTTATTATCATTTGAAAGATACAGGAACGATGGCGATCGTCTTGCCACATGGAATCTTGTTCCGCGGGGCTGCTGAAGGAGTTATTCGTAAAAAGTTATTAGAAGATGGAAGTATTGATGCTGTCATCGGATTACCAGGAAACATGTTCTTCGGAACATCAATTCCAACGACAGTTGTCATCTTGAAGAAAAATCGAGAGACACGGGATGTTCTCTTCATTGATGCGAGCAAAGATTTTGTCAAAGAGAAAAATCAAAATAAACTTTCAAATGATCACATTGACCAAATTGTTGAGACGTATAAAAAACGTGAAATCGTAGAAAAATATGCTCACGTCGCAAGTTTTGATGAAATCCAAGAGAATGATTTCAACCTTAATATTCCAAGATATGTTGATACGTTTGAAGAAGAAGAAGAAATCGATTTAGCAGTAGTCGGTCAAGAACTAAAAGTGGTTCGTGAAAAGAAAGCTAACTTGGAAACAAGTCTATTTGAGATGATTTCATCGCTACAATATGATGAAAAAGAAGAAGAGTGGATTCAAGGGGCGTTAGAGGTGTTCAAGGATGGAAAGTAAGTTGACTCCGATTTTAAGGTTTAAAGAGTATGAACATGAATGGAAAGCAAAGACTTTCAAAGAGCTTGGGTCTGTAGCCATGTGTAAAAGGATATTTAAAGAACAGACTACTGCACAGGGCGAGATACCATTCTATAAAATCGGGACTTTCGGTAAAATAGCAGATTCTTATATTTCTAGAGAAACATACGAAGAATATAAAGAAAAATATATATATCCTAAGGTAGGAGACATACTACTATCAGCTTCCGGTACAATAGGGAGAACAGTTATTTATGATGGAGAAGATGCTTACTTTCAAGACTCTAATATTATTTGGTTTAATGCACATAAAGAACCTCTAGATAACTCATTTCTATATCAATTTTATCAAGTTGTTAAGTGGAGTGGTCTCGAAGGCAGTACAATTAAGCGACTGTATAATGAGAACGTTCTGTCAACCAAAATTAATCTTCCTTCTTTATATGAACAAAAAAAAATCGGTTCCTTCTTTAAAGACTTAGATGATACGATTGCTCTTCATCAGCAAGAACTCGAAGTTCTTAAACAAAGACGAATTGTAATATTAAGTGCAACACCTAGCTGAAAACACAAAAAAACCCATAACGACCTCGTGTAGAATAGAGTTACCACACAAAAT
>NZ_JACSNH010000012.1:0-14257 GCF_018619045.1 Exiguobacterium sp. s161
CGCCAGCGTTCGTCCTGAGCCAGGATCAAACTCTCCATGAAGTGTTTGACTTGCTCGTTGTGTGACCGAAGTCACGATTGACGAAGCTTACGCTTCATTCGTTTTTGTATTCCGTAGAATACGATTTTTGCCTCATCGTTCAGTTTTCAAAGTTCGTCCGCTCCTGTTTTGGCGACTCAATTAGAATACCAAGTCTGAAACAAGAAGTCAACAATTTTTTAAAAATTGTTTTTTACTTGTTTGCCGTAAGCGCTCGTCCTCTTAAGGACATGAATTAATATATCACGATAATTAGACATGTGCAACTACTTTATTAAAATAACTTATAGTTTTTTAGAGCATGTAAAAACCGCAGACAAGAATGGCTGCGGTTTACTTCATCATCAATGAGACGCGTCTTCTTTTTGCTTCGCTTATATAGAAGAAATACAGTGATTCCGCTAACTTCATTTGTGCTTCTAAATCACCATAGTCATCATAGCTGATTTCTAAGAGATGACGCTTCATCAAATAATCTTCTTTTGCTTTTGCTAATTCTTCTAACAAACGCTGGTCGTACTCACTGCGAATCTTCTTTCGAAACCAACTCATAGTTCGCGACGTCCCTCCATTGCACGAGATAACGTCACTTCATCTGCGTATTCAAGATCTCCGCCAACCGGAAGACCATGGGCAATTCGAGTGATCCGAATACCCGTCGGTTTTAAGAGACGCGATAGATACATCGCTGTCGCTTCTCCTTCGATATTCGGATTAGTTGCTAAGATGACTTCCGTAATCGCTTCGTCCGCTTGAAGACGTGTCAGCAGGCTAGATACATTGATATCCTCTGGACCGATTCCTTCCATTGGACTGATTGCTCCATGCAAGACATGATACAACCCTTGGTAATCTCGCATCTTTTCCATTGCAATGACATCCCTTGAATCTTGGACGACACAGACAATCGTACGGTTTCGGTGTTTATCTGTACATACATAACAAGGATCTTGATCTGTGATATTCCCGCAGACACTACAGTAAGCAATGTCGCGCTTCGCGCTGACCAATGCCTTTCCGAACATCAAGACATCGTCCTCTTCCATATCAAGGACATGAAACGCTAGACGAACTGCTGTCTTCGGACCAATCCCCGGCAGTTTCGTAAAACTTTCGATCAAACGACTAATCGCTTCAGGATATTGCAAGTGGTTTCCTCCTACGAATTAAAACATTCCCGGCAGATTCATACCTTGTGTGAATTTCCCCATTTTACTTGCTACGAGTTCATCGACCTTCTTCAAAGCATCGTTTGTTGCGGCTAAGACGAGATCTTGAATCATTTCAACATCATCTGGATCAACGACTTCTTCTTTAATGATGACATCTACGATATTTTTATGACCATCAGCTACGACTGAGACCATTTCTCCGCCTGCTGTACCTGTCACTGTTAAGTCTTTTAGTTCTTCTTGTGCTTTCGCCATATCCTTTTGCATCTTCTGCATCTGTTTCATCATATTGTTCATGTTTCCCATTCCGCGCATCTGTACTCCTCCTCGAATTTAATCTTCGAACTCTACGATATCACCAAAACGACCAAGCGTCTCGGACAATAACTGATCGCTCTCCGATTCTTGTTTTGTTTCCTTCTCTTCTATACTACTACTATTTCGCTTAGCAACAAACTCTGCCTTCAGTTCATGCCAATCCTTTGAGAGAATCGCTAAAATTTCGCGTTTGACGCCGCATACTTCATACAACGCTTCTTCAATCACGAAACGTGTTCGTTCATTCGTCATGACCTGCTCAAAGTGCCATCCTTTACCGTCATCGAATTCAATCAGCAATGTATCCGCTGAACAAAGAACCGGTTTACTTTCATGGAGTAACGAGTAGATGGGACCATCTTCTTTTAAAATCCATTTTAAGATGTGATCCCAGCGTTCTTGAATCTCGCGCAATTGTGCTTTCTCTGCTCGCTCTAACATTTGGCGAATCCGCTCTTTAGCGATTCGAACGGTTGGTCGTCCTTGTTTTCGCTTCGGTTGTGCTTGTGGTGCGACCGCTTCTTGTGCCGGAACACCATTCGACTTCCATTGGTGCATCTGTTCCTTCATTTCGCGGACTTCCTGTTGCAACGATTGGACGATCTGTCCCGTCGTTCTCCCCTGTTCCGCAATTTGAATGAAGGCAATCTCAACGAGGACCCGCGGATGATTCGTCAACCGCATCTGTTGTTGGCAGTCATGTAACTGATCAATGATCGTAAAGCACGTCTCCGCTTCAATCAATTCAACGAATTGTTTGAACTCATCCGTCGGGCGCGCACGCTCTAGCAAATCGACAGCTGTAGGCGAAGCTTTCAATAACAACGTGTCCCGGTAAAAGAAAACGAGATCCTCAACGAAACGCTTTAAGTCTTTTCCCGCTCGTTGCATCGTCTCAAGCGTCTGTAACAACTGATCGACTTGATGTTCATGTAAGGCACGGGCAATGTTCAGTAATGCTTCATCTTCTACTGCTCCTGTTACTTCAAGAACAGCCGCATCATTTAGATCACCATTCGAAAAAGCAACCGCTTGGTCGAGTAGACTCAGCGCATCACGCATACCACCATCCGCCGCTCGGGCGATCAATCGTAATGCCGTATCCGAATACTCGATCGATTGGTCTTTTAAGATATATTGCATCCGCTCTACGAGTTGATCGACTTCATGCCGCTTCACATCGAAACGTTGGCAACGCGAGATGATCGTCGCCGGAATTTTATGTGGTTCAGTCGTTGCTAAGATGAAGATGGCGTGCGCCGGTGGTTCTTCTAGTGTTTTGAGCAAGGCATTAAAGGCACCTGTCGACAACATATGCACTTCATCAATGATATAGACTTTATAGGCTGCTTCTGAAGGGGGATATTTGACTTTATCCCGGATTTCCCGAATCTCATCTACGCCGTTATTGGAAGCGGCATCGATTTCGAAGACGTCCGGGCTTGATCCTTCTGTGATCGCAAGACATGTCGGGCACGTATTACACGGTTCTTTGACCGGTGCATGCTCACAGTTGATCGCTTTAGCGATGATTTTGGCAAGACTCGTCTTTCCTGTTCCACGAGGACCCGAAAATAGATAGGCGTGGGACATCCGTCCCTCCATCAATGCATTTTGGATCGTACGGGTGATATGCGCTTGTCCAACGACTTCGTCGAATCGTTGCGGACGGTACACGCGGTATAGTGCTTGATAGGCCAAGTTTGCGCCTCCTCTTTTTAAGTTCCTCATTCTATTTTACCTAAAAAAGTCTACAACCGAAACCGGCTGTAGACTTGTCTTTAAAAATTAAACTGCCGCGCACCATATTCTGAAATATGTTCAACATGCGTTACTCACGCAGCCTGCTCAGTCCAAGCACCCCTACAACACACAGAGAGCACCACTTAAGGCTGCTTCCTTCCGGACCTGACCTGGTTCATGGGTATCTGTTGCGTAGGACTCAAACGTCAACGCTACTTACGTGAGGCAGACCACACCAATCATATCCCTCGACATGGAATTCAGTCTCGCTATAGCGGATTGCGAGTGACAGGGAACCGCTACATCCCCACCTAGCACGGCAAATGGTTTATCGATTTTTAGTGGCACCTTGTTTCAGTGCTTTTTCATTATACTGTTTCATCTGGTGCGATGCAACCCATTGCCCGCTTTCGCGCTTTCTTTTTCGCGCGCAGTTCCCGAAAGAACGTCGTTAGCATCTCACCACACTCTTTTTCTAATATACCGCTCGTCAACTCTGAGACATGATTGAACCGATCGTCTTGCACTAGGTTCATCAGCGTTCCGCAGCACCCACCCTTCGGATCAACGGCACCAAAGATGACATGTTCAATTCGCGACAGCATGATGGCTCCCGCACACATTGGACACGGTTCGAGTGTCACGTATAACTCGCACCCTTCAAGTCGCCAGTTCCCGAGCTTTCGGCAAGCCTCCTCGATTGCGATCAACTCCGCATGTGCCGTCGCCTGTTGATCCGTTTCCCGGTGATTGTACCCCGTCGCGATGACTTCATCGTCTTTGACGATGACACATCCGATCGGAACTTCACCGATTGCTTCTGCCTTTTTCGCCTCTTCAATTGCAAGGCGCATATAGTGTTCCTGTCGTTCCATTGACGATACTCCTCACTCTAAAAAAATTCTCCTTTTGAAACTTCAGCAAGTCGTACTTCTTTGTGCTAAAATATAAATTGCACTTTGCTGAACGGAGGGTCATTGTATATGTTCATAACGGTTGAAGGACCGATTGGTGTAGGCAAAACATCACTTGCGAACGCCATCAGTCACCATTTCTCTTTTTCTATGTTACGCGAAATCGTCGAAGAAAATCCCTTTCTTGGAAAGTTCTATGAAGATATCGAAGAATGGAGCTTCCAGACGGAAATGTTCTTCTTGTGCAATCGCTTCAAACAACTCGATGATATCGAACGTCATTACCTCAGTAAACAACGCTCTGTCGTTGCTGATTACCATATCTTTAAGAACTTGATTTTTGCACACCGCTCTCTAAAGGTAGAGCATCTTGAGAAGTATGAACAAATCTATTCGATCCTGACGACGGACATGCCAAAACCAGATGCTGTCATCTACTTGAACGCAAGTATCGACACCTTGATGAAACGTGTTGCGCTGCGCGGACGAGAAATCGAAGAAAATATGTCACGTGCCTATCTCGAACAATTAGCCGAGGATTACGAGACATTCGTCACGGAATACCAAGTCAAACATCCGGAAGTCAAAATCATCCGTTTCGACGGAGATGCTCTCGACTTCGTCAAGCGACCAGAAGATCTCGAGTACGTCTTGACGACGATCCGGAACGAATTATATGAAGGAGCGAACCACGCATGAACTTGAAGCTACGTGAAAAATACAACATCCCGGCAGATGCCGTCATTACGATCGGCGGTATGGTCGGGATCGGGAAATCAACGATCACAAACGGATTAGCCGATGCCCTTGGTTTCCGGACTTCACTCGAAAAAGTCGATACGAACCCTTACTTGGATAAATTCTATCATGATTTCGAGCGTTGGAGTTTCCACCTCCAAATCTATTTCCTCGCTGAACGCTTCAAGGAGCAAAAGCGGATTTTCCAATACGGTGGTGGTTTCATCCAAGATCGTTCGATCTATGAAGATACAGGGATCTTTGCTAAGATGCATTTCGAAAAAGGAACGATGTCTCCAACGGATTACGAGACATATTCAAGTTTGTTTGACGCAATGGTCATGACACCATTCTTCCCGCACCCGGATCTTTTGATCTATCTTGAAGGTTCGTTCGAACAAGTACTAGAACGAATTCGTCTTCGCGGACGTGAGATGGAGCAACAGACACCAATCGAATATTGGGAAGAGATGTATGAGCGTTATACGAACTGGATCAACAACTTCACGATCTGCCCGGTACTTCGTTTGTCGATCGACGAATACGATTTACTGAACGAGCCAGAATCCATCGACCGGATTCTCGCGAAGATTGAAAAGCAGCTTGAAGTTGCTCGCATTGCCAATACACGCTAACTGATCAGATCTGCCTCTTAGGCGGATCTTTTTTTGCGCAAAAAAAGGAGACACGTTTCGCATCTCCTACTCTTTAACCAATCACTTGATTGATTTGTTCCATATGGTGTAGATCATGTTGAGCCATTGCTCCGAGGAACTGACCGATCGTCAATTCTTTGTCTTTAATGACGACCTTATCCTGCAGGCGTTCTTCCGGAATCAATTCGACTGCACGGCGCAACAAGTCACGGCTGACTAAAAACTCATCAATCGTCAAGATCCGTTGCTGCTCACGGCTCATCTTCGCCGCTTCCTCATTGACGGCTTGGCTATCCGGTGCGACACGGAATGGTTCCCCCGCGAGCAAATACGGGATGCGCTCTGCGACCATGAAGCGATCCCATGGTGATAAGTGACCGATGATCTCAGCAATCGTCCATTTACCTTCTGCATACGATGTTCGCCATGCCTCTTCTGAAATCTGTTCCAAGTCTTTTACATATGTCATCGTCATCGCATAATGCGAAAGCAACGATTCTTTTGTTTGTTCGTTCATTTCGTCCACCTCTTCTTCGTTTTTCACGTAGGCAACCATAGCACGCACGAAGAAATCGATGCAACAAAAAAGCACCTCAGAATTGAGATGCTTCATAAAAAGCGGAGTCGGTGGGATTCGAACCCACGCGAGCCTTGCGACCCCTAACGGATTTCGAGTCCGTCCCCTTCAGCCGGACTTGGGTACGACTCCATGATTATATTTATTTTTGGGTAAAAAAAAAGAAGTGGAGGAGGCGGTGGGATTCGAACCCACGCACGGCTTTCGCCGCCTGACGGTTTTCAAGACCGTTCTCTTAAACCACTTGAGTACGCCTCCAAGCTATAAAACGTGCATGTCGTTGCCAAAAAAATAAAAATGGAGGAGGCGGTGGGATTCGAACCCACGCACGGCTTTCGCCGCCTGACGGTTTTCAAGACCGTTCTCTTAAACCACTTGAGTACGCCTCCGTACTTCTCATAACAATGTTATGACTCGGTTGTTTTCCTGACATTAATTATGATAGCATCTGCCTTTTAACGTGTAAAGACCTTTTCTAAAAAAACTTTTTAAAATACAAAAAGGGGGATTACTCCCCCTTCTGACTTAAGCTTGAATCACTTCAAGACCACCCATGTATGGACGAAGCACTTCTGGAATAACAACTGATCCATCCGCTTGCTGGTAGTTCTCTAAGATCGCAGCTACTGTCCGACCAACTGCAAGGGCAGAACCGTTTAACGTGTGAACGAATTCTGGTTTTGCGTTCGCTTCGCGGCGGAAACGAATCTGCGCCCGGCGTGCTTGGAAATCTTCAAAGTTTGAACAAGAAGAGATTTCACGGTAGACGCCTTGGCTTGGCATCCAGACTTCGATGTCGTATTTCTTCGCAGCCGTGAACCCGAGATCAGCTGTACACATGCTCAGTACTTGATACGGCAGCTTCAGCTTTTTCAAGACTGTTTCCGCTTGTCCCGTTAACAATTCGAGTTGTTCGTAAGACTCTTCTGGCTTGACGAAACGAACGAGCTCAACTTTATTGAATTGGTGCTGGCGAATCAATCCACGTGTATCGCGTCCGGCAGAACCTGCTTCTGAACGGAAACATTGGCTGTACGCTGCATAACCAATCGGTAACTGATCAGCTGTTAGGATTTCTTCACGGTGCATGTTCGTCACCGGAACTTCTGCTGTCGGTACGAGGAAGTAGTTCGTTTCTTCGACTTTAAATGCATCCTCTTCGAACTTCGGCAATTGTCCTGTTCCTGTCATAGAGTCACGGTTGACCATAAGTGGTGGTAAGATTTCTGTGTAGCCGTGCTGATCTTGGTGAAGATCCATCATGAAGTTAATCAATGCCCGCTCAAGACGCGCACCCGCTCCGCGGTAAAAGACGAAACGGCTACCTGTGACTTTTCCGGCACGCTCGACATCGACGATTTTTAATTGCTCCATCAAATCCCAGTGTGGAACCGCTTCGAAATCAAACGCTGGTTTGTCCCCGACTTCACGCACGACGACGTTATCGTCCTCAGAAGAACCGACTGGTACGCTATCATGTGGAATGTTCGGGATACCAAGGAGCAGTTGGTTCAATGTCGCTTCGACTTCACGTAACTCGTCGTCAAGCGTCTTGATTTCGTCTCCGACACTTCGCATCGCAGCGATCGCTTCATCTGCATTTTCCTTATTACGTTTCAGTTCAGCGATTTTTTTCGTTGCTTCATTTCGTTCTGCTTTCAATACTTCTGTCCGCGCAATTAATTCTCGACGTTTCTCATCAAGTGCGAGGAAACGGTTCATGTCCGTCAAGTCCTCTCCTCGGTGCGCTAACTTTTCTTGAATGGCGTCAAAATTTTGGCGTAATCGTTTAATATCAATCATCTGTAATTCCTCCTCTATGTCATAAAAAAAGGCGACTCGTCTCTTTCCGGTATTCCTACCGAAAAGGGACGAATCACCTGGATCCGCGTTGCCACCCTCATTGCTAGACACATCTAGCCAACTTAAGACGCGATAACGGGCGTACCCGCACCTTGTTCGCAAGGTGTGCGATCCGGCTCGATTCAATCCATCGATCTGACTAGTTCACACCACCCACTAGCTCTCTTAACAGTATCGATACATCTACTTGGTCCGTTCATAGCATCTTTATGAGATTAGCTTTACTTTACACCATCGCCTTGGAGGTTGACAAGAGCCGATTGTTGAATCGCTTGCTCAATTCGCTTCGACCAAGCCGTCCAAGCGCGGACGAGACGCGTCGGTACACTTGCGAGTTGAACGGCAGTTGCACTATACAAATTCACGCGTGGTGTTTCAAAACCAGGTAGATATATACCGTCATCCGCGACTTGCACCGTTCCGACGACTTCTTGTTTTGTGACGGGTGCCGTCGTTTTAGAGAAATCAAACCGTGGTTCCCGTGTCGATGCTCGCTTCGATACCG
The DNA here is from genome assembly GCF_018619045.1 of Exiguobacterium sp. s161. Lineage (NCBI taxonomy): Bacteria > Bacillati > Bacillota > Bacilli > Caryophanales > Exiguobacterium > Exiguobacterium sp. s161. The sequence continues at coordinate 8,526 of NZ_JACSNH010000012.1, forward strand.
TCACATACAATGAGCCCTCCGTGACGACATCTAGCTTACGGACGGTTGCCCCTTTAATCGGAAGAACGTCTTTAATCCGTTCTCCTTTTCCGTAATACGTTAGTGGTTCGAACGTCGCAAAGCCATAATCGAGTAGTTTTTTCGTTTCCCGAAAACGGGCTTGATCCGAATCCGTTCGCATCACGACTGTAACAAGCGTCATGTTATCTCGTGTCGTCACACTAACAAAACAGTAACCAGCTAAATCGGTCATTCCCGTCTTCATTCCTCGCATGCCAGCATATGCGAATTTTTCCTTCGCTAGCATCTTATTCGAGTTGTTCAAGACTTCTCCATCGAGTTTCATCTGTGCTTTGCTCGTCACATCGAGGACATCCGGGTAATCCTTGATATAACGGATGACAAGTAACGCGATATCGGTCGCTGTCATCAAATTCGTTCCTGGAAGGGTCGCATCGACAGCATCAAGTCCAGACGCGTTCGCATACTCCGTGTCGTTCATTCCGAACTGTTTTGCTGTCTCATTCATCTTTTCAACGAACGTCGCTTCTGAACCAGCGACGGTTTCGGCTAGCATGACCGCTGCATCATTAGCTGATTGAATGAACGCCGCATTATACATTTCGCGAACCGTATATGTTTTTGGTTTTACTGGTACACGAGTGATACCAGACGTTTTTGCTAGTTTTAAGACTTTCTTGCTTGGTATGATTTTTTGATCCCACGTCAGTTTTTTGAGTTCGATTTGTCGCCGGACGAGGTAAAGCGTCATCAACTTCGTCATCGAAGCTGGTGGTAGAGAAACATCCGCTTCCGATTGAAGGAGGATTTTCCCTGTGACCGCATCGGCCAATATGTAAGACTCTGCTTGAATCAAAGGTGCTGCTTGTCCCGTCATAGGAAAACTTGTGAGCATCAGTATACTCAAGCAGAGTAGCAAGATTCGCTTCATCGTGTCTCTCCCTCACTTAATCATTCATTGTACGAATAGTGTAGCACAAAAGAAGCATCCGACAGTAGAGACTGTCAGATGCTTCCACGCTTTATGAACGGACGGATTGCCGCTGTTTGATTTTTTGTAAAAAATACTGATGTAAACGATTATCTTCCGTTAATTCAGGATGAAACGAGCACGCGAGGTGTAGCGATGTCTCGACAGCAACGATTTGCTCTTCGACTTTCGCAATCACTCGTGTTCCTTCCCCGACAGACAGAATCAATGGTGCTCGAATGAACACTGCCTCGATTGGTTCCTCAATTCCTTCAACCGGTAGCAATCCTTCAAATGAATCAATTTGTCGACCGAAAGCATTCCGACGGACCGTCATCGAAATCGCGTTGAGATGGCTTTGTCCTGCTTCGATAGCGGTTGCGAGTAGAATCATTCCGGCACATGTTCCGAACATCGGTAACGTCGCCGCTTTTTCCCGAAGCGGTTCCAGTAATTCATAGCGTTCGATCAATCGACGCATCGCGGTCGATTCGCCTCCTGGTAAGACAAGTCCATCCAGTTTCTCGAGATCGCTCGCTTGTTTGACGAGAACGACATCGACACCAAGACCTTCAAGTTGCTGTCGATGTTCACGGACCGCACCTTGAACATCAAGAATACCGATTACCATCCGCGTGTCGCCATCCGTTCCTCAAACGGCATCGATGTGACATCGATTCCTTTCATTGCTGTTCCGAGTCCTTTGGATAAAGACGCGATCCGTTCAAAATCATCTTTGTACGTAACGGCCTCGACAATCGCCCGAGCGACACGTTCTGGATGTTCTGATTTAAAGATCCCTGATCCGACGAAGACACCATCTGCCCCTAGGTGCATCATGAGTGCGGCATCAGCTGGTGTCGCGACTCCCCCGGCTGCAAAGTTGACGACCGGTAGACGTCCCTGTGTCCGAATATCACGTAATACTTCGTACGGAGCACCCCATTCTTTCGCAAATGTCATCAATTCATCTGGACTGACATGTAAAATCTGATTCAATTGTGCTTGAATTTGTCGCATATGACGAACGGCTTCGACGACGTTCCCAGTTCCAGGTTCACCTTTCGTCCGAATCATCGCGGCTCCTTCGGCGATGCGACGAGCTGCTTCCCCAAGATCACGTGCGCCACAGACGAACGGCACGGTGAACTCCGACTTCAGTAAATGATATTGTTCATCTGCCGGAGTCAGCACCTCGCTCTCATCGATGAAATCGACCCCCATCGATTCGAGAACACGCGCTTCGACGATATGACCAATCCGACATTTTGCCATGACGGGAATTGAGACCGCTCCGAGTACTTCTTCCGTAATCAATGGATCTGCCATTCGTGCGACGCCTCCGTCACGACGAATATCAGACGGGACACGTTCAAGTGCCATGACTGCAACAGCACCTGCTGCTTCCGCAATCTTCGCTTGTTCCGCATTGACGACATCCATGATGACGCCACCCTTTTGCATTTCAGCCATTCCACGTTTGACACGATCCGTTCCTTGTTGACGTTCCATATCCATTCCCCCTTGGTTGACTTTCACTCTTTTAGTATACGGAACGTTGACACTTTTAAAAGTATCAGTTTATGATGATTTCAACAGGTCAGTTTACGAAGAAGGAGTCAGACGAGATGGACATGCTATCATTTCAACTCACGCGTAATCAGGAAAAACCACTTTATGAACAACTTTATCAACAGATCCGAAATGAAATCATTGCCGGTCGTTTAGCATACGGCACGAAATTACCATCTAAACGAAAACTCGGTCAATTTTTGAACTTAAGTCAAACGACGATTGAGCTTGCTTACCAACAACTCGTCGCAGAAGGATATGTCGAATCCATCTCACGTAAAGGTTACTTCGTTCTTGCCTATGAGGAACTCGCTTACGTTAAAACCTCACCCGTCATCGAACCACGTGTCACTAAAGAAAAACCAATCATCACATATGATTTTCATCCAAGTAAGATTGAAGGGATCTCTTTCCCGTTCGCTCGTTGGCGAAAGTATGCCAAAGATATCATCGATACCGATCACCACCCACTTGTCTCACTCGGTCATCCGCAAGGCGATCTAGCGCTACGCGAAGAGATTGCGACCTATCTCTATCATTCCCGTGGTGTCGTCTGTTCTCCTGAACAAATCGTCGTCGGTTCAGGTGTCGAGCAATTGTTGCCGCTCGTCCTCTTCTTACTGGGACGCGACATCACCTACGGTATCGAGGATCCCGGTTATCATACGACACGCCTATTACTTGAAAATCATGAACGCATGATTGAACCGATTCGTGTTGATACGAATGGATTACGGATTGATCACTTACAGGAATCAAACGTCGATGTCATGTATGTCACACCGGCACATCAATTTCCGTCCGGTAGCATCTTATCCGTCAACCGAAGACATCAGTTGTTGAACTGGGCGGCGATGGATCCGACCCGTTTTATCATCGAAGACGACTATGATAGCGAATTCCGCTACAGCGGTAAATCGATTCCGTCTTTACACAACATGGACAGCAATCGTGTCATTTACATGAGTACTTTCTCAAAATCACTCATGCCTTCACTACGGATCGGTTATATGGTCTTACCCGAAGTCTTATGCGCTCGGTATCAAACAGAACTATCACACTATACCTGTAGTGTCTCACGCTTCGATCAAACGATCCTGACGCGCTTCATGAAAGAGGGCGACTTTGAACGACATCTCAACCGGATGCGTAAAGTCTATCGTCGCAAGCTCGACGTCTTAATCCAATCACTTCGCCGGATTCCTGCCTTACGATTGACCGGCGAAAGTGCTGGACTCCATGTCGTCGTTTCCGTAGCGAACGGGATGACGGAGCCGGAGCTCGTAAAGCGGGCACAACAACAAGGCATCCAAGTATATGGTCTTTCTCAATATGCCCAGTTACCGCTTCTCTCTGGTATACCTCAAATCGTACTTGGATTTGCGAGTCTCTCTGAGCAAGAGTTGATGGAAGGATTACGATTGTTGATGGACGCGTGGGATTTGCATAAATCATCATGAAAAAAGCCTCGCCTTTCTACTAGAGAAAGACGAGGCTTTTGTTTATTGACGTGTATAGTTCGATGCTTCTTTTGTAATTTGAATATCGTGCGGGTGGCTCTCTTGCAAACCAGCGCCCGTCATACGGATGAACTGTGTCTCTTCACGCAATTCTTCTAACGTTGCAGCGCCACAGTATCCCATACCTGAACGAATACCACCAACGAGTTGGTACACCGAATCGCCGAGTTTACCACGGTAAGCGACACGTCCTTCGATTCCTTCTGGAACGAACTTCTTGTCTGCTTCTTGGAAGTAACGATCTTGGCTACCGCGTTTCATCGATGCTTCAGAACCCATACCACGGTACGTTTTGAATTGACGTCCTTGGTAGATTTCCATCTCACCTGGGCTCTCTTCTACTCCTGCAAGTAAGCTTCCGAGCATGACAGCGTGACCGCCAGCAGCAAGTGCTTTTACGATATCTCCAGAATACTTGATGCCACCGTCAGCGATGATTGAGACACCATGTTTCCGTGCTTCTGTCGCACAATCGAAGACGGCTGTGATTTGTGGTACACCGACGCCTGCGACAACACGTGTCGTACAGATTGAACCAGGTCCGATACCAACTTTGATGACAGATGCACCGGCTTCAATTAAATCGCGTGTTGCTTCTGCCGTCGCAACGTTACCCGCAATGATTGGTAAGTTTGGATATTCTTCACGAAGTTCACGTACTTTGAGAAGAACACCTTCTGAGTGACCGTGTGCCGTATCGACGACGAGTGCATCGACACCTGCATCGACAAGGAACTTTGCACGTGTCGAAGCGTCTTTTGTTACGCCGACAGCTGCTGCGACGAGTAAACGTCCGAACTGATCTTTCGCAGCATGTGGATACTGTTCGACTTTTTCGATATCCTTTGTCGTGATTAACCCTTTTAATACACCGTTCTCATCAACGAGTGGTAACTTTTCGATGCGATGTTTGTGGAGAATCTGTTCTGCTTCAGCAAGGGACGTACCAACTTTTGCTGTCACGAGTTCTTCTGTCGTCATCACCGTTTCAATGACAGTCGAGTAATCCTTGACGAAACGAAGATCACGGTTCGTCAAAATCCCTACTAATTTACGCTCTGTTTCGTTATTAACGATTGGAACACCAGAGATGCGGTACTTACTCATCAAATACTCAGCATCGTAGACTTGACGCTCTGGCGTCAAATAGAACGGATTCGTGATGACACCATTTTCAGAACGTTTGACGCGATCGACATGTTCTGCTTGTTCTTCCATTGACATATTCTTATGAATGACACCAAGACCACCTTGACGTGCCATTGCGATTGCCATCGGTGCTTCTGTGACGGTATCCATCCCAGCACTGATCAACGGAATATTAAGTGTGATCCCTTCACATAGCGTGACAGATAAATCAACGTCGCGCGGCAAGACACTCGAACGACGGGGTACGAGTAAGACGTCATCAAACGTCAAACCCTCTTTAGCAAATTTGTTCTCCCACATGTTATCCACTCGCTTTCTCTTTTATAAAAGAATATTGATGTTATGGTAACAAGCAGAGGGTGTCATGTCAATGACTCGACCAATAATCAGAACAGTCTGAAGTTTCACATAACACAAAAAGACCGACCTGCAATCTGCAGATCGGTCAAGTGCCTGGCAACGTCCTATCCTCACAGGGGGAAGCCCCCAACTACTTTCGG
>NZ_JACSNH010000013.1:0-6112 GCF_018619045.1 Exiguobacterium sp. s161
CAACAATCGACCAAGAAAGTGTTTGGATTGGAAAACTGCATACGAGGTCTTTTCCGAAGAAGTGTTGCGCTTAATTTGACAAACCGTCTCATTAAAAGAATGAAATCCATCTTCTTACTATTGATGTAAACGAAGTGAATCATAGGTAGTTTTCAATCAGTTTCGATAAAGTTTTTTTTGATGGTCTATTTATTTAATACTAGAGTCAAATCAATTTATCTTTTTCTAAGGTTCCTCAAATGGAATAAAAAATGCAACCGTTCACTTGATGAACTGAATCCCGAATGATAGACACATGAAAAAAGTGTATCATTCGGGTTTTTTCGTGTGGATATGAATCGCTATAATAAACCTACTCATTCAGACGGGAGAAACAACCATGAGTAAAATCACCTTCACTATGACTCAAATCAACCAGCTCGAAGAAAATCCGAAAGTCGCTTCCGTATCAGAACGCTCGATCCAGTACACCACAGAGTTCAAGGTCAAGACCGTACGCGAGAACATGGAGGGAAAGGGACCTCAACAAATCTTCACAGAGGCTGGATTTGACCTGGCGGTGATCGGAAAACGGAAAGCGCAGTCCGCGTTGAATCGCTGGCGCTAAACGTTCCGAAAAGACGGAGAGGAGGGTCTCCGAAACGATACACATGGAAAGACTCTGGGAGGCGGACGCCCGAAGACAGACGAATCGATGGAGATGCAGTACGGACTATCCAATTCTTTCGGGTTCGGTGGTCATAACGCCGTTATCGTCTTGAAAAAATATATGGATTAAGCTTCAGAGTCTGAGTGCGGACAAGAGAACTCCATATGTAAGTACTCATTAAAAATGGATTGTAAACATTTCGACGTCGAAATGTTTACAATATTTTTGTGTATACAATTCTTAATAAATATTAGCGATTCGGGAATCTTCACCCCTGCTGTATCATCATTCATCCAACGATTCGTAACATGTTCTATCTTTTTTGTGACAACGCGATACATCCCATTTAATCAGATTTCGCTTGATTAAGGACGTCGAGATCTATATTTTTAGTAATCCACCTTCTGAAGGGAGATTTAAATCCACACCTAAAACACAACTGTATATGTCGTCATTCTCATTCTAGCTCCTTCATCACATCGTCAAAAGAGAGTGCTTTTGATTGCTTCTCATGTACTTCTTTAGTGTCACGATAAAGTTGTAGATCTATGTCGTCTTCGATGCGATCGAGGACAGCATCTCGCACGAGTTCGGAAATCGTAATGCCCTTCGCTTTCGTATATTCTTTAATGAGGAGTATCTCATTATCGTTCAATCGAATTGTAATCATACTCATGTTCATCAACCCCTTTATCATAGATTGTAGTCTGGATGCAGATTTAGCTCATACGATTGCGATCGATACTGGATCAATTACATAAGATTCGACCTTTCAACATCTCGAATGAAGAAGATTCGTCATAAGGAAGTAAATTGAAATTTACTCAAATTGAGATAAACATGTTCATTCTCTTGTGTTTTAACTATGTTAAAAAAGAGGATGACTATCATTATCTTTTTCTTTACTCCGATAGCGTGACGCTCAAGATTTGCTTGAACGAGACGATCTCGACGTCTAGATTTCGTTTGACGAGGTGGACTTCTTCCTGCACATAGTCGAGCTTCTCAACGAAGGCATCGAAACGATGCGTCAACGGACCATTCATTGCTGTCACCGTGACAATGTCTCCGCTAAAGATGGCATCGTTCAAGGCGTTCTCGATCGTCCCATCGATCGGTCCCTCCGTATCCTCGAACTTGAGATGATGGACCTCTTGATAATAGCGTTTCAGCAATCCTTTGTATTCGGGCATCAGGAACGGGATCCATTTCTTGTTGCCACGGTCTTCATAACTCATTAAAAGCACTCCTTCCTATAATAAGAACATTTGTTCTTATTATGTTCCTCGTTTCTCTTGTTTTCAATCCGATATTTCGACGTCTCATCAATGCCTCCGTTTCTGGGACGAAAAAAGGCAGCGACGAGGATCTCGTCACTGCTCCAGTATGTTTCGGCTATTCGATTAAATGAGGAGATTCATTCTCCCACCATGCCGTCATGGTCGTTGTCCCGCATATATTGGTATAGCCAGTGCTTCTCCGTGATTGGCATCGCAAAGCCTGCGTCCTTCGCTTCCTGGATCGTCACTTGACCATTGCCGTCGGTATCGACGCGCGAGACATCCTCGGTCGCTGCAGTACCGGGAGCTGATTTCGCTTCCGGTTCTTTTTTCGTCTCCTTTTTCTTCGTCAGACCGAGTGCCGCATTCGTCTCGTCCGGATTGTCGTTCTTGAACCGGTCGACGACGGTATTCTCGCGGACCGTGTAGGTATACTGATACGCGGATGGAATCATCGTCGACGTATTCGGGTAGGTGATTTGTGCTTCAAAGTTCGTTGCGCCACCCGCCTTGCGGATGACGTCCTCCATGTACGCCTGATCACCATGACGATTCAGTGTACTGTCCTGCGGAGTGATGTTGTAGGCATTCGAAACGCCACCGAGCGAATCGGCGATGATATGTCCTTCGTCGAGATCCGTACGTTCGACGCCAGGCACTTTCGCTTCATCGGAGTAGTAGCGTCCGTCACGCGTGACGTCTTCCGTCTCATCATCCTGGAGGACGATTTTCTTCGCGATGACGCGGACCAGCTGACCGTGTTCATTCGTGAACGCCCAATATTTCCGGTCACCGAACCCGATGTCGACGACGACGTTCGCCTGCCGACTACCGGACAGATCTCCGCCATCGATCGTAATCTTCTTATATCCTTTGAAAGAATCATGCGGAGTCTTCGTTTTTGATTCCGTTGATGGATTCGTCTCCTTTGACTGCGTGACTGTACGAGTATCCGCCTTTTTTTCAGGATGTTGATCGGTGTCCTTCGTCGCATCGGTCTTTTGTGTAGTCGTGTCTTCCTGCTGCGCTACTTGCTCTGTCTCATCTGGTAGAGGTGAGGTCGTCTCCGCATCTGTACATCCTGCCATCAGTAGGACGATAAGCGGAATTGTTATGTAAGAAATCTTCATGGGTGTACTCCTTTTAGATTAAGCTGTCGTTGCGTCCTTCATTATAACGCTAGTCCTTCATTTCTGCTGTCTTATTTCTGAAGGCTGATGCGATTGATTGATTACCTCAAGGGCGGGGGACAGATCGGGAACTGCTCTGTTTGATGGAAAGGAACCATATACCGTTCAGTTTCCGTATTTAAAATGACATCTCGTCAGCATTCGATTCTCAATCATGCCAAATTTTAAAAAATATAGCGTATAGTATTAATGAGTATATAAATATACAAATATATAAATGTAGTGAAAGAGGTGCTTTGATGAATTTTTGGGATGAGTTGTTAGAAGATGAGGTTGCTTTATCACTAAATAAAGAAAACGTGAAACAAATCGAAAAAGAATTAGGCGCTCGTCTTCCTAAAAAATATATCGAAAAGTTAGAAGAACAAAATGGTGGGGATCTTGTATTCGATTCAGTGAATGTTGATTTCGAAAACACATGGTCTGACGAAGAAGATAATCTTCATCTACCGTTGAATCGTTTCAAACCCTTGACGGTGGAGGAATTTGAGGACGGCAGGTCTACGTTAGCTGAGTGGGGATTAACTGGAAAATTGATGCTGTTCGGCGAGGGTCAAGGCAGTTACCTTTGGTACTTCGGTTTCGATGACACCCCTAACGCACCACATATTTGGTGTTTGGACATTTCGGATGAGACAACACACTTCGTAGCAGAGAGCTTCGACCAACTCCTCGATCATCTCGTTCGTCGAAATGATCAAGTTGAAGGCGGAGTTGAATTAACACACGAAGATGTATTTGCCGACTATCCTTCGATGGATGAAATTCGAGAAGTAATCGCGGGGAATGATGAGGACGAACGACTGATGGCTTATCGCATGTGGTCGACAAGAGGTGAAGACGTTAAAGGATTGGTCAGTGAATTGCGTGGACGTGTCCAAGATTCGAATGATGAAGACGAACTAGATTCATACGCGGAACTATTAGCTCAAGTATTGATGGACAGATCAGTCGAAAACTATATGACACATGAGCAGGCAATTGCACTATTTAATGAAAAGGAAGATGTATCAGATTTAAGCCATGTAGTTGTACAGCTTGAATCAGATATGTAATGGATCAATAGCTTTTTAGCAACATGTCTTTGAAACCAAAAGAGACTAATCCTAAAAATTTGGGATTTGTCTCTTTTTTATACATTACTTTTTGTCAGTAGCGAGATCAGATATTTCAAATGCTGGAACGGTCCGCTCACAGACTACTCGGGATCGACGAGTAAGGAAGAATTCATTTTAGTCATCCTATTTGGAATAGCTAATGCAATAAATGATCATTTTAAAAGCACGGAACAGAGCGGTCCCGCTCTGTCTGATGGAAGGGGACCGCAAGCCGGATGTCGCGCTCGAGACGACGCATATCACATCTCCCGAGGACGCGTTCTGTGTCGCGAAACGCTTCATCCAGGACGATGACCGTGAAGTGTTCCTTGTCATCCTGCTCAATACGAAGAACCGCGTCATTGCCGTCCATCGGGCACACGTTGGTAGCATCAACTCAAGCGTCGTCCATCCCCGAGGAATCTCCAAGTCCGCCATTCTTAACAATGCGACGTCACTCATCGTCAGTCATCAGCATCCGAGCGGTGACCCGCATCCATCACGGGAAGACATCGAGGTGACGGAACGGCTCGTTGAAGTCGGACGCATCGTCGGCATCCAGCTCCTCGACCACATCATCGTCGGTGCCGGAGAAGAATACGTCAGCTTGAAAGCACAAGGTGTTTTGTAAAGAGACGATAAGTGTAGACGGACGGGGAAACCCCGTCCTGTCCACGCGCAAGGGCATTGTTGTATTTAAATAAAGTAGTGTCTAACAAGCAATAGGGAACTCAGTAAATGAGAATCCTATTGTTTTTTGGGTTTTATTGCAAAAATAGGGGTTAACTATAGATAGTACAAGAATCAAAAGGAACGTTTAAAAGTCTTTTAAAAGTCTTTTAAAAGGTGTATACTAAAGAAAAATAAAAGGAGGGCATAATGATGGGAATGCGAATACTTGATATTCCAACCACTTCTATATCTGACGTGAAACGGTCTCCTATGGAAGCTTTCCAAAAAGCAGATCGTGAAGCGGCCGGCGTATATGTTTTTAACCGTGAAAAAGTTGCGGGCGTCATGTTGACGCAACAGCAATACGAATCACTCAATAAAGAAATCGAAGAATTGTACAGTCGATTAGATGATTTGACTGTTGAGATGCGACTATCTAACAAAAATGTCCGCACTTATACTGATTCAGAAGTCCGTGGAGAACAGGTAACTCACCCTACGACTATTGATGAAATGGATGGGTGGGAGTGATCATTGTATCAGCTTGAGTGGACGCAATATTCGAAAGAAGATTACGATAACCTCGATGGTAGTCAAAAGATATTCGTAGACAAAGCGTTGAACCGAATCGTTTCTATAGGGATGGCAGCAGGGCAGCCACTCAGTGGAAATTTGTCGCATTGCAATAAGTTGAAAAATAGAAAAATGGGGTTACGCGTTGTTTTTAGAGAAATCGACGGTAAACTCCAAATCATTCAAATTGTAGCGATCGGTAAACGGGATAAAGATGAAATTTATAAAATGGCTGAACAACGATTAGATGGATAATTGAAAAAGGATCAACGTTCAGATACTCGATGGTATCTATACGTTGATCCTTTTTGTCGCACTTTTTGAAAAGGATGACCGAAGTTTATTTCTCTTTTTATGCATAAAAGGACTATTAAAAATACATTGATAAAAAGATGCGTTTATAGACTTTGATATCGAAATCGATCCATTCGATTCAACTATGTGAAAGAGTAATCATTTTTGTATATATAACGGTCGTTAAACAGACATAGAATTATATATTGAACTTAGCATGTATATTGGCATTTTATTAATTATAAAAGTTACTAAATTAATTATTTATGACGGTTTGTCAAATTAAGCGCAACACTTCTTCGGAAAAGACCTCGTATGCAGTTTTCCAATCCAAACACTTTCTTGGTCGATTGTTGA
>NZ_JACSNH010000014.1:0-5082 GCF_018619045.1 Exiguobacterium sp. s161
TCCCTCGTCGCCTTCATCTGAGACTTGGCGTACTCTGGAGGGCAATCGAAGCCTGATCGTTCCTCCGCCCGTTTCTCCGCATAGGAGATCAGCTTGTTGGCTACTTTTGTATTGCCGAGTTGAATTGTTGCCATATCTGATTCAACTCCTTCTGTAGATTGACCAGTTCCTCTTTCGGAACTGTCTTGCCCTCATTCGCGTGCTTGGTCATCTGGTTCACGTTGTTCCCGATGGCACGCAACTGACGGGCAATCTCGAATGCGCCCTCCCGATCGATCTTCGGGGGTCTCATTCTCGCTCCTTGTGCCTGCTTCTTCACATAAGCCGGCACACTCATTTGAAAACTTTCTGCTATCTCAGAAAGTTTCTCAAACTCGTCTTCACTCACACGAAAATTGACCTGTCGGTTCTCTTTTCGGTTCGCTTTCATAACAACCGCCCCCTCTGAATACGTACGAATTATGCGCCGAATGATGGACGAGTAGATGCCCTTACTCGTCCATCATATTCTATGCGCAGAGGGGTTGGCAAGCTTCGTATTTGCTAGCCACTTCGTGTCGCAAATACAGCTTGTCGGGGGTTTCCCCGAGCCCCTTTCTCTAAAAAATTAGAGACCGTTCTTTCGTCGTTGGAGACGAAAGAAGCTATTTCCTTAAGGAAATAGCTTTAGTCGAAAGGCTTATCTACAACAACCTTACCTTCTCTGTCTAATAGTGGTGTCATTCCGCTCATACCAAGCCCACTTGTCATCAAATAATTTACGCCCGTCTGAGTATCTACAACAATTTTAATAATACCTCCACTAAGGTGCTGTTTCGATTTAAGTATGAATCGTTTATTCATGATCTTCCCTCTTTCTCTAAGTAGATATTCAGTCACTTCTTATGAATATCAAAATTAATATTGTCAGAAAACTGATGTAAGCGTACAATAAGCAGTAACAAAATATGGACGAAACAACAAAAAACGCCACTTCTCCTACCTGCTCGTCGGGAAACGAGTAGATCATCAACGAAGTGACGCTTTTGAATAGCAAGTGCGGGAACACTAGCTATTGATCGTTGAAGGCACATAGCACGTGACTTCAACTTAGATGCACTTATCATACTAAGGAAACCTAGCTTTTACAAGGTTTTAAGTAGATAAAGGACATTGTTCAGTAGCAAGTTTTACGAAACTCGCTACTGAACGATGTCCTTTTTGTTTTGGTCTTACATAAAAAAGAGGTCAGCACTCGCTCTTTAAACGAGTAGGTTCATCCAGCCGACGCAGTAGAATGGATCGGTCGTCACCGCAGTTCCAGTACGTGACGCGACGTTAGCAGGGGAAGGACGGAGAGCCCTGTACATAGCCTAAGTCCCGAAGGGATACGGTAAAGATCGTTGAGAGGTTCAGACGGGGTCATATGGTACGAGACCGTAGGCAGTCCCACGACAAACGGTGGGGAATTTCCTAGTAGGCGGCTGTATGATTGCTGTGACACGACCTGAGGTGGCTTTTGGCCACCTCAGAGTGGATTATATGACGAGTCGCCGAAAGGCAGCAAGGTAGGGCGTGGAAACGCCTTGTGTGCGCAAGAGCGCAGCGAGTCATATCGTGGGGGTGTGATTCCCCTGCAGTCTTGGAACGCCTAGACATACGGATACCTCGTCCTACACTGGACGCAGAAACGTTGGGCAGATTTAATCCTTTTATTTTCAAGGGGTTAGTCTGCCCATCCAGCCGTTTTCCTCGCCTGCCTCCCGCAGTATGCACATGCTCTTCTAGTGCATCAAGTCTTTTAAAGTAAAAAAAGGAAAAGAAAATGCAGGAAAGATGAAGAATAAAGACTGTAGAACATGTCGTGCGAGGAGCGTTGAAGGAGGGAGCGAAGCGAGTCCATTCAATGTGACGCAGTACGCCAGCAAACGAAGTGAAGGCGTAAACGCCGAAAACGAAGTGCGGTAGTTGTTTATGTGTTATGAATTTCTTCAGATCTATTTCTTATTTTGGAGGTGTAAATATGAACGATGTTCAGTATTTTAAATTGAAGTTTAATTTAATAATGGAGAACAGTTCCTCTATTGAGCGTGTTCTTCAATTGGCTGATCTGATGATTGAGATAGAATCTAGTAAGGGTTGGCAAGAAAGGGAAGACGAAATCATGGCCTTGTATAGACAGGTAGCAGAAGCTAGATCTTTTTAATTACATAAGGAATGACTATTTGTAAAAAAAAATTAGATTAGTATGTATTTCTATGAATTGCTAATGTATTTAATATTTTTAGGGAGGAATTACTTTGGAAAAATTGAAAAAATATGATTTTGCTTATGAGCAAATTATGAGAAAAGAAAAGTCGATGGATCGGGATTTAGAGTTAGACTCTCTTTTACTCCAAATGGAGAGGGATTTAGAAATTATTCATAGTGATGCAAAAATTATTTCGTGGTATCAAAAAGTGATTGCTGCCAAATCACTTTAAAAAGTGTAAAAAAGGTCATCCTTGCGTGAAATGACAATTCCTCGCAACGATACCGTTGGTATCAAGCCAAGCATGAAAAAAGCGGTCGAAATTGACCGCTTTTTTAAAAAATCATTAATATTATTATTAGAAAAGTAGAGTAGGTTATTAACACAATTGGAGTAGATACTTTTGAGTCTTTGTATTTTTTAAATAGCATGCTTCCGAGCATTCCTACAATGAATATGGTGAAAAATATGAGCCAACTAGTTTTACTGCTACTTAAAGAAAATTTATCTGAGTAAACAAAAGCTATTATAAGGAAAATAGATACTAAAACACTAGCTAGGAAATTACTTTTATCCATATTTTTAAACATCCTTCCTTTTTATGGTGATTTTCATCAATTAATAGCTTACACTATTAATAACTAAATTGTGAGAGGGTGTTATTTACTTTGAAAAAGATTACTTTAAGTTTATTATCTGTTGCTTTACTAAGTTCTGCATCTTTTGCAGCATATCCTACGGAGGCTGCAACTAAATTTAAACAGTCTAAGATTGACTTTAAGCAAAAGAAATTAGCTGAAGAAGTTCCGACTCAAGCATATTCTTATGAGTATGAAGGAGTTATTTTCTCGTTTCCAACACCAGTAGATGAAACACAATTAGAAAATACATTTGATATGGTTAGTGATCCTACTGACTATCTTGTAACAGAAAGTCCTGGAGATACTTCTCTTTCGAGTTCACTTTATAAAGGTTCAGTATTTAATAAAATAAAATCTGGTCCTACGACCAATGCAATTGTACAGCCACCAGGTGGTTCACAAATTGTTGATGGTCCTTATAAAATTACTTTTACTAATGAAGGTGCAAGAGCACTTATTGCGGCTGTGACGTTTTACGTTGGAAATAAATTAAAAATCGCGTCGAATGTAGCTAAATGGTTAGTTTCTGGTGCGCTTTCTAAAGTGTCCTATGATGCTTCAGAAGCTCTTCCGCCAACTTATGTTGGTACTTGGAAATATAAAGCGTACGATACTTATCAAGGACGTTATCGCATATATTCAACTGTAGTTCATTACAAATACGGTAACTATACATCACCAATTGCTGTACAATCGTATCCAATGGATTAAGTAAAAAAGCAATTATCCTCTTAAAACACATTTTAGAGGATAATTGCTTTTTATTATGGTAACTCTACACTAGCTAAAGAAAAAACGAATCGTATAATTAGGTAAATTGGGATCAAAAATACTGCTGTCATCAGCCCTTGCTTGCCTGCATCTAGCCATTCCGTCTTGAAGATTTTCCACTTAACGCTCGAAATCCTGCTCGTGAGACTTGTTGAGATGTCGTTTAGTTGCTGGTCGTGCCTGCTCTTGAGGTTGTTCATCTCTGTCTCGATCTTTTTCGTGTTGTTCTCGAGCATCTTCTCGAGCCGACTCTGTTGGGCGAGGATGTTGCTGTTCACCAGATCGCCGATCTGTTCGAGTTGGTCGTTGATCAGTTTGTGGCTCATGTTCAGTTGCTCGAGGTGTGTACTCTGAATGTTCTTCAGCTGCTCGTGAAGGGTTTGCTGGTTCTGACTGAGTTGTTTCGAGTACGTCCCGAGCAATGCCTGAAGTTGTTCGTTTGTTTTGCTGGTATGATTTTCGAGCTCCACGCTTCGATTGCTCAAGCTTTCGGTTGAATTCTTCATAGTCAAAGCCATCAGTTCTTCCGTGCTCTTGCTGATCTGGACGAGGTTCTCGATCTCCTGTTGGAACGTCATCTCCTTCTGGACGACTTCCTGCAGCACGGTCGACAGATAGCCCTCGACGGCTCTCAGACGCATCAGCAGCTCTTGCTCGTTCTCGATCATGAGTGAGGGCGTCTGGTGGGCTCCCTGCTCCTGCTCGTTCCCCGTCCGATACTCCGATGCCTCTTCCGACTTCACGATGTCGTGATTCTTCTTGTCCAACTGCTCTCTCAAACCCATCCTTGATGACCTCCCTCTCATAATCAGACCCTAGTTTGTTATCTCGTACTCGTTTATTGTTCGCATGATCGTAGTAAGTCGTCGTCTTGCCTCGTTCTCGCACTTCGATCTCATGCTTCTCCGACAGATAGCCCTTGAATGCCTCATAGCTCGTCGTGGCGTCTCTCGCCTCCTCGATCTTTGTCCGGATGTCGTCCTTCCAGGATGACTTGCCCTTCTCGAGAAGGGCTTTCTCCGCCAATGTATAGCGTACGGGCGTCTCTCGCTTGAGGACGACCGACAATCCTTGCTCGAGACAGAGTCGATCGCTCTCCTCCCGGATCCGGTGAAGGTCTTTCTTCGAGGATTGGTACTTGCTGCCGTTCTCGAAGTTCACGGCATTGATGATGATGTGGTTATGGATATGCTCCTTGTCCGTATGCGTGTAGATGACGGCTTCATGCCCCTTGGAGATGGATCGAGCGAGTTCCTGCCCAATCTCGTTCGCCTGTCGTGCCGTCACTTCCCCTGGCTTGAAGGATTGGATGACATGATGGGCTTGGATACCGTCCGACTTGCCCCAGAGTTCCCTCGTCGCCTTCATCTGAGACTTGGCGTACTCTGGAGGGCAATCGAAGCCTGATCGTTCCTCCGCCCGTTTCTCCGCATAGGAGAT
>NZ_JACSNH010000015.1:0-2951 GCF_018619045.1 Exiguobacterium sp. s161
GCATCTGCTAGAACAAGGCCTCGACCGATTAGTATCACTCAGCTCCACATGTCGCCATGCTTCCACCCGTGACCTATCTACCTCATCGTCTCTGAGGGGTCTTTCTTGATTACTCAAAGGGAAATCTCATCTTGGAGGGGGCTTCATGCTTAGATGCTTTCAGCATTTATCCCGTCCGCACGTAGCTACCCAGCGATGCTCCTGGCGGAACAACTGGTACACCAGCGGTGCGTCCATCCCGGTCCTCTCGTACTAAGGACAGCTCTCCTCAAATTTCCTGCGCCCACGACGGATAGGGACCGAACTGTCTCACGACGTTCTGAACCCAGCTCGCGTACCGCTTTAATGGGCGAACAGCCCAACCCTTGGGACCTACTCCAGCCCCAGGATGCGATGAGCCGACATCGAGGTGCCAAACCTCCCCGTCGATGTGGACTCTTGGGGGAGATCAGCCTGTTATCCCCAGGGTAGCTTTTATCCGTTGAGCGATGGCCCTTCCATGCGGAACCACCGGATCACTAAGCCCGACTTTCGTCCCTGCTCGACTTGTAGGTCTCGCAGTCAAGCTCCCTTCTGCCTTTGCGCTCTACGAATGATTTCCAACCATTCTGAGGGAACCTTTGGGCGCCTCCGTTACTGTTTAGGAGGCGACCGCCCCAGTCAAACTACCCGCCTGACACGGTCCTCCAGCCGGATCACGGCTGCGAGTTAGAGACTCTATGCATGAAGGGCGGTATCCCAAGGGTGACTCCTCCGAAGCTGGCGCTCCGGGCTCGACGTCTCCCGCCTATCCTGTACATCATGCACAAAGCCTCAATATCAGGCTGTAGTAAAGCTCCATGGGGTCTTTCCGTCCTGTCGCGGGTAACCTGCATCTTCACAGGTACTATGATTTCACCGGGTCTCTCGTTGAGACAGTGCCCAAATCGTTACGCCTTTCGTGCGGGTCGGAACTTACCCGACAAGGAATTTCGCTACCTTAGGACCGTTATAGTTACGGCCGCCGTTTACTGGGGCTTCGGTTCAAAGCTTCGCTTGCGCTAACCCATCCCCTTAACCTTCCAGCACCGGGCAGGCGTCAGCCCCTATACGTCATCTTGCGATTTAGCAGAGACCTGTGTTTTTGCTAAACAGTCGTTTGGGCCTATTCACTGCGGCTCTACTCATGTAGAGCGTCCCTTCTCCCGAAGTTACGGGACCATTTTGCCGAGTTCCTTAACGAGAGTTATCCCGCGCGTCTTAGAATTCTCATCTCGCCTACCTGTGTCGGTTTACGGTACTGGCGCCTTCCCCCTCACTAGAGGCTTTTCTTGGCAGTGTGAAATCGTGACCTACGTCCCTACGGGACTCCGCGTCGTTCCTTGACTTTGGTGCCTGACGGATTTGCCAATCAGACGGTCTTGAAACTTGCACATGCACTTCCATCCGCATGCGTCACTATCCTCCTGCGTCCCCCCATTGTTCAAACGGTGGATCGGCGGTACAGGAATATCAACCTGTTATCCATCGCCTACGCCTTTCGGCCTCGGCTTAGGTCCAGACTAACCCTGAGCGGACGAGCCTTCCTCAGGAAACCTTGGGCTTTCGACGGAGGGGATTCTCACCCCTCTTTTCGCTACTCACACCGGCATTCTCACTTCCAAACGCTCCACTGCTCCTTCCGGTACAGCTTCGCAGCGGTTTGGAACGCTCCCCTACCATTCCTTACGGAATCCGCAGCTTCGGTGGTATGTTTAGCCCCGTTACATTTTCGGCGCGGCGCCACTCGACTAGTGAGCTATTACGCACTCTTTGAATGGTGGCTGCTTCTAAGCCAACATCCTAGCTGTCTAGGCAGCGCCACATCCTTTTCCACTTAACATACACTTTGGGACCTTAGCTGGCGGTCTGGGCTGTTTCCCTCTTGACTACGGATCTTATCACTCGCAGTCTGACTCCCGAGTATAAGTTGCTGGCATTCGGAGTTTAACTGAATTCGGTAACCCTGTGGGGGCCCCTAGTCCAATCAGTGCTCTACCTCCAGAACTCTCAACCTCGAGGCTAGCCCTAAAGCTATTTCGGGGAGAACCAGCTATCTCCAGGTTCGATTGGCATTTCACCGCTACCCACACCTCATCCCCGCACTTTTCAACGTGCGTGGGTTCGGACCTCCAGTCAGTGTTACCTGACCTTCATCCTGGACATGGGTAGATCACCTGGTTTCGGGTCTACGACAACGCACTGAACGCCCTGTTCAGACTCGCTTTCGCTACGGCTCCGCCTCATCGGCTTAACCTCGCGCGTTATCGTAACTCGCCGGTTCATTCTACAAAAGGCACGCCATCACCCGTTAACGGGCTCTGACTACTTGTAGGCATACGGTTTCAGGATCTATTTCACTCCCCTTCCGGGGTGCTTTTCACCTTTCCCTCACGGTACTGGTTCACTATCGGTCACTAGGGAGTATTTAGCCTTGGGAGATGGTCCTCCCGGATTCCGACGGGGTTTCACGTGTCCCGCCGTACTCAGGATCCACTCTGGAGGGAAAACAGTTTCAGCTACAGGGCTGTCACCTTCTTCGGCCGACCTTTCCAGGTCCTTCACCTACTGTCTTCCTTTTTGACTCCGTATAGAGTGTCCTACAACCCCGAAGAGCATGCTCTCCGGTTTGGGCTGTTCCCGTTTCGCTCGCCGCTACTCAGGGAATCGCATTTGCTTTCTCTTCCTCCGGGTACTTAGATGTTTCAGTTCCCCGGGTCTGCCTCACGCTACACTATGTATTCATGTAACATGTCCCATCCCATTACGGATGGTGGGTTCCCCCATTCGGAAATCTTCGGATCAAAGCATACTTACTGCTCCCCGAAGCATATCGCTGTTCGTCGCGTCCTTCATCGGCTCCTAGTGCCAAGGCATCCACCGTACGCCCTTCATACCTTGATCTAGCGTTGGTATTCTAAGAACACACGTCT
>NZ_JACSNH010000016.1:0-1289 GCF_018619045.1 Exiguobacterium sp. s161
ATGAAATGCATTTATAGTCAATCTATAATGGAGTTGATTATTAGGATGAAGGAGGTGTCAAAGATGAGTCAAGTCGTCACGGTAGAAGTTCAAATCTATGCCACGCGTCGTCAGGATGCCATCCTAAAAAGGATGGGCAAGACCTATATCCAGACCGCCAACCGAGTCGTGGCGAACATGGTCGCCTCCGAGGACGGGAAGAGGTGGTCGAGCAAGGACATCGACACTCCCCTTCCGAGCGCCGTGAAGAACCAACTCGCAGGAGATGCCGTCGGCATCTACAAGAAGGCGAGGAAAGAGGATTTCAAACGCATCCCTGTCCTCAAAAAGCCCGTCTGCGTCTGGAACAATCAGAACTATTCCTTCGACTTCGAGAGCATCTCCTTCCCCGTTTGGATGGACGGGAAGTCCGTGAAGATGCGATTCCGTGCTGCCATGGTTGACAAGGACAATCGGAATACCCGACTCCTTGCCAACAAACTCGGGACGCTCAGGGTCACGAAGAAGGGAAGGAAGTGGATCGCTCAGATTTCCGTCCATGTCCCGACCGTCCCTCGGACGGGGGTGCGGGTGATGGGGGTTGACCTCGGACTGAAAGTGCCGGCGGTCGCCGTCACCGATGACGACACGACCCGTTTCTTCGGGAACGGTCGTAAGAACAAGTATATGAAACGCAAGTTCCGTGCGGAACGGAAGGCACTCGGCAAAAAGAAGAAGCCGAAGGCTATCAAACGACGCAATCAGAAGGAACAGCGGTGGATGCGGGACAAGGACCACAAGGTCAGCCGAGCCATCGTCGATTTTGCAAGACAGAAGAAAATCTCTGTCATTCGCCTTGAACTCTTGGCGAACATCCGACAGACGGCAAGAACAAGCCGTAAAAACAACCAGAACCTCCACTCATGGTCGTTCTATCGTC
This sequence comes from Exiguobacterium sp. s161, assembly GCF_018619045.1. Lineage (NCBI taxonomy): Bacteria > Bacillati > Bacillota > Bacilli > Caryophanales > Exiguobacterium > Exiguobacterium sp. s161. The sequence continues at coordinate 920 of NZ_JACSNH010000016.1, forward strand.
TCGCGTCCTTCATCGAATACAAAGCCGCCTTGTCGGGCATCAAGGTTGAGTATGTGAACCCCGCCTACACGAGTCAGACCTGCCCATCCTGTTCCGTCAGGAACAAGGTGAGGGATAGGGTCTACACGTGTGCCTGTGGGTTTAAAGGACATCGGGACACCGTCGGTGCGATGAACATTCGATACGCACCTGTGATGGATGGTAACAGTCCATCAGCCTGAGAACCTATACGGTCTGTCTCAGGAGGGGTGATGGCACACCCCTACCTCAAGGCTCGGACGAAGCAGAAATGGATTGAGTCCGCCAAGCACTTGAGAATCCCACCCTCACCAACGGTGTGGGCTTGCGGCTTTAGCCGTGGGAGTGTCAA
>NZ_JACSNH010000017.1:0-1054 GCF_018619045.1 Exiguobacterium sp. s161
GACGGTTTGTCAAATTAAGCGCAACACTTCTTCGGAAAAGACCTCGTATGCAGTTTTCCAATCCAAACACTTTCTTGGTCGATTGTTGATTCTAGAAAGTGCGTAATCTAATTCTGTCTTGTTGATCATTCCGAAGTTGGTTCCCTTTGGGAAGAACTCACGGAGAAGACCATTTGCATTCTCATTGCTGCCACGTTGCCATGAAGAATAGGGGTCCGCAAAGTACATTGGGATACCAAGAGAGTCCTGTATCCGTTCGTGACAGCTGAACTCCTTACCGCGATCCGTCGTCATGGTTTGAAACGTTCCCGATGGGAAAGAAGAGTAAAGTGTTCGGATGGCATGTTCCATCGAGTGAGAAGAACGGTCGACCATCGGTAGTACGATATAGAACCGACTTTTACGTTCGATGAATGTCGCGACACACGCCTTTGTCTGCCCTCGTCCTGATACGACAGTATCCAACTCCCAATGCCCGAACGTTTCTCGACCCCGGACGTCCGACGGACGTTTACTGATCGGAATCCCGATGTTGAAGCGACCTCTTGTCTCACGTGGCTGTAGGCGCTTTCCTTTTTGTCGTAAAACGCCTAAATCGCTCTTGATGAATCCTTTATATATCCATCGATAGATTGTACTGTACGATGGTCCATGTTCGTGAAAGAGCCGTCCTGCGATCTGTTCGGGAGACCATGTCTCTCGCAGTTTCGAAAGGATACATGAGCCAAGCGAAGCGCTGAACATCGTGCGTGCTCCACAATTCTTTTTTTGCATCTCATAACGCCGTCCGGCGTTGATCGCATTGTAGGAAGGATTCCGTCTGAGCTCACGTGAAATCGTGGACGGCTGTCGTCCAAGATGCTGAGCGATCTTTCGCATTGAAAATCCAAGCTCTAGATAAGTTTCAATTTTGACTCTTTCTGATGTGGTAAGATGAACATAGCTCATAACGAATCCTCCGTTGAATTTTGTGTGGTAACTCTATTCTACACGAGGTCGTTATGGGTTTTTTTGTGTTTTCAGCTAGGTGTTGCACTTAATATTACAATTCGTC
>NZ_JACSNH010000018.1:0-909 GCF_018619045.1 Exiguobacterium sp. s161
CTGGTGACGATAGCCAAGTGGTCACACCCGTTCCCATGCCGAACACGGAAGTTAAGCACTTGAACGCCGAAAGTAGTTGGGGGCTTCCCACTGTGAGGATAGGACGTTGCCAGGCTTTTGTTTTTTTAATAAAACAATTGACAGACTTACATAGATGTTTTATCATTATAGAAGTCGTCACCTTATACTTAAAACGGTCCTGTGGTGTAGCGGTTAACATGCCTGCCTGTCACGCAGGAGATCGCGGGTTCGAATCCCGTCAGGACCGCCATTTTAATATCGGCTTTGTAGCTCAGTTGGTAGAGCAAAGGACTGAAAATCCTTGTGTCGGCGGTTCGATTCCGTCCAAAGCCACCATTTCTTTTGCCGGTGTAGCTCAGCTGGTAGAGCAACTGACTTGTAATCAGTAGGTCGCGGGTTCGACTCCTGTTGCCGGCACCATTTTTATTTTGGCGATTGTGGCGAAGTGGTTAACGCACCGGATTGTGATTCCGGCATTCGTGGGTTCAATTCCCATCAGTCGCCCCATTTTTTAACTTCATATCATTTATGTGTCATTAGCTCAGTTGGTAGAGCATCTGACTTTTAATCAGAGGGTCGCAGGTTCGAATCCTGCATGACACACCATTTTTATGCGGGTGTGGCGGAATTGGTAGACGCGCTAGATTTAGGATCTAGTGTCTTTGACGTGGGGGTTCAAGTCCCTTCACCCGTACCATTTATATGCGGAAGTAGTTCAGTGGTAGAATACGACCTTGCCAAGGTCGGGGTCGCGGGTTCGAATCCCGTCTTCCGCTCCATTTATATTTGAATAGCATTATGCGGTCGTGGCGGAATCGGTAGACGCGCTAGGTTGAGGGCCTAGTGGTGGCAACATCGTGGAGGTTCAAGTCCTCTCGACCGCACCAT
>NZ_JACSNH010000019.1:0-798 GCF_018619045.1 Exiguobacterium sp. s161
GTTCCCATGCCGAACACGGAAGTTAAGCACTTGAACGCCGAAAGTAGTTGGGGGCTTCCCCCTGTGAGGATAGGACGCTGCCAGGCGATACATATGGAGGATTAGCTCAGCTGGGAGAGCACCTGCCTTACAAGCAGGGGGTCGGCGGTTCGATCCCGTCATCCTCCACCATTTTTTATTACACTTGCCGGTGTAGCTCAGCTGGTAGAGCAACTGACTTGTAATCAGTAGGTCGCGGGTTCGACTCCTGTTGCCGGCACCATTTTTATCTTCAATGATCACCAGAATTCAATTATGAATGAAGGTTCTACCTTTTATATCCCTGCCGGGGTGGCGGAACTGGTAGACGCACAGGACTTAAAATCCTGCGGGGGTTTCCCCGTGCCGGTTCGATTCCGGCCCTCGGTACCATTTTTCATTTTGGATGTTTACTGTTTGATCCTTATATTCCGCACCCTTAGCTCAGCTGGATAGAGTACTTGACTACGAATCAAGGGGTCGGGAGTTCGAATCTCTCAGGGTGCATTTTCGGGAAGTAGCTCAGCTTGGTAGAGCACTTGGTTTGGGACCAAGGGGTCGCAGGTTCGAATCCTGTCTTCCCGACCATCTTCAATTTCATCCCTTTAATGGGGCCTTAGCTCAGCTGGGAGAGCGCCTGCCTTGCACGCAGGAGGTCAGCGGTTCGATCCCGCTAGGCTCCACCATTTTTATGACGAACTTTGAAAACTGAACGATGAGGCAAAAATCGTATTCTACGGAATACAAAAACGAATGAAGCGCAAGCTTCGTCAATCGTGA
>NZ_JACSNH010000020.1:0-414 GCF_018619045.1 Exiguobacterium sp. s161
GTCCTGAGCCAGGATCAAACTCTCCATGAAGTGTTTGACTTGCTCGTTGTGTGACCGAAGTCACGATTGACGAAGCTTGCGCTTCATTCATGTTTGTATTCCGTAGAATACGATTTTTGCCTCATCGTTCAGTTTTCAAAGTCCAATGTATTTCGTATGAAAATAATGGTCGGGAAGACAGGATTCGAACCTGCGACCCCTTGGTCCCAAACCAAGTGCTCTACCAAGCTGAGCTACTTCCCGAAAAGTGCACCCTGAGAGATTCGAACTCCCGACCCCTTGATTCGTAGTCAAGTACTCTATCCAGCTGAGCTAAGGGTGCATCATATGGTGCGGTCGAGAGGACTTGAACCTCCACGATGTTGCCACCACTAGGCCCTCAACCTAGCGCGTCTACCGATTCCGCCACGACCG
>NZ_JACSNH010000003.1:0-326421 GCF_018619045.1 Exiguobacterium sp. s161
GTGGTCACACCCGTTCCCATGCCGAACACGGAAGTTAAGCACTTGAACGCCGAAAGTAGTTGGGGGCTTCCCCCTGTGAGGATAGGACGCTGCCAGGCGATCGTTCCGCAATAGCTCAGCGGTAGAGCAACCGGCTGTTAACCGGTAGGTCGTAGGTTCAAATCCTACTTGCGGAGCCATTTATTACTTCTTCACCACGTACAATGGAGAGCTGTCCGAGTGGCCGAAGGAGCACGATTGGAAATCGTGTAGGCGTCAAAAGCGTCTCAAGGGTTCGAATCCCTTGCTCTCCGCCATCATCACTTTCAATTCATAATGGCCCGTTGGTCAAGCGGTTAAGACACCGCCCTTTCACGGCGGTAACACGGGTTCGAATCCCGTACGGGTCACCATTTATAGCGTCGCGGGGTGGAGCAGTCTGGTAGCTCGTTGGGCTCATAACCCAAAGGTCGTCGGTTCAAATCCGGCCCCCGCAATTACATACGGTCCTGTGGTGTAGCGGTTAACATGCCTGCCTGTCACGCAGGAGATCGCGGGTTCGAATCCCGTCAGGACCGCCATTGTTAAGGCTTTGTAGCTCAGTTGGTAGAGCAAAGGACTGAAAATCCTTGTGTCGGCGGTTCGATTCCGTCCAAAGCCACCATCTTTATTAACAACATGATTTTCCCATTTGTGGGGGGGTAGCGAAGTGGCTAAACGCGGCGGACTGTAAATCCGCTCCCTCGGGTTCGGCGGTTCGAATCCGCCCCCCCCCACCACCATAGGGGCATAGTTTAGCGGTAGAACTACGGTCTCCAAAACCGTCAGCGCGGGTTCGATTCCTGCTGCCCCTGTTTACCATGGCGATTGTGGCGAAGTGGTTAACGCACCGGATTGTGATTCCGGCATTCGTGGGTTCAATTCCCATCAGTCGCCCTCTTATTATTGGGCTGTAGCCAAGTGGTAAGGCACTGGATTTTGATTCCAGCACGCGAAGGTTCGATCCCTTCCAGCCCAGCTTTTCAAGCGGAAGTAGTTCAGTGGTAGAATACGACCTTGCCAAGGTCGGGGTCGCGGGTTCGAATCCCGTCTTCCGCTCCAATGAGTGGCGCCATAGCCAAGTGGTAAGGCAGAGGACTGCAACTCCTTTATCGTCAGTTCGATTCTGACTGGCGCCTCCAACTATTTCTCAATTAAATAGTTTTGCAAGAGATTGTGCCGGTGTGGCGGAACTGGTAGACGCGCACGACTCAAAATCGTGTTCCTTTGGAGTGTCGGTTCGATTCCGACCACCGGTATCTTGCGGGTGTAGTTTAATGGTAAAACCTCAGCCTTCCAAGCTGATGACGAGGGTTCGATTCCCTTCACCCGCTTTATACTTTTTACACAATCTGATGTTTCACCTGATCATGCGGGTGTAGTTTAATGGTAAAACCTCAGCCTTCCAAGCTGATGACGAGGGTTCGATTCCCTTCACCCGCTTACCAAAAAAGAGCAATGTGTCGTTTTCGCTGACACCTTGCTCTTTTTGTTTAGGAACGGGATTTTAACGAGGAAAGGAGTAGATCGTGATGGATGGTATGCAATTGAAATTGGCTTTACAAGAGTACGCAGCAGAAATTGGGATCGATGAATTGAAGGTGACGACGGCTGATCCATTTCTTGTCTTAAAACGTCGCCTGCAAGCGCAACAAGAAAAAGGATTCGCTTCTGGTTTTGAAGAGCCCGATCTCGACCTTCGAACGACACCGTCTCTACTCGTTGAAGATGCCGCTTCAATCATTGCCATTGCGGTCGCGTATCCAAGTACTCTCAAAAATGCACCTCGTGGCAAGGAAGGGGAGCGACGGGGAATCTTTTGTCGATCGTCCTGGGGACTGGATTATCACCAGGCGTTGCGACAACGCTTGACGTTACTTGAAGAAAAAATTCAAGAATTGAGTCCAGGTGCAAGGACACGCTCGATGGTCGATACAGGAGAACTCGTCGATCGTGCAGTAGCAGAACGAGCAGGTATCGGATTCAGTGGGAAAAACTGCTCGATCATCAGTGAGGAGCACGGATCCTATCTCTATCTTGGTGAACTGATTACAGATATCGTCCTACCGCCGGATCAGCCAGTCGAAGAATTATGCGGGACATGCAATAAGTGCATCGACGCTTGTCCGACGGATGCGCTTGTTGAACCTGGCGTCATCGACGCTAAACGGTGCATCTCGTTTTTGACGCAGACGAAAACGTTACTACCAGAACCATTCCGAATGGCGCTTGGGAACCGTCTATACGGTTGTGATACGTGTCAGCAAGTATGTCCGTATAACCGGAAGAAGAATGCGACACATCATGCTGAACTGCAGCCGGATCCAGAACAAGTCAAACCGCTCTTAGTTCCACTCTTATCCATGAGTAATCGTGAGTTCAAGAGCCGGTTCGGTACGTTATCTGGCGCATGGCGTGGAAAGAAGCCGATTCAGCGTAATGCGATTTGTGCGCTCGTCCATTATCGAGACAAGAGTGCGATTGATGCGCTACGATTGATGATAGAAACGGATGCCCGGGAAGACATGCGGGCACTGGCACTCTGGGCGGTTGGTCGAATTGGTGGAATTGAAGAAAAGTCATATATCGAATCACGTCTTTTAGCCGATATTGCAGTGGATGTGCAAACCGAAGGACAACGGTTACTTGAGGAGTGGGGGGAAGCAGATGCCATTTCAACAGCTCACTTATGAGTTTGGTACATTGCTCGTCGCATGGGAAAAAGAGCACATCGTGTATCTCGATTTTGGATTGAATGAAGAGCGTGCTCGAACCCATTTGCAAGAAGAAACCGGCGATGGTGAATTACCGAAAGCTTGGCGCATGGCGTTTGATCGTTACGCAGTCGGCGATCGACAAGCGCTTGATGCACTTCCTTGTCAGTTGCGTGTCACGCCTTTTGCAGAGCAAGTATTGCACGCTTTACGAACCGTTCCGTTTGGTCAGACGATCAGTTACGGTGAACTGGCTCGAATGATTGGGAAACCAAAGGCAGCACGAGCCGTTGGTGGTGTCTTGAACCGGAATCCAATCGCGTTAATTTATCCGTGTCACCGTGTCATCGGGGCGACTGGTAAACTGACGGGTTTTGCAAGTGGGATTGCCCATAAAGAAGCGCTTTTAGCGCATGAGATAGGAGAGAATTAAACCATGGCTATTCATGTCGTTATGTATCAACCGGAGATTCCTCAAAATACAGGAAATATTTCACGCACATGTGCAGCGACGCATTCCGTCCTTCACTTGATCCGACCGCTCGGCTTCTCGACGGACGATAAGCAACTTAAACGTGCGGGTCTCGATTACTGGGAATTCGTCGATGTCCGTTATCATGATTCGTTAGAAGAACTGTGGGAGAAGCATCCGGAAGGTATTTTCTACTATATTACGAAATATGGAGAACAGTACCCGAGCCAGATCGACTTATCGGACGTCGAACAGGATTATTTCTTCGTCTTTGGTCGGGAAACAAAAGGATTGCCGCTTGAAGTCATCGATGCGAACGCAGAGCGTTGTATCCGTCTACCCCAATCGAATCTCGTTCGTTCACTGAACGTCTCGAACACGGCAGCGATCATTGTCTATGAAGCATTACGTCAGCAAGGATACGCAGGTCTTCTATAAAGCAAAAGCTCCATCCTGAATCAGGATGGAGCTTTTATGAATTATTCGTTACCTTCAGGTTTTTTGTTGTAGCCTGCAGTGAAGATTGCTGTCAAAAACGCAAGACTTACGCCGACCATTAAGATAAATGCCATTTTTGTTTCCCCCTTCAGTCTCTTGAACCGATATAATCTATTATAGTATACCTGTAAGTGAAATTGTGTGCTACATATGAATTTTCTATGAATGGAGACTCCACATGCGTACGAACGTTTACCTATTAAGTTATGCTCCGCTGATCAGCATCTTGTTATTTAGTACGTCCCTTGCGATTGCAACGACGGAACTCGCATTACATTGGCTCGATCAAGTTGGTGTGTACGATGAATTGTTACAACTCTTGACGGCACGCGATACGAAGCTTGTCGTTTGGCTCGGCTTTTTGATTGTCTACTTCATGATCTTCAGTTCATTGAAATTATTATCGGATACGATCAATCAGCTCGGTTTCGCCTTTTTCATCAAGGAACAAGAGGGAACGACACTCGGCATGTTACGTCCGGGAAGTATTCTGCTACTTATCGGAGGTTGTGTCAGCTTCGCCTTCATGACGTCCTTCTTGCATGTCGGAATCGTCTTGCTTGTGTCTTTTTTCATCTACTTCATCTTTTACACGGTACAAATCAGTAAAATGACGAGTGCAGCAGGAGCCGTCGGTTTGATTATCTTTTCTTTCTTAGCCTGGGGTGTTCTGCTTGCTGGTCTATCGTGGGTCGGTCTGACTTTATTCAATTCGTTCGGGGAAGCGATTTTATTTCCGAGTTGACTTAAGGACTTAAAATCTTCGCCCACGTCTGGACCTGTAACGTTGCATTTGCCTCAACAGGGAAGGGACGCGGGCGATCTGCCCCTAGCCATATTCCTCCGATATGTTGATTTTTAATACCGACGAACCACATATCCTTGTTATCGTTCGTTGTTCCTGTTTTTCCTCCGATATAGCGCGCAGAGGAATCATATCCTTTGCGTCCCGTTCCATACGTCATGACATTCTTTAAACCAGCCCGTAATTCCCGGTTCGTCTGACTGGACCAAATCCGTTGTTCCTTTTCTTGTGGTCGTTCGACCGTTCCATTCTTAAGCGTAATACTTTTGATCATTGATGCCGGTCGATAGATCCCGTCATTAACGAATACGGAATAAGCGTTCGTCAGCTCATACGGACTGATCCCGTATTGCAACCCACCTAGAGCACTCGTAAAAGCATCATCCTCTCGCGTCCATTGGCTGAACTGAAACGGACGGATGGACTTCAGTCCTTCCCGGAAAGAGACAGCAAATGCGCGAATGGCTGGTGTGTTATAGGAATAGGCAATCGCATCGGCAATCGTTACTTGTCCGAGAATTCGATTTCCGCTATTTGACGGACAGTATCCATCGATACAGACGGGACTACCGTCTAACGTGCTCGACAAGCGGGCTTTCGTCTTCTCAAGGTAAGGACCGTAGACAAGTAACGGTTTGATGGCTGAACCAGGTTGTCGGTATGACTGCACTGCTCGGTTGAACTGACCTGTCAAATTCGATTTGTAGCCGACAAGAGCCGTGACTCCGTGTGTTTGTCCGTCGATGCCAACATAAGCCCCCTCAATCGGGTTGGGTAGATTGCGAAGAGCTTCCTTAGCCCGTCGTTGTTCTGCTGAGTCGAGATATGTCGAGATGACCGCCCCTTGTTGATGTAGATATTCTGCAGCACGCTTCTCACTCCAACCTTTTTTTTGAGCGGTCATCCGAACAGCAGCTTGAACGGTGGCATCGATATAGTCCGGATAAGGGACACTCGGTTTATAGGATCGAGGCGACACACGAGAAATAGTAAAATCTTTCGTCAGTACACGATCGCGTATTAACGCTTGAACGATTCGTTGCTGACGTTTTTTTGTGTTTTCAGGAAAGCGCAGCGGGTCATAAAGAGAAGGATTGTTCGGAATTGCTGTCAGAAAACTGATTTCAGACCAACTCAACTCGCGTGCCGGCTTATTGAAATAGGATTTCGCGGCAAGTTCGATGCCATAAATATTATTCGCAAAATAGGCTTGATTGACATACGCTGTCATCAGTTCTTTTTTCGAATATTTTTGCTCCAAAGACACAGCAATTAACAACTCTTTTATTTTTCTAGTATATGTTTTTTCGTTTGATAGATACGTCATTCTTGCTAGTTGTTGTGTGATCGTACTGCCACCTTGAGATTTAGAATCAGACTGATTTTTTGTAAACGCGCGTAAGATTCCTGTGATGTCATATCCGTCATGTTGATAGAAACGCTGATCTTCGATGGCAACAAACGCTTGCTCGACTTTTTTCGGCAATGTTTGAGGAGTTAGATCATCCCGTCGCAATCCGTCATAGAGCTCGACCCGTTTGTTTTCATAGGTTACGGTGATTGGTTGATAGGAGGTCAGTGGATGTCGCGTCGTCTGTTCATCGGCCCAGAAAAAAAGTGTACGTGCTGTTTTCAACTCATCTTTTATTGAAAATAAGGAAAATAGAAGCATCGTCGCAAGACCAAGTAAGACAAGATATCCTGTAGTAATTCGCATGAGAACTCCTTTCAAAAATCCATTTCATTCCTATTATCGGTCTTTTATGGAGAAATCAATAGATTTTTTTTCGATTTTTGTATTTTAATAAACCTATTTTGCAGGAATGTTATATTAAAAAGAGAAAAGATTGGGTATATAGAAGTATCTGTGGATTTTACAACGCGAATTGTCTGAAAAAAAGAGCATAAATGGAGGGGACGAAATGGCTAAAAAGAATGTCGTTGCGATGTTACTTGCAGGCGGGGAAGGGAAACGTCTGGGAGCTTTAACGAAACATACTGCAAAACCAGCTGTTGCATTTGGAGGAAAGTACCGAATCATTGATTTCCCACTATCAAACTGTACGAACTCAGGAATCGATACAGTTGGTGTATTGACGCAATATGAACCACTTGAATTAAACCGCTATCTCGGAATCGGGAGTGCATGGGACTTAGATCGACGAAACGGTGGTTTGACGATTCTACCTCCTTACCAGGCGCAAAACGGAAAGAACTGGTACGAAGGAACAGCAAATGCCATTTATCGAAACATGAGTTACATCAACCAATTTGACCCTGACTATGTTCTTGTCTTATCAGGCGATCATATTTATAAAATGGATTATGAACAGATGATTGAAGAGCATCGTCTTGGCGGAGCGGATGTGACGATTTCCGTTCGTGAAGTGCCATGGGAAGAAGCACCACGGTTCGGAATTCTCAACACGGATGATGATCTACGGATTAATGAATTCGAAGAAAAGCCACAGAATCCAAAATCGAATCTTGCATCGATGGGAATCTACGTCTTTAACTGGGATGTATTAAAACGCCATTTAATTCAAGATGCTGGTGATGCGGAATCAAGCTTTGACTTCGGTAAGAACATCATTCCGAACATGCTCTTTGAAAACCTCAATATTCGAGCTTATAAATTTAAAGGATACTGGAAAGATGTCGGAACGATTCAATCGCTCTGGGAAGCGAATATGGACTTGTTGACGGCAGAACCAGAGTTTGATTTATATGATCCTTCTTGGAAAGTCTATTCGGTCAACCCGAATCAGCAACCACAATATATCGGGAATGCTGCGACAGTCGAGACATCGATCATCAATGAAGGATGCCATATCGAAGGCGAAATCAATCATTCGGTTCTCTTCCATGGTGTCGACGTAGCAGAAGGATCACTCGTCAAAGACTCGGTCATCTTCCCGAACGTCAAAATCGGACGAGACGTCACGATTCATCGGGCAATCTTAGCAGACGGTGTGATCGTAGAAGATGGTGCAACGATCGGCTCTCCAGACGGAGAAGTTTTCGTCATCGAAGCAGACAGCATCGTCAAGAAGAACGAAGTCATCAAAGAAGCGATTCAATAAGGGGGATATTCGGATGAAGGTCGATTTATTAGGTGTCATCAATTTAAGCGGAGAAGAAGGCTTTTTCAAGGAATTGACGGAACATCGTAACTTAGCGGCAGTTCCATTTGCAGGACGTTATCGGTTGATCGATTTTACATTAACGAACATGGTACAAAACGATATCGCAAACATCGGGGTTTTTACGCTCGAGAAATATCGTGGAATGATGGACCATCTTGGATCGGGTAAAGAGTGGGATCTTGACCGTTCAAACGGTGGACTCTACATCTTCCCGCCTGCATTGTCACAAGATGCGAACGAGTTCCGTGGAGACTTATCGAACTTCCACCTCCACCGTGACTTCTTCCTTCGCAGTAAGGAAAACTATGTCGTCGTTTCTGGTTCAAACATTTTATCTGCGGTAGATTATCGCGATGTGTTACGCGAACATAAAGAATCGAATGCGGACATCACGGTCGTCTATACGAAGCGTGAGCTGCCTTGTAAATACTGCCGTCCGATCCGTTTTGGCGAACAGAATCGCGTGACTGCAATCGGATCACGAGGATTCCAACCGACGGATGAGACGTTCTATATGGAAACGGTCGTTCTATCGAAGAATCTCTTTGTTCGTTTAATCGATGAAGCAATCGCACGTGGTGAGTACGATTTACTTCAAAGCATCATTCGTTCGCAGCTCAATCGCTTGCACGTTCACGGGTATGAGTACCGTGGTACATCACAAGTCATTCATTCGCTTCGTTCGTATTACCGTGAAAGCATGCTGTTACTTGAACAGTGGGGAGCAATCAACGACTTCCAACACGTTTATACGAAAATCAAGCATGAACCGCCGACGCGTTACTTACCGGGTTCTGCCATTAAGAACTCACTCGTCGCAAACGGCTGTAAGTTAGAAGGCACGACGACGGACAGCATCTTGTTCCGTGGTGTCAAAGTCGGAAAACACGCTCGCATCAAGAACTCGATCATCATGCAAAAATCAGTCATTGAAGAAGGCGCGGTCGTCGAGTACGCGATTCTCGATAAAGAAGTCACTGTCAAACGCGGTCAAGTCATCCGCGGAACGGTAGAAGAACCAATCGTCATCAAAAAACAAACAATCGTTTAAAGGAGATGTCATTCATGAAGGTATGGTTTGCTGCCACGGAAGCGACACCCTTCATCAAGACAGGGGGGCTAGCTGACGTCGTCGGCTCGCTCCCCTTAGCGCTTGCTGAGGAAGGGGCAGACGTTTCAGTCGTCTTACCCAATTATGGTCAAATCAAGGAACAATACAAATCAGAGATGGAGTTCTTGTTCGACTTCATCGTGCCAGTCGGTTGGCGCCAGCAATTTGGCGCCGTCCTTCGTTTGAAACAAGATGGTGTGACGTTCTATTTCATCGATAATGAGTATTACTTCAAACGGGATGGCGTCATTTATGGACATTACGATGATGCGGAACGGTTTGCGTATTTCTCACGTGCTGTCCTTGAGATGATTCAACGTTTGGATCGAAAGGAAGTACCGGACGTCATCCATTGTCACGATTGGCAAACAGGTGTGATTCCAGCGTTCTTACGCATCCATTATCAACACCTCGAGCGCTATCAAGACATTAAAACGGTCTTTACGATTCACAATCTACAATACCAAGGTGTCTTCCCAGAGGAAGTGCTTGGTGACTTACTTGGCTTGAGTCATGAACATTTCACAGCGGATGGGATCGCTCATAACGGACTCGTCAATTACATGAAGGCAGGACTCGTCCACTCCAATCAAATCACGACAGTCAGCCCATCGTACCGTGATGAGATCATGGATCCTTATTACGGTGAGACGCTTGAGCCAGTCTTACAACATCGTGCTGTTGACGTGCGTGGCATCTTGAACGGGATCGACTATCGTCAATTTGATCCTGCGCATGATACGCATCTCGTTGAGACGTATTCCGTTGATACCGTCACGGAAGGAAAAGCAAAAAACAAGGCGGCTTTACAAGAGGAACTAGGTCTCCCAATCAATCCGGACGTACCATTGTTCGGTTTCGTATCTCGTCTTGTCGACCAAAAGGGAATCGATTTACTCGCGCATATCTTACCAGACTTGTTCGAACTCGATGCGCAGTTCATCATTCTCGGATCGGGTGAAGCGGAATATGAAGGGTTGTTCCATCATGCGACATCGATTCGTCCAGACAAAATCGCTTCTTATATCGGATTTGACGTTGGTCTCGCACAACGGATCTATGCAGGAAGTGATGCCTTCTTGATGCCATCGCGTTTTGAACCGTGTGGTCTCAGTCAGTTGATTTCGATGAAGTATGGCTGTTTACCGGTCGTTCGGGAAACAGGTGGGCTCCGTGATACGGTCAAACCGTTCAATCAGTTCACATTAGAAGGAAATGGATTCTCGTTCGCGAATTATAATGCACATGAGTTTTTAGAAGCGATTAAACGTACGATTGAGGTGTATCATGATCGACCAGTCTTTGATCATTTGATTGAGACAGCGATGAATGAGGACTTCAGTTGGTTGCGTTCAGCCGACGAATACTTGGCGTTATATCGTTTGATTGCACCGTCCGCCACTTGATCGTATCACTGGGAAAAGGGGTTACGTCATGTTCAAAGATAAAGAGAAGTTCAAGGAGAGGTTTACGGAACGATTCGTTTCGATGCATGGCAAGGCAATAACGGAAGCAACAGAAAACGATATTTATCAGACACTTGCCCATCTGGTACGCGAGACGGTCACGACCGATTGGTTACGGACGAAGGAAACATATATCCATAAAAAAAGTAAGCAAGTCTATTACTTCTCACTCGAGTTTTTACTCGGACGTTTCCTGCATAACAATCTATTGAGTCTTGATGTCTTAAAGGATGTCGAGCGGGGACTTGAAGAACTCGGATATCAGCTCAGTGATTTGACGGAAGAAGAGCCGGAACCTGGACTTGGGAACGGGGGTCTCGGACGTCTCGCGGCGTGTTTCCTTGATTCCCTTGCTGCGCTCGGTCTTCCTGGACACGGGAACGGAATCCGGTATCAGTATGGTCTCTTCAAGCAAAAAATCATCGATGGTTATCAAGTCGAATTACCGGATAACTGGCTGAAGAACGGGAACATGTGGGAAATCAGACGTTCCGATAAAGCGGTCGATGTTCCATTCGGTGGACATGTCTGGCTTGAAGAAGTCGGTGATGGGTATCGCGTCCATCATGAACCGGCTGAAATCGTTCGTGCTGTTCCGTACGACATGCCGATCGTCGGTTATCAAAACAAGGTCGTCAATAACCTGCGACTCTGGAGTGCTGAGTCTCCACTTGATGATGATGAATTACTTAGCCAATACCGTGGGAACTATAAAGATTTACTGGCACATAAACAATCGATTCAGACGATTTCCGAGTTCTTGTATCCGGATGATACGACCTATGAAGGAAAAGAGTTGCGTCTGAAGCAACAATACTTCTTCGTTTCTGCTGGATTACGGAGTATCTTGACGTCCTTTAAAAAACGAAATCATTCACTGAAGCAACTCGGAAATCATATCGCCATCCATATCAACGATACGCATCCGGTCGTCGCGATTCCGGAGTTAATGCGGATCCTTATCGATGAAGAAGGATTTGGATGGGAAGAAGCATGGCGCATCACAAAGAGTGTCATGTCGTTTACGAACCACACGTTACTGTCAGAAGCACTCGAGCGCTGGCCGATCGATTTGTTCCGTCGCTTGTTACCGCGCATCTACCTCATCATCGAGGAAATCAACCGACGCTTCTGTAAGGATGTGCTTGCGAACTATCCACACATGGAAGCGCATATGCGAGATATCGCCATCATCGCGGATGACCGGATCAACATGGCGAATCTGGCTGTTGTCGGAACGCATTCGACGAATGGTGTCGCTCAGATTCATACTGAGATTCTGAAGCAGCGTGAGATGCGCCTATTTTATGAGATGTTTCCGCTTCGCTTTAATAATAAGACGAACGGAATTACACATCGTCGCTGGTTCCTCTCATCAAACCCAGCACTGGCAAATCGTGTGACGGAAGCAATCGGGGATAGTTGGATTCAGCATCCATCTGATTTGCAAAAGTTGACGAAATGGGCAGAGGATTCAGCATTACAGAAGGACATCGCCGAGATCAAACTTCAGCGCAAAGAAGAATTAGCGTTGCTCATTGAAAAAGAAACCGGTATCGTCGTGGACCCAACCTCGATTTTTGATGTTCAAGTCAAGCGATTGCATGCGTACAAACGTCAACTCTTGAATGCGTTACACATTCATTCGCTCTACTATCGTCTGAAGGAGGACCGTTCCTTCACGATGACACCACGGACATTCATCTTTGGTGCAAAGGCGGCGCCAGGCTATCATTATGCAAAAGAAGTCATTCGTTATATCAATGCGTTAGCTCGCTTGATCAATCAGGATCCAGACGTCAGTCCATACTTGAAAGTCGTCTTCCTAGAAAACTATCGTGTATCGCTTGCTGAGAAGATTTTCCCGGCAAGTGACGTCAGTGAACAGATTTCGACTGCAAGTTATGAAGCCTCTGGAACCGGCAACATGAAGTTCATGATGAATGGTGCACTGACAATCGGAACGCTCGACGGAGCGAACATCGAAATTCGAGACGAGGTCGGGGATGCGAACATCTTCATCTTCGGCTTAACACCACAAGAAGTCATGAATTATAAACAATACGGCGGTTACAGTGCATACGATCAATACAATGCCCAACCCGAGTTACGACGGATTATTGATAGTCTCGTTGATGGAACCTTATTTGCTCCAGGTGAATTCCAAGCGATTTACGATTCATTATTGACGTATAATGATGAGTATCTGATCCTGAAAGACTTCATGTCGTATCAACAAGCGCAGGAACGAATTGATCGGATGTATCAGCAACCAGAAGAATGGTATAAACGCGTCATTCTTAATATTGCGCGGTCAGGTGTGTTCTCAAGTGATCGAACGATTAAAGAGTATGCGAATGCGATCTGGAACATCAAACCGATTCAACTCTGAACAAAAAGACACTGACAGATGTTTCTGTCAGTGTCTGATGCTTACGAACGGGAGACATCTTCACCACGGCTGACCCAATCACTATAAGAGCCGGCATAAAGCCGGACATCAGTTTTCCCGAGTGAATGGAGAGCGATGACATTGACACACGCTGTCACACCACTTCCACAATAAAGGATAGGGGCTGTGACCGGTAGGATGTCGGCGTACAATTCTTTCAAATCTTCCGCGTCCCGTAGGCGACCATCTGGTGAGAGTGCTTGTTCGAAGAAACAATTCACGGCACCTGGAATGTGGCCGGCGACGTGATCGAGTGGTTCGATTTCTCCACGGTATCGATCGGGCGCACGGGAATCGATGACCATCGTTTCTGTCAGCTGATCTTTCAGCTCTTCGAACGAGACGAGCATCTCATCTTGAAAACGAGGCGCGTAATGAGAAGGTTCATAAGTAGGAACGTCGTCCGTGACCGGAAGATCGAACGCTAGGTAAGAGGAGAATCCGCCCTCAAGGACGACGACACGCTCATGTCCGATCCATTTAAATAACCACCACGCACGAGCTGCATAAGGAAAACCATCGTCATACAAGACGACGAAGTCTTCTGGTGTCACACCATGCTGTTCCAGTGTGTGTTGCCACGCTTCTTTTGAAGGAAGCGGATGCCGACCGCCGACCTCATCGACGGGACCGGAAAGGTCAGTTGTTAAATCCAGGTGCTGTGCACCTTCGACGTGTTGTTCCAAGAAAGCATTTCGTCCATATTCAGGTTGTTGCAAGTCATATCGGCAGTCAAACCAGCGAATCTGATCCGTTCGGACGAGCTGTTGAAGATCTGCCATTTGAATCGTAGGAAACATGCCTCATCACCTTACCCTTTCTAGTGTTAATCATATGAAAGGTATCGCATCATCGCAAGTCTTACCCTCATTTAAAAAAGGAGTCGATTTACCATGTCATGGAAAGAAACCTATCAAAAATGGGATCAGTTCGCTGATTTAGACAGTACATTAAAAGAAGAATTAGTCATGCTAGCAACGGATGAAAAAGCAGCCGAAGAAGCATTCTATAAAGAACTCGAGTTTGGAACAGGTGGTATGCGTGGGGAAATCGGTGTCGGGACGAACCGGATGAACGTATATACGGTCCGAAAAGCATCACAAGGGTTCGCGGCATTCATTAAGGCGTCGGGGGAAGAAGCGGCAGCAAAAGGAATCGTCATCGCACACGATTCACGCCATTTCTCACCAGAATTTGCGCTAGAGGCGGCACGTACGCTCGCAAGCAACGGCATCAAAGCGTATCTGTTCGACGGTCTACGTCCGACACCGGAACTTTCGTTTGCGGTTCGGTCTTTACAAGCGGCGGGCGGGATCGTCATCACGGCGAGTCACAACCCACCAGAGTACAATGGTTATAAAGTATACGGGGATGACGGTGGACAACTTCCACCAAAAGAGGCGGATGAACTCGTTTCGTACGTCAGCCAAATCGAAGATGAGCTATCGATTGAACTGGAGCAAGAAGAAGTCCTTCGTGCGAACGGATTGATCGTCCGTGTCGGAGAAGAGCTCGACGAGGCGTATCAAAACAAATTACAAACGATTCGTGTCTTACCTTCGATTCAATCGGAATTAGCGGATCCACTTAAAATCGTCTTCACACCACTTCACGGAACAGGTCTTGTGCCGGTAACAGAAGGCTTGAAACGGTATGGATTCGAACATGTGACAGTCGTTAAGGAGCAAGCGGAACCAGACGGTGCGTTCCCGACCGTGACGTCGCCGAACCCGGAAGAACATGCTGCCTTTAAACTGGCGATCGAATATGGTGACCGGACAGATGCCGACATCTTGATTGCGACGGATCCCGATGCTGACCGTGTCGGAGTCGCAACACGTGATGCCGACGGAGAATGGACAGTCCTGACAGGGAATCAGACGGGAGCGTTATTGCTCGACTACATCCTTTCACAAAAAGCGGCGCAAGGAACACTGCCAGCGAACGGATTCGTCGCGAAGACGATCGTTACGTCGGAACTCGGCGCGTTGATTGCGCGTCATTATGATCTCCATGTCGAGAACACATTGACAGGCTTTAAGTTCATCGGGGAAAAAATCAAACAATACAATGCATCGGGTCAATATGAGTATCTCTTCGGATACGAGGAGAGCTATGGATACCTCATCGGTGACTTCTGCCGAGACAAGGATGCCGTCCAAGCGTGCTTATTAGCTGCTGAGATGGCTGCGTACCATAAGAAAGAAGGACGGACGCTCTATGAGGCATTACAGGCGATTTACGAGCAGTTCGGGTACTTCGAAGAGTCACTCCGCTCTCTAACGCTCAAAGGGAAGGATGGCGTGGCACAGATCGGGCGTATCATGGATACGTTCCGTGAAAATCCGCCAAAACAAGTGGCTGGAGAACAGGTCGTCTTATTCGAGGACTATGATGCGAGCATCGCCCACGATTTGAAGACGCATCAACCTTCACCAATTAACTTGCCAAAATCCAACGTACTGAAGTTTACGCTCAGCGATGGATCGTGGTTCTGCCTTCGTCCATCGGGTACGGAACCAAAAATCAAATTCTACTTCAGCGTCACGTCACCAGATGCTGTTGAGACGACACGGAAACGTCAGCAGATCGAAGATGAAGTCATGCAAGAAGTCGAACAAATTCAATAAGTCCCATGCAGGATCACGTCATCGACGGGGTCCTGTTTTTTATCTCAAAGCATCAAAAAGTGAAATTCGTGCAACCGGTACCATTTTGGGGTACAGTAAACAAGATAGAGTTTATACGATAGGGGAGTGGAAGATAGATGGAACGGATTCAACTAACAGAAGATTTATCATTCTCACGCATCATTCACGGCTTATGGCGATTGAATGAATGGGAGATGACGAAAGAAGAGCGGCTTGAATTGATCGAAGCATGTCTTGCTTTAGGAATTACGACGTTTGATCACGCAGATATCTATGGCGATTACACGAATGAACGCTTATTCGGAGAAGCGCTTGCTTTAAAACCGGAGTTACGTGACCGAATGGAGATCGTTACGAAGACGGGCATCAAGATGAAAGGGAATCATTTCTCGGATCAGTCGTTGTCATTCTACGATACGACGAAAGAGCATATCATCAAACAAGTCAACCGTTCTCTTCAAGAACTCGGTGTCGAGTACGTGGATACGTTGTTGATTCACCGTCCAGATCCGTTGATGGACCCGAACGAGATTGCTGAAGCGTTCGTAGAGTTGAAGGACGCAGGAAAGGTACGGACATTCGGTCTCTCGAACCATACACCTGCGCAACAAAGTCTCATTCAGTCGCGCTTACCATTCATGCTCGTGACGAACCAACTCGAGTTGTCGGTTTCGGAACTGAAACATTTCGAGGACGGATCCGTTGATCTCTGTCATGAAAATGAGATGCCGTTGATGGCATGGAGTCCGCTTGCGGGCGGTCGTCTCTTCAAGGACGAGCAATATGCACCGTTACGCGAAAAATTAGCGGAAATCGCAGAGACGATCGGGGCAGAAGAAATCGACGAAGTCGCATATGCATGGTTGCTCAAACATCCAGCACGTATCATGCCAATCGTTGGTTCTGGTAAGATTGAACGCATTGAATCTGCGGTTCGTTCGACGAAATTATCGTTGACACGCGAACAGTGGTTTGAGATTTTGAAGGCATCACGTGGTCGTGACGTCGATTAATTGATTTTGAGATAGAAGCGGATCAATGCGTAAAATGTCCGTTAGCGAAATAAAGTGAGAGGATCGTTTCCGATATATCATCCGGAAGCGATCCTTTCTTTCGCTTACGTATAGAACATATGTCAAAAAGTAAACAAAAAAAGCCCCATCTCAAGGGGGAGGAGAGATGGGGGATCTATGAGGTTAAGCTTCTAAGCGAAGCATCTCCTGACGATATTTATCTAAACGATCTTTACTTGCTGACATGGCAGCTTGGTCATTGGCTTGAATCGCATCGAAGAGCGTACTGAGCTCATAATCGATTTCGAGACGTAGCACTGGAATTCGCTGCTCTGCATCTTGTCTACGGAAAGCTTCAATTACTTGTTTCATCTCGGCCACGCTCCTTTGTAAGTTGTCAGATAATTCTGATTTTTATTAGTATACTTGATTATTCCCGGATTGCCTAGTGCTAAACCTAAAAAAATCTAAAAAAACACACTTGAAATCCTGACGGTTCCAAGTGTGGAAAATTCATTCTGGAATGCTGAATCGTGCCTCTAAGCGATGTTGAACACTTTGAATGAGCGTTGACATGATCCAGTAAATCGCAGCTGAGAATAGCAGCAACGGCATGACGAGATACGTCGTTGCTGAAATCTGGTCAGAGACATACGTCAATTCTTCGACAGCAACAATCGTACCGAGTGATGTCGATTTGATGATATCGATGACAGAGTTCGAAAGCGGTGGAATCGCCCGAGATAGTGCTTGCGGCAAAATGACATCCTTGAATGTCTTACGGCGCGGAATACCGAGCGAATCAGCGGCTTCCCATTGTCCACGATCGACAGAGGAGATAGCAGCGCGGAACGATTCTGAGATATACGCAGAAAAGTGAAGCGATAAGCCGAAAGCGAGAGCTTGGAATCCAGTCAATTGAAGGACAACGAGACCATTGTATAAAATCAGGATTTGTAACAGCAATGGTGTTCCTCGGAAGAAGGAGACGTATAAACGTGCAAAACCGCTAAAGACGGCAAGACGGCTATCACGCATGACGGCAAGAATCAACCCGAGAATAAGCGCAAAGACGATGGCGAGACCACTTGCTAGAAGGGTCGTACCAATCGCCTTTGCGTAGACGTCCGAGTTATCCCGGACGATCGTCAGTAATTCACTCACTTACTGATATCCTCGTTGAAATACTTCTCACCGATTTTTGCAAGAGTGCCGTCTTCTTGCATCTCAGCGAGTGCTTTATTAAAGTCTTCTGTATACTTGCTGTTTTTCGCCATCATGAAGCCTGATTCGTTCTTATCGAACGTCTCACCGACCGCTTTGACTTTGTAGCCTGCTTTTTTCAGCTCCGTCAAGACGAAGAGACGATCGTTCATAGCAGCATCAACACGACCTGCTTCAAGATCTTTTAAGACTTGGTTCGCACCTTTGTAGTACTTCACTTTCGCGCCAGCTTCTTCAGCCGTTTTGGCATAAAGTGAACCTTGTGTCGAACCGACTGTCTTTCCTTTTAAGTCGTCGAGTGTTTTGATGTCGTTCGTTTTATTGTTGACGATGATCGTTGAACCAGAGACCGTATACGCATCAGAGAAAGCGTATTTTTCTTGGCGCTCAGGCGTGATTCCCATTTGGTTCGCGATGACATCGATTCGTTTTGAATCGAGTGCTGGGATGAGTCCTTTGAAGTCCATCGCTTTGTAATCGACTTTATAGCCGGCACGTTTTGCGACTTCGTTCATGACGTCTACGTCATAACCTGTCAATTTTCCTTTTTCCTTATACGTGAAAGGTGGGTACGTTGCTTCTGTACCGACTGTAATGACTTTTGACTCTTTATCAGAACCTGCGTTGTCGTTCGAAGCGCCGCATGCTGCAAGCACCCCCGCTGTCGATAATGCTGCTACAGCTAATTTCAAACCGTGTTTCATAGCGCTCTCTCCTTTATAAATGAATGATTTCAATTCCTAGTTTTCGAATAGGATTAATTTTAAGCTACAAGCAGTATCATACAAAGTTACAGGAACGTCTGTCAATAAAAAAGACTGCCCTTAAAAGGACAGTCTGAAACATCGTAACTGATCGATGATGCGATTAACGGATCGTTGCTTCTGTTGAAGCATCGAAGAAGTGTGCTTTCGTCATATCGAAGAAAAGATCAAGCTGCGATCCCATCTCGACGTGTGAACGAGAATCAACACGTGCCGTGAACGCTTGTTGTCCGACTTTTGAGTAGAGGTAAGACTCTGCACCCATCAATTCGGAGACTTCGATATGTGCTGGGAAGCGGTGTGCTGTTTTCGTGTCTTGGTAGATCAATTCCGCATGGATGTCCTCTGGACGAATTCCGAGGACGAGATCCTTGTTCGTGTAACCGCGATCGCGGAGAACTTTCATTTTTCCTTCTGGTACTTCGAACTTCTCTTCTGTTCCTGAAACGTGGAAGAGACCGTCTTCCGCTAATTTACCTGTCAAGAAGTTCATCGATGGTGAACCGATGAATCCAGCGACGAACATGTTATCTGGGTGATCATAGACTTCTTTCGGCGTACCGACTTGTTGAATGATACCCGCTTTCATGATGACGATTCGTGTCGCAAGCGTCATCGCTTCCGTCTGATCGTGCGTAACGTAAATCGTCGTCGTCTCAAGACGTTTGTGTAGCTGAATGATTTCCTTACGCATTTGTACCCGCAATTTAGCATCTAAGTTCGAGAGCGGCTCATCCATCAAGAAGACTTTAGCATCACGAACGATGGCGCGACCAATCGCTACCCGTTGACGCTGACCACCAGAGAGTGCTTTTGGCTTCCGCTCGAGGTACTCTTCAAGACCAAGGATACGAGCTGCGTTATCGACGCGTTGCTTGATTTCATCTTTTGGGAACTTCCGAAGCTTTAATCCGAACGCCATGTTATCGAAGACGTTCATGTGTGGATACAACGCGTAGTTTTGGAAGACCATCGCGATATCGCGATCTTTTGGCGCTACATCGTTCATGCGTTTGCCATCGATGATGAAATCCCCACCTGAGATTTCTTCGAGCCCAGCAATCATCCGGAGCGTCGTTGATTTACCGCAACCTGATGGTCCGACGAAGACGATGAATTCTTTATCTTTAATGTGAAGGTTGAAGTCATCAACCGCTTTTGCATCACCTGAGTAGATTTTATCGATATGTTCAAGACGAATTTCAGCCATGTGTAGTTCCCCCTAATAAAAATGATGAAATAATAACGCTTACAAGATTTAGTATAAAAGAAGTCAGGGAGTCTGCCTATGGACAACCTGACTAAATGCAAACGTTTTCAATTAGGCATCATGCTACAAGAAGTAAGGTATAGAGGAAAGTAGCACCTTCAAATGAGCGAACATCGATTCCAGTCTGCTCCGTCAACCGGTCGAGTCGATACTGGAGGCTATTTCGATGTAAGAATAGATGTTTTGCTGTCAGAGAGACGTTCAAATTAGCTCGACAAAAAGCAAGAATCGTCTCACGAGACTCTGGCTCGAGGGAACGGATGAACTGATCGACGAGTGTCGCGCGATGCCGGTCATCTAGACTTGCAAGACGGATCATGGCAGGCAAGAAACGTTCGATTTGCATCGAAGGAACGAAAGCAAGCGCTGCTTGTTCAAGTTGGAACTGGACGGCGATATCACCTGCAGCACGTTGTTGACCAAGCAATACCTTACCGTCGAGTACAAAATCAGATTGTAATGCTAAAAATAAATCGGATAGTTCGGACTCGATGACAAACTCTTCGCGTTCAACGACCGTGAAGCGGTGTGTGCTAAAAGGAATAAGGATGCTCGTCTGCGAAAAGAAAGAGGAGAGCAATTGTTGAATTTCTTCACTTGTCCGTTCATCGGTTGGATTGAACAAAAAATGGACAAGTCGGAACGACTGATCTTCGAGGGCATGAGCAGATTGGATACGCTCTCGCCATAAATCGATATCAGACCGCGACGTCGTAATGATGCGTTCAGCGAATACATCAAGCAGTTGTTGTTCGCGGTCAGAGATGGCGGTCGCCTTGATTCCAAAACAGAGTCCATCTTCAAGGCGATATACGCTATACTGTTCCTGGCAATAAACATTCGGATCGGTCGTAAGCTGGTCATTGAATACAGTCATCAGTTGTCGTAACACACGGCATCACTCCTAAATCGTACATAACTATCTCGACTTTACCATAAGTCGAAAATCGGAAGGAATGATAACTTATGTCAGATACGTTTTTACTCGTATTGAAACTTGTCGGAATCATCGTCATTGGGGCCCTGATTGGCGCAGTCACGAATCATCTAGCGATTCGGATGTTATTTCGACCACTTGAACCGAAATACATCGGAAAATTTCGCGTACCCTTTACGCCGGGTCTGATTCCTAAACGGCGGGATGAACTGGCAGCGAATCTCGGACGGACGGTCGTCAAGCATCTCTTGACGCCAGAAGGGATCGGGAAACGTCTCGCATCACCAGCTGTTCGTGGAGCCGTCACACGGCTCGTCGAACGAGAAGTCATGAAATGGACACGCTCGGAAGAGACGACGGAAGCGTGGATTAGTCGATTCATCGATGAACCCAAACAACGGATCCAAGGGAAAATCAGTTATCACTTGGAGCAGGAGTTTTCACTCCTCATGGGTAAATGGCGTGAAAAATCCGTACGCGAGTTGATCGGGGAAGCCGGAGAACAAAAAATCGAGGAGGTCATGCCACGACTCGTCACATCCGTATTGCACCAAGCAGAGGAATATTTTGATGGACCAGAAGGACGTCTACAACTCGAGGAAACGGTTGCTCGTTTCATCCAACAGCGTCTCGGAGGTGGGATGTTCGGGATGTTGCTCGCGAACGTCAACGTCGTTGATATGATTCAGCCGGAGCTGAAACGGGTACTTCAATCAGAGTCGACGTCTCAGTTCATCCTTGCCTTATTACGTCAGGAATGGCAAAAGGGACTGGATCGTCCACTGTCGTCTTATATGACAGAAGAGACAGAGTCACGGATTCGACAGACTGTCAAAGAACAAGTCTTGGCGCGTTTACCGATTGAATCGATGCTTGCTACACCATTACGCGTCTGGTTGAATCCACTCGAAGCACAATTACTCGAGCAACATGTCCCTGTCGTCATCGATCATCTATTCGAACGGACGACGAATCAAATCGGGCAAATCTTGCAGACGCTTGATCTCGAAACGATTGTTCGAGAAGAGGTCGGTTTGCTGGATACTGCGTATCTCGAGGAAATCGTCTTATCGATTTCCAAACGGGAATTCCGGGCTATCACTTGGCTTGGAGGGTTGTTAGGTGGTTTAATTGGATTGATACAGGCGGGGCTTTATCTCGTCTAAACAAATTGGAGGTTTTACTCATGGCAGAAACAAATTTATATGATCACGCGTACACACTGGAGCGTGCATTACGTGAAACTTCGGAGTACACGACATTAAAAGACTTGTACACGCAAGTTAACGCGGATCCGGAATCAAACGAATTGTTCGCATCGTTCCGTAACATCCAACTTGAATTACAACAAAAACAGATGCAAGGTGAAGAAATCACACCAGACGATATGGCGTCTGCTCAAACAAAGATGCTCGAAGTACAAAACAACCCATTAATCAGTCAGCTGATGCAAGAAGAGCAACGGATGCACACGATGTTGACAGAAGTCACACAAATCATCATGAAGCCGTTAGAAGAACTCTACGCGCCAATGATGGAGCAACAAGACGACGTTCAATAAGTCATCAAAAAGGAAGACGCGCCATTATGGCCGTCTTCCTTTTTTGTATGGCTCAAGATGAAGCAGGAACGATTCGTGGCAAGTAAGCGCGCTCGAAATGAATCAAACGACCTGAACGTGTGACGCGAGCGGCATGATGAGCGTAGCCACTCTCATTGAGACGCCGAATCCCTTCTTCTCGTGCCTGTCCATCTGTGTCTGCTTCAAAAACGTCATCGAGTAACGTTTCACCACGATCTGAAAAGACTGTAATCGTATACTGCATACTTGTTCCTCCCTTGTCTGATCGGTCTTGTATTTAGTATAGTGAATCACCATTCATTTTACAAGCGTAAGTCCAAGTCTTGCCACGTCAACTGTCGCGCAGCGGGAGGAGTAGTCAGGTGACTGACTGTCATACCAATCAAGCGGATCGGTCCGTCGAAGGTGATGCCATTGAAAAGTTTCGTTGTTTCCTCAAGTAATCGTTCTTCGTCCGCCGTCTCTTCTGAAAATGTATGCCGTTTCGAACGTGACTGGAATGTATCGGTCTTCCACTTGATTGTGATTGTTCGGCAGACGAGTTCTTTTTTTTGAAGACTCGCAATGACGGATTTTGATTCTCGAATCAACGTCTCGAATATCGTATCGATATCCTCCGTATCTTCTTCGAAGGTCGTCTCAGAACCGATTGATTTTCGCTCGCGTTCCGGACGAACGGGACGTTCATCGATGCCATGCGCCATTGCATGCAGTTCCGTTCCGCGATCGCGTCCGAGCAATGCTCGTAATTGTTCGACCGGCATTGCTTGGACATCTGCGACGGTTTCAATTCCTTGTTTTCGTAACGCTTGTTCCGTGACTTTTCCGACGCCATGTAAATCTCCAATTTTTAATGGAGACAAGAAACTGAGGACGTCCTCTGGAGGAACGACCGTCAACCCGTTCGGTTTCTCGTATCCGGAAGCGACCTTCGCGACGAGCTTAGAGTTCGAAACACCAGCAGAGGCTGTCAGACCTGTCCGTTCTTTAATTTGCTGAAGAACATATTGCGCGATATAGGTCGCACTTTTTTGATCAAAATAATTTTCCGTGACGTCGAGGTACGCTTCATCAAGCGAGAGAGGCTCGACGAGCGGTGTCACTTCTCGGAAAAGCGCCATAATTTGCGCACTGACAGCCCGGTAGACGTCAAAGCGGGGACGAATGAAGACCGCACGAGGGCAGAGCTGAAAGGCGCGTCGTGACGGCATCGCGCTATGAATCCCGTATTTCCGTGCTTCATAGGAACAGGTCGCTACGACACCGCGTGCATGAGGTGGTCCACCGACGACGACAGGAACACCTTTTAATCGAGGACGATCGCGTTGCTCGACGGAAGCGTAAAAGGCGTCCATGTCAATATGAATGATTTTTCGTTCCATCGGACAAGCGTCTCCTTTCAGTAGATATGATACAATTAGTATAACGAACTTATGTTCTGATATCTATTTTTTTGGTCGACTGTTCTTTGGCATCCGAACAAGAGCGCCTAACCATCCGCGCCAGCGCATCCAGTAGAAGATGCCACCGGTCGAGAGAAAGATCAGTCCTAGGGATAGGGCGTAACCGTATTTCCATTCTAATTCCGGCATGATTTTAAAGTTCATCCCCCAAATCGCACCGAGGGCCATCGTTGGTGTCGCGACGGCAGTAAAGATCGTTAATGCCTTCATGATTTCGTTTCCACGGAAGTTCGAGACGGTCGTCGATAAGTCGAGCAGGACCTCAATGTCTTTTTGATAATGTTCAATGAGCATCAACAGACGACGGACACGTTTCGTAGCTAGTTTCAACGAGAGATTCTCGAGATACGCGTCCTCGTCAAGAAATGATTCTTCGCCAGCCATGACGAGCTCTTGAAACGGAACGATCAAATCGGACCAGTTCTCGATCGTGTCGCGTAACGCGAAGATACTATCGAGCGAATCTTCATTTATACTGCCGCGCAGTTCATCTTGTCTTGAGAATAGTTCCGTCTCAAACTGATCGATACCGGCAAAATACGTGTTCAGCTGTAAAGCAAGAATCGTATAAAAAGCCGCAAAGGGATGCGCGGGAGAATAGGGAGCGACCAGGGACACGATCGAATCCGACAATCCAATCGTGATGAGTTTTTCTTTCGTTACGTAAAAGCAAATCGAGCGGCGGTCACTTTTGTCGACAGGATTTTGCCAGGTGACGACAGCACCATAGAGAACCCCTTTTTCCGAGCGGGTGAAGTTCATGTCTTTCGATCGCAGCTGTGTGACCCAGTCCATTTCGGATTGGTCGACGGCAGCCGTCGGAAAGGTTTGTTCATAGTCAGCTAAATCGAGATAGCGGGACCAATTAAATTGAGGTTCCAGTTCCATGTTCATGACTCCCATATAGTAGAATGAAATAGTATATGCCTTAAGTGTAGTCAATGGAATATAAAAAAGACACCTATTTTACAGATAAAGGACGTGTTTCAAGTATGAAAGGAATCGGTAAATTAGCAGTTGGAGAAACGCTCGATCAACGAGCGATGATCAAGCAAGCAGTCAAAGGAATTGCAGCAAATGGGAAACCATACTTGACGCTCATCTTGACGGATAAGACAGGCGAAATCGAGACGAAGATGTGGGATACGAGTGATCTTGAAAAATATGCGCCGAAATCAATCGTCCATGCTGCTGGAGAAGTCATGGACTATCGGGGACGGACACAACTCAAGCTCAAACAAATCACGGTCCTAGAGGAGACGAATGTCGAGGACTACGTCCAATCCGCACCGATTCCGCGAGAGCAGATCGAGACGGAAGTACTCGCGTTCGTAGAATCGATTCAGAACAGTGATATGAAAAAGCTCGTTAAACATTTGATTACTTCGCGATTCGACGCTTACTTCACGCATCCGGCAGCGGTCAAGAACCATCATGCTTTTTACTCGGGGCTGTCATACCATGTTCTTTCGATGTTGCGCTTAGCGGATCAAATCGCTCAACTCTATCCGACCTTAAACCGTGACGTGCTAATCAGTGGCATCATTCTACACGATTATGCGAAAATCAAGGAGTTATCCGATCCGGTTGCACCGGAATATACGTTGCCTGGTAAACTCGTCGGTCATATTACGATGATGGTAGCGGAACTTGAAAAAGTCGGAGCAGAATTACAGATTGACGCAGAAGTACTGACGGTCTTGCAACATCTCGTCTTAAGTCATCACGGACGACCAGAATGGGGTTCTGCCGTCGCACCACAGATGCGCGAAGCAGAAGTCTTGTTCTTGATCGATAACCTTGATGCACGGATGACGATGATGGATCGCCTTTTGGAATATGTCGAGCCAGGACAGTTCTCGGAACGATCATTTGCACTAGATAATCGTGCTTTTTACCGTCCGAAGCTATAAGGGGGAAGAAAGATGAAGACGAAGTTGTTTGATACAGTTCAACTCGGAACGTTGACATTCCGAAATCGGGTCATTATGGCGCCGATGTGTATGTATAGTGCAAAAGAAGATGGACTCGTTACGGATTGGCATGTCACGCACTATGCAACCCGTGCGATGGGTGGTGTCGGTGGCGTCATCTTAGAAGCGAGTGCCGTTACGCCAGACGGTCGCATTTCAGCCGGTGACCTTGGAATTTGGTCAGATGCGCATATCGAAGGCTTACAACGGATCGCAGAGCAAGTCAAAGCAGCGGGTGCAAAAGCAGGCATTCAACTGGCCCATGCCGGGCGCAAAAGCACGACGGCAGAACCACCTGTTGCACCGAGCGCTTTACCGTTTGATGACACATACGGTCAGCCGCGAGCATTAACGCTTGAGGAAATCGCAACGATCAAACAACAGTTCATCGATGCAGCACTGCGTGCGGAACGAGCAGGGTATGATTTCATTGAAATTCATGGGGCTCATGGTTACTTATTGAACACGTTCCTCTCTCCGTTATCAAACGTTCGTGAGGACCAATACGGTGGATCGATTGAAAATCGGATGCGCTTGTTGCTAGAGATCGTTGATGGCATTCAAGCCGTTTCCAAGCTCTCGATCTGGGTCCGGATTTCAGCAGCGGATCACGCAACAGGGGGAATGACAGCGACGGATTATATTCCACTCGCAAAAGAACTAGCTACACGTCACATCGATCTACTCGACTGTAGTTCAGGTGCTGTCGTCGCTAATGCCGTACCGGAAGTGTATCCGGGCTATCAAGTGAGTTATGCGGAAGAGTTGAAACGAGAGACGGGTATTGCAACAGGCGCGGTTGGATTGATCACGACAGCTGCTCATGCAGAAGAAATCGTCCGTAACGGTCGAGCAGATATTGTTCTGCTCGCACGGGAACTACTTCGCCAACCGTACTGGGTCTATCATGCGGCAGCCGAACTAGGAGACACGGTCGCCTTGCCGAAACAATACGAACGAGCACCGATTCGGACGGTTCGTTAATCATCGCTCATATGAAAAACGACACGAAAAAAGGAAGCCTTCGCGGCTTCCTTTTTTGATTACTGCTGTTGTTGTTGCATCATTTGTTGTTGCATTTGTTGTTGTTCTTGTTTATCTAAATCAAAAGCATCCTTGAAGTCTTTGTTTTCGATTTTAACATCGTATTCTTTCATGAGTGAACGGTAGATATCGTTCGGGTTGACTTGTGCTGCTTTTTCTTCAGCAAGTGCTTTTTTGATGCGAGCTTTTTCTTTATCGAGTGTAAAGTCTTTCTTTTCTTTACGATCAACTACTTTGATGATGTGGTAACCGAATTGTGTTTTAATTGGATCGGAGATTTTACCTTCAACGCCATCCTTGAACGCATAATCTTCGAATTCCTTGACCATCTTACCTTTTGTGAAGTATCCAAGATCTCCACCTTTTGCACCGCTACCTGTATCTGTTGATTTCTCTTTTGCGAGTTTCGCGAAGTCCGCGCCGTCATCCAATTGTTTTTTGATGTCTTTTGCTTCTGACTCTTTTGCAACGAGGATATGGCTTGCCTTAACTTCGACTTTTTCTTGGTCAAAACGCTCTTGGATTTCTTTATCTGTTACTTTTGATTTCGCAGATTTTGCTTCCGTTAAGAGCATTTGTGTGCGAAGAACTTTCTCGAATTCTTTTTCATTCTTGATTCCAGCAGATTTCAATGTTGTACTGAACTGCTCTTTATCCGGGAACTGGTCCTTTGTCTTCTTGACTTCTGCTTCGACTTCTTTATCCGTGACTTCTTTGCCGTATTTCTTCTCAAGCAATTTGTTCATCGTTTGCTGGAAGGCGATTTGAGCACCAGCTTTTTCGTATGCTTCTTCTTGAACGTCAGCCTTGTTGACTTCGCCACCTTTGTAATTGATAACGGCTTCGTCATTTGATCCACATGCTGCTAACGTAAATACACTTGCGACTGCTGCTGCGCCTAACAATTTCTTTTTCATACATACACCCCTAATTTACCATTTATTTCAACCGTTTTATCATATCATATTCTCGTCTGGTTGACAGCTGTATCTTGTCATGCAGAGAGATACTTGCTCTTTTCCATGCTATCACATCCAAGTAGCCGGTTGAGGATAATTTTTATGGGAAATTGTGAGGGAAATAACGCTCTTGAGACATAGTAGTAATGTCCTTGTCATGAGGAAAAAAGACCTAAAAAAAGCATTCTAGCTAGAGGCTAAAACGCTTTTAGTAAGGTTATGCTTTTTTGATTGAGTCCATGACTGGATCTTGAGGGCGACGATCTGCTTCTTCTGTGATCATCTTTGATGTCTCAGCGAATATGTCCATGAAGCTGTCGCCATACAAGCGACGTACGATCGCAGAAATGTCCGTTAATTCCGGGAACTTCCCGTACAGTTCCTGAAGAGGAAGTGATGCACGGAAGACACCGTTTTCTTCAGGGCGGAACGCTTGAATCGTCTCAAGCAAGAGTGATTCGCCCTCTGGTGTCAACTGGACGTAGGTATTTCGTTTATCTGTTTCCTTTTTTGAGAACGTCAACAGTCCGCGGTCTTCTAACTTCTTCGAGAAGTTGAACGCCGTCGAGACGTGCATGACACCATACTTCGCGATCTCTGAAATCGAGGCACCGCCTAGCGCGTGCGAAATCCACAAGATATGATGTTCATTGATGTTCAGATCAAAAGGCTTGATCCAATTTTGCCAATCTTTTTCTACCGTTTTCCATAGTGCTTTGCTTAACTGGACAATCTTGTGGCTATACAACAAAGCCTCTTGTCCAGGATATAACTTTTCGTGTTCCATATCTGACTCATCCTTTCGAAAGGTGACAATGGCTCAAACGCGCAAAATGCAAACTATACAAAAACAAATCGAAGCAACGGATCTTACTTTTGTGGAGAAAGCTGGTCTGCTTCCTGTTTCGCTTCATCAGCGAGAGACTGGATCTTCGTGAGCGATGCTTGGACTTCCGTTTGGTATTCCGAGACGCTCTGCATGACTTCTTCTTTGAAGTGCATACCAGACGCTTTTGCTGTCTCTACTAAGTTCTTGCCCTCCTGGGTCAAATCCTGCACATTCGTTACGATTGTAGAATAAGAATTTCGACGTTGATGACCGTTCGAAGAGTCGCTTTTCGTACCTTGGCGAAGCGCCTTCAGACCGTAAAAAGTCACAAGTGTTAGCGTAGCACCAAAAGCGACCCAGTTACGGGCGGGACGCTTCGACATATTGAACCTCCTTTTTAATATTAAAATATTTGTTTTATATTATTTTACCGAAAATCGAATGAAAGAAACCTATTTCGGCAATATTTTTCTAAGAATAGAAGAAAAAGAACAGACTTAGATGCGAGAAGCGATCGAGTTAGCGAGTTCAGCCAATTCCTCTACCGTGTAATCGTCATTATGAACTTCCCATTTCGCGCCGAAACCGTCTTGTTTATCGTGACGCGGAATGAGGTGCAGGTGGAAGTGGGAGACCGATTGACCCGCTACTTTTCCTGTATTCGATAAGAGATTCATGCCAGCTGCCTCTGTCTCTTGTTGAAGCGCACGACTGATTTGCGGGATCGTCGCAAATACGTCTTGTGCTTGTTCAGGAGAGAGATCATACAAATTATCGGCATGTTGTTTTGGGATGACGAGCGTATGTCCTTTCGTCACTTGTGACAGGTCAAGGAAAGCGAGAACTTGTTCGTTCTCGAATACGATATGACCAGGGACTTCTTTGCGAGCAATTTTACAGAAGATACATGACTCTTTTTGCATGGAACGTTCACTCCTTTGGGTAAGATAATATTAGTATACGGAAAGTTTCCGACTTCCGCACGATTGACTGTCAAATTGAACCCGATACACTTAGAAACATACAGCTACTGAAGGAAGGAGCGAATTGCATGGCATCACGAGTAGCCTCGACGGCACAAAAAAAACGAAAACGGCGCCTGCTCGTCGGTAGCGTCATCGTCGTCGGTCTTTTCTTATTCGTTGCCTTTTGGTTTGGGCGTAACATGCAAGAAGCGGCGAAAATGGAGAAAACAGACGAGCGTCTTGCTACCTTGTTAAAGGAAAAGGATCAGCGTGGATTCCAAAAGCTAGTCACGATGAACGATAAGTCACTACCGATGAGTGAGGCGACGCGACTCGTTAATTGGTTGACGGCTGACTCAGAGCGAACGGACCGGGTCATCGCACAAGTCAAACAGGATCAAGACGCAGGTAAGCAAGTGAAGACACATCTGTTTTCGTTACAAGAAGAGGATGGATGGCTTTGGTATGATCGGTACTCTCTCGATGTGAATCCTCAACGGTTAACCGTTTCGAGTGATCTACCGGGAACAAAGGTTTCACTAGATGGAGAAGAAGTCGGGACGATTGATCAGAAACCCCTTGAAGTCAAGCGTTCTCCTGGAGAGTACGATGTTCAAGTAAGTGCGGAACAATCAGGACAGACCGTCCAGGAATCAAAGACTGTACAACTCGGAGATGAACCGAACGCGACAGTCGACTTTAAATTAGCTGATCGGTTCA
Source organism: Exiguobacterium sp. s161 (assembly GCF_018619045.1). Taxonomy (NCBI): domain Bacteria; kingdom Bacillati; phylum Bacillota; class Bacilli; order Caryophanales; genus Exiguobacterium; species Exiguobacterium sp. s161. The sequence goes on from NZ_JACSNH010000003.1 coordinate 30,077, forward strand.
ATACGACCGTTTCGAACGAATATGCAGTCGATATCAAAACGTTACTTGAGACGGAAGTGAAAGCCCGGACTGGAAAAAGTATCGATACGATGACTGGCTATCTTGGGCGTTCGCGTGACTCGTTCGAGAATACGTTCGGCACGCCTGATTCGACCGTTGCCGATCGAGCACGATACGATGGATATGAAGTGACCTATCAATCGGGGCAGGTGGAAGAATTGTTAATCCGATTGAATAAGACTCCAGATGAACTTGAAGCCATCGCTGGAAAACCAGAACGAAAGAAGCGCGAGCAAGTCGGTACCGTTTGGGAATATCCGTCTAGTTTTCTCGAAGGTGTGTTTGAATGGTTGAACTTACGAGCAGAAAAACGAGTCGTCGAGCGAGAGGACGGTATGTGGTTACAATTAAAAGACTAAAAAAATCCTCGGACTAGAACGTCCGAGGATTTTTGGTTATCGTTTATTCACCGCACGGAGAATGAACGATACGATAAGAATAAGAATGATAGCTCCGAGTAAAGCAGGAACGATTGCGAATCCGGCAACCATTGGACCCCAGTTTCCGAATAATGCTTGACCGATCAATGCACCAACAAAACCAGCGATGATGTTACCAATGATACCGCCTGGAACATCCTTACCTAAAATCAAGCTTGCTAGCCAACCAATAATACCACCGACGATTAACGCCCATAAGAATCCCATTTAAAACACTCCTTTTCAATTTAAGATCTATGATTACTTACGTACTGCCCGGAGAATAAGTGAGACGATGAAGATCAAGATGACTGCTCCGAGAATAGCCGGAATGACTGCGAAACCAGCGATTTTTGGTCCCATTGAACCAAAGATGGCTTGACCGATCATCGAACCGATGAAACCAGCGATAATGTTACCGATGATGCCACCCGGTACGTCTTTCCCGATAATTAAACTTGCGATCCAACCGATGAGACCACCAATGATGAGTGCCCATAAGAAACCCATTTCTAAACATCTCCTCTACATATTAGTTTTACCTGTTTTCAGGCAGTTATAAACACGTGCGAAAATGAAAAAATCTGAAATCGTTCATTCTTTAGTTCATTCTTTAAATGACTAGACGATTAGACCACTTGATAGAGAATGAATGGACGATTCATTGATTTCACTTTCAATTTACATGTAAATCGTTTTCATATATTGATGTAACGATTACACTTAGAGTAATTACCGAAAAAACAAGTATTAAAACATTATATTTTAAAAAACTAGGCGTTACGCTAGAAAAACGAAGCGAGTCTACTTTACGATGAGCCTAAAGGGAGTGGCAAATATGTTATTAGACATTAAAGGTTTGTCTGGGGGATACGGGTCAAAAACCGTTCTGCATGACATCAATATCGAAGTGGATCGGGGTGAACTCGTCGGTCTGATTGGGTTGAACGGTGCAGGAAAATCAACGACGATCAAGCACATACTCGGTCTTTTACCAGTTAAGACGGGATCAGTTCGAATCAATGGAATGGATTTAGCAACGAACGAAACCGAATATCGTCGCCAAGTTGCATATATTCCAGAACAGCCGATGTTATATGAACAACTGACATTACGGGAGCACCTTCGTCTGATGGCGCAAGGATATGACGTCGAAGAAGCGATCGCGACAGAACGCGCGCAACATTACGCTGAACGACTTCGGATGACGAAGCAACTCGAATGGTTTCCAAGTGTCTTCTCAAAAGGAATGAAACAAAAAGCGATGATCTTGTGCGCACTCGTCACAGGGAGTGAGCTGTTGATCGTCGATGAACCGTTCGTTGGACTAGACCCTTTAGCGATTCGTGAGTTACTTCAGATTTTTAGTGAACTGAAACAGGATGGAAAAGGGATCTTAATGTCAACACATATCCTTGAGACAGCCGAGCGTCACTGTAATCGATTCGTGCTCTTACATGAGGGTCACATTGCAGCAGAAGGAACGACAGCTGCTTTACGAGCGCGATATGGACTGCAAGATGGAACGCTGGATGATCTGTACGTTGCCGCAATCGAGGAGGCGGAACGATGAACAGCCAGTCCTTATGGAAGGAACGATACCAGGCGGCGATGACGGAAACAGTGAAATATACACGATATATGGCGAATGGTGGACTGTTATTCACCGTTTACTTCGTTATTTTGTACGGTTTAGTCGTCTACGGTCGTTTCCTCGACCAACTCGATCCATCGTTTCCTGGTCGATTCGTCATGGCAGCCTTATTTCTGATTTTACCGCTCTACCGAACAAGTCGGACGTTTCTCGTCGAAGCGGATCAAGTGTTTCTGTTACCGGTATTAGCGAAGTTATCAGGGTTTATGCAACAAGTACGAGCGTACAATGCGGTCTTTGGTATCATCCGTGCCGTGATTCCGTTTTTAGCTGTCGTTGTTCTCTATGTTCGAACGGAACAGACGACACCACTTGAACTTGTTTTACTTGGGGTAGCGCTTGCTTTGTTCGGAGCGGCTGCGAATTTATCAAAGCTTGAAGGCATCGCACATCGGACGGTAATGTTATATGCGTTCGGAGCGGCACTTCTCGTCATCATCGATATGGCGTGGATGACAATCGTCGTCGCACTTCTCTTAATGGTCGTACTCCATTTGAAGCGTCAGGACCATCTTCCTCTACGCGAATGGATTGCTCTTGAGCAGGAATCGCGTGATCGTTTTTATCGATTAGCGAACTGGTTCGTCGATGTGCCGCATTTATCGGCAACATATAAACGCCGTCGTCTCTTGAGTAACATGGTCGAGCGGATTCCATATCGAGCGCAAACGACATTCGATTACTTGTATGTCAAACAGTTCATCCGGAGTGGAGACGGGATCGGATTGATTGTTCGTTTGACGCTGATCGGGGCTGTGTTCATGTGGTTAGCGAGTGGCAACGAGTTGTTCGTTGCGCTTGCAATCCCTGCGTTTGCAGGATTGACAAGCTTTCAACTAGCACCGTTCACGAAGGCAGTGGACCAACATCTATTGACTCGTCTATTACCGTTTGGAAATGCTGTACAGGCGAAACGAAAAATCATCCGCTTCGCAGCAATCAGTCAATGCATCGTCTTGACGCTACTTGGATTCTTTTTAAGCGGATCCATCTATGTCGTTGGTGGGGCAGCCTTGGCGCTTGTGATTGGTGAATACTACGCTCGAAAATAATAAACAAGAAAGAGCCTACGCGATGAATCCATCGTGTAGGCTCTTGTTCTTTTTATTAATTGACGCGTTCGTTTGAGAGATCTTCTTCTTCGACCATACGCAATTCTTTGCTGACAGGAGCAGGGAGATCGTAAGAAGATTGACCATGTTCCGCAACGTCCAGTCCGCGGAGTTCATCTTCGCGTGTGATCCGAAGACCAATCGTAAGGTCGAGAACTTTTAAGAATGCATAACTCAAGACACTGACGATGACGACGGCAAAGACGACACCAAGTGCTTGAACACCGAGTTGCGTAAAACCGCCACCATAGAAGAGACCAGCTTGTCCGATCCCTGTGATTTCAACGAGTCGTGGTGAAGCGAAGAATCCAGTTGCGAGTGTACCCCAGATACCAGCGACGCCATGAACGGAGAAGGCACATAATGGATCATCGACACGGCTTGCGAGAAGAATGCTCGTTCCATATGTGATCACACCAGCGAGGAAACCGATGACGACAGCTGCCCATGGTTCGACGAAGGCACAGGCTGCTGTGATGGCAACGAGTGCAGCTAAGACACCGTTGATGATCGAAGGGATATCTGCGACACGACGGTGCCAGAATGAGATGGCAAGAGCACCGAGGGCACCTGCTGCAGTCGCAAGTAACGTCGTCAAGGCAACGTAACTAAAGAATCCATCGGCAATCGTTAGTGTCGAACCAGCATTGAAGCCGAACCAACATAACCAGAGGATGAAGGCACCAACGACAGAATAGATGACGTTGTGTCCGAGTAACGGTGTTTTTTCAGCACCGATTCGTTTCTTGAGCAGTAAAGCAGCAACGAGTGCAGCAATCCCACCTTGTAAGTGAACGACCGTTGATCCAGCGAAGTCTTGCATCCCGAGCGAACCAAGGAATCCACCTGCCCAAACGGAACGTGCAATGATCGGATAGATGATAGCAACGAAAAACGTTCCGAACAACAGGTAGACGGATAATTTAGCACGTTCTGCGAATCCGCCCCAAGCGATCGCGAGGGAGACAGCGACGAATGAGAGTTGGAAGAGGAACTTCACATCAATCGTGATGTTCGACCAATCAAGACTGCTGAATCCTCCTTGTAAAAAGAATCCTTCCGTTCCGATGATAGAATTGCCATCACCAAACGTCAATCCGAATCCGATGGCCCAAAAGGCGAGAGCGGCAACCGAGAAGCTGATGATTTGTTTGACGGCGACGTGCCCCGCGTTCTTCGCCCGTAACATCCCTGTTTCTAGAAGTAAGAATCCGATTTGCATCGTAAAGACGAGCAGTGCTGCGAATAAGACATAAAACGTATCGACTGAGATAGCGAGTTGTTCCAGTTTCATTGTCGTTCCTCCTTTATCCATTTAAAGTATGTGTTTACTTTAGACGGAAATACTTTCAAAGAAACGTGTTGTGTCAGAAAATCTGACATGGTATTTTTGTGGAAAGGAGTGACGAAGATGAACTACCGTGAAAAAAAGGTGATGTCGATTGGAATCGTCTGTGAATTGACCGGCTTGTCAGAACGTCAGATTCGTTACTATGAGGAACGGAAGTTGATCTTTCCAGAACGGACAAATGGAAAAACACGAAAATATTCGTTTACGGATGTCGAGCGACTCGTCGAAGTCGCGGAAAAAATCGAGGATGGCTGGCGTACGCACGAAATTCGAGAAAAAGAACGTAAGGTAACGGAACAGCAACGTTCAGACTTGATCCGCGGTCAGTTAAACGCTGCGTTCGGTCTTTACAAGAAACAGTGAACATTTCATGAACTGGTAACAGAACTGTCATTTTGTAAACGATTTATTGGCACAGACTTCTTAATTTCAGATATAATGTTTCTGTGTTCACAAACTTATCGTACGTTTTTTTGGGGCGTTAGAACGAGTATAAAGGGGTAGTTATGATGAAGAAATTCAATGATACGTTTTTGCGGGCGATCCGTGGCGAGCAGATTGATCACGTTCCCGTCTGGTACATGCGACAAGCAGGTCGTTATCAAGCGGAATATCGTGAAATCAAGAAGACGCGGACGCTTTTCGAGATCACACATGACTCGGAACTAGGCGCATATGTGACAGAACTACCTGTAAAACAATTAGGGGTCGATGCAGCGATTCTGTATAAAGACATCATGACGCCACTTCCATCGATGGGCGTTGACGTCGAAATCAAGAGTGGTATCGGTCCAGTCATCGCGAACCCGATTCGCACGATGGCAGATGTCGAAGCATTACAACCATTTAACCGTGAAGATATTCCATATATCTATGAAACGATTCGTTTGTTACGGGAACGACTCGAAGTACCGTTGATTGGTTTTTCCGGGGCACCATTCACGCTTGCGAGCTATATGATTGAAGGTGGTCCTTCAAAGGGATACCATAAAACGAAAGCATTGATGTATGGACAACCTGAGGTATGGCATGCCTTAATGGAGAAACTAGGTGACATGGTCATCGATTACATCAAATCACAAGTGGATGCAGGAATACAAGCGTTCCAAATCTTTGATTCATGGGTCGGAACGACAAGCCGGAAAGATTATGTCCGTTACATCAAGCCAACGATGGAACGCATTTTCACAGAATTAAAAGATACAGGCGTGCCGATGATCATGTTCGGTGTAGGAGCGAGTCACTTGGCAGAGGAATGGCACAGTTTACCGTTAGACGTCGTCGGACTTGATTGGCGTTTGTCGATTGACGAAGCACGTGAGCGTGGACTGACGAAACCTGTCCAAGGAAACCTCGACCCGTCTTATCTGTTAGCACCATGGGATATCCTTGAAGCAAAAACGAAGGAAATTCTCGATATGGGAATGAAGCAACCAGGATTTATCTTTAACCTCGGTCACGGCATCTTCCCGGAAGTCGATCCAGAAGTATTGAAACGTTTGACTGCATTTATCCATGATTATTCGAAAGAAAAAATGGAGGTAGGAAAATGAAGACGTTAGGACTACTTGTTATGGCGTACGGTACGCCATATAAACCAGAAGATATCGAGCGTTATTATACGCACATTCGTCGCGGACGTAAACCGTCTCCAGAAGCATTGGCAGAGTTAACGGAACGTTACGAAGCCATCGGTGGTGTCTCACCACTCGCACAAGTCACGATTGATCAGGCTGAAGAGCTACACCGTCAATTGTCTGAGAAATATGCCGGTGAAATCGAGTTTAAGCTTTATCTTGGTCTAAAGCACATCGAGCCATTCGTTGAGGATGCTGTCGAGCAAATGGCAAAAGACGGCATCACAGAAGCGGTCACAGTCGTTTTAGCACCGCACTATTCGACGTTCAGTATCCGTTCATATAACGGTCGTGCGAAGGAAGTCGCGGACCAACACGGTATCCGTCTCGCATCCGTTGAATCGTGGTACAAAGAAGAAGCGTTTCTCGATTGGTGGGGTAAAGAAATTCGCAAGACGTTCGACGCTTTACCAGTATCTGAAGAGAAAGCCGTTCTCGTCGTTTCAGCACACAGTCTACCTGAAAAAATCATTGCAAACGGTGATCCATACCCAGAACAATTGAAGGAAACAGCTGAATTGATCGCGCAACGTGCTGGTGTACCGCATATGATCACAGGCTGGCAATCGGCTGGACAAACGCCAGAACCATGGCTTGGACCAGATGTTCAGGATTTGACACGTGACGTCTACGAAGAAAAAGGATACGAAGCATTCGTCTACGTACCCGTTGGTTTCGTTGCCGATCACCTAGAAGTATTGTTCGATAATGATTACGAGTGTAAAGTCGTCTGCGACGAACTCGGAATTCATTATGCGCGACCTGTCATGCCAAACGCGGATCCAGCTTTCATGAAAGCTGTCACGGAAGCCGTCGCGAAACAGGTGGGTAGTTATGTCCAGTAAACGTCTCGTCATCGTGGGCGGTGGTATATCAGGACTTGCAGCCGCCTATTATGCAGAGAAGCAGTTTCCGGAGATGAACATCACGTTACTCGAGGCAGAGGGTCGTCTCGGTGGTAAGGTGGCGACATATCGGGACGAAGGATTGACGATCGAGCGGGGACCGGATTCATACGTCGCACGGAAACACGTGTTGACGGATCTCATCGAAGAGATCGGATTAGGGGAGCAACTCGTTCGCAATAACACGTCGCAAGCGTATATCTTGGATGCGCGCGGTCTCCACCCGATTCCAAAAGGTGCCGTCATGGGGATCCCGACCGATTTAGAGTTATTCGCAGAGACGTCTCTACTGACGGAAGAAGAAAAGGCAGAGGTGACAGAACGCTTGCTTCACCCTGCTCCTGATTTGACGATTCCGGAAACAGACATCCCATTAGGGGAATACCTGCGTCCGCGTCTTGGAGATGCGCTCGTCGAGAAGTTGATCGAACCGCTTCTTTCAGGCATTTATGCTGGTGATATCGATCGGATGAGTACGTTTGCGACCTACCCGCAATTCGTTGTGAATGAGCAAAAGGCGGGAAGCTTGTTCGAAGGGATGCGCCTCATGCGTCCGCTTGATCAACAACAAGGTCCGACGCTCAAAGCGACAGGTCAATTTTTATCGCTCGCTACTGGACTCGAGTCTCTCGTCGAGCGGCTAGAAGAGGTGCTTGAACGGACAGAAATTCGTCTTGAGACACCACTTCGCTCGATTAAACGGGAAGAAGACGGGCGGTATCGTCTCGAAACGGATCATGGTCCAGAGTATGCCGATGATATTTTGTTAACGATTCCGCATCGCCAAGTCGTGTCCCTGTTACCAGAAGCGACGCTGCCTGGGCTTGCGAACCTCTCGACACACTCGACGGCGACAGTCACGTTGATTTTTGATAAGGAAACGGCGTTACCGATTGATGGAACGGGATTCATCGTCAACCGTCGGGCACCGTATTCAATTACAGCATGCACGGCGATTGATCAAAAGTGGAATCATGCAGCACCGAATCATACCGTGCTCCGAGCCTTCATCGGACGCCCCGGAAAAGATGCACTCGTTCGTGAATCAGACGAAATGATTGAACGTGTCGTCTTAGAAGATCTTGAAAACATCTGTGGTCGTCCATTGCAACCGGAACGTGTCGTCATCAGTCGTTTATTAGACGGCTTACCGGCCTATACGGTAGGACATGCACAGCGGATTCAAGAAGTGCGAGAAATCGTCGCTTCTCACTATCCACACATTCATTTAGCCGGACTCGCTTATGATGGTGTTGGTTTGCCAGACTGTGTAGCAGGTGTCAAAGCGACGCTTGAACAAATGGCGTTACAACAACCGGAACCATGTAAAGAATCATGACACACCTAAACCTTTTTGAAGCTATCAGTGCTTCAAAAAGGTTTTTTTGTCTTCAGAAGAATGACACGGAAGGAAACGGGAATAAGAGACAGAGGAATCAAAATCGAAGAATACCGTTGAAGCGGGAGGGAATCGTATGGTGGAAGTATGGAGTACGTTCACGATCATCATCGTCTACGGATTGCTTATCATGAATATCTTGGCTGTCCTGACGGTTATTTTTCTCGAGCGACGCGATATTGGTGCGACGTGGGCATGGGTATTCATCTTGTATTTCGTTCCGCTAGTTGGGTTTCTCGTCTATCTGTTTTTCGGAAGACTGTTGAAAAAAACGAATTTTTATCGTGTCACGGATGAAGAACAACTGGAACAGGATAGACGGATCGCCTTACAGAAAAAAGAACTTGTAACGATGGGACGGCACCCGATGATTCAAAAACACCGGGATATGATTCGGATGAACCTGATGTCGAACGGTTCGTTACTCAGTCTCTCGAATCAACTACAGATTCTTTCGGATGGCGAGCAGAAGTTCAATCGGATGATTCAAGATATCCGCCAGGCTGAGCATGAAGTGAATATCCAATATTACATCATTCAGAAAGATCGCCTCGGGTTAGCGTTGATCGATACATTGACCGATTGTGCCCGTCGTGGGATCAAAGTCCGTCTATTGTATGATGCTGTCGGATCACGTAGTCTCAAACGGACGGATTTCAAGGATTTACTCGCACACGGGGGAGAAGTGTTTGCCTTTTTCCCGTCGACGATTGGATTCGTTAATTTTCGATTGAACAACCGCAATCACCGTAAATCCTGTATCATCGACGGTCGAATCGGCTACATTGGTGGGTTCAACGTTGGTACGGAATATCTCGGTATCGATGAAAAGTTCGGCTACTGGCGGGATACACATTTTCGCTTGGAAGGTGACGTCGTTCACGATCAACTCGATCGCTTTATTCTCGACTGGAACCAAGCAAGTGACGTCTATACGGAAAAATCTTTGTTTTACTATGGAACGCATAGGATTCAGGATATATTACCGATGCAAATCGTCACATCGGGTCCGGATTCTCGTTCAGAGTATTTGAAGCTTGCCTTGATTAAAATGATCAACGAAGCAAAACGGACGATTTATATCCAATCGCCTTATTTCATTCCAGACACGAGTTATTTAGATGCATGTAAGGCAGCCCTCTTATCCGGAGTGGAAGTACGCATCATGATTCCGAACAAACCGGACCATCCATTCGTTTACTGGGCAACGACTGCTGCTGTAGGGGAACTGCTATCTTACGGAGCTAAAATCTACACGTATGAACCTGGATTTTTGCATGCGAAGACAATCGTCGTCGATGGAGAAATTGCTTCGGTCGGAACAACGAATATCGATGCGCGAAGTTTTCGTTTAAACTTCGAAATGAATACAATCGTCTATGACCAGGCAGTAGCGATTGAACTAGAACGGCTCTTCTTAGCCGATTGTGAGGTATCAAAGCTCATGACGGTCGAGTCGTATGTTGCGCGTTCAAGAATGATCAAATTCAAGGAAAGTATTTCGCGTTTGTTGTCACCGATTTTGTAAACCGTGTTTACGACCAGTCAAAATGTGAAAAATGGTATAGTAGTATGGAAATAGAAAAAGAGGAGAGTGAAGACGATGGCAAATCCAATCAAATTACTCGTATCAGACATGGATGGTACCGTTCTTTCGGGCAAACAACGAATAGAGCCGGAGACGATTCAGGCAATTGAAGCAGCACGCGAACAAGGTGTCGAGTTTGCAATTGCAACAGGACGTAATTACTTAAATGCTAAAGAATTGACGGATGCCGCAGGAATCCACTGTCCAATCATTGCTTCAAACGGGGCACGTGTGATGACCGTCGATGGAGAAGAGTTGAGTGCGACGACTCTGACGACAGAACAAGCACAGCAAATTTACGGCATCATTAGCCAGTACGAAGTCTTCTTCGAGATGTTCTGTGATCAAGGACTCGTGACAGCGCAAGGAGCGACGATTGATGCAGCCTACGATTCGTTAAAAGAATTAAGTGAAGAAAGTGATCGGGCAAAACAAGTGCTTGATTTCTTCCACGATCGCTATTATGTCCACGAAGACGTCAAGATGATTGATGGATTCCGGTCATACATTCGTAATCAAGCGGGAAAAGTATTCAAGTTCATTTCGTTCTCATTTGATCAAGAATTGATGAAAACAATCTGGCAGGAAATCGAGCAGAAAGTCGAGGGTGTCTATGTCACGTCGTCAGGACACGATAACATCGAAGTCATGGCAGTCGGTGCCGATAAAGGAACGGCAGTTAAAATCCTCGCGGACCACCTTGGTGTGCCGATCGAACAAGTCGCTGTCATCGGTGATAATCTGAACGATCTTCCCATGTTTAAGGTTGCTGGAAAGGCGATCGCGATGGGGAATGGTCATGATGAAGCAAAAGCGATTGCGCATCATGTGACGAAAATAAACGATGAGCACGGCGTCGGATATGCGATTCAGCAACTGGCGTCCCGTGCTTGGTAAGGGGGACGTTTCATGTTTAAGGCATTTAAGGAGTTTGCTTTTCGAGGCAATGTGATCGATTTAGCGGTCGGGGTTATTCTGGGTGCTGCGTTTAGTGGGATCATCAAATCCCTCGTCGACAGCGTCTTTATGCCACTGATCGGTATCATCATCGGGGGCATTGATGTCAAAGGATTATCGGTCATGGTCGGAAATGCAGAGTTGCAGTACGGTCAATTTCTTCAAGCGAGTATCGAGTTCTTGTTGATCGCCTTTGCACTGTTTATCTTTGTCAAAGGAATCACTTCATTCCGGAAGAAGGAAGAAGTCGTCGAAGAAGAAGCGGTACCAACGACAGAAGAAAAACTATTGACAGAAATCAGAGATGCCTTGATTCGTCAAAATGAGTCATCACCTAAAAACTGATATATACCAAAAGCCTGTCTCACATATTTATGTGAAACAGGCTTTTTTGGCTCATAAAATTTCGAGTAATGCATTTTCGGAGCAGACTTGTAACGAAAGCTGTTTTTTCATTCCTTGATCAAATGAAATTTCTAGCACATCGTCAACCAGGTGCAAGACGGTTCCGGGACCAAATGCTGTATGCGAGACACGCATGTTCTCAGTGATCGGAAGTGGAGGAACTTTAGCTCGCGCTGCAATGGCAGGACGTTGGCGTTCTATTTTTCGTTTTGCGGAATCCGGTGTAACAAGACGATGAACGTCTTCGACGAATGGTGAGACATCGAACGATTTCGATTTAAAACGATAAGACAGGAGATGCAGTTCGTGTCGCGCTCGTGTCATCCCGACATAAAACAAGCGTGCTGCTTCTTCCATATCATCGAGTTGTCCATTCTTGTACGCCTTGATCGTGTCAGCCGATGGAAGAATACCAGCAACGAGATCAATCATAAAGACGCGATCAAATTCAAGCCCCTTTGCACTGTGAAAGGTCGAAAGGGTGACCGCATTTTGATTTTTGTTTTGTTTCGCATCACGCATCAACTGTTCGAGATGCGCGATCCGCTCACGAAAGGCGAGTAACGTCGGTACATCACTTGCGATGTTATCGATCGTATTTAATGTCTCAAGCAGGTGATCGAGACTAAAACCGAGACTCTCACTCATTTTCCGCAAATTCTTTTCGTAGCCCAGTTCATGACGAATCAATGAGAGGGCAGCAGACGGTCGAACGGTCTGAATGGAAGCGAACGTGCGCTTCATTTGTTGAAGTTGTTTCTTTTGATAAAACTTCATCTCGATTTTGTTTATGAGTAGATCAAATACAGATTCACCCGTACCGAACTGTTGCAATTGAGAAAGTTGCGCTTTTGAAATGTACCCGGCGAATTTCGTATGAATAGTTGCTAACACATCGATATCTGTCGGATCTTGTGCGAATGTCATGAAGTTTAAGATATCCTTCAAAATCCAATGACTGAAGAATTTATGATCGACATCCTTAATATAAAACGGAATATTTGCTTGATCCAACGCATTCATGACGTTGATCGAAGAAGCATTGTTGCGATATAAGATGGCCACTTCGCGGTAATTCGTCTCTGTCCGTAGTTGATTCAACAGATAGCGGGTCTGATCCTCGTAAGTTGGTAACGTCTCTAAGATGATCGGACGAACAGCAGCGTTCTCCGTGAACATCTGTTTCGGATAGCGTGCTTTATTGCGCTGAATGAATTGGTTCGCGACGGATACGATGTCTTGAGACGAACGATAATTTTGTTCCATGTAAAGAATCGTCGCATTCGGATACGTATCTTTGAAGTGCAAAATTTTAGAAGCGTCCGCGCCACGCCAGCTGTATAGCGTCTGATCATCGTCTGCAACGACACAAAGTCGGTTATGCGGTAAGGCTAACTTTTCGACCAATTGATGTTGAACGAGTGACGTATCCTGGCTCTCATCCGTTAGGATATAGTCAAAGCGACGCTGATAATGTTGCAACAGACGACGGTCTTGCTCCAAAATCGTATTCGCATACGTCAACATATCATCAAAGTCGAGTAACGGATGTAAGGGATCACGCGACTTGAATTGTTCATACGCGACATAGATATCAGGGAAATGTTTGATCGTCGTCGGTACTGCCTTGATTTCCTTTAAAGAAAGAAGACGGTTCTTGACGAAGGAAATCATTCGTAATAACTCATCCATCTGGTCGTCGGTAATGACACTCCGATTAATTTCCTGGAAAATACGCCGGAGTAACATGCGTTTATGTGGCGCATTCGGATGTTGTTGATCCATTGGTCCCTCAATGATCGTATAGGAGAGACGTTGCTGGGATGTATGATCCCGAACGACTTGAAAAGCAAAGCTATGAATCGTCGAGAATGCCGCTGTCGTTCCAATTAATTCGTGAAATAGATGATAAAAACGATCCGCCATCTCGCGAGCTGCTGCCTTACTGAAGGTCAGCCCTAAAATACGATGTGGTTCGATCTTTTTTTGTAAAATCAAATAGGCAATCTTAAAATTAAGCGTCGTTGTTTTTCCAGAGCCGGGTGAGGCGAGTAACAGCAACGGACCATGGTCATGTTCGATTGCCTGTTGTTGGACAGGATTCAGTTGAATGCCGGTCAATCGCTCCATCTGTTCGAAAAAATCTTCATGCATGATACAGTTCACCTCGAGCGTATTTATTTCTCGTCCAATAATCGAACTTTCCCTAGTGTATCATTTTTAGTGTCAGGATTGGATTACGGAAAGAAGAACCGTGGAATAAAGAGACAAGAGCCTATTGGATGTTATGTAAGACGAGTACCCTAAAAGACTAGGCAAATGGATACAAAAATATTAAAATGGGAATAGATGTAAGAGAGTACTCTCTTGTCCTGTACAAAGAGGGAAGGCGGAATGAGAATGTCTGTAGTGAAATTACACATGTATACGAATGAACATTATGAACAATGTGATGCGTTCATTCTTCCGGAAGAACAAGTCCAGTTTACTTCTTTTCCGACGGATGTCGTCACAGATGCGGTTGCCCATCCAGATAAATTCCCGGTTGTCATCAAAAAAGACGATTTAGTCGTCGGATTTTTTATTCTTCATCTTAATCCCCCTAAAACACATCGAACACATGAACAAAGTGTCCTATTACGTGCCTTTTCCATTGATGCACGCCATCAGCACCAAGGATATGCGAAAGAGGCAATGATGCAGTTGCCAGAGTTCGTGCATCATCATTTTCCAGAAGTCACAGCGATCACACTAGCGGTCAATAAAAAGAATATTGCTGCAAAATCACTGTATTTCAAAACGGGATACGTTGATACGTTACAGTCCGTCATGGGTCCAATTGGGGAGCAGCACATCCTTGCATTTGATCTAGAAAAAGAATCACGATTGAAGCATTGAAGCAAAAAAGCATTTTCCTGATTCTATTCAGGAAAATGCTTTTTTATTTAAGATAAATCGTAGAGTGATAAATGCGCACCTGCTTCACCAGAGAAGACAATACCTCGACTGGATGTTTTCGGGAAAATCCGTCCAGATGCAACGGCTTCTCCGTCATTTAGAAAAAGTTCAAACGAAGAACGATCCACGAACAGACGTAATGTATGCAAGTCCTTCGCAAGAATCGTCGATCGCGAAGTGCCGAATGATTCAGCAGGTACTTCTGCACCTGATCGGCTTCGATCGATAGTAAATTGACGTGATACAGCATCGTAATGGAATACGGTTTCTTCTGTGGCGTCTTGACGAATCGAGAAGCGGAACGAGTCCGACGACAGTTTCAAGTCTGTCATCACGAGCTCGAAAATCTCGGCTTCCGCAATTGTCACGTCTTGTTCGAAAAGAATAGTTTCGTCAAACAGCGTCTCTTTTCGTAGCTGTGTCAGTTCATTGACAGGTCGTTGACGAAGTTGTCCCTGTTCGATCGTTAATTCACGAGGCAATGTTAAAGCATGTGCCCAGTTATAGATGTCAGAAGGATAACTGATATCCGGTAACCCCATCCAACCAACAAGAATCCGTCGACCATCTGCCGCCTCAGTTGTTTGTGGCGCGTAGAAGTCAAATCCGAAATCGAGTTCTTGGAACGATTCGTGTGTGAATGTTAAGTCGGGTAAAGCTAACGGTTCGCCGATGAAATAACCGGACTGGAAAATATTTTGATAGTTCGGACCATCTGGTTCAATCCCTTGAGGGCTAAAGAGGAGGATCCCTTTTCCATCCAGCTCGAAATAATCAGGACATTCCCACATATAACCGAATGTCGAGTAATTCGTCTGTAACTCACCGAGGAATGTCCAGTGCTCTGCATCTTGAGACTGATAGATGACAGTACAACCCGTCAAGTCACTACGCTGTGCACCAATGATGCAGTACCAAATGCCCGATGCATCTTGGAAGACTTTCGGATCACGGAAATGTTCCGTATATCCTTCAGGAACGTTTGGAATAGCAGGTGGTAAATGTTTTTCGATTCGTCCATCCGAGCGGAGATGACCGACGATTTGGCTCGTATGGCGATTCCAATCCGCATCCCGTTTATTACCGGTGTACATGATGTGCACTTGATCATCTTTAATGAAGCCACTACCGGAATAAGCACCGTGTGAATCAGGATCGTTATTTGGGATCAAGGCAGCTCCTTCATCGAACCAATGTACAAGATCTTTTGATGTCATGTGATACCAGTACTTCAGCCCGTGTACGGGTCCGAGTGGAAACCATTGATAAAACAAATGATAGAGACCGTCATGATAGACGAAGCCGTTCGGATCATTCAAAAGTCCGGTCGGAGGTTGAATATGGTAAGAAAATCGCCAAGGAGATGTTCGAACTTCTTCCTTCATCGCTTGGTAGACGCTCGGATCGACATCCGAGAGGGGACGGTATCGTGCTTCACGTGTCCATTGATTCATGTTGACAGCTCCTCGTTGAAAAATTATACGCTTCTCTCGTTCACCTTACGGAGGAGAGCTGCGCTTGTCAATCCTCCGTCCTGAATGGTCAATGAACGGACATACATCCTCTGCCATTTTGCTTCGAACGATAGAGCGCTAAATCAGCGCGATGCATGACTTGTTCGAGTGATTCTCCTGTCACCTGTTCGGCGACTCCGATACTCATACCGATGTGGACGGTTTGTTCTTCTAAGTGATACGGCATCGAGACGTGAGCGATCCATTGTTCACCTAAGTATCGTGCTTCTGTTAAGGATTGAGTCGTCAAGACGATGATGAACTCATCGCCGCCCAGACGAGCTACGAATCCACCAGGTGGAAGCAACTGTTCGAGACGTTGACTGACCTCGATCAGCAGGAGATCACCTAGCGCGTGACCATACGTATCATTGACTGCTTTAAAGCCGTCTAAATCAAGGCAAAGATAGATAGAATGCGTTTCTGCAGGCAATTGTTCGATGTATTGAGCGAGACCGTTGCGGTTCGCGAGACCCGTCAGGCTATCGCGTTGTGACAAGCGTTCAAACGTTAATTTCTCTTGTTCGGTATGTAGCAAGCGATGAATCAGTCGTTGTAAGGCATCCGTCAGTGTCTCGATTTCTCGGATTCCACGATGATTCGGGAGTGATTTTGAGGGATCATCCTGCATTTGCTGTGCGGCATGCGTGATTTTTAATAATGGTCGTGTCAATAACTTCGCTAACATCCATCCGAGTAAGGCTGTGATGAAAGAGGCAATCAATCCGGCGATAAAAATCGTTTGACGTAAAGCGTCGGCATCAGCGAAGGCAATCGAAGTCGGTTGACGCACGAGAACCGTCCAACCTAATCCATCGTAATCCTTGTAACCTCGGCTTGTACTTTGACCAGAGACGAATTCTTTCCCTTGCAAAGAAGCGGTCGCAGAAGCATTCGAAGTCAGCGTTACGCTATCAGGTAATGTTTTACCGCTCCATCCGTTCGGTCCAAGCAAAATCGTCTTTCGATCTTGACTAATGATGAAGACATCGACTTGTTGGAGAGAGGACGTGGCGCTCTGAAAACTTTGTTCGATTGCTTTTGCCCATTCGAAGCTGAGATGTGTCGCAAGGACACCAGAAAATCGCCCCTTATCGTACAAAGGTGTACTAATATCGACGAATTGTAACGGTTCACCGCTTGGGTTTGGCAATAATTTTGCGAGTAGAACAGCTTCATGGACATCCCCGATGAATGGTTGTGATAAGGCTTGTTGGAAGACGGGGCGTTCCTTGATCGATGTTCCTTCAAGAATCTGATTCGTTGACGCAACGACTTTGCCTTTCGCATCTAAGCGACCAATCCAAGAAAAGTCAGGAATCTGTCGTTGTAACTCTTCGAGTGTCTGCCGTGTTTCTGCTTTTTGTTCTGTTTGTTGAATCGTTGATAAAGAACCCAGCAATTTTACTTCGGCATAACGTGACCACATGTAATGATCAAGCTTATCAGACAGTTGGTGAGCAGTCGTTGACAGATTCATCCCGACTTCCGATTGGAGTCGGTTTGTTGCATGTTGACTAATGAAAAAAGTTAATCCGAGCGTCATGCTAAAAAATAGCAGGGAAATCAATCCCGCTAACAAAACATCAAAGCGAAGTGAGAGTCTGAACATTGTGCGATACTCCATTCATGCGTTTTCATTTTTTTTTACTTACATCATACACGTAGACGTCTACCTGTTGTTCGCGGTTCGAGATACTCGTTCGTACATATCGAAATTCGTGTTTTTCCCAAAAACGACGGGCTCTTAAATTATCGGGTAAGACCGCGAGATGAATGTGAGGTTCCTGACTTAGAAACTGATCACAAAAAGCAGATAGTAACCGACTGCTAGTTCCCGTACCGTGCTGAGAAGCATCCAGTAAAAATAGACCGATCCAAGGTGTACCGTCTTTTGGATGCTTCGGTAGGTAATCAATCAGTAAGACGGGTTCTCCGTCTACATACCCAATCAGCGATACGGTATCGGGATTTAAAAACTCTTCCTGTAAGGTCGAATCAGAGAGCGGAAGCACTCGTTCTTCTAAGAGCGCATATGCAGGAACGCTCGCGTACAACGATTGGATGATCGGAAAGTGATCATGTGTTACTTGTTCAAAGCGAATCATCTAGCGACTCCATTCTTTATTTTTAATATAAAATTTCTGTTGTTACGCCTTTTTAATTGGAATCAGATTACATATTTGTAAGAAATGAAACTTATCCTTTAAAATCACGTACACTAATAGCATAGACAAAATATGAATGAGGAGGAAGAGCAGATGTTAAAGATTGAAAATATCTCAAAGCGTCTCGGAAAAGAGCAAATTTTAAAAGACGTCAGTTTTGAGGTATCCCCAGGAGAAGTGTTCGGCTTCCTCGGACCGAATGGAGCAGGGAAGACGACGACGATTCGGATCATCACGGGACTACTCGAGCAGGATGCAGGGAAAGTCACAGTCAATGGATTTGATGTCGTAGAAGAGCGTTCGAAAGCGCTGACGCAAATCGGAGCAATCGTTGAAAATCCAGCGTTTTATCCTTATCTGACAGGAAAACAAAACTTAGTTCATGCAAAAAATCTCATTCCGGGACTCGGTCAAGTGGATTATGATGCACTAGCACGACTCGTTGGTCTTGAAGGAAAGCTTTCAAAAAAAGTCGGAGAGTACTCACTCGGAATGAAGCAACGACTCGGAATTGCTCGTGCCTTGCTACATAACCCGCGCGTCTTGATTTTAGATGAACCGACGAATGGTCTGGATCCATCCGGAATTGCAGAGCTTCGTGAATATTTACGCCAAATGGCGCGTGAGCAAGATATCGCGATTTTAATTTCAAGCCATATGTTGAGTGAGATGGAACAAATCAGTGATCGTTATGCGATCATCGATCAGGGTGTCATCAAGTCGGTCGAGTCCGTTCGTAATGAAACTGGAGCGAAAATCGCTCTTCGTGTCAATGCAGAAGCGATGATAGAGGTACTCGATGCCCTTCGCGTCGCGAACTACCCATCAGAAGTACTCGAGAATAAAATCATTATCACCGCACCGGAAAGTGAATGTCCAGCTATCGCTCGACTCGTCGTGCCGATTGCCGATTTACATGAACTGACCGTTAAACGTTTGACGCTTGAGGAACAATTCCTGCAAGTAACGAAAAAAGAGGGGGATTCACATGCTTTCGCTCATACAAAATGAATGGATGAAATGGTGGACGACTAAAAAAGCGAAAATCGTTTTAGCACTATATATCGTTATTGCAGTTGGTATTATCATCGTTGCAAAGACGAATGATTTTGAGTTCACACGTTATGATTATTATTCATCAACGTTCCTTTTACTGACATCTCTATTAGGAATCATCACGATTGTCTTCACGGCAGAAGCCATCGGGAATGAAGTACGTTATGACACGATGAAACACTTATTAATGAGTCCGTATTCCCGAATGACGATTTATTTCTCGAAACTTATCTTTTCGATCTTGATCATGTTGTTCCAATTCGTGTTCATCGCTGCGATCGTCTACGCAGGCTCATTTGCGTTTTCAGAGGCAGGAGATCCAATTCTGTTCCGCGATACGATCGTCGAAGTTGTCAGTCCGATTTTTACAATATTCATGACGTTATTCTTCTCATTGTTGTTCCGTTCTGTTGGAATGATTATCGGCTTCACCGTACTAGCACAGTTCTTTACGAGCATTGCGGGTAACTTACTGGTTGGTTTCAAACCAGCAATCGCTAAGTGGATCGTATTCATGCATTTAGACTGGTCAATGTATTTCAAGGATTCTATGACCTATGGTACGAGTGAAGCGATGGGAACAACTTTGACGTTCTCCGCCTTGTTCGTATTGGCTCATATCATCGTCTTGTTAGGTGCATCGATTCTTGTCTTCCAAAGAAAATCATATACGTAAATGAAAGAGCTGCTATTGATAGATGAATTTGTCTATCAATAGCAGCTCTTTTACAGTATTCAAGAACTTGTCCGTTTAGGTGGACGTGCTGTAATCGGGAACAATCGCTGAAACCATTCGATCAGTGGACCGTTCAATAAGAGAAAAATGAAAGTTCCGACTCCGATGCCGATCAGTTCGCGTTCAATCAGTGAAAAGAGACAAGCAATCAAAAAAGGAATGCCGAGGCTGATCGTTGCCCCGAGCGAGGTACTTTTAAAGCGACTGATCAGTGACTTCATCAAGTAATCCGGTGGCATCAATACGAATCCGATTTGTAGATAGAGAGCGAGTCCAAGTGAAATCAATGGCATGCCGATCAACATGTACACAACGCGCATCCAAAGTCCCTGTGGTGTATAAATCAATTGATGGATCGATAAGAAGAAATCAATCGCAGCGCCGAACAGAACGACGAGTGCGAAACTGAGGACGATCGTCCACCAACTAAATCGACTCCCAAGAGAGAGTGCCGCAATCAAAGCGAGCACATGTAAGACGATGATCGCTAGTCCGACAGTTAAAGGGGAGATGGCCGCAACGGCTTCACTCGCTGATGTCCAAGGTGCACTCCCGATCGAGGCGGTCACCATGAAGCTGTTTCCTAAGGCGTTAATTAAAATAGAGAATAAATAGATGACAATCCGTTTTTGCTGACTCATTGACGTGCACAGACGGTAGGACTGCGCGTTCACCTCCTGAAAAGAAATCGTTTCGTTAAGCTATACCCTAATCGTAGCGCTCTTTTCACTTATTTTCATGAAAAGAGCATTGCCTATTCCTTATGTTTCACGACATACTTAGGACACATTACGAATCAGGGGGAGAACATATGACATATTTTGGACAGAAGATCCTGCCTTCCGTTAGAAAATTAGAAGACTTTGAAAAGATGTTGAAGAGTCCATATGAATATGGGGTATTACTCGAAATGCATGTATCGCGTTTAAAAGCGGTCTATGAGATGGCGCATCGTTACGACAAAAAAATGTTTTTGCACATGGATCTCGTTCAAGGGTTAAAAAATGATGAATATGCCACAGAATACGTCTGCCAAGAATTGAAGCCGTATGGTGTCATTTCGACGAAGGCGAGCGTCATCTTGAAAGCACGTCAAAAAAAGGTCAAGACGATGCAACGCATGTTCTTACTTGATTCCAGTTCACTCGAAAAAAGTTATCAACTCATGGAACGGACGCAACCTGATTACATCGAAGTGTTACCAGGGTTAATGCCAAAGTATATTCAAGAAGTGAAAGAAAAGACAGGGCGTCTCGTATTCGCCGGTGGACTCATCGATACGGTCGAGGAAGTGGAACAAGCGATTGAAGCAGGTGCCTCAAGTATCACTACATCGAATAAGGACTTGTGGCGTCATTTTGAACCACGCTCTTAAGTTGATTGTGAGGAAAATCATTCGGATTATTTGACAGCGTTTTCACTGATTGTTATAGTGATATCAAGTTGATACAAAGTGACGGAGAAAAGGGAGATTCACGTGTGAGTCCTGCTTGAAGAACATTCAAGTATGAACTGACGTGGATCTCCTTTTTATGTTGCTTTTTTCACATAACCAAAAGGAGGAACACATATGTCACCCATTTTAGCGGAATTTTTAGGCACAGCTTTGCTTGTCGCGCTTGGGAACGGTGTTGGTGCAGGCGTTAGTTTGACGAAATCGTTTGCGAAGGATGCAGGTTGGATTGTCATCACGTTTGCATGGGGTTTTGCCGTGGCGATTGCAGCGTATGCCGTCGGTCAATTCAGTGGAGCACACCTTAACCCAGCAGTAACGCTTGGTTTAGCCTTTGACGGTTCATTTGCATGGGCAGACGTACCAGGCTATATCGTCGCTCAAATTGCCGGCGGGATACTTGGTGCAAGTCTTGTTTTCGTCCATTACTTACCACACTGGGCGGAGACGAAAGACCCAGTAACGAAACTCGGCGTCTTTGCGACGTCACCAGCGATTCCACATACATTTGCCAATCTAATGAGTGAAATGATCGCGACATTCTTGCTTGTCATTGGGTTGTTATCAATCGGAGCAAATAAGTTCTCAGATGGTCTAAATCCATTGATCGTCGGTTTCTTGATCGTCAGCCTCGGTATGTCATTCGGAGGAACGACAGGATATGCGATGAATCCGGCGCGGGACCTTGGTCCACGTATCGCCCACTTCATCCTACCGATTCATGGAAAAGGATCATCGAACTGGGGATACTCTTGGATTCCGGTTCTCGGACCAGTTCTCGGTGGAAGTCTTGGCGGATTGTTTTATCGTTCGGTCTTCACAGGGAAAGATACACCGGCTTTTTGGATTGTAGGACTTGTGACAATCGTCATATTAGGCTTATGCTATAGATTCGGTGTTCGTCCGAACAAAACAACGTCAGTGGAGTCAAAGTCAGCTTAACTTATTTAGATACAAAAGGATGGGGAAGAGATGGAGAACTACATTTTGTCATTGGATCAGGGAACGACGAGTACACGTGCGATCCTGTTTAATCGTGCCGGCGAGATCGTCCATTCAGCACAACAGGAATTCACGCAGTATTTTCCGAAACCAGGTTGGGTCGAACACAACGCAAACGAGATTTGGGGAAGTGTCCTTGCTGTCGTGGCGACTTGTCTGACGGAGGCGAACGTAAAGCCGTCGCAGATTGCTGGTATTGGAATCACGAACCAACGTGAAACAGCTGTCGTCTGGGAAAAAGAAACAGGGAAACCGATTCACAATGCAGTCGTGTGGCAATCGAGACAAACGGCTGAAATCTGTGAAGCGCTTCGAGCAGCCGGTCATGCCGAGCTCTTCCGTGAGAAGACAGGTCTATTGATTGACGCTTATTTCTCTGGTACGAAAGTCAAATGGATTTTAGATCATGTCGAAGGAGCACGGGAACGTGCTGAACGTGGTGAACTATTGTTCGGTACGATCGATACGTGGCTCATCTGGAAATTATCCGGCGGAAAAGCACATGTGACCGACTATTCGAATGCAAGTCGTACGTTGATGTATAACATTCATGAATTAAAATGGGATGACGAGTTACTCGACATCTTAGATGTCCCGAAAGCGATGCTTCCAGAAGTACGACCATCTTCTGAAGTGTACGCAGAGACAGCAGGGTATCACTTCTTCGGAGAATCAGTTCCGATTGCTGGAGCAGCGGGCGATCAGCAAGCCGCATTGTTTGGTCAAGCGTGTTTTGATACAGGAATGGCGAAGAACACATACGGTACAGGCTGCTTCATGTTGATGAACACAGGGGAAGAGGCTGTTAAATCAGATCACGGATTGCTGACGACGATCGCGTGGGGCGTCGATGGAAAAGTGGAGTATGCTTTAGAAGGAAGTATCTTCGTCGCAGGATCTGCGATTCAATGGTTACGTGACGGATTACGTCTCATTGATGATGCCAAAGAATCAGAAGGATACGCAACACGCGTCACGTCTTCAGACGGTGTCTACGTCGTACCAGCATTCGTTGGTCTTGGTACACCTTACTGGGATTCAGACGTTCGTGGTGCCGTCTTCGGTTTGACACGTGGTACGGAAAAAGAACACTTCATCCGCGCGACACTTGAATCACTCGCTTATCAGACACGCGACGTCCTATCTGCGATGGAGCAAGATTCAGGCATCGAGATGAAAACGCTCCGTGTTGATGGTGGAGCAGTTAAAAACGACTTCTTGATGCAGTTCCAAGGTGATATCATCCAAGCACCAGTTGAGCGTCCGGAAATCAATGAAACGACGGCATTAGGTGCAGCGTACCTCGCAGGTCTTGCTGTTGGATTCTTTGAGAACCGTGAACAAATTGCGACGCAATGGAAAAAAGAACGTCGCTTCGAGCCGAGCATGGCAAAAGAAGAGACGGATGCGCTCTACGGTGGATGGCAAAAAGCTGTTCAAGCTACTATGTTGTTCAAATGATGTGACGTATGTTATAGTAAGGTCAAGTTAATAAATCGGTCGGAGAATATGGAGAGACCACAGCAGCAGTTGACATAGTCAGCGTGTTTGTTGTGGTCTCTTTTTTTTTCGAACCTAAACAGGAGGAACTATTCATGGCTAACCAACCATTCTCAAGCAAAAACCGTGCAGATGTCTATAATCGATTAACACGTGAAGAACTCGATCTACTCGTCGTAGGTGGCGGTATCACAGGTGCGGGGATTGCCCTCGATGCAGCGTCACGCGGTATGAAGATTGGCCTCGTCGAAATGCAGGATTTCGCGTCCGGTACGTCTAGTCGTTCAACGAAATTAGTCCATGGTGGTCTACGTTATTTAAAACAATTCGAAGTTCAAATGGTCGCGGAAGTCGGTAAAGAACGTGCGATCGTTTACGAAAACGGACCACACGTCACGACACCAGAGTGGATGTTGCTTCCGATGCACAAAGGCGGTACGTTCGGACCGTTCAGTACGTCAATCGGTCTTCGTGTTTATGACTTCTTAGCAGGTGTTAAACGTTCGGAATGGCGTACGATGTTATCTGCGAAAGAAACATTAGCGAAAGAACCACTCGTCAAACAACAAGGTCTCAAAGGTGGCGGTTATTACGTTGAGTACCGTACAGATGACGCCCGTCTAACAATCGAAGTCATGAAAGAAGCGGTTGAACACGGTGCACGC
Organism: Exiguobacterium sp. s161; assembly: GCF_018619045.1. Classification (NCBI taxonomy): domain Bacteria; kingdom Bacillati; phylum Bacillota; class Bacilli; order Caryophanales; genus Exiguobacterium; species Exiguobacterium sp. s161. The sequence goes on from NZ_JACSNH010000003.1 coordinate 54,616, forward strand.
GTCGTCAACTATACAAAAGCGGAAGAAATCATCTACGATGCTGGAAAAGTCGTCGGCATGCGTGTGACAGACCTCTTGACAGGTGACGTACATGAAATTCGTGCGAAAAAAGTCGTCAACGCGACAGGTCCATGGGTTGATGAATTACGTGAAAAAGATGGCTCTAAAGTCGGGAAACAACTTCGTTTGACAAAAGGTGTCCATGTCGTCATCGATCAATCGAAATTCCCACTTAAACAAGCGGTCTATTTCGATACACCAGACGGTCGGATGATCTTCGCGATTCCACGTGATGGAAAAGCATACGTTGGTACGACAGATACGTTCTTCGATAAAGATACTGCACATCCGAAGTTCACAGTCGAAGACCAAGACTACGTCTTAGACGCGATTCACTATATGTTCCCAGAGGTTAAAGTGACAGCAGAAGACGTTGAATCAAGCTGGGCTGGTGTACGTCCATTGATTTATGAAGAAGGAAAAGACCCTTCTGAAATCTCTCGTAAAGATGAAGTATGGCAGTCTGAGTCAGGTCTCATCACGATTGCGGGTGGGAAATTGACTGGATACCGTAAAATGGGTGAGCACGTCGTTGATCTCGTCGCTAAACTTTTGAAAAAAGAAGAGAACGTCGCGTATGCGCGTTGTTCGACGAAAAACATGCCAATGTCTGGTGGACACGTCGGCGGAGCAAAAGGATTTGCTGAATTCTTAAAAGCTCAAACAGCAACGAACGGTCTAACGACAGAAGAAGTTCAATTCCTAGCAAAACGCTACGGTTCGAACTTACCGAAAGTACTGGAATATGCAGCAGCATTCGATGCAGCAACGACAGCTCTTCCACGTTCTGTCTATGCACAACTCCACTACAGCATCGAACATGAAATGGTCGCTCGTCCAATCGACTTCTTCATCCGCCGTACAGGTGCTGTCTTCTTCGACATCGCTTGGGCTCGTGCGCACAAAGATGCCGTCATCGAAGAAATGAAATCTGTCTTGAACTGGACAGCAGAACAAACAGATGCTTATACGAAAGAACTCGATATCGAAATCGAAGATGCAGCACATGCACTCGTGACAGAATAAGCTCTCTAACTCATCAAGGAATCAAGATCAATATGATCTTGATTCCTTTTTTGCATATTCGTATTGGCGCGGGCGGAAAGATTGCAACTCTGTCTAGAGGCGACTATGCTTAATGTATGAAATTACACAAAAGGAGAGAACACAGATGAAAGTAGAAGTATGGTCGGATTACGCATGTCCGTTTTGTTATATTGGGAAGCGTCGCTTAGAACAAGCGATTGCGAACGAAAAGTTAGATGTCGAGGTCGAATTCAAGAGCTTTGAACTCGATCCAGATGCACCAGCAGTACCGACACAAGGCTTATACGAAATTCTTGCGTCAAAATATGGAACGACTCTCGAGCAAGCACGGAATATGTCGCAAGGTGTCGTTGATACGGCACGTCAGGAAGGTTTGTACTACGAGATGGATCGTGTCATCCCAGCCAATACATTCGAGGCTCATCGTCTGACTCAATTCGCTAAAAAACATGGTAAGATGAATGCAGTATCAGAAGCCTTGTTTACAGCGTATTTCATGAATGGAGAAGATTTGAATGACCCAGCCATTCTGACACGGATCGCAGTAGATGCTGGACTTGCTGAAGCAGACGTCACAGCGTTTCTTGCGTCAGAAGAACTGGCGACAGATGTTCGAGAAGAAGAAGCGATGGCACAACAACTCGGAGTTCGTGGTGTACCGTTCTTCGTCTTCGACCGGAAATATGCGATTTCAGGCGCACAACCAGTGGAAGCATTCGAACAAGTCTTCGCGAAGATCCGCCAAGAACAAACACTTGAAGTCATCGCTGAAGGTGATGCGTGTGGTGTTGACGGCTGTAACTGATCACATTATGATTCCATCACAAAGGAGCACGAAACCCTTATGAAATTCATCTTCCATCCTGAGATTCGCGATGCGCGAATCAATCTCGCTGTCGAAGAATTCATCTTGAACAACCTGAACGTCAATGAAGAAGACTATTTCTTGTTTTATATCAACGGTCCATCGATCATCGTCGGAAAAAACCAGAACACGAACGAAGAAGTCAATTTGAAGTATGTCGAGGAAAACGGGATCCACGTCGTCCGTCGTCTTTCAGGTGGTGGCGCTGTGTATCATGACGAAGGAAACTTGAACTTCAGTTTCTTGACAAAAGATGACGGTGATTCGTTCAACAACTATAAAAAGTTCACGGAGCCAGTCGTACAAGCGCTGCATAAACTCGGTGTCGAAGCGGAGCTATCCGGACGAAACGATATTCATGTCGGAAGTCGGAAAATCAGTGGGAATGCCCAGTTCACGACGAAAGGACGAATGTTTAGTCACGGTACGCTGATGCTTGATTCGAACATCGAAGAAGTCGTCAATGCGCTTGTCGTCAGTGAAGAAAAGATGCGCTCTAAAGGCATTAAATCGGTCCGAAGTCGTGTCGCGAATATCTCGGAATTCCTGTCAGAACCGTTGACGATGGAACAATTCGTCGATCATCTCCTTGCTTCGATCTATGAAGGAAAAGAGATTGAACGGTATATCTTAACCGAAGAGGACTGGGATAAAGTACGTGCCATCTCAGCAGAACGTTATGGCAACTGGGAGTGGAATTTCGGAAAATCGCCGAAATTTGATGTCATTCATAAAAAACGCTTCCCGATCGGTACGATTGATTTCCGGCTGAACGTCAAAAAAGGCATCATTGAAGAAGCGAAGATTTATGGCGACTTCTTTGGTGTCAAGGATGCAGAAGAAATTGCGCGGGCGCTCGAAGGTTCACGCTATGATCGCGCGTCTCTTCGCGAAGTGCTCGGTCGGTACGAATTGAAAAAATACTTCGGCGCTGTCGAACTAGATGAAGTGCTAGACGTTTTAGCGTAAGTCTTTATGGGAAAACTCCTTCTATCAACTGTATAGGGGGAGTTTTTTTCATGGGCTATAATAAAGATAATTTTTTAGAAGGTTCGTTGACGGACTTTATTGATTTTGAACGGATTTCAGAAGGATTACCAAAAACGGAGGATGAACAGCCGTTACCATATTATGAGCGTGATGATTATAAGGCAGCAGGAAAATTAGAAGGAAAAGTCGCAATCGTCACGGGCGGCAACTCTGGAATCGGGCGTGCTGTCTCAATTGCTTATGTCCGTGAAGGAGCAAAAGTCGTCATCGCCTTCTACGGTGATCAAGAAGGAGCGGAAGAAACAAAAGCACGACTTGAGGAATTAGGCGGCGAAGTCCTACTTTCTAAAGGGGATATCGGAGATGCAGATTACTGTGAAACACTCGTCCAAAAAACAATCGATCGTTTCGGTCGCTTAGATATCATCGTCAACAATGCGAGTATGCAAAAACCAGAAGATAGTCTGAAGGACATCACAGACGAGTCGATGGAAAAGACGTTCAAGACGAATATCTTCGGAATGATGCGTCTTGCCCGTGCCGCGCTCCCGCACCTTTCACTCGGTTCTGCCATCATCAATACGACATCGTCGACGGCATACGAAGGAAACGCGCTTTTGATTGACTATTCTGCGACGAAGGGTGCAATCGTCAGCTTCACACGAAGTCTTTCGATGAACTTAGCGAAGGAAGGCATTCGTGTCAATGCTGTCGCACCGGGTCCGATCTGGACGCCGCTCATCACGGAAACGTTCCCGCATGAATCAGTCAAGACATTCGGGAAAAATACACCGATGGATCGCCCAGGGCAGCCGGCTGAGATGGCATCAGCATATGTTTTCCTCGCGTGTAACGATTCAAGTTATATGACAGGACAAGTCCTTCACTTAAACGGTGGCGTCATCGTCAACGGTTAAAAAGAAACTCTGTGAAAACGTTTCCAAAAAGTGTTACACTATCCATACGGTCGCTTTTGACTACGTATGGATTTTTTTTACGTAAAAAATGAATAGTCATTCATTCGAAAGGGGAATTTTGCTCATGCTTGGATTGATTCAATCCGTCGAAGAAACTGCTCGAACACATCCGGATTCAACGGCGTATGTGTTTGAGGACACGCAAGTCAGCTATCGTGAGTTTGTCGAGAAGTTTCACCGGGCAGCCGGTGCGCTTGAAGCGAACGGGATCCGAAAAGGCGATCATGTCGCGCTGATTTTAGGGAATAGCCCAGCATTCCTAGTGGCATATTACGCCATCATGAAACAAGGGGCAATCGCGATTCCGATCAACCCTACATACACACCGGATGAAATCGGGTATATCCTGATGAACGGTGATGTGAAGGGGATTTTAGGGATTGCACCGCTCGTCGAAGCTGCAAAAGATCGTCTCGTGCATTTACCGAATCTTAAGATTGTCGTCTCTGTTCCTTACGCGGATCAAGAAGGACCAAACGAAACACATCAACAAGTGACGTTCATCACGCTCGATCGCTGGCTCGAAATCGAACATCCCTTGACCGAAGTGACGAATGAACTGGACGACATCGCTGTCATTCTCTATACGAGTGGAACGACAGGAAAACCAAAAGGTGCGATGTTATCCCACCGTAATCTGACGTCGAATGCGCGCTCGATTGGGGATTATCTACATGTATCCAGTAACGACCGGACACTTGCCGTATTACCGATGTTCCATGTCTTTTGTTTGACGGTCGTCGTCAATGCGTCACTCGCACATGGAGCGTCAATCATCATTGCTTCACGTTTTTCACCACAAGAGACGTTTGAGTTAGCGAAAAAAGAACAGGTGACGATTTTTGCGGGTGTACCGACGATGTATAATTTCTTACTTCAAACCGTGAAGGCTCATCCGGAATATGCGACCTATTTTGAATCAACACGTTTGTTCGTCTCAGGAGGAGCGAGTCTTCCAGTGCCGCTCCTTGAAGCATTTGATCGAACATTCCAATGTCATATCCTCGAAGGATATGGTTTATCGGAAGCATCACCCGTCACTTGTTTCAATCCGGTCAATGGTGTTCAAAAACCAGGCTCGATTGGAACATCGATCGTCGATGTCGAAAACAAAGTCGTCGATGAACTCGGACAAGAATTACCAGATGGTCAAGTCGGAGAATTGATCGTTCGGGGACCAAACGTCATGACCGGTTATTACAAGATGCCGGAAGAGTCGCAAGCGACGTTACGCGATGGCTGGTTATATACGGGTGATTTGGCTCGTCGAGATGAAGACGGGTATTTCTATATCGTCGATCGCAAAAAAGATATGATCATCGTCGGTGGGTACAACGTCTACCCGCGTGAAGTCGAAGAAGTCCTCTATCAGCATCCGAACGTCATTGAAGCCGCCGTCATCGGCATACCGGATGAGGAGATGGGCGAAGCTGTCAAAGCATTCGTTGTTGCTCGTGAGACGATGACGGAAGAGGAAACGCAGGCGTTCTGTGCTACATCACTCGCGAAATATAAATGTCCGACACAGATTGAGTTCATCGATCAATTACCTCGTAATACGACCGGGAAGATTTTACGGACCGTGTTGAAGAAACAACCGACGAATTCATGAGTGTCTCAAGAACTTCAGGTTTCTGAAGTTCTTTTTCTGTGCATAGACAAGAAGGAGGGGATACGAATGAATATCGCTTTGATTGCACATGATGAGAAAAAGGATGAGATGATGGGCTTTACACGGGCTTACGCCGCATTCTTTAAGAAAAATACATTATACGCGACAGGAACAACCGGACAACGGATCATGGAAGCAACCGATCTGCACGTCCATCGCTGTAAGTCAGGTCCGCTTGGCGGAGATCAGGAAATCGGAGCGATGGTAGCACAAGGAAAAATCGATATCGTGATTTTTTTACGGGATCCACTGACGGCCCAACCGCATGAGCCGGACGTCTCGGCACTCATTCGATTATGTGACGTATACGATTTGCCGCTTGCGACGAATGTCGGAACTGCTGAAATTTTAATCAATGGCCTCGAACAAGGACAATTCGATTGGAAGGAAATCATTCGAAAACGCCATGAACTGGAACAACAAAAGTTTTTAGACGATTAATTTCATGAGAACGCTTCTCATTTTCGTTTGAGCGTGATATAGTCAGTTTGAGGATGATACTGATTATCAATTGCGATGGAAAAGGTGGCGAAGAAAATGGAGATTCTATTAATGACGGGTGTAACGGTATTGCTAGGAGGCGGCGTTGGATTTTTAACGCACGTCGTAAAAATGGAACGTCGTCAACAGGTAACACCTGTGACTTCAAAGAACGAGCAAGTAGCGTATCCAGCGCTCCGTCTCGTCAAATAATAGAAAATTTATGACTTCGCCTTTCTTTTCTTTTGAAAAGAAAGGTTTTTTTGAATTATTATCCACTCTCCCATAATTTTGCGGAATTCCTTTGATACACTGAAACAAAGCACATTAGTCGAGGAGTGAGAGCCATGCATACAATCTATTTAGTTGATGATGAAGTGAACTTGAACCGTGTACTCGTGAAATATTTGGAGCAAGAAGGATGGCAAGTGAAATCATTTACGTCTGGTGAGGCAGCGGCCTCTGCCATCGTTGAAAAGCCTGACTTATGGATTTTAGACATCATGCTACCGGATATGGATGGTTTTCAATTGATTAAACGGATCAAGGCACATGATGAGACGACACCTGTCATCTTCATCTCGGCTCGGGATGAGGACATCGATAAAATCATTGGTCTTGAGATGGGATCAGACGATTACATCGCAAAACCGTTCCTTCCGCGAGAACTCGTCATCCGCGTCAAAAAGATTTTGGCACGAACGTATGCGACACCAAAGAGTGGTGTCATCCAATACGGTGATTATATGATTTATCCAGAGAAACGAATCATCGAAGAGAATGGTCAAGAAATCGATTTGACGTCGAAAGAGTACGATTTGTTGATTTTATTCGCCACACAAATCGGGACGCCGATGTCACGCGAGCAGATTCTCGTCAGCGTCTGGGGTGACGATTATTTCGGTTCGGACCGAGTCGTAGATGATCTCGTTCGTCGCGTCCGTAAAAAATTATCGAAACTCGAGCTCGAAACGATTTACGGGATCGGTTATCGCTTGGTGTCTGCATGAAAAACCGCAGTCTCGGATTCCAGATTTGGGCGATGTTTCTGCTCGTCATCGTCACGCTTTCTGCGGTCATTCTCCTGGTCATTCGGTCATCGATCGGAAATTTCATCGATGAACAGGTCTATGCGACACTTGAGAATAGCGAAGTCTTCTTCTCGAAGGACGCCTCCGTCATCGAGATGCTTCAGGATAATCCGATTGAATTTGACCGCCGAAAACAGGAGTCCCGTTCTGTTAATATCTTACTCCTTTCTAAAAACGGAAAGCTCTATTACGGTGGAGCACCACAACAGCTGATCAATCAGATGTACCGTGATGCGATTGATCAAAAAACAATTACGGCAAAGTATACAACGCGTCTTGATAAAGAAGATGTATACTACAGTATTCGAAAAATCGAGGATAGTGGTGAAACGTACTATCGTGTCTCCTATGTTTGGGATGCGTATCGACAAGAACTGATTACGCAGTTATTCTCGAAAATCGGATTCGTCGTCATCATTGGAAGTATCTTTACGCTATTCATTGCCTTTTGGTTAGCGCGACGGTTGACACAACCACTCGTCGAAATCGAGGGAGCGGTCGGGAAGATCGCGGCTCAGAAATGGGATACACCACTTCCACTTGATCGCGGGGATGAAATCGGACGACTCGCACGATCCGTTGATGCGATGCGGATGGATCTTGAAAAACAAGATAAGGCACAAAAATCATTACTTCAAAACATCTCCCATGATTTGAAAACACCGATCATGGTCATCCGAAGTTATGCCCAGTCCATCTCAGACGGGATCTATCCAGATGGTGATTTGACCGGATCCGTATCCGTCATTGATGAAGAAGCGGAGCGGTTGGAGAAAAAAGTCGCGGCTCTACTCTATGTCACGAAGCTCGACTATTTCGAGCTCGATCGTTCGACGTGGGACAATGTTGACATCGACCGGATGGTGCATCTGTTGAAAAATCGTTTTTCCGGAACGAAGTCACTTGACTGGCATGTCAGTGGAGAAGCAGGAATCGTTCTTGGTGAAGGAGAGCAGTTACGTGTTGCGCTCGAAAATGTCATGGACAATGCGATTCGTTATGCCGAAACACGAATTGATATTCGCCTGTCCGGAACAGCGGATCAGGTTCATATCGAAATCGAAAATGATGGACCACCGCTTGACGCCTCCTCGCCACTGTTCCATCAATTCTCACGTGGTAAGGAAGGGAAGTTTGGGCTTGGTCTCTATATCGTCAAACGGATCGTCGAGCGTCATGACGGGACAGTTGCAATCGAGAATCGTTCTGCGGGAAATGGAATCGGAAAAGTTTGTGTGATTTTTAATTTTCCGCGTCATTTCATTGAGCAAGAGGAAAAAAATCCAAAAGAATTTTAAAAACGGGATCTTAGGATCTCGTTTTTTTCATTAGGAAATAATCGTTACGTTCATGCAAAGCAAAAGGAAGTTTGATATAACCAATATAATCCAGGAAGGGAGCGAAGGAGATGTCATACCCAATCACGGAAGAAACGTTAGCCTTGATCCCGCGATACGGTCAATACGGTGAACCGCAGACACTCGTCATCAAGGAACATTCTGAAAGTATTTTAGATGGTCATCCCATTAAGTTGATTGAAGAATCCTGTTTGTATTTTGGTTCGTCCATGCGTGGAAGAATCGAAGCAGCGCGGCATATTCTTGGTCCGAACCGAAAGACCCCTGTTTTAGTGGATTGGCAAGCACAAACGATTTTCTTTCCGACGACCGCAAAAGAAAAGGCGGAATGTATTTGGATTAATTTCAAACAGATGAAGACTGTTCAGAAAAAATCCGGCAAAGTACAAGTCGAATTTCAGACGGGTCAATGCATCGATACGGATGCATCTGCGTATAGCATCGAACGACAACGGATTAAAACACTGGAATTGGCGTATGAAATGCAACGTCGTTTTCAGTTGCTGGAGTTTAAGAATCGGTGAAAAGTGGAAACACATAACAGGAATCTTACTTACGTAAGGAGAAACAGTAGAGAGAGAAATCATAGGGAGGTGAAGCGGTAACTTTTACCGCGACACGATGAATGAATCATACGAATGGTTAAATCGCCGAAAACTACAGCCTGGATTTGGTGCGACTGGAGGCAGACGCTTTATCAGTTCTCGCATCGTGCGTCCGGAAAATACACCGGGTAAACGAATCAAAGGAATTAAACGGGCACGACAATTAGTCGTCGATGATGCTGGAAATCGCCGTTGGGTCACGAAACGCATCGTTGTGACGGATGCTGCGAAACACGTCACGATGAACCGTCGGACATCTATCGCCTTGAAGGAGACGAATGAGTCACGCCTTGAGCAAGTCAAACAAAAACTAGCATCTAACAAAAAGGTCTTATTACCGATCTTAGCGGCAACAGGGATCGCTGTCGCAGGTGGGGTTCTTGCTTACGTCCTTCGTCGGAAGAAAAAACAATCTGATCAATAAAAAAGAAGCCGTTCTCCAATCGGAGGACGGCTTCTTTCATGCATTATAAGAATCGTTTTCGTAAAGAAGTCGAGAGTGCTTTGTCTGCGATTTCCTCAAGTTCCGTCAGGTTTGTCGGATCAAAGCTGTCATTGTAGAAACGACCTACGAAGTCAACACGATCGTAATCGAGTTCCTTGAAAATCAAGTGTTTATGGTCGTCATAAAAAACGACACGATAGTAATCAGATCCGCGTTCAAGGGTTACGAGACCTTTGATGTGATCCAATTTTTTTTGTTCTTCGGTTTGCTCTTCCTCGAGCGTGTCATCCTCGTTCGTCGATGCTTCGGCTTGCTCGATCGCATTCTTTACGAGTTCAGGTCGTTGTTCTTGTTCTTCCGTCATGTTTTATCGCCTCCAATTATTATTTTACATGGAAATGGACAGATGAGAAAGAAAAATCCCTCAGTCCATCTGGTGTGCTTCACAAACGCGTAGTACATTCATCGCGCCAATTCGTAATCGATCGAGTAGTTGGAGTCGTGCTTCTTCATTTGGAATTGTCTCAAGAGAAGCTACTTCCATCAGTTCCAACCAACGGATGGCATGTTCTTTTTGAATCGGTAATAACCGGTGAATCATCGCTAAACTCGCCGGCGGTTGATCCGGGTCGCGCGGTCCTCCTGTCAATTGGGTCAAGAAGACGAGTTGTGCCTGTTCGACACGTTGTCGATCGTCAGGGAACAACGGTCGCAATAGTGAATCATGGTAGACTTGATGATAGAACGAGCGAACCAAGGATGTGAGTACATGCTCGCCTCCGATGGTTTCGTAAAGTGACAAGGAGCATCACCTGCCTTACATAGGATGTGTCCTGATTATAGCAAATTTATACGTAGAAGACATGCGCCAAAAACAGTACATTTGTTCTTGTTTGTGAGATGATAAGAGTAAAGAAAAACGAGGAGGAGGTTTTCTTGATGAACCATATGCATATTGGTCGTGCCGGTAGTGGGAAAACGACACAATTGATCGAGCGCGTCGTACAAGAACTCGAGCAACGACCATTAGGGGAGAAGATGTATTTCATCGTTCCAGATCAGATGTCATTTGAAATGGAGCGGCGGATTGCGACAGATGAACGGATAGCAGGTCTTGTTCGTCTTGAGGTCATGAGTCTACGGCGCTTTGCGTTTCATATTTTACGCGATTACGGGAATCAAGCGATTCCATTTCTTGATGAGACGGGGACACAGCTATTACTGCGACAGGTCGTTGAGGAATCAGAAGACGAACTGAAGATTTTTAAACGAACTAAAAACATGCCAGGATTTTTCCAAGGACTTGATGAGCTCATTGCGTCGTTTAAACGTTCGTTGATTGAGCCAGACATGTTGCGTCAAGTGAGTGATCGTTCTCTAGAACGGTCACCGAAATTAAACGACCTTGCGTTGATTTATGAGCGCTTTACGGAACGAATCGTCGATAAAGCACTCCATGCAGACGATTACTATACGACGTTACTCGAATTACTTCCAAAAGCGCGACTGGATCAAGCGACGATCATCGTCGACGGATTTTATGAATTTTCGCTCCAGGAACAACAAGTTTTACTCGCCTTGATGCAACAAGTGGCTGAAATGCATATTAGTTTTACAATGGACGCAACGGATCCTTATGCGAAACAAACTTCTTTTGGTGTGTCTCAGCGATGCTACATGCAGTTGATCGGTCAAATGCAGGAGCTGTCGATTCCATACGAAGAAATCTTGTATGATCAACCAATCAAGTTTCAATCAGAAGGGCTACGACATTTGGAGCAGGCCTTGTTGAAGCCGGGATATCCTCCTGTCGATCATGACATTGACGGCTTTCAGATGACAGCTGCAGTTAACCGTCAAGTTGAAGCAGAATCAGCCGTGCGGAAAGCGATTCAACTCGTTCGACAAAAAGGGTATCGCTTTCATGAGATGGCATTCGTCGTGCGACATCTTGAGCCGTATGCGGATCACTTGGAACGAGCCTTCCACATGTATGATGTTCCATATTTCTTGGATCAACGTGAGTCGATGGTTCATCATCCGCTTGTTGACTTGATTCAATCCGCTTTAGACATCGTGACATCGGGTTATCGGGAAGAAACAGTCTTTCGTTTACTGAAGACGGAGCTCTTGCCGATTCCCGCAGAAGATGCGCGTCTAGCGCTCGATCGTTTCGAGACGTTCGTGCTCGAACGCGGCATCAAAGGATCGATGTGGCAACAACCGTGGCAATTAAAGCGACGCTTAGCAGAGGAAGTTCGCTTAACGGAAGAGGAGCTTGCGCAAGAAGAAGAACTGAACCATTTACGAACATTCGTCGTCGACTTGATTGAACCGTTGCACCGTAGGTTAAAGCAGGCGAAGACGATGAGCGCGTATACGAAAGGTCTTTATCAATTCCTCGAAGAACAAAAAATTGCAGAGCGTTTAATGGAATGGCGTAAGCAGGCACTAGAGCAGGATCAGTTACTTGTTGCCCGAGAACATGATCAAGTATACGAAGCGATACTTCATCTATTCGAACAGCTAGAAGCTGCTGCGCCTGAGCATACTTTATCGACGGAGCTGTTCGTTCAGATGGTCGAGACAGGACTTGAGAGCCTTCGTTTTGCACTTGTTCCGCCATCGCTCGATCAAGTGATCGCGACGGACTATGTCCGTGGACGATTACAACGAGTAAAAGTCGTCTTTTTACTGGGAGCGAATGATGGTCTGATTCCGTTCGTTCAAGATCAATCAAAGTTACTGTCCGAAAATGATCATGACTTTTTACATGAACATGGTATTCCGGTTGGGAAAGCGTCTCTTGATGTGTTTGATGATGAGCTGTTTTACCTGTATCAAGGGATGATGGCTCCAAGTGAAGCCTTGTATGTCAGTTACGCACTTGTCGATGAAGAAGGAAAGGCGCTTCAGCCGGCAGCGATCACCAAACAATTAAAGCGACAACTGTTGCTCGATCGTCCGATCAAAACACACTTTGCAGAAGCTGGGGAACACGCACCGCAAGAACAACTTGATTTTGTGACGAGTCCAGATCGCGCGGCAGCAGCGACAGCGATTGAACTCCGGCGTCTTCAACGACGTTATCCGATTCAACCGATTTGGTTCGAAGTGTACAACACGCTTCTCGAAAATGGACAGGGACGTGAACGGATGGGGTTATTCTCGAGTGCCTTGTTCTATCAAAATAAAGCGGAAGCCTTGCCGGAAGGGTTGGCGCATCGTTTATATGGTGATTCACTGCAAGCGAGCGTTTCGCGTTTTGAGACCTATAACGCCTGCTCGTATAAGCATTTTGCCCGATACGGACTTCGCTTACGCGAGCGAAAGCTGTATAAATTTGAAGCACCAGACATCGGAAATCTGTTCCACGGTGCATTAAATGATCTGTCGCTCAGTATTAAAGCTTCCGGACGACACTGGCGAGAGGTCGATGGCGAGACGTGCGGGACACTTGCGAAGGAAGCTGTCGAAAAGGTGACACCGGAAATTCAGAATGCGATTTTGATGAGTTCGAGTCGGTTCGGGTATATCAAGAAAAAATTGACGGATGTCGTGGAGCAAACAGCTAAAATGCTTGTGGAACAAGCAAAACGAACAGATTTTGAACCCGACTTATTTGAAATCAGTTTTGGGAACGCGACGTTCCCACCATTACGCTTTACGTTACCGGATGGAACAGAAATTGAATTCACGGGTCGCATCGACCGGATTGATCAGGCGACGATCGGTGATCAGCTATACGTTCGAATCATTGATTACAAATCGAGTGCTCGAGGACTGGATTTTGCGGAAATCTATTATGGGCTTGCGATTCAGATGTTGTTGTATTTGAAGACTGTCGTGGAGCAGTCGGAGTTGCTCTATCAGCGGCAGGCAAAACCAGCTGGTGCGTTATATTTCCACGTCAAAAACCCGATGTTACGGGGCGATTTATCGGCTGACGAAGAAGAGCGCAACCAACTGTTACTCGAGTCCTATCAAATGCAAGGCGTCATTCTCGAGAATGACGCGGTACTACGAGCGATGGATCATATTGCGTACGATGAACGAAAAAAATCACCGCTTGTCAAAGTGACATTCACAAAAAACGGACTGCATAAGACGCAGACGAAAGGTGTCGTACAAGAGGAAGATTTATCAGCGCTGATGGATCATGCATGGGAGGCATTAAAAGACAGCAGTCAAGATATCTATGATGGGGATATCGCCATCAATCCATTCGATTATCAGGAACGGACACCGTGTAGTTTTTGTGAGTATCGTTCAGTCTGTCAGTTCGATGAATCGCTTGGGAATCAGTATCGCCCATTAAAACCGATGTCTGAAAAAGAGGTACTGGAACGGTTGAAGGAGGAAGAAGAATGAGCGTGCGTTGGACAGAAGAACAACAACAAGCCATTTCAGCTAGAGGTGGACATATCCTCGTCTCAGCGGCAGCGGGATCAGGGAAGACAGCGGTCCTCGTTGAACGGCTGACGCAACGATTGATTGATCCCGAAGATGAGCTGTCGGCTGATCGGATTCTCGTCGCTACCTTTACGAATGCGGCAGCACGTGAGATGAAGACGCGGGTCATCGAGGTCATGGACCAGCGCATCAAAGAGGCACCTGATGATTTGTATTTGAAAAAACAGCGTCAATTGATGAACCGGGCACAAATTACAACGATTCATTCGTTCTGTTTGTCGATTCTGCGCGAGAATTATTACCGGATTGGTTTAGATCCTGCGTTTCGAATTGCCGATGAATCTGAATTACTGTTATTGCAAGACGATGTCTTAGAAGCGGTCTTTGAGTCCTTTTATGCTTCTGAGGACCCGGGATTCTATGATTTGATTGATAGTTATACGTCAGATCGCGATGATCAAGCGATGCTGACACTGATTTCGAATCTCTATCGGTTTTCCCGTTCCTTACCGGATCCGGAAGCTTTTTATGCACATTTAATCAGTCAGTACGATCAGCCGATTGACCCGGATGATTCTCCACTCATGCAACGACTAGTCGAATTAGAGTGGGAAAGTCTCTCGAATGTATTAGGACGTTACCGAGAACTTGCTTTTGAGCTGGAGCAGTCTGGTTATACGGAAATGGGACAGATGATGCTTCAGGACATTGCTCCTTTTACCTCGCTTGAGACGTCGGCACGCCACTGGTCGATGGTTGCGCTTGCTTTTCAAGCAGTAGAGTTCGGTCGCTGGAAGAGTCCACGCGGGGATGAAGGAATCAAACCGTTTCAAGCAGAGCGGACGCGACTCGTAGCGGAGTTCAAGAAAATGAAAGAGCTGTTCGTCCAAAAGACTGGTGTTGATTACTTGGAGGACTTGCGGTCGCAGCTTCGACACGTGGAGACGATCGTGACACTCGTACGTCAATTTGCAAGCGATTATCTCGAAGCGAAACAACAACGTGGTATCGTCGATTTTTCGGATCTTGAACATTTTGCATTAGAGATTTTGACGGACGAAGGAAAACCGTCAGACGTGGCAAAACTTCTGAAGGAACGCTTCGTTGAAGTACTGGTCGACGAATATCAAGATACGAACGAGGTTCAGGAACGCATCATCCAATTGGTCTCGAAAACGGATGAGGCGACAGGAAATCTATTCATGGTCGGTGATGTCAAACAATCCATCTATAAATTTCGTCATGCAGAGCCAGGATTGTTCCTTGAGAAATTCAAACGATTCCAACAGACCGACGTTGGAACACGGATCGATTTAACAAAAAACTTCCGGAGTCGTCTTGAGGTGCTGGATGGAACGAATCAAATCTTCCGCCAAGTGATGGATGAGACGGTCGGGGAGATTGATTACGATGAAGCCGCGCACCTTCGACTCGGGAATCTGAGTTATCTCGAATCGGAGCAAGTGGCGCCTGAATTACTCTTGATAGATCCACTTGATAGTGAAAAGGAAGAGGTTGAAGCACGAGCGATTGCGACGCGAATTTTAGAACTCGTTGATTCGAAGCATCCACATCTGATTTACGATGCGAAAGCGAACCGATTCCGAACGTGTGAATACCGCGATATCGTCGTCTTAGCACGGTCGCGTGGTAAGCGTGTCCAAGCGCTTGTCGAAGTGCTCGAACAGTATGAGATTCCGGTCTATGCGGATACGACGGGCGGATACTTCCAAGCGACGGAAATTCAAATCATGATGGCATTGCTCAAGACGATCGATAATCCGCTTCAAGACATCCCATTCGCGAGTCTGTTACGATCGCCGATTTTTGGGGTGGCGGATCGAGATTTAGGACGGATTCGAGCAAAACAAAAAGAAGGAAGCTTTTATGAGGCAGCGCTAGCAATGGCGGCAGAGGAATCATCACTTGGAATTCGAATGGATGAAATCATCCGTCAGATTCAATCATGGCGAACTGAAGCGCGTGGGAGTGCCCTACCTGCCTTCATTCGATCGCTCTTTGATCAGACCGGCTATTTTGAGTACGTCGGCTGTCTCGCCGGAGGAAAAAGTCGTCAAGCCAACTTGAACGCCTTATATGAGCGAGCGAAGCAATATGAGACGTCCGGTTATCGTGGACTCTATCGTTTCCTTCGTCTGATCAATCGATTAATTGAACGAGGAGAAGACTTCGCAGAAGCCCGTTCGCTTGGAGAAGACGAGGACGTCGTTCGCATCATGACGATCCACCAATCAAAAGGACTCGAGTTCCCCGTGACGATCGTCAGCCAATTGACGAAGCAATTCAACAAACAGGATCAAATGCAGGCGATTCAGTTGCATAAGACGTATGGTATTGCCCTGGATGCGATTGATCCGATTCGTCGTTTGCGATCTGGGACACTCTTAAAAGAAGTCATCCGCCGGGAAATGGATCGAGAGATGAAGGCAGAAGAGATGCGCGTCTTATATGTTGCGATGACTCGAGCGAAGGAAAAGTTGATTCTCGTCGGGACAGTCAAGGATTTAGAAGATCAAATGGCGACCTGGCAGATGACGCCACCAGATGAAGTCTTACTTCCTGAAAATGACCGGCGCCAAGCGAAGAGTTATGCGGAATGGGTCGTTCCGGCAGTCTTACGCAGCAGTTTACTACGTCCGGATGAGACGGATTGGTCGATTCGCGTGATGTCTTTAGAGGAGTTAGCACCGTATCAAGAAATCTCAACACTCGTGGAGCAACTCGAACATGTTCAGAAGCTTGAAAAAATCGATGTGCCGGTTAATTCGCAAGTCAAAGAAATCGTCGAAGCGGCATTTTCGTATCAGTATCCGCATGCGCTTGCGACAGAGACGGCAGCAAAACAGACCGTCACGGAACTGAAGCGGGCGGAACAGCTAGAACGTGCAGCATTCGAAACGACATATCGCCAGACGACGTATTACCGTACGCCACAATTCCTCGGACCTGTTTTAAGTGGAGCGGAACGAGGAACGGTCTTACACTTAGCGATGCAATTGTATGAACCGGACGAATCGATTTCGCAACAAATCAATCAATGGGAAGCGATGGAACGAATTACGCCGATTGAAGCGACGACGATGCGGGAAGCGACAGCACAGTTACAAGGGTTCCTCGACTCTGAAATCGGACAATTGTTCAGCGAACGATTACGGACGAACCACGTCTATCGGGAGTTGCCGTTCACATATAAGATCGGGGCATCGCGTTTCCGGAAAGACTGGACAGGTCCAGTGGATGACGCAGTCATGCAAGGAATCGTCGACTGTTTGATTCAGGATGGGGAGTCATATATCTTGCTCGATTATAAATCGGATCAAATCGTTACGACGGAAGTCGGACAGACACCTGCTGATGTGTTACGGGATCGGTACGCAACTCAGTTGAATCTGTATCAAGAAGCGTTAGAAGCGATTCTTCATATTCAAATTTCACGCAAGGTCATCTATGCGTTTGCTTTAGAAGAAACGATTGATTTAATTTAAATTACTGAGACCTTCCTCATCCTCCTACTTTAGGTAGAGATGAGGGAGGTTTTAGTATGGGTCGAAAGAGGGATGAAGAAGAAGGAGGTAAAATCAGTTTCTGAAGTGATTTCCGTTTCTTATTGTGAAGGAACTGTGTAAAATAAAGAAGATATGTCACTTTGATGATGGATAATTTTGGGAGGTTTTAATAGATGGCGCGTATTTTATTAGCAGAAGACGAAGATGTCTTACGCATGTTAGTACTCGATACACTAGAAGATGAAGGATATACGATTGACGAAGCGACAGACGGTGACGAAGCGTATCAAAAAATCATGAACGCTGAGTATGATCTCGTTTTACTCGATTACATGATGCCTGGAATGACAGGGATTGAAGTCATCGAAAAAGTCCGACAACATCCAGATAAGCAACACTTAAAAATCATGATGTTGACGGCTAAAAGTCAACAATCAGACCGCGAACGAGCAGAAGAAATCGGAGCGAATTACTTTTTCTCGAAGCCCTTTAGTCCGTTAGAACTGATTGATGTCGTGGGAGGAATACTGAGTGATCACCAAGTGGATTAATCGAAAAATCGGACGTCAACTCATGGCCTCCTTTTATGTCGTATTAGCTACATTGATGATTTCATCATTGATCGTCTACAACTACACCGATACGAAACTGCAGGCGACTCGGGCGAAATTAGAAGATATCCGTGACCGGAGTGCACGTGCGGGCGCTTTATGGGAAGAGTGGCAGGATGTCCAGTTCAACATGCGCGGTTATGCCTTGATGGGGAATGGTGATCTATACAATCAAGTCATGGCTCAACAAGATAAGATTGATCAGCAAACAGAATGGTTCGAAAAAAATGCGATTTATGATCAAGGAAAGGCATTCGCCCAGTCCTCGAGAGAATTGTATGGTTATTATTTCGATGCGATTTTGCCGCTTATTCAATCGTATGTCGAAGCGAAAGAATCTGGAGATGTCACGGAATCCTTCTTAAAAGGAACAACACTTGCTGAATTGCCACTTGGTCAGCGATTATTAGCTGAAGGTAAGATTCAATTAGATGCTCAAGGAAACATTGATGTACTCTCGGAAATCAATAAGAGCGAGCTAGCACTCGGCGGTTATCGTGAATTTTTAGAGGATTGGGCACAACGGACGAGCGACCAACTGGAACGGGAAATCCGGACGACACAGCTGATTTGGTTAGCGAATATCGTCGTCTTACTTGCCGTCTTGATTTTCTTTATTTATCCGTTTATCCGCCGCATCACGATGGAATTATTATCTCTCGTCAAGAACAGTCAACGGCTTGCGAACGGTGAAGATGTTTCGAGCGTTAAAGTACCGAATCGTAAAGATGAAATCGGAATTCTGGCGTTATCCTTCAATCAGATGGCAAGTTCGATTTCCGAGAACAAGCAGCATTTATTAGCGAAAAATGAAGAATTACAAGCGCAACAGGAAGAATTGCAAGCACAGCAGGAAGAATTGCAAGCACAGCAAGAAGAACTCGAAGAAGCATTAGAGCTGACGATGCGGAATGAGCAACATCTGCAGTATCGGAATGATTTGACAGAAACGCTCGCGGCGCGTGAGTCGTTGACTGCTTATCCGGAAATCATCGAGAAACTCGTCACGATCACGGATTCTGAGATTGGTGCATTAGTATTTGTTGATGAAGAAGATAGTTATTCTGTCGTTACGTATGGAATGACGGATGAATTGGCAGAACAGCTGCTTCAAAACGATGCGTCTCTCTTAAAACGAGCTGAGTCACTAAAGTCACCTGTTCATTCTTCTAAACAAGTCGCAAGCAATCATCCATTGCCATATCCGTACTATATGTACGAAACAGCTGTACCGATTCTCGACCCCACTGCAGATGATATCATTGCGTACATCTACCTTGTCCGTTACCGCGATCAGTTTACGAACGAACAGATGCGTGATGTCATGTCCTTCTCCCGCCAATTATCGCTATCGCTTTTACGGATGCGGCTGTTTGACGAGATGACGAAAGAGAAAACGAAGACGGAGCGGATTCTTGACTCGATTCGAGAGGCCGTCATCTATCTTGAACCGGGTAAAGAAGAGGTCTTCGTCAATCGACCATTATATGATTTATTCCCGGAATTACGTTATGGTGTCCAGACTGAACAGGAGACATTGCAAACGTGCTTAGAAGTCATTCGATCCGTTGTCGACGAACCAGAAGTCTTTAGCCGTTATGTTGATGCAGTTCTGCGTGGAGAATTACCGACTGATAGTTTACAGTTCTCGATTCGAAACGAAACGGTATTCATTCAATTTTATGTCGAGGTGATCCACATCCATCACGTACATAAAGGAACGATGCTCGTCATGCGTGATGTGACGAAAGAGACTGAAATGGATCGTTTGAAATCAGAACTCGTTTCAACTGTCTCTCATGAACTTCGGACGCCACTCTCTTCGATTTACGGATTTACAGAACTCATGCTCAACCGAGACATCGAAGAGTCGCGCCAAGATCGATATTTGCGGACGATCCATTCCGAAACGGAACGTCTTGCGAATCTCGTCAATGATTTCTTAGATGTCCAGCGCATGGAGTCGGGCACACAATCGTATAAAAAAGCATCCGTGAACATCTATACGATTGCTGAAGAAACGACACAATTTTATGCGGCTTCGACACAGGCTCATCGGATTACGTTCCGTCACGAGGGAAATCAGTTGCCTGTCATTGAAGCAGACGAAGAAAAAATCAGACAGTTGCTCAATAATTTATTGAATAATGCGGTGAAATATTCACCATCTGGTGGTGCGATCGATGTCGTACTCACGACATCACTTGATCAAGTCATTCTTCAAGTTCGAGATGAGGGAATCGGGATTCCAGAACAATCGCTGAGTCGTCTATTCGAAAAGTTCTATCGCGTCGATAACTCGGATAGTCGAAAAATTGGTGGGACTGGTCTAGGACTAGCTATCTGTAAGGAAATCGTCACGGGTCATGGTGGAGAAATTCATGTCGAGTCAGTCGTGAAGGAAGGTAGTCTTTTTACCGTCAAATTTCCACTTGTCCAGTCTACACATGTGACAATCTCCTGAAAAAACCATATATCAACAAAATAACACTAGGTGTTCGTCCTGAAATCAGATACGATGAAATAGGAAAAGAAAGGAGGAAATGAAATGCCAATCACAGCATTCGTTCACACACACGTCTTACTTTGGGTACTTTTATTGGTTACGTTCTTCGTCGCCTTTTCGATGTACAAGAACAACAAAAAAGCTGCAAAAGGGATTCATATGGCGTTCCGTCTTTTACTCTTATTGACGTTCGCGACAGGTCTTTATCTGTACATCAAAATCATGGGGATGTCTGAAAATCCAGACCCACTCTACCATGCGAAGATTACACTCGGCTTACTATCGCTCATCTTCGGAGAGTTGACACTTGTTCGACTTAAAAAAGGAAAAGCTTATTCCGGTTTCGTCATCGGATTCATCGTACTCGTCCTTGTGACAGTATTCCTAGGCTATTCACTCCCATATGGTATGAAATTTTTCTAAGTTCATGCGAAATCAAAGAGTCCTTTTCGACCTTACAGGTTGAAAGGACTCTTTTTGTCATGTTCGTTAGTAATTTTTGTTTACAAGTGGTTGTTATTTGGGAAAAGGGATGTATTACACAGTAGAGAGGGGAACGCTTGTGGCACAGTTGAAGGAATGGACGAAAGTTTTCCGGGCACGAAAATGGATGAAACGCGCAGAACCGGTGTTACCACTTTGGCATGGGTATATCGGTTATAAATATGGATTATTCGATGCTCTTCAAACAGGGGCAACACAAGCAGAGACACAGTTACGAATGCAGCGTCCGCTGACACAGGAAGCGTTATCCCGCTGGTTCGAAGTTGGCGTCGCAGTCGGTCACTTGAAGAAAAAAGATTTGCGCTATACAGCGACTCGCCATGTTCTTCCGGAACTCTCTCAATCAGACGATCGCAGTATTGGATTCATGTTATCGGAAATGATGGAGCTGCACTTGCCAGCACTATTCTCTTATCCTCAGTTTTTAGAAGAGGGTCAACAAAAGACATTCAATGGAGAGGAACATGGAGACATCGTGGCTGAAACTTCAGCTCTCGTTGAGACTGTTGCTTTCCCGGCAGTACGCCATATCATTCGGAGTCGTAACCTGACCTCACTACTTGATATTGGTTGTGCTTATGGTGGATATCTCCGTAAAATTCACGAGGCATTGCCGGACTTACGACTCGCCGGAATCGATATTGAAGAATCCGTCATCGCCGAAGCAAAACGACGAGATACGAGCGGAGAGATTGATTTTGTCGTCGGGGACATTAAAACGTTTGATGTGAAAGAGACATATGACGGTGTCATGATGAATAATATTTTGTATTACTTCCCGCAACCGGAGCGCCTTGCGCTATTAGAAGGAGTTCGTCGTTTCGTCAAGGATGATGGAACAGTCATTCTCGTCACACCATTACGCGACAGTTCACACGGTGCACCATTCTCAGCAGCATTCAATGCCTTCATGACGTTGCATGAGAATCTGTATCCATTACCAAGTAAGGAAGAATTGAAAGAAGATCTATCGAAAGCTGGGTTTGAAAACATTTCGATCACACCGTTCCTAAAAGAAGGTGCCTGGTATATTGTGACTGCAAACGCCACTTCCTAAGCGAAGTCTGGCGTTTTTACAGTTAGAAGACAGTTCAAATTTGTTGCTTTTACTATGTGCTTAGTATAATAGTTGAAACGATGAGAGATAAAAAGGAGAGATTTGGGTGAAGCGACGCGTAGCAGTGATAGGAGCAGGACCTGGGGGACTTGCATGTGCCTTGTTATTAGCAGGAAAAGGAGTAGACGTCACCGTTTACGAAAAACAAACGCAAGTCGGTGGACGAACTTCTGCCGTCAAGCTAGGTGACTATACGTTCGATCGAGGACCAACATTCCTTAATATGCCGCATATTTTAGAAAACGTTTTTCACGAAGCCGGTCTTCGGTTAGAAGATTATTTAGATTTAAAGGCACTTGATCCGATGTATACACTCTATTTCAAAGGAGGAACAGAGGAGTTTACGATGACGACGGATCGGGACCGGATGAAAGAGGCAATCGAACGACAATTTCCTGGAAACGGAGAAGGGTACGATCGATTCATGGCGGAGCAAGCACTTAAGCTTGGAAAACTCATGCCAATCTTACAGACACGTCACGATCGGCTGACGGATTACTTATCACCGCGTGTCTTAACGGCACTGCCACGCCTATCGCTCGGACGATCGCTTTATGATGTTTTATCCGATTACTTCACGAGCGAAGAATTGAAGTATTCCTTTACATTCCAAGCGAAATACTTAGGCATGTCAGCTTGGGAATGTCCGGGTGGTTTTTCGATCTTGTCTTACATGGAACATGCTTACGGTGTCCACCATCCGATTGGTGGGATGCATCAAGTACCGCTTGCAATGCAACGTGCGATTGAGGAGCTAGGCGGAACCGTACAGTTGGGTGCGGGCGTCGAACAATTGATTTTAAACGGAAAAGCTGTCGAAGGAGTCATCCTCGAGTCAGGTCAACATGAGTTATTCGATGAAGTCATCATCGGTGCCGATTTCGCACATGCGATGAATCATCTGGTGCCGGAAGGGGTTTTGAAAAAATGGTCCCGACCAAAAATTGACCGCAAAAAATTCTCGTGTTCGACGTTCATGTTATATCTCGGTGTCAACCGGACGTTCGATGCACCACACCATACGATTTACTTTGCAGAGGATTATGAGAAAAACGTTCGCGAGATGACGCAGACTTTAGAATTGTCGGATGACTTTTCATTCTATGTCCAAAATCCATCCATTCTTGATCCAACGCTAGCACCTGAAGGCAAGTCTGCTATGTATGTCCTAGTGCCGGTGCCGAACAATTACTCTGAACTCGATTGGTCGATCGAAGGACCGAAACTACGTCGTCGTGTTCTAGACGCTCTTGAAACGCGTTCACCATATCAAGGGATTGAAGCGGCAATCGAAGTCGAAGAGATGTTCACGCCAGACGACTGGGAAGCGATGGGGATCCATCAAGGCGCGACGTTCAATCTCGGTCATCAGTTGACACAGATGATGTATTTCCGACCGCATAATCAATTTGAAGAGCTCGATCATCTGTATCTCGTCGGAGGTGGCACACATCCGGGTAGCGGATTACCGACGATTTTCGAATCCGCGCGTATTACGGCAGAACTCGTGCTCAAAAAAGAAGGGGTGCGGACATGAAGATAGGATTCGTAGGAGCCGGTGTCGGTACACTGCATGCAGCGCTTTTGCTGACAGCAAGACATCCTGGAGTCGAGATTACGATTTTTGAAAAAGAAGCGCATGTCGGTGGTCGATTACGATCCGTCGATTTTGAATCGGGTGGCCGCATCGATGAAGGTCCGACGATCGTTCTGATGCCAGGCAAGTTAAAAGAGCAGTTGGCAGAAGCCGGAGTTACGGGAGTAGAACTTGAACGGGTCGATCCATTGTATGACCTTCACTTCGACGATGGTACGGTCGTTACGAAAGTAGCCGATGTCGTGGATCAAGCGATCGCGATCGAACGTCAATTCGGTGAAGGTCGTGGATTTTATGAATTCATGCATCAAAAAGAAAAGGATTATGAGACGAGTGTATCGAAATTTTTAGAACGTGGTTATCGTCGGAAGACGGAGTTGTTGCACCCAGACATGATGCGTCCATTATTACAGATGCATGCTCTAGAGACTGCACATGACCATTTGAAGCGATACTTCAAGAGTAAATATTTGCGCATGGCATACAGTTTTCCGACATTTTATATCGGCGGAAACCCTTTTACAACACCATCGATTTACGGTTTGATTCCGTACCGGGAACAAGCAGAAGGTGTCTGGTATGTAAAAGGTGGCTATTTCTCGCTTGCTGAACGCATGTACGACACATTAGTCGAACGTGGTGTCCGATTCGTCTTCGAAGCACCCGTTGAACGAATCGTCATCGACCAAGGACAGGCGAAGGAAATCGTCTTACAAGATGGCACACAGGAAGCATTCGATCAAATCGTATTAAACGGAGAGTTTCCATTGATGGAACGTCTTGTAGAAGGTAAACAACCTAAGACCTATACGCCTTCAGGCGGTACGCTACTGCTGTATTTCAAGATGAAAGGGAAAGTCGATTTACCGGTGCATCGCTTTTTGATGCCAAACGACTTGGAACCGCTCATGACGAATATCTTTAAAAAAGGACGATTACCAGAACATCCGGCAGTCTATCTGTTCCATCCGAGTCGGATTGACCGTAGTTTAACAGGAACAGACGATAGTGTCGTCTACTCATTAATTCCTTCTCCGCGAGGCTATGGTGTAGAAGATTATGAAGAAGTAGACTTCATTGAGACTGTACTTGAAAAAATCGAGCATCATCATCCGGGATTCCGGGAAAAGATACAAGAAATGAAGATTCGTACACCGAATGATGCACAGGCCTTTGGATTATATCAGGGAGGTAGTTTTGGGATTGCGCCGACGATTCGCCAATCGGCTGCCTTAAAGACACAGGCAAAACCGTATCCGGATATCGATCGATTATATGCCGTCGGTGCATCGGTGCATCCGTGTGGAGGAGTACCAGTCGTCATGATGGGCGCAACGATACTCGTAAACCGAATGGAACAAGAGATGGGGTGGAAACATGAATTCAGTGACGATCCAGAACGCGTATATCAAATGTGAGGAAGTCATTCAGTCCGGATCTAAGACGTTCTATAAAGCCTTTTCACTCTTACCAAAAGCAGATCGACAAGCTGTTTATGCCATCTATACATTTTGCCGGTTCCTCGATGATACCGTCGATGAGTCGGATACGCCGAAAGAGAGTTTACTGGCTTTCTTGAATGAATTCAAACGATTCCGTGATGGCGAAGTATTAGATAAACCGTTATGGATTGCGTTGGCAGACGTATTTGAACGTTATGAAATGGATGAGACACCATTCCTTGAGCTCGCGGAAGGGATGCGTTGGGATATAGAGAAAAATCGTTATCAGACGCTTGAAGAGACAGAGCAATACAGCTACTACGTAGCGAGTACGGTCGGTTTGATGTTGTTGCCCATCCTTGCACCGCAACAGCCTGATCTTCGTAAGTCTGCTATCGATCTTGGAATCGCGATGCAATTAACGAATATTTTACGAGATGTTGGTGAAGATGCAAAACGCGGCCGTATCTACTTGCCTCATTCATGGATGGAGACATACGGTGTCACAGCGGAGTCGTTACTCGCTGGTCGTCCTTCAGGAGACTTCATCGGTCTCTGGGAAGAGGTTGCACTTCGAGCAGAGCATCTGTATGACGCGGCGATTCCATCGTTTGAACGGTATCCACGAGAGAGTCGGCGTGCTCTTAAGGCTGCTGCCTTCCTGTACCGCGGTATACTCGATGCAGCGCGGGATAATCACTATGACGTCTTTACAAAACGGGCATACGTCAGCCGTTGGCAAAAAATGAAGTTACTTGCTACGATTTAATACATGACCATAGAAAAAAGACCTTGGCGGGGACCAAGGTCTTTTTTCTATGGTCTGAGACCGGGGAGTCTCAGATTACTTCTACACCAGAGCGAACATCTGGACTACGAGATAGGTCTGTTTCGACCACGGGGATGGTCTTTTCTTTATCGAGCTATCTGTGGACCAAACGGATGAGACGATCTAAGGGGGAACGTCGTAAGTCATGCGAATGGACACACGATGAGTCACGTGATGAAATGGGTGGGTCCCATTTGATTTCGCTGGTTAGAAAAAGTAAGTTCTTCAACGCTCTTGACTCGGGGAAGTCACCTTGCGCTTGATTGAGGATGTGGGGTCAATCACTACCTCTTGAACTCGAAGTAATCGTATCAAATCTTAGTTGTCCGTACAAGTGATTGATATGCAATTCACATAACGTTCACAGGGTAGCGGCGACAGCAGAGACGATTCGTTCACTTGCTAGTTTTCCTGAAAGCGTCACCATTGGACTACCACCACCAGGGTGCGTTGATCCACCGGCAAAAAACAAATTGTGAACATTCTTTGAACGGTTGCTCGGACGGAGGAAAGACGACCGGATGCCATTGGATGACAAGCCATACAATGAGCCGTGATAGGCAAAGAAGGTTTGTTCGATATCCTGTGGCGTGACCCGTTGTTCGAAGACGACATCGGACGAAATATCAATCCCAAAGGACTGCAATCGTTGATTGATCAGTTGATCATACGTATCAAAATCAATCGCATGTCCAGTATCCGTTGCAGGTGCATTGATGAGCACGAATAAGTTATCACCCGCTTGTCCCATTTCTGGTGCTGTGACGGAAGAATTCGAGATATAGATCGTCGGCTCCTCAGCGTAACGTTTTTCATCAAAGAGTGCCTTGAACTCAGCTTCGTAATCCGAAGAGAAGAAGACGTTATGATGAGCCAGCCCTTCGATCCGACGTGAGAGACCGATACATCGAACATAGGCAGAAATCGACGGTTCGACTTGAGCAGGTGTCGGATTTTTAAAATCAGGTCGTGCCGTTTCTGAGATCAGACGTGGATATTGTGTCAACAAATCACCGTTCATGACGACGAAGTCAACCGGTAGATATTCCAAGTGATTCAATTCAATTTCCGTTGCTTGTCCATCGACGACTTCGATCTGTGTCACTTCATCGCCAAGACGGAAGACGACACCTAGTTCTTTTGCACGTCGGGCGAACCCTTCTGCGATTGCTGTATTACCGCCATTTGTGAAGTAGACACCGTCATTTAGTTCTAAATGAGCGATTAAACTGAAGGTAGCGGGTGTTTGATACGGACTACTCCCGATATACGTCGCATAACGATCGAGTGCCTGAATTAACCCTTTATCCTTAAAGTAGTGCTTATGCAACCCATGAAGGTTTTGAAAGGGATGCACTTTCAACATGTCTCGCCAGAGGGAGGGGCGGATATACGAATCAATATTCGTAAAGAATTGTTGTTTTGCGATCGTATGCAACTTCGCCACTTCTTCTTGGTAACCCGTAATATCGTTCTTCGCCAACTGACCGTTCGTGAAACGATCTACTTCTGTCCGCATCGCTTCGCGTCCAGACGAGAATGTTAATGTTCGTCCGTCGGAAAAATGATTGACCGTATGACGTTCAAGTTTCGTGAATGTAAAGTACTCATCGGGATCCGCACCGGATTCAAGAATGACAGACTGAAAAACTTCCGGCATCGTGATCGTGTTCGGACCAAAATCGAAGCGATGTCCTTCTGTGACGATCGGCATCATTTTGCCACCGATATGTGTATTACGCTCGATGACCGTGACGCGAAATCCTTTTGCTGCTAATGAGATGGCAGCGCTGAGTCCACCAAGACCGGCTCCGATGACAGCTATATGTTTCATGCTACTGATTCCTCCTTATGAATAGGTCCTACCCTTCCATGTGATTTCCCGTTTCCTAAAGCTTCGAATCATTGCACTTGCTAGCAAGATGACATAAAGGAATACCGCGAGAGGATGGAGCCACCAAACATGTCGGATTCGTGCCGCACGATCGATCCGGAATCGTGCTAAGTAAAGAAGAATCAGTGCGCCACCCATCTGCCAGGATGGGTGAAGGATGAGATAAGGTAGGACACTTGCTTGAACCAAGTAAAAGAGTAGAAAGTATAATCCGACGACGTAAGAATCGTTCATCCCACGAAAGACATTCTTTAGAAAACCTTGCCAGACTTCGTCGTTCGTGGCGTACATATCACAAGAGACTGCTGGGGCGACTTCGACGAGCGTCGTCGTTAACCCGTTTCGTTTAAATGTACGACAAAGTTCTAAGTCGTCAACGAGAGCCGATTGAATACTTTCATGTCCACCGACTTGATCATACGCGTGTCGTTCGACGAGGACGACCATGCCGTTAGCAGCAGCAAACGCTGGATGCTTCACTTTGCGAAACGGAATCGGAAGATGCTGTGCAATAAGAACATGTTGCATCGGAATCAAACACTTCCCGAGAAACGTCGGTACAGGAAAGGACGGGAAACCGGAAAGGAAAACGGCTTGTTCTGTTCGTAACGTTCCGTATAAGCGACAAATCGCATCCGGTGTCAGTGTCACATCAGCATCGAGAAATAACAGATAGTCCTCTGTCGTTCGTTTCGCGAGTTGATGACATGCATGAACCTTTCCTGCCCAGCCTGTTGGTAAGGGAAGACCATCAATCACTGTAAAACGGTCGTCTTGACCGATCCGATTAAGCAATAACTCACGTGTCCGATCGGTCGAGCGGTCTTCATATAAGTAAACGTGCATCCCTGGTGTCAGAGCGGGTTCTAATGCGTCTAATAATTTTCGTACATTACGCTCCTCATTCCGTAACGGGATGCAGATTGCTAGACTATCTGGTTGAACGGGATCCGTTAATCGTGGTAAGAAAGCTAAATTGATCCATGTGTAGAGACAGACAGCTAGAGCGAAGAAGAGAAAGAACCAACTCATGACCGAAGTGCCCGTAACCAGCGCTCCGTTCGTGCAGGAAGTGGTTCCCTTCGGGTAGAGATACAGCGATACAAATCAACACGTTCCGCAATGGCATCTGCTCGAATGTCGTCGTATAAATCAGTTAGTTCTGTTGTCAGTCGTTTTGCCTGAGCACTTGACCGTTCGTTAGGTAATGGACGAAAACGACGCGTCCGGATGTAGACGTCCGGTTGCTGTTCATGGCCATATGAATAATAAAAGGCAACGAGAGACACGTGATCCGTATGACGCGTCAAATGTGTGGCACCACTTGCTAAGCGAAGCGGACGGTCCTCTTGATGACGTTCCTCGCCTTGAGGAAACATCCAGACGCTGCTGCCATTTTGAAGTCGTTCTTTTGCATAATGAAGGCTTGTCTTGATATCAGCGAATGATGTCCGGTCAACAGAGAAAGCTCCGAGACGGGAGAAGAACGGGAAACGAGCAAGCCCTGCTTGATCGATCATGACGTAGGGGTCGTGATGAAAACAGGTCTGATCCAAATGAAAAAGAATCATACCGTCCCACCAAGAACTGTGCGTAGCAAGCATGAGACCAGGGACAGGTAGATCGTCAGCTCGATATAAGACACGGTGGAAATGACGTCGGATCAAAGCATGATCGACATACGTATGAAATACGGATTCAGCTAATTTGCTTTTGTTTGCTTCTTTCAACGATAACCCCTCGTTTCACAATGAAATAGACGATGAATGCACTTAAGCTGACTAAAGTGACGCCATAGAGACCAGCAACTCCTGCTGTTACACCGAATAAAGTGTGCAACATCAAAAAGAGATACTGATTGTTTTGTTCGAGTGCGGCATCCGTCGCCTTGACTTGATATCGATTGATGAAAAAGGAAAAGACGAGCGCCGTTCCATACCACCCGAAGAAATTCTGTGTCGGAATATCGTAATACCAGCCACCGTCTTGCCAAAGCCAATACGATTTCACGTTAGCAGCAACAGGATCGATCGCTAAATCGAGCCAGACGGCAAACAATGGAACGAGAATCAATGTACTATAGCGAAACGAGAACAAACGGGAGAAAGCGAGACTCGCCCCCATGACCGATAGCCATGCAGCCCCGATCGTAATCGGTACACCTAATAATTGGACACCGAAATCCGACTCGTAACGATATGTTCCGAACGGCCAACCGGTATGGACCCCAATCGACTCAATGATGATCGAACCAAAGAAGATAAAGGGGATGACAAGACGCCCCTTCGGTAAGACATGCCAAAAATAGAGAGCTGCGTATAAGCCGGAAGCGAATAAAAAGACGGCATTGGCCCACTCGAGCCAAGGGGGAAGTAACGAAAAACCGACTAAGATCAAGCCGATGGTGAACCAAATCGAAAAGAAAATCCAAAGACGTTTATGAAACTGCTCCATGCGTGACATTCCTCCATTTCCAAAATAGCTTCTGTCATAAGTATACCCATATATCTTGAAAACGAGCGAGGGAGAAGCGGTCTTATAAAAAAAGTGGTCCGGCTTCTCGTAAGAGAAACCGAACCACTTCCTATCATCATCCGTTTGAATGTTGTTTTTGTTTCTTCTTTTTGATGAACGAGAAAAGGAGAAACGCGATATACAACGGAACAGCAACGAACCAAAACGTAGACCACTCATTGCTACGCGCAATCATGACATACGTCACGTATAGCAACGTAAAGGTGATGACGAACGTATGGCGCGGAACGGGAATGTCTTTAAAACTTGGAATCTTGACACGACTGACCATCAAGAAGGCAAGACCTGTAAAAACGAGTGGGACCATCAAGTCGTTCATTCGTCCGCTAAACAACGTGACGACGGCCAAAATACCACCTGCCGCTGTAATCGGTACACCTGAAAAATAAGCAGATGCCACATTCGTTGCCGATAAATTAAAACGAGCAAGACGAAATGCGCCAAACAACGGGAACAGAGCAGAGATGAGTAAACCAACTTCTCCGAATTCATAGAAATACGTATAGTAGGCCATCATTGCAGGTGCGACACCGAATGTCACGATATCTGCTAATGAGTCCAGTTCTTTTCCGAAGTCGCCTGCTACACCAAGCATCCGAGCAAGGCGTCCGTCCAGACTATCAAGCATCATCGCGATGACGATTAGTAAGGTGGCATTTTGAAAATCACCTTTTGCTGCCATGACGATGGCTAAAAAACCACAATACAGATTTCCGAACGTAAATAGGTTGGGTATTGAATTACGAACACGATCTTTCCACAAAATGATTCCTCCTGCCACTTCATCGATACTACTCATCATACCATAATTAGGAGATGGAATTCAGCCGTTCGTAAAGAGAATCCCCTGAGTGAAAGATAAAAAATCATGAGGATTCAACCGAACTTGATGTCCACGTTTTCCAGCGGATATGATGATGAATGGTTCATGGATAGCACGATCCGATAAGAGAACCTGAAAATTCTTCTTAGCACCGATTGCAGAGACACCGCCTCGAATATAGCCAGTCAGGTCTTCTAAGTCCTTCATCGGAACAAGCGCGACTTTTTTCGAATGCATTGCTTTAGCCGCTGCCTTTAGAGAGAGTTCTTCTTCCCCCGAAATGACGACGAAGACATATTTATTTTCGACCATTTTCAAAACAAGGGTTTTAAAAATGGTCGAAAGGGGGTAATTAATCTTTCTAGCGACGGCTTCAGCAGATAAGTCATCAAGATCAACAGGATAAGTGAGGGATTCGAAGTCAATCTTAGACTGCTTCAGAAGCCTCTCGACGTTCGTTTTGCTCATGTGTTTCTCCTTTGACGAGTGAGTATTGGACCCATTTCCGTCCATGCCAACGTTTCATGGCAAAAATGCCACGGAACCATTCGTCAGCAGAGAAGGCAATCCAGATTCCAAGTAAACCAAGACCGAAACCAAGACCAAGTGTATAACTGAGGACGACCGCGATTCCCCACATCGATAGAATACCGATGGCGACAGGGAAACGAACATCTCCTGCCGATTTAAGAGTTCCCATCAGTACGATGTTCATTGCGCGACCTGGTTCAAGAATGACACTTGCCCAAAGTAGTGGGATACCGATTGCAATGATTTCAGGACTCGATGTGAACGCTGATAGAATCGATGAACCGAATGAAGCAAGTGCAACAGCTGAGATGAAGCTTGCGAAAACAGCAATCTTCAATGTTTTCACAGCACGTCCATATGCTTGTTCAAATTGTTGCGCACCAACTTGGCGTGCGACGAGTAACTGCGTTCCTTGAGCGATGGCAAGCGTGAATAGGAAACAAAGCATCGTGATGTTTGATACATAAACACGAGCAGACAACGCTGCTTCACCAATTGTTGCGATGAATCCTGTGATGATGAGTTGTGAGAATTGATAGGAGATCCCTTCACCAGCAGATGGGATTCCGATGTTCATGATTCGTTTCACATCTTCACGATTAAAATGAATCAAGTCTTTTACTGTAAAACGTAAAGAAAGTTTGCGGTAAACGACAAAGAACAAGACAAGGACAGCGATTGTCCGGGCGACGACAATCGACCAAGCGACACCAGCAACACCGAGAACGGGAATGCCGAAGAGTCCAAGAACAGCGATGACGTTACCAAAAGCACTAACGAAATTCATGAGTAGCGTGACGTACATAGCATTTTTAGTGAATCCATGACTCCGGAGAATCGCACCCAGTGTCAATGAGATGGCTTCTAAGAAAAGGAATAGACCAACGATCTTAATGAACGTTTCGCCATAGACGAGCGTCTCTCCTTCTAACGAGAAAAATCCAAGAAGTTGTCTTCCGAACAACACGACGGTCAGAGAAACGATGAGACCGGTATACAAGTTAATCGCAAAAGCAGAACGAGCCGTTTGACGAGCGTTTTGCGTCTTTCTTGCACCGAGGTACTGACCAATGATGATCGTTGCACCGACCGAGGTGATGTTAAAGAGAATAATGAAGATATTCAAAATTTGATTGGATACACCGACTGCCGCAGCAGCGCTATCCGAGTAATAACTTAAAATCAACGTTGCAATGATCCCGAGGCTCATATGCAATGCAATCTCAATGAATAATGGCCACGTAATGTGGAATAAGCTTGGTTGCTTGACTGTTTTCATAAATAAATCCCCTTTGTTTCATAAAACGAATAGTGTTTCTTTATCTTTTTGAAACTATACGCCTTCGATTTTCATAATGAAAGAGGGTTTTTTGTCTTTCATCGAAAAAAAAGAGATTTAAAAGGATTTTCATAAAATATCACGAATACATCATAATGAACAATCATTCATTTTTTAAAGGTAGGGGAATCTGATGAAACGAGAAATGCATTATGTCGTCAAGGATCAAATCGCAACGCTAACGCTAGCTCGACCCAAACAACTGAATGCATTAACGTCGAATTTGTTAGAAGAGCTGGCAGACGCCTTAGAAGAAGCGAATCAAGACGAAGAAGTACGTGTCATCGTCTTGACTGGTGAAGGACGCGGTTTTTGTGCAGGACAAGATTTGAAAACCGTCTCGCCTGAGCTCGATCATGGTGAATATCTCCAGCAGTATTATCATCCTGTCGTTCGGGCGATTGCTAAATCAAAAAAACCGACGATCGCTGCCATCAATGGTGTAGCGGCAGGTGCCGGTTTATCATTGACGCTGGCCTGCGATTTCCGGCTCGTCCACGCTGAAGCGAAATTGTCGCTCGGATTCATCAATATCGGTCTTGTTCCAGATGCGGGTGCTCCGTACTTCTTGCCTCGACTAATCGGTGCAGCAAAAGCAACGGAGCTTGCGTTACTCGGTGATACGATTTCAGCAGACGAAGCCGTTTCGCTCAATCTTGCGACACGAAGTATCCCATTAGAGAATTATGTAGAAGAGGTCACAGCTTTTGCTCGTCAGCTGGCGGATCGTCCGACAAAAGTAATCGGGTACATCAAGCAGCTGCAAGCAGCGAGTTATGAAAATAACTTGGAGGAAATGCTTGCTCAAGAAATCATCTATCAGTCACGTGCTGGAAAAACGGAAGACCATCGTCATGCTGTTGAATCCTTCATCGAAAAAAAACGCCCTGTTTTTGTCGGACGATGAATCGAAGAAGATATATAGAAGAAAGACGTCGGAAACGCACGATGCGCCGACGTCTTTTTTAATTTAATTTCTTTTTGATTTTTCGGGCGGTCGCATGTGTACGGTTCGTCAATCCCGTAGAGATGCGGAATAATAGAATTCCAAGAAAAGCAGAAACAAAAATGTATATCCCGGTCAACGTAATGAATGCACCACTAGCGAGCGTGATGAAAAGTATCGAAAATTCACCACGTGGACCCAGACAAAAGCCAGATTCGATCGCATGATAATTCGATAAACCAAAGGACCTTCCGCCGAGGTAACCGACTAAGAATTTAGAGACGACTCCCCAAATGACAAGAGCGAAGAAAAATAGATCAATCGGTAATCCGTCAGTCAACTCGAATGACATTCCGAACGTGATAAAGAACAATGGTAATAATAAGTCTTGGAACGGAGTGACTAGCCGTCTAAGATAACGCGTCTCATCCAGTTCGGTTAACAGAATACCGATGATGAAGGCACCAAGTACTTCGGAAAGACCAAATAAGATTCCGATACCGGAAAACAATAAGATCAAGCCGATGATCCCGATCCCAGCATCGGGATGTCGATAGAGGGAGTCGACTAACCGTCCACGTCTTCGGATAAACAACGTCATGATCATCAGAGCAATGAAGAAGAAGGCGAACCCGAGAAAGATGATGCTGATTTTGGCAACCGAGAACGTCTCAGTCCCTAAAACGAACGGTGCCGTCGTCAGTAGGATTGGTGCCATCAAATCTTCGAAGACGAGTAAGGACAGTACGAAGCGATTCACATCCTGATGTTTATCCGGTTCCCGATCGAGCAGCCGAGCAGAAATCGAAGAACTCGTCGCATACAAGACA
The DNA here is from genome assembly GCF_018619045.1 of Exiguobacterium sp. s161. Lineage (NCBI taxonomy): Bacteria > Bacillati > Bacillota > Bacilli > Caryophanales > Exiguobacterium > Exiguobacterium sp. s161. The sequence continues at coordinate 89,650 of NZ_JACSNH010000003.1, forward strand.
CAGCCAATCAAAAACGATTCGGCGACTGAAAAGCCAAACGATAGGGTCAACAGGATAGTCCCACCAAACGAAAGTAGAATATCGATGACTCCTGCTTTCCAAATGGAACGGAGCTGAATCAGCAAGTCCGCCACTGAAAATTTTAGACCGAGTAAAAAGAACAGGACGATGATACCCGCTTCTCCTCCGAGTTTCAGCTCTTCGGGAGGGTCGTAATAAAATCCAAGGACGATTCCGATCAAGATGAAGGCCAGAATACTCGGAACATGGAATCGTTCACTCAAATAACTGATCGTAAATAAGCCGATGAGGATGAGACCGGCGTAAAAGAAAATTTCCATGGAGGATGTCCTCCTTTCTGTACCCTATACCCTAATTCGCTAGCATTCATTAACTCGTTTCTCTCCTGGAGAACGGATACAGAAAAAAGCCTGGACACAAAACTTCTTTTTCAGAAGGTGAGTGTACAGGCTTTTAAATGGTTATAAGACTTGAACGATCGTTCCAGAATACGCAGGGAGAGAGACATCAAGCGTCTGCTGGTGCGTGTTCGTCATTAAATCAAGCCCCCGACCAGCTTGTGGAGCGGTCAACGAAACGGGAGCATCTGAATTGTTGAAGTAGATATAATATAATCCTTCCGGGCTCATGCGACGCATGATGATTGTATTCGTCTCATCATTCGCGTGAACGAAAGTGATATGTCCTTTGTTCGCAAGCGTCTTATGTTGCTTTCGAAGCTGTAGCAAGTGTCGTGTATAGGCGAATAACTCCTGATCCTGCTCCTCTGGATCCCACGGCATACATTTTCGGCAGCCTGGATCTTGATCGCCATCGAGACCGATCTCATCACCATAATAGATGACGGGACTACCCGAGAACGTCAACATCGATAACAAGAGAAGACGAAGCTTCTGTTTGTTATTCCCAGCACGTGTCAACGCACGCGGTGTATCGTGTGATCCGATTAGATTGAAGGTCACTTCATTGACATTCATCGTGTTTGAGAACAACACATGCGACATATCGTTCGCATACGAGCTTGCTTTAGTCTTATCTAAGGCAAAGAAGTTCAAAGCGGCATTCGTAAATGGATAGTTCATGACGGCGTCAAACTGGTCACCGAGCAACCATTCCTGTGAGTCATGCCAAATTTCACCAAGGATATACGTGTCAGGGTTGACTTCCTTGACGACTTGACGGAAATCACGCCAAAATGCGTGATCGACCTCGTTGGCGACGTCGAGTCGCCAGCCATCGATTCCGAATTCTTCGACCCAGTAGCGGGCGACATGGAGTAAGTATGATTTTACTTCATCGTTCTCGGTATTGAATTTTGGCATCTCAGGTACAAAAGCAAATGTATCGTAGTTCGGTAGCGGCTCGGTCACGAGTGGGAAATCGCGCAGATGGAACCATTCTTTATAGGTGGAACGACTACCATGTTCACGAATATCAGCGAATGCTTTGTGGTGGAAGCCGGCATGATTGAAAACGGCATCTAGCATGATACGAATGCCATGTGCGTGTAACAAATCGACCATTTCCTTGAATTTCTCTTTCGTACCGAACTGTGGATCAATTTCTAAGTAATCGATTGTGTCATATTTATGATTCGATTTCGCCAAGAAGATAGGGCAGAAGTAAATACCAGTGATACCAAGTTCAACGAGATAATCGATGTGATCGATGACCCCTTGGAAATCTCCACCGAAAAGATTCGTCGTCGTCGGTGCTGTACTATTCCATGGGAGTGTACCAGCTGGATCATTCGTCGTATCGCCATTTGCGAAGCGATCTGGGAAGATTTGATACCAAACCGTATCCTGGACCCAATCTGGTGCAGTGAATACGTCGACTGCATTAAGAAAAGGAACGCAGAAATAGTAGCCAGTATCATCGAGCGGTTTTTCGTCGAACCATCCACGTTCCGTGAATACATGACTCGTTGAACCGTCATGGAGACGGAAACCATATCGTAGACGACGGAAGGGAGGTACGACATCGATGAACCAATAATCGTATAACTCATCTGATCCACTTCGCTTCATCGGTGTTTCAAATGTATTCCAGTAGTTTGATTTTGAGGGATCGAAGTTCCAATCGGCAGCATCCGGATTTTCAGTATGCCAATCGTATGGATCGCCCCATATCAAATCGACGCGATCAACGTCATTTTTTTTCGTTTGTAAACGGATGTGAATTGTTCGCTCATCATATTTATAGACGAACGGAGACATCGCACGGTGAAACACAGCTTCTTTGAACATGGCAGTCACTCCTTAACGCAATCGCTTGCATCATATTGATTATGTCTTCGACCTAAGAATAGTAAAGCGCTTTCTTAAAGTCAATTCCAATCCCGTGAAATCAAGGATTCCTGATAAAAGTCGAGAGTATGATGCAATCGTTTGCATCACGTTGTGCAAAAAATAAAAATGAAAACGTTTTCTTTTTATGCACTTATTCTATCTAGCATTTGATTCAAATAATGAAATCAAAAATAAAAAGTTTTTGAAATGTAAGAAAATAATTGAATAAAAGGACTTGTCAAAAGGATTTTAGATTGTATAATAAAAATGTAAAGGTGATGCAAACGTTTTCATAAAACGCTTACAACCACTCGGTTGTTATCATGAGAAAATGGTTGTGCCTTTATGCAAACGTTGTGCATTAAAACTTATCATTCATAAGTTAACTTGGGGAGGAAATTTCAATCATGGAAATGAAAAAATTCGTAGCAGGTCTCTCTGTATCTGTCATGGCAATCGGTGCACTTGCAGCATGTGGCGGTGGATCAGACTCTGAATCATCATCTTCAGATTCAGGTAGTAAAAAACCAAGCAAGATCGTCATCTGGGAAGACACTGAAAAAGCTGAAACGACTAAAGCAGCAGCTAAAGCGTTCGAAGAAAAAGAAGGCGTAAAAGTCGAAGTCAAAGAAGTTAAGATGACAGATCAGCAGAAGAAAGTAGCACTTGACGGACCAGCAGGTAAAGGACCGGATATCATGCTTCTTCCACACGACCAAATCGGTACAGTCGTTGACCAAGGCTTGATCGCAGAGCTCAAGGATGGCGAAAAAGCACTTGAGCCATTCATCGATACAGCGAAATCAGCAGTAACGTTTGACGGTAAAGTCTACGGATATCCGAAAGCAGTTGAAACACCAATCCTCCTTTTCAATAAAGATGAATTAAAAGAAGCACCAGCTTCAATGGACGATCTGTACAAGATCTCAACAGAGCAAAAGAAAGACGGCAAATACGGATTCCTCGCGCTTTGGGATAACTTCTACTTCGCACACGGTCCAATTGGTGGCTACGGCGGATATGTCTTCAAAGACAACGGTGGCAAATTGGATCCAGCAGATATCGGCTTGAACAACAAAGGTGCTGTCGAAGGTATGGATTACATCGGCAAGTGGTACAAAGAAGGTCTCTTCCCGAAAGGTCTTATCGGTGGTGGCGGTGGTCAAGCACTTGACCAACTCTTCGGCGATAAAAAAGCTGTTGCTGTCATGAACGGTCCATGGGCAGTTGCGAGCTATAAAGAAAAAGGCATCAACCTCGGAGCTTCAGCTCTTCCGAAACTTCCAAACGGTGAGCCGATTAAAACATTCGTTGGTGTAAAAACATACGCGATTTCAGCATACTCGGAAAATGCAGAGTGGGCTGAGAAGTTCTTGGCATCACTCACTGGTGAAGAGAACGCGAAAGCAATGTTCGAAAAATACAATGAGATCCCACCAGTCACTGCGCTTCAAGAAGATGCAGCAATCAAGGATAACGAAGTCGCAGCAGCAGTCTTCGCACAATCACAAAACGGTGTGCCAATGCCGAACATCGCTGAGATGGGTCAAGTTTGGGAACCAATGGCAGCAGCACTCCAGCTTGTTGCAACAAACAAACAAGACGCACAAAAATCAGCTGATGATGCTGTCAAACAAATCAAGCAACAAATCGAAGCAAACAATCAATAAGCGTAAGTGGAACGCGTGAATCCATGACAAAGAGATAAAGAGAGGGGGATCTTGGATTCCCCCTCATCTTTATGGTTGGAAGAGAAGCCTGAGGTCAGACATGACCTTTGGAAAGGAGAACGGACGATGGCTGCGATTGCAACACCACACCCGACGAATCCAACGCCTGAAAAAAAGACGAACCACCGCACGATTGCGGCGCTGATGTCGATCATTCCAGGAGTAGGACAACTATACAATAAACAATTCCTTAAAGGCGCGACATTTTTTGTCGTCGTACTATCATATTTTCTCGTCAACTTTGAACTGTTCTTCAAAGGAGCCGGAAATGGTCCTGGCGATCGCGGAGCGATCTGGGGCTTGATTACACTCGGTGAGGTACCAGGCGTAAGGGGGGATCACTCGATCTTTCTAATGGTCGAGGGCATCATTGCCTTGATTTTACTTGTCTTTGGTATCGCCATTTACGTCTGGAACTTTATCGATGCGTATCGAATCGGTAAGTTGCGCGACATGAACCTCGAAGTACCTTCCTTGAAGATGCAACTACGGAACTTCCGCGATAATGGATTCCCGTATGCGATGTTGATTCCTTCGTTAGTACTTTTAGTGTTCACAGTCGTCTTACCGTTGATCTTTACTTTCTTAATTGCTTTTACGAACTATAAGTTCAACAACTCGCCTCCAGCAAAGCTGGTCGACTGGATCGGGATTCAAAACTTCTTGAATATCTTTACGGTTGATATTTTCCGCGATACATTCGTCAGCGTTCTTGGTTGGACGCTTGTCTGGACCGTCGCTTCGACGACAGGTGTCATCGCGATCGGTATTGGACTGGCTGTCTTGCTGAACCAAAAAGGACTCAAAGGAAAACGGTTCTTCCGTTCCATCTTGATCCTGTCATGGGCAGTACCAGCCTTCATCACGATTTTGATCTTCCGCTCGATGTTCAATGAGACATTCGGTGTCTTCAATACGACATTGTTACCAGCGATCGGTCTTACTGACGGTGTCGACTGGATGACGGATCCGACGTATACGAAGCTTGCTTTGATCGGGATTCAGTGGTGGTTAGGTTTCCCATACATCATGACACTGACGACGGGAATCTTGCAGTCGATTCCGGAGGATCTCTATGAAGCTGCGACCATTGATGGTGCCACTTCAGGCGAAAAATTCCGCTTGATCACATTGCCGATGATTCTTTTCGCAACAGCACCGATCTTGATCACGCAGTATACGTTCAACTTCAATAACTTCAATATCATCTATCTCTTCAACAACGGTGGACCGGCAGTGCCGGGTCAATCGGCTGGTGGAACGGATATCTTGATTTCGTGGATTTACAAATTGTCGCTTGGCGCGAACCCTCAGTATGGATTCGCAGCAGCGATCACGCTTGTGTTGTCGTTCTTCATCATGACGATTGCCGTCATTCAGTTCAAGCGTTCAAAATCATTCAAAGATGAGGATATGATCTAATATGAGAAAACAAAACCGAATCAACATGGCGTTGTCATATCTCATTTTGACGGTCGCCTCCATCATTATCGTCTATCCACTCCTTTGGGTTGTTGGTACTTCACTCAACCCAGGGAAAAGTATTACATCGGATATCTTCCCAAGTAATCCGACTTTGATTCACTACTTCGATTTGTTCGATCCATCAAAAACGGATTATGGCATGTGGTATTTAAACACAATCAAGATTGCCGTCATCACGATGGTCGTCTCCGTCGCTCTAATCACGTTAACAGGATACATTTTTTCACGCTATCGCTTCGTCGGTCGGAAAAATTCACTGATCTTGTTCCTCGTGTTGCAGATGGTACCGCAATTCGTTGCCATTATTGCGATTTATGTCTTGCTTAATATGTTAGAATTATTTGATACGCATCTGGCGCTTATCCTACTCTACTCGGGTGGAGCGATTCCAATGAATACGTATCTTGCAAAAGGATATTTCGATACGATTCCAAAAGAACTCGATGAGGCGGCGCGGATGGATGGTGCCGGTCACTTACGAATCTTCTGGCAAATCATCTTACCGCTCGCAAAACCGATGGTCGCCGTCATCGCGTTGTTCAACTTCATGGCACCATTCAACGACTTCATTTTAGCATCGCTCGTCCTGCGTTCTCCTGAGAAACAGACACTTGCGGTCGGGTTGTACAACATGGTGTCGGAGCAGTTCGACAATAACTTCACGTTATTTGCGGCAGGTGCCGTATTATCAGCAGTTCCAATCGTTCTTCTCTTCTTCGCATTCCAGCGCTTCTTCGTGTCTGGATTGACAGCAGGTGGAACAAAAGGATAATCATAAGGGGGAAATCAGCGGCATGAGACGAGGCATAATGCTTCTCCTCTTGCCGCTTCTCTTGTCTATCGGGCTTCAACCGATGACGGGTGAAGCAGCAGGTTGGGAAAAAGAACGAATGTATTTCATCATGGTGGACCGGTTCGAGAATGGCGATCCGAGTAATGACCGAGAGGCGGATCCTGAGAATCCAAAAGCGTTCCAAGGTGGCGATTTAGCAGGCGTGACGAAACGTCTCGATTACATCAAGGAAAAGGGATTCACTTCGATTTGGTTGACGCCGATCTTTAAGAACCGTCCGAATGGTTATCATGGATACTGGACGGATGATTATTACGAGATTGATCCGCACTTCGGAACAAAGGAAGAGTTTAAACGTCTCGTCAAAGAAGCGCATAAACGGGATATCAAGGTCGTCCTTGATCTTGTCGTCAATCATTTAGGACCGAATCATCCAATGGTGAAAGAAAAACCGGAGTGGTTTCATAAAAATCAACCGATCATGAATTGGAATAACCCGTCGGAAGTCGAGAATAACTGGCTGTTCGATTTACCGGACTTCAATACGGAAAATCCTGAAGTTGTGAATTACTTAATTGATGTTGCGAACTACTGGGTCGATGAAACGGGTATAGACGGATACCGGCTCGATACGGTTCGCCATGTGCCAGCCGCATTTTGGAAAACATTCATTCCTGCAGTAAAGGAAAAGCATCCAAACTTATTCTTACTGGCTGAAGTGTTCGATGGAGATCCGCGAAAAATCGCATCCTATTCGAAATTAGGTTTTGATTCCGTGACGAACTTCCCGTTTTATTATGGAGTCAAGGATCAGTTTGCTCGCAAAAATGGTTCCGCGGAAGAGCTCGATTCAGTTTATAATCGAGATACTACGTTTAATCCGAATGCCAAGGGACTTGCAACCTTCATTGATAATCATGATGTCAAACGCTTCATCACGGAAGCAAAGATTGGTGGAGCAGACGAAGAGGAGCGGCAGCTTCGATTAGCGTTGTTCGCACTCTATGCTGCTCCGGGGATGCCGATCGTCTACCAAGGAACAGAGGTAGCGATGCCAGGTGGCGAGGATCCTGGAAACCGGATGATGATGACATTTGATCAAAACAAGAAGATGCAACAGTACGTAAAAACGTTGAACGAGATGCGTCAGGACTACCCAGCGTTTGCAACAGGGAAGCAACGCTTGATCGCAAAAACCGATCATATGGCAGTCTACTCACGGGAGACGAAACAACAACAAGTCGTTTACGCGATTAATCTTGGAGAAAAAAAGACGAGCTTACGCGTGTCTGCGAAAGAAATCGGTGATGATCAGCGTCTAAGAGGACTTTTATTCTCAGACTTGGTGCGTCAAGATGGTGACGCCTATGAGATCACGATTGATGCAAATAGTGCGAACAGCTATGTCATCGAAAAGTCACAAGTCAACTGGTGGTCGATCATCGCAATTGGTGCGATTGCTCCTATTTTAGCGCTCATACTTCTTCTCGTTCACCGTAAACGCATGCAACGTCAAACAAAATAAAATACTTAACTAGGGGAAATGTGAGGTGAAGGGGATGCAGGTAACAATCAAGGATGTAGCACGGGAAGCGAATGTCGCACCCTCGACGGTATCACGCGTCATTGCGAATAGTTCACGCATCAGTCAAAAGACGAAGGAACGGGTGCGGCAGGCGATGGATGAGCTCGGATATTATCCGAACGTTCATGCACGCAGTCTAGCGAATCGAACGACACAGGCGATCGGTCTCGTCATGCCAAGTGCTGCAACGAAAACACTACAAAACCCGTTCTTTTCGGAGGTCATTCGAGGAATCAGTACAAAAGCGCATCAAAATGGATATTCGTTATATATGACGACAGGTGTCTCGGAAGAAGAAGTATATGAAGGTGTCGTCTCGATGGTTCAGGGCCGTCGGGTCGATGGTGTCGTCGTACTGTATTCCCGTACGGATGACAAAGTCGTTCAATTTCTGCAAGACTCGAAGTTTCCGTTCGTCGTCGTCGGAAAACCATTCAGTGATTCATCACATGTCACGTATGTCGATACGGATAATTATCTAGCCGGTCGCGAAGTGACGAAGTACTTGCATCAACTTGGGCATGAGTGTATCGCATTTGTAGGAGGCGCACAGGACTTAGCTGTGACGCAAGAGCGTGTCGGTGGCTACAAGACGGCTCTCATGGAAGAGGGCATTCCGATTCAAGAATCCTACATCGTCAGTGCACCATTCATGACGACAGGAGGAGCCGAGGCAGTCAAGCGACTGATGTCACTTGAACATCCGCCGACGGCTGTCGTCGTTAGTGACGATATGATGGCACTTGGTGTCATGAGTACACTGAATGAGATGGGGATTGGTGTGCCGGATCAAATGGCCGTCGTCAGTTTCAATAACTTGTTCATCGCAGAATTCTCAAGCCCACCGTTGACTTCTGTTGAAATCAATATTTTTGGACTTGGTTTTGAAGCGACGAATTGTTTGATTGAACAAATCAATGAAGATGCGACACCTTATGGGAAACGCGTCATCGTTCCGCATTATCTCGTCGTTCGTCAGTCTTGTGGCGGAAAATCTGAAGCATGAAATGATAGTCTATTTTTAAGCCGATTGGTTTGAAAATAGACTTTTTTTGATTCAAATGGATATCGATTTCTAGTAAAAGGAAGCGGTTGCAGAAAAAGAAATTTATTTTCGTGCAAACGATTGCATTGATGCTTTTTATGTGTACAATAAAGAATGTATAGTATAGATGAAACGCTTACATGATCAGGGTGACCGACATGCGTAGCATAAAAAGGAGCGACTTGACGATGAAACGACTTTTTGAGGTCAATGAGTGGAAAATTACAGAGCTTGGTTTTCATCCAGAAGATAATCGATTGGCAGAATCGATGACATCGATCGGAAACGGTCATATGGGAATGCGCGGGACGTTTGAAGAAGAGTACACAGGGGACACGCATCAAGGCATGTATGTCGCAGGTGTTTACTATCCGGATAAGACACGTGTCGGCTGGTGGAAAAACGGTTATCCAGAGTACTTTGCGAAAGTACTCAATGCTGTCAATATCATGGGATTGAAAGTATCCGTCAACGGAAAAGCTGTTGATTTGAACACGTGGGAAGTCATCGACTTCAAACGCGAACTTGATATGCAACACGGTGTGTTGACACGGACGATGCTATTGAAGAATGGGGTAGAGGAAACGAAAGTCGAATCCAAGCGTTTCTTCTCGATCGTTGATAAAGAAATCGCTGCCTTGCAATATACGGTGACACCTGTCAATTTTGAAGCAGAAATCGTCATTGAATCGTATCTCGATGCAGATGTTGAAAATGAAGACTCGAACTATGACGAGAAGTTCTGGCTTCCTGTCGAACACGGAATTGAAGAACGGTTCGGTTATGTCACATCAAAAACGAAAAAGCTCGATTGGCATGTGACGGCAGCGATGATCACGGATGTCGAAGGCGCGCGGTGTGAGGTCGTCGATGGCAATACGCAGTACGTCGCGAATCGTTTCACGAAACAAGCCGCAGTAGGTGAGGGTGTCACAGTCGAAAAATTCGTCGCACTCGTAACGAATCGCGACCATGAAATCGATGCGCTACTGGAGCAAGCGATGAAACGTGTTCACGTCGCATTCGAATCAGGCTTTGAACCATTGCTTGCGACACATGAAGCAGCTTGGTTGCACCACTGGGAAGAAGCGGACGTGAAAATTGAAGGAGATGTCGAGGCACAGCAAGGGATTCGTTTCAACATCTTCCATATGTTCCAGACCTACACAGGTGAAGATTCACGCCTGAATATCGGACCAAAAGGATTCACGGGCGAGAAGTATGGTGGTGCGACGTATTGGGATACAGAAGCGTATTGCTTAAACTTCTACCTTGCGACGTCGAAACCGGAAGTTGCTTGGAATTTACTCAAGTATCGTCACAATCAATTACCGCAAGCGAAAGAAAATGCGGATAAGAATGTCGGAATGAAGGGTGCACTTTATCCGATGGTAACGATGAACGGAGAAGAGTGCCACAACGAGTGGGAAATCACACATGAAGAAATTCACCGGAACGGTGCAATCGCGCATGCGATTTATAATTACACGAACTACACGGGAGACACGTCGTACCTCGGACAATACGGATTTGAAGTGTTAGTCGAGATTTCCCGCTACTGGGCAAGCCGTGTCAATTACGTGCCGCACAAGGATGTCTATATGATTCTTGGCGTGACGGGACCGAATGAATATGAGAACAACGTCAACAATAACTGGTATACGAATCTGATTGCGGCATGGTGTCTCGAATATACGCAGACCGTCCACCGTCATTTGGCACAAGAAGAACCAGAACGTCTGCAAGAACTCATGCATCAATTAGCGTTGACGGATGAGGAGCTGGCAAAGTGGGCAGATATCGACGCGAAGATGTATTATCCGAAAGATGAGGCAGCACCAGGAATCTTCATGCAACAGGATGGCTTCATGGATAAGGAACAAATCTTGGTCGCTGACCTCGATCCAAAACATCTTCCGCTAAACCAGAATTGGTCATGGGACCGGATCCTTCGCTCTGTCTTCATTAAACAAGCAGATGTCTTACAAGGTCTTTACTTCTTGACGGATCGATTCAGTGTAGAAGAGAAAAAAGCGAACTTCGATTTCTATGAACCACGCACGGTTCATGAATCGTCATTATCACCATGTATCTACTCAATCATTGCGGCGGAAGTCGGTTATGAGGAAAAAGCGGTCGAACTGTACCAACGCTCAGCACGACTTGACCTCGATAACTACAACAATGATACGGAAGACGGATTACACATCACGTCGATGGTTGGATCATGGATGTCGATCGTCCACGGGTTCGCTGGATTACGGGTGGCAAACGATACGTTATCCTTTAAGCCGATGTTGCCAAAAGGCTGGACGAGCTATACATTCCGGATGCAATGGCGCGGTCATCATATCCATGTCCATGTACAGCCAAATGCCATCGAAATCGCTCAAACAGAAGGCGAAGCATTCAGCTTAAACGTTCATGGAACAACTGTAGAAGTTCCGGCGGGAGGACAGATTACAGTTCCTGCTTCGATGACAGTATAAGAGATTAAAAAGAACCGATTTTTTAGTCGGTTCTTTTTTTGTGTGTAACAAGAATCAGGACACCTTTGTCACAAATGAAAACGCCATCATGAAAAAGAACATCAATCTTTGGAAATCTTGACTATCCGGCGACATTTGAATGTGCTAAAGTGTTTCAAGATAGTTATGAATGAGAGGAGAACGGCGTGTGACATCAGTAGTAAAGGAAAGTATGTTAAAAGTGATCGTGGCTTCGATTGGGGGATTCGTCATCGCCGTTGCCATGAACTGGTTTTTGATTCCAAGTGGTGTATATTCGACTGGATTTACAGGACTTGCCCAAATCTTGACGCAAGTCCTTCAAAATACAGCATTTGCGTTTGGTGAAAACGTCTGGTTCTTGGCGTTGAACATACCTCTGATTGTGCTCGCATGGATCATGTTAGGTCGGAGCTTTACAATCATCACCTTGATTTCAGTTTTGGCAACGACGATTTTCATTGGTCTTATTCCTCAATATGCTGTCATACCAGGTGATCAAACACTGAATGCAGTGTTTGGAGGGGTCTTGCTTGCGATCGGTACCGGTATCACGATTAAGTTCGGTGCTTCGACGGGTGGTTTCGATATCGTTGCCTTAATCTTCGCTCGTTTCTCCGATCGCAGTGTCGGCTTGTATCTGTTCGTCTTGAATTTCTTGATCGCATTATTAGCAGGAGCGTTGTTCGGTTGGTCGACTGCTTTGTATACGATCGTCTTCATCTACGTGACGTCTAAGGTCGTCGATGAGATTCATACGAGCAATCAGCGTCTAACGATTTTCATCGTCACGAATCATGCGGATGACATCACGACTGCTTTGCATCAGCACATCATTCGAGGAATCACGCAAATTCCTTCGATCGGTACGTATTCTCGAGCTGAAAAAGCGACGTTGATGATGGTCATTGAGCGTCATGAATTACGGGACATTGAACGGATTTGCCGGGAAGCGGACGAGACGGTCTTCATCAACGTCGTCGCGACAGACTCGGTCGTCGGATACTTCCGAAAAGGATAATGAAAAAGGCACTTGCTCTGCGATTTGCAGCAAGTGCCTTTTATCTGTTTTCATGCGAGCCCGAGGACGTGTCGCAAGTAATACGCGATCCCGTCATCCTCATTTCGCTTCGTCGTGCCGTTTGCCAGATGCTTCAGCGCGGGGATGGCATTACCCATCGCGACACCGTGTCCAGCATACTCGATCATCTCTAAATCGTTTTCTTCATCGCCAAACGCAACGATCTGTCGCGAATCAATTCCAAGGTGGTCGGCGATATGGGCAAGACCGACCGCTTTGCTTGTACCTTTACGCATCACTTCGACCATGAATTCAGGCTTTACCCATTGACGATTGAGTACTGTCTCGGCATGGATACCAGATAGTTCGGAGCGGATCTCATCGACGTGTTCTCCTTTGGCATGAATCAAAAGAGATGTTGGTTCATGCATAAGCACCTTTCGTAAATCTCCGGTCGTGACGGATAAGGCGTGGTCGGTATAGAATTCGTAAATGCCAACCGGGTCATATTGAAAATAGACATGATCCGTGACTTCGCAGACGATGTTTTGTGTTTTTGTCTCAGCGACAGATTCTAAAATATGTTGAACAGTTTTTAATGGAATCGGATGATGCTGAACTTCAAAGTGGATGTCTTGTGGATGATGGACGAGACCACCGTTAAAGTTAACGATCGGTGTCGTTAAACCGAGCTGTTCGTAATATTTTCGAGCGTGACGAAATGGTCGTCCAGTTGCTATGACGACTTCGTGACCATTCGCACGCGCACGCTGGAGCGCAGCGATGTTCGCAGCGCTGATTGTCTTATCATCTTTTAAAAGGGTGCCGTCGAGATCGACAGCGATTAAGTGACGGGTCATGATGAAATCCTCCGCTTTCTTTTCGTTAATTCTACTGTAGCATATGAAGCGATTGTCCTTCGTATGAAACAATTAAGTTTTTCAAGGAAAAGAAAGCGCTTGAAAAAATTAGAGAAAAGCTGTTGCTTGGATTAAAAAATGGTATACTACAAATCGTAGGATAACTCTATAGTACGTTATGGAAACGGAGGGGAAATCATGCGTTTTCTCGTTACATTCTTTTGGTCATTCTTACTCGTGAACACGGCTGTGTTCATCGTATCGGCAGTTGATGCAGTAACGTATAGCTTCGGATTCGCGACAGCTATGTCTGTCGTTACTTCACTTGTCGTCTTCGCACTCGATGCCGTCAATGAAGATTTAGGTCTTGGTCAAGGGACTAAGGCAGAATAAGGAAAAGCGAGATGTCGTCACATGGGCGATAGGCTCGCTTTTTGTCTTAAGGAGGAATGATCGATGATCGTCATCGAACAGGTTCTGTGGCAACAGATGCCGCAAAATGTCTACATCGCAGGGAATCAGATCATTGGAATCGGTTCCTACACCATAGATGAAGCACTGATCACGCACCGGATTGATGGTCGCAACAAACGGCTAGTCCCCGGATTCATCGACGGACACTTACATCCGATCGGTGGAGGAGGAGAAGGCGGATTTGCCACGCGAACGGCACCGTTGACTGTTCGTGACATATTCGAAGGCGGTGTCACGACGGTCGTTGGATTACTCGGAACGGATGGTTGGACACGAACAGGAATTGACCTACTGGCACACATACGGGGATATGCTGCATCTGGTATCCGTCCCTTTCTATTAAGCGGAAGTTATATGGTTCCGCCGGTCTTCCTGACGCAATCGACAGGACATGATATCGTCCTCATCAATGAAGTGATCGGCATCGGAGAGATTGCCATCAACGATCACCGATCGACACAACCGACGGCTCATGAACTCGCGCGATTAGCGTCAGAAGCCCGAATTGCCGGCATGGTCAAAAGAGTGTCGGGAACGATGAACGTCCATATCGGAGACGGGAAACAAGGGCTCGATCTGTTACATGAGGTGATTGATACGACGGACCTCCCTATCGGACAATTCCTTCCGACGCATATCAACCGGAGTGAACGGATCTTTGAAGCGGGACTCGCCTGGGCGAAACGGGGAGGTCGAATCGATTTTACGACGTGTACGACGGAAACTTTCATTGCGGAAGGCGAGATTCCAGCAGGACAGGCTGTTGCTCGTGCTTTAGCAGCGGGAATCCCACCCGAGCAGATCACGATGTCGAGCGACGCTGGCGCAAGTCTTCCGGCGTTTGATGATGCAGGTCGCTTAGTGCGGATTGATACAGGAAAGCCTACTTCTCTGATGCAAGCCGTTCGCGATGCAGTGGAGCATGGTGTTGCTTTTGATCAGGCAATCGCGACGATCACGCGACATGTCGCGGATGCATATGGTATACCGGGCGGGCGAATCGCGGTCGGAGAACGAGCGGATCTGTTACTGATTGATGACGCTTTGCAAATCGATACGATTCTTGCGAATGGTCATGCTATAATGATTCAGAAAAAATGGCTAATACCAGAATGACGGAGGGATAGACGTGTCAAAGAAGTCGAAACGTAAAAACACGAAAAAACCGCAATCCAAGGCGAATTGGATTACAGCGGGAGTCATCGCCTTGATCGTATTGGTGGGAGGATTACTTCTTGTCTTCACGGATCGAGAAGATTCTGCATCGAAGAACGGCAATCTAACGGCTACACAAGTCGCAGATAAAGTAAAATCCGGTGATGAATTCTATACGTATTTCTATCAAACGGGTTGTTCCCACTGTGAAAAAGTAAAACCATATCTCGTCCCGCTTGGTGAAAAACAAGACATTCCATTCGAACAGATCGATCTTGCTGTCGAACAGTCGGCTTGGGATACGTTTGGCATCGAGGGTACACCGACTGTCGTTCACTTTAAAGACGGTAAGGAAGTCGGACGCGTAGCAGGAGAGCAAACGGAAGACAGCTATAAAGAGTTCTTCGCTGGAAAAGACGTAAAGGACTCAAAAGAAGAATCATCTGGTGATCTCAATGATTAAAAAATGGTTTTACTCTCGTGTGTTCGAATTAAATGGACACCCGCTTGTTGCCAAACAACTAAAACGTTTTGCGATGAGCCGTATCAGTCGTCCGTTCATCCGTCCGTTCGTTCAGGCATACGATTTAAATATGGCAGAAGCGACTCGGAGCCTCGAGGAGTATTCGAGTTTACATGACGTCTTCGTTCGCCATGTCAAACCAGAAATGCGACCGATCGATCAAGCAGAAGGCGCATTCGTCAGTCCGTGTGACGGTGTGCTATCCGTCGTTGACGATTTGACGGCTGATAGCCGCTTTACTGTCAAAGGACAATCGTATACGGTATCTGAGTTACTCGGTTCCCATCATGAAGCACAACAATATGTCGGGGGACGTGTGATGATCTTTTACTTAAGTCCGCAAAACTACCATCGTGTTCATGTGCCGATGGATGGAACAGTCCGGACGAGCTATACGCTCGGTCGCGATTCAGCACCGGTAAATGAGATTGGTCTCACACATGCGCTTCGTCCATTGACGCGGAACTACCGTCGTGTGACGCGCATCGTCCAAGGGAAACATGCACTTGAACATGTCATGGTCGGTGCGTTAAATGTCAACTCGATCGTTCGGACGAACGAGTCGAAGGAGCTTCGTCGCGGGGATGAGTTCGGATACTTCTCATTCGGTTCGACGGTCGTCCTGATTTGTCCGAAGGACGCATTGACGTTAGACAGTCAAGCAATCGGACCAGTTTTAATGGGGCAACGCCTCGGACAATGGCATTCATGAAAGCGAGACGCCCGTTTTGGGCGTCTCCTTACGTTTAGGAGGAATGAATCATGCCGGCACTGGCATTAGCAGAAATCGGAAGTACACAGGTCCAAACGTATATCGCACTCATCATTTTTTTAGTGACCTATGGCTTCATCATCAGTGAAAAAGTAAGTCGGGCGATCGTCGCCTTGCTTGGAGCGCTCACGATGGTCATCATCGGTATTGTGGATCTTGAAACCGCATTGTTTGAATATATTGAATGGGGAACGATCGTCTTATTGATTGGCATGATGATTCTCGTCACGATTGCCAACCAATCTGGATTGTTCGAATACATCGCAATCCGCGCTGCGAAGACGACGAAAGGTGATCCGATCAAGGTACTGATTCTACTGTCCGCATTGACGGCACTTGGATCTGCATTCCTTGATAACGTCACGACGGTTCTATTGATCGTTCCGATCACGTTTTCGATTACGAAGATACTTAAAATCGCGCCGTTTCCATTCTTGCTCGCAGAAGTCCTATTTGCGAATATCGGTGGGACGGCGACCTTGATTGGGGATCCACCGAATATCATGATTGGTGCCGCAAATCCACATTTGACGTTCAATGCCTTTTTAGTGAATCTTGCACCGATCATCCTCGTCATCACGGTCGTGACGATCGGCATCCTGTATTTCATCTTCCGGAAGCAGTTGCATGTCGAAGCGGAAGATCGACAAAAACTGATGGAAATCGATGAGAAGAGCTATATCGTTAGTCGAAAATTGGTCACGCGAAGTAGTATCGTTCTCGTCAGTACGATTGCGTTGTTCGTGTTACATCCGCTGCTTGACCGGATCGGACTCCATCTCGAAGCACCAGCGATCGCGATTCTTGGAGCGACGGTTCTGATGTTGCTGACGATTGAAAATGATCATCAGCTCGAAGGGATTTTTGCCCGCGTCGAATGGACGACGATCTTCTTCTTCGCCGGACTGTTCGTGCTCGTCGGCGGGATCCAAGAAGCGGGCATCATCCGCTACCTCGCTGAAAAGACGATTGATTTGACAGGTGGCGATATTCAGACGACAGCGACTGCTGTTCTTTGGTTGTCTGGTATCGCCAGTGCGACGATTGATAACATCCCGTTCGTCGCGACGATGATTCCACTCATCAATGATGTAGCTGCTGGAATTGGATTATCATCAGCAGATGCGAAAGTGGACGTGTTATGGTGGTCCCTCGCACTCGGTGCCTGTCTCGGTGGTAACGGAACATTGATCGGTGCATCGGCGAACGTCATCGTCGCGGGTCTCGCGACACGACAAGGTGAAAAATTTACCTATATGCGCTTTTTGATTTATGGAGCACCGATCACGATCGTAACGTTGATTCTATCGCAACTCTATCTGTGGATTCGATATTATTAAGAAAACGGAAGGTGGACCTTCCGTTTTCTTTTGTGCGTCGCTCTTACTACCTGATTGTGCTATAATCGAACGATAAGAGCATAACTGTTTCTTAAACTTAACTATAGAGCTAGACCATTATCTGGAGGTTTTATTCTTGTTCAAACGACTTTATCCGAAACATTTCGTGGCTTCGATCTACGATATCGACCTTGAAATGCTCAAACGAAACGGTGTCAAAGCGATTTTGACCGATCTTGATAATACGCTCGTCGCATGGAATATCGCAGATGCTCCAGACGAATTGGTTGCTTGGCTGGATATGGTGAATAATCAATATGGTTTCGACGTCATCATCGTATCGAACAATAACGGAGACCGCGTCAAGAAGTTCGCGGATCCACTCGGATTGCATTATATTGCGCCTGCTCGAAAACCGCTTCCTATCGGGTTTAAACGAGCATTGACGGAATTCGGTTATCATGCGAAGGAAGTTGTCTTCTTAGGAGACCAACTCTTTACGGATGTACTCGGTGCAAACTCCGTTGGAATCGAAGTCATCCACGTTCAACCTGTCGTTAAGACGGACGGTGTCGTCACGAAATTCAATCGCCTGATGGAACGTGTCATTTTCCGCCGGATGAAACGCAAAGGAATCTATAAATTGACACAACGCGTCAAGGAAGATCCTTCTGCACTGGAGCATCCGATCGAAACACTTCGTCAGGATAAGCAACAATAACCCTGTCAGATCGGTAGATGAAAGGGAAGGCAGCAGTCGCAACATGTACGGCGAGAGGTCGGAAGTTACGCTCTTGGAGTAGCGAGCAGGGCGCTACGGTGAAAAGAGAAGGGATATCGTTCCCGCATGCGGCTCAACATAATATGATCGAAGAAATCCACTGCGCTGGCTGTGGTGTCGCCATTCAAACGGAAGACACAAAAGCACCAGGATACGCACCTAAATCTGCACTTGATCGTGAAATGGTCATTTGCCAACGTTGCTTTAAATTAAAGCACTACAATCAAATTCAAGATGTATCGTTATCGGACGATGATTTCGTTAAAATCTTAGACGGAATCGGTCAAAAAGATGCACTTGTCGTTAAAATCGTTGATATCTTCGATTTTAATGGAAGCTGGTTACCGGGATTACATCGGTTCGTCGGTAAAAACGACGTCTTACTCGTCGGGAACAAAGCCGATTTATTACCGAAGTCACTCAACCCGAACCGTCTCATGAACTGGATGCGTCAAGCATCGAAAGAACTTGGATTACGTCCAGTCGACGTTCATCTGATCAGTGCGAAAAAAGGGCACGGAGTCGATGAACTCGCTGAAAAAATCGATTATTATCGAAAAGGCCGCGACGTCTATGTCGTTGGTTGTACGAACGTCGGGAAATCGACGCTGATCAACCAAGTCATCAAACGCTTCGGTGAAGAAGATGAAGCCGTCATCACGGTCAGTCACTTCCCAGGAACGACACTAGACTTGATCGACATTCCACTCGACGATAACTGTAACCTGTATGATACACCGGGGATCATCAATCATCATCAGATGGCTCACTATGTTGATGCAAAGGACTTGAAGCTGATCACACCGAAAAAAGAGATCAAGCCACAAGTCTTCCAAATCCATCCGCAACAGACACTCTTCTTCGGAGGTCTTGCACGATTGGACTATATGGAAGGGAACAAGCGTTCATTCGTCATCTACATGTCGAATGAATTGAAAGTTCACCGGACGAAGCTTGAAAAGGCAGACGATTTATACGCGAACCATAACGGTGAGCTGTTGTCTCCGCCAAACGAAAAGACGCGTGAGATGCTACCGCCGCTTGTCCGTCATGAATTCAGCCTCCGCGACAACATGAAGACGGATATCGTCTTCAGTGGACTCGGGTGGGTTGCGGTTCACGGAAAAGGTGGACGTGTCGCTGCTTACGCCCCGAAAGGTGTCGCTGTATCCTTACGTGAGGCGCTCGTCTGATGCGCTTTGCCGTCATCGGTCATCCGATTGCCCATTCACTTTCACCTGAGCTGCATACAGCTTGGCTGGAAGCGGCTGGGCTTTTCGGCTGTTATGACCTCATCGATGTAACGGAGCAGCAATTGCCGCAAATCATTACGAAATTACGCACACATCAGCTAGACGGAATCAATGTGACGATTCCACATAAAACAGCAATCATTCCGTATCTGGATCGGCTAGAGCCGGCAGCTCAAAAAGCAGGCGCCGTGAATACGGTATATCGGCAGGATGGGCAGTTGATTGGTGCGAATACAGATGGAATCGGATTCGTCCGCGCGTTGACAGAACGTCGTCCGTCATTTCAAAAGACGCTCGTTCTTGGTGCGGGCGGTGCGGCGCGAGGCATCATTGCTGCGTTGCCCGGAGATGTGACGATCACGAATCGTACAGAAGAACGCTCTAAGGCAGTTGCCGATGAATTCGGAGCAACCGTTCTACCATGGCAAAAAACATTTGATTTAACGAGTTACGACGTCATCATCAATACGACTTCTGTCGGGATGGCGCCACATATCGAGGCACGTCCGATCGAATTGACGGAGACGCACGCCTTGATTTGTGATATTATTTATCGACCGACGCCGACCCGTCTATTGCGTGAAGCGACCGAAAAAGGTCTCGACACACTTGACGGCGTCCCGATGTTCGTCTTACAAGCGGCTGAAGCATTTGAACGCTTCACCGGACAAGCACCTGACCTTGCACTTGGCGAGCAGGTGATACGAAAGCAATTGGAGGAATTTTAATCATGTTAACAGGTAAACAAAAACGTTTTTTACGCGCGACAGCTCACGACTTAAACCCGATTTTCCAAGTCGGTAAAAATGGAGTTGGAGAAGCGATGTGTGCTGATTTGATGGATGCGCTCGAAAAACGGGAACTCTTGAAAGTACAAGTATTGCAAAATTGTGCGGACGCACCGAAGGATGTCGCACAAGAACTCGTCGCAGGAACGAATGCTGAACTCGTTCAAGTCATCGGAAAAGTCATCGTTCTCTATAAAGAATCAAAAGAGAATAAGACGCTCGAATTGCCACGATGAAAATCGGACTGATGGGCGGAACGTTCGATCCTCCGCATATCGGTCATCTCCTGATTGCCGAACAAGCGCAGGAACAACTCGAACTCGATGCGGTCTGGTTCGTACCAGCGAATGTGCCACCGCATAAACAACGTACAGTCACAGACGCAACCAAGCGTTTACGCCTTGTAGAAGAAGCAATTGCATTGAATCCTGCTTTTTCCGTCTCAGCAATCGAGTTTGAGCGCGAAGAGCCTTCCTATACGTATGATACGATTCGTGCACTCAAGCACCGGTACCCGGAGCATGAGTTTCTATTTCTCATTGGAGCAGATTCACTCGTGAGTCTCGATACGTGGTATCAAGCCGAACAGTTATACGAGGAAGTCGTCTTTGGTGCCGTCGCTCGACCAGGCAGTCGGTATCTGATTCCGCGTGGTGCCCGTGTGAAAGCGGTCGATATGCCATTGCTAGAAATTTCTTCGACGGATATCCGGCAACGGGTCGCGCGTGGACGGAGCATTCGCTACCTTGTACCGGAAGCCGTTCGACAACGGATTGAGGAGTGGAATCTATATGCGCCTTGAAGAAGCACGTCAAATCATTGAGCGTACGTTGCCTGAGCGACGCTATGTGCATACATTAGGTGTCGTCGAGACAGCGCGACACTTAGCTCTTAAATATGGTGTTGACGAAGAAGAAGCAACACTTGCTGCTATGCTTCATGATTATGCGAAATACCGCGATACGAATGAGATGCGTTCGATTGCCGTTGAATTGAATCAACGGGTTTTACTCGATTATGATGACGAACTGCTTCATGCGCCAGTAGGTGCGGAGCTTGTCCGTCGAGAACTTGGTCTTGATTCAGACGTGATTTATCAAGCGATCGCAAATCACACGACGGGGGCACCCGGTATGCCGTTGCTCGATCAAATCATCTTCGTCGCGGATGCGATTGAACCAAATCGCAGTTATCCAGGTGTCGAAGCGCTTCGTGAAGTAGCGGAGCAGGATTTGACGGACGCTGTCATTGCAACACTCAGTCAGACGATTCATTTTTTATGTAAAAAACAAGCCATCATCTTTCCGCGTACGATTGAGACGTATAATGCCTTCGTCGCGGCCAAACGAAAGGGGACCGTCCTATGACAGTCGAACAAGAATTACAATTAATCGTAAATGCCATCGACGATAAACGCGCTGAAGATATCGTCGTCCTGAATATGTCGAGCATCTCACCAGTTGCCGACTACTTCGTCATCTGTGAAGGGAATTCAGAAAAACAAGTACAGGCAATCGCACGTGAACTCAAAGAAGTCGCGCACGAACATAACCTGCCGATCAAACGTCTCGAAGGATTCGATGCGGCACGTTGGGTGTTAGCAGATCTTGAAAACGTCGTCGTTCACGTCTTCCACCGTGACGATCGTGATTACTATAATCTCGAAAAACTCTGGGCAGATGCTCCAAAGGTTGAAGTCGAGGTCAACTAATGGCATACGAACAGTTCGCCTACATCTATGATGAATTGATGCAAGACGTCCCGTACGATCAATGGGTCGACTGGGTCAAAGCATACGTTCCGACTGGCAGTACGATTGCTGATATCGGATGTGGAACGGGTACGGCGACGCTTGCATTAGCGGCACACTATGAGATGCTCGGGATTGATTTATCGGAAGAGATGCTCGAAGTCGCGCAGGAAAAAGCGATGGAAGAGGGATTACGCATTCAATTCTGGGCGCAAGACATGCGCGAAATCGAATTGCCGACACCTGTCGATGCCGTGACGATCCTATGCGACTCCTTGAACTATCTCCGGACGGAAGAGGATGTCAAACAGACGTTTACACATGTAGCAGCAATCCTCAAAGAGGGTGGACGTCTCTTATTTGATACACACTCTCCATACAAGATGGAAACATTGTTCAATGGAAAGACATATGCGACACATGCGGAGCAAAGTTCATATATCTGGTTCGCGGATCCTGGTGAAGCACCGCTTTCTGTCGTCCATGAACTGACTTTCTTCATCGAGGAAGAGGACGGTCGCTATGAGCGTGTCGATGAAACGCATCATCAGCGGACGTATCCTCCAGCACAGTACGTGACGTGGTTACGCGACGCCGGATTCCGGGTTCTTGCGGTCACAGGCGATTTTGGACCGGATGCTCCTTCTGAGACAGCCGAGCGGATTTTCTTCGTTGCTGAAAAAATGTAAAAGTGATCTCATCCGTCTTCTTTAAGCGATACACGTTCGTGTTGCTCGAAGAAGACGGATTTTTTGTTCGTCAAACAGATGCTAATTCAAAGTAACGGTATGGATGATATGACCTTTATCCGACATAACACACCGTATCATGTTGTAAAAGAGTGGTTAGTACGTATTCCTTCGTTTCCTGAAGTCCGTAGCGACCTGTTAGAGTCGTGGAAAAAGGAGGGATTCGTCTTGACCGTTCCACGTTTGCAACAGATCGCAGGTCTCGTCGTCGTCCTGCTACTCATCATTTTATTGTTCGTACCATTACCCTCTTGTTCGAATGAAGCGATGG
Organism: Exiguobacterium sp. s161; assembly: GCF_018619045.1. Classification (NCBI taxonomy): domain Bacteria; kingdom Bacillati; phylum Bacillota; class Bacilli; order Caryophanales; genus Exiguobacterium; species Exiguobacterium sp. s161. The sequence continues at coordinate 112,844 of NZ_JACSNH010000003.1, forward strand.
TCGATCAACCGTCCTTAACGGATAAACAACAAGAGGCAAAAGCAGAGCCAGCAGAAAAAGATACCTCGATTCGTGACAAACTCATCATGGTCGATGTGAAAGGGGCGGTAGAAGCACCTGGACCCTATCAATTTCACCTCGGTGATCGAGTGAAGGATGCAATCGAAAAAGCAAAGACGACTGAGAAAGCTGACATTCGACAAATGAATCTCGCGGCACGTCTCATTGATGGACAGGAAGTCATCGTGCCGGTAAAAAAGACGAAAGATCAGCCGAAACCAACGAAACGCTCAAAAGCAGAGATACCAAAAGGACTGATTGACCTCAATGCGGCAACGGCGGAACAGTTGATGGAGGTTCCGGGAATCGGTCCTGCCAAAGCAGAAGCGATCTTAGCCTATCGTGAGGAGAAGGGGGGATTTGCGACGTATGAATCACTCGGAGATGTGAAGGGCTTTGGGGAAAAGACGTTAGAATCGCTTAAATCCTACCTGATCGTCTACTGATGCCACTTCATGCGCTGTTCGTTCTCTTACTCATTGTCGCCATTAAAGAATCGATCTGGTGGTTAGTGACGCTGATGCTATTTACTGTCATGAAGTCATGGTCTTTTTCAATCGGTCGTCTTTTCTTTTTGTTCATTCTGAGTTGTCTATTCATCGGAATGGGTCATCTGTCACCTGAACCGCACGACGTCTCGTCTGTTGACATCTTATCAGGTAAGCGTAATGGGGATCGAATTCGCTATGAGGCGGAGAGCAACGGTCAATCGATTCTATTGACGGCAACGATTGCAGAAGATGAGACAGGATACGAACGAATCGGTTACTCCTGTCACGTCGATACGGAACCGCTCGATGTCCGTCAACAATCGAATGCGGGAGGTTTTGACGAACTGCAATTCATGCATACGAATCGTTACGCTGGAAAGTGGGAAGTACATTCGTTTGATTCCTGTCATCCGACACTTGGATATGCGGCAGAAGGAAGACGGGTACGTGAAGCATGGTTGAAACAGATAGAAGACTTGTTACCACAAAAGCAAGCATTCTACGTCGAAGCACTTGTATTTGGTGAGGATCGATTAATGGATCAAGTGACGCTCGAACGGTTTAAGAAATTCGGCTTATTACATGCGATCGTCATCTCAGGATCACATATCGCTTTTTTAGTGTTTAGTCTGCTGTACGTCTTACGAAAAATCAGGATGACAAAAGAAAAACGACTTGATATCGTTCTGATCTTACTGCCGATGTACGGATGGTTGACGGAGTGGAGTCCTCCAGTCACTCGGGCTGTGCTCGTCGCGATCATTCTGTTGCTCGGTCGTCGTTTCCACAAACCGTTAGATCCGGTCGAGGTCATTGCGGGGGTCGCGGCTTTTCAATTAGCGATTCAACCAACTGTCATTTACGATATCGGATTTCAATTGACGGTCGGACTGACGCTGTTTCTTGTGCTGTCGAGACGATTCATGGGTTCGGTTCGTCGTCCTTGGAACTGGCTACTTATCAGTGCGTGGGCACAATTCGGAACCCTTTTGTTTTTACAGGGGATTGAACAAACAACGGTTTCAATCTGGTCTCCGTTGTTGAATTTATTAATTGGTGGCTGGATTGAGTGGGTGATTCTGCCGGGATCTTTCATTCTGGCGACGCTTCCATTTTTACCGCTCAGTTCGACGTTTCAGATCGCGCATCAGTACGCGATTCAATGGATGGACCAAGCGTTACGACTGGCGGAGAATCTGCCGTTAGCAATGGTTGCCGTTCCAGCATTTTCTCCGATCGTCTTGACAATCGTCGTTGTCGGAACAGTAATCGCTTGGTATATTGCTGAGCGGAGATGGTGGGGGCATGCTCTCCCGCTGATTCTTTTGCTTACGGCATGGGGTTACACAGAGTGGCACGTACCTGAACAAATCACGTTTTTAGATGTCGGGCAAGGGGATAGTATCGTACTTGAGAAAGCAGGAGAAACGTTCGTCGTAGACACAGGTGGTGTTTATCAGCAAACGACACATCCACTGCTCCGTCCGTTTGATCCGGGTAGTCATATCGTCGCGCCCTTTTTATTCACACGAGGAGAAGCAGAAATCGACGGTCTCATCGTGACGCATGCTGATCATGATCACGTCGGTGGACTTCTAGGATTACTGCGTCAAGTTCGCGTGAAAACCATTTATTTAGGTGCGTATGACAACACGGATGAGAAGCGAAACGATTTGATTCGTTCGATCGAAGCAACTGGGACGCGTGTTGAGTTCGTTCAAAAGGGGCAAACGATTCGTCCCTGGTTACATGTACTTGCACCGACAGGACGAAAAGAAGAAGAGAATGATCGGTCTATCATATTACTTGCACAGATCGCCAAACAACGTGTTTTACTGACGGGTGACGCTGGCCTAGCAATCGAGGACGAATTAAGCGTTGGACCAATCGATATTCTAAAAGCAGGTCATCATGGTTCGAACACGTCGACCGGTGAAGAACTCTTGCAGAAGACAAATCCGAAGATTGTCATCTTATCAGTCGGACGAAAAAATCGATACGGGCATCCGCATCCGGACGTGCTTGAGCGGATCGGGACAGATCGGATCGTCTTTCGAACGGATGAGGACGGGAGTATAACTTGTTCTTCAGCGGGCTGTGAACCTATGATAAAATAAAAAAACAGCAACCCCCCAAGGTTGCTGTTTTACTGATTATAGACTTAAGAACTTAATTGCGACACCGATGATGAACAAGACTGCGAAGAAGCCGAATGATGCACCAAAACCAACGGCAGAGTCGAGCGCATCGTTGCGTTTTGATTGAATATCGTTTTCGAACGCGTTTTCACTTGGTGGGCGTACTGAATGTGCCATGCTGCATTCCCCCTTAATAGATTCCGCTTCTAGTATAGCGGAATAAAAGAGGATTATCTATGATGAAGTTAAGAACAAACTGTGAAATGTGGTGGGAATGATGAAAACTCCTTGGCTCGTCAACGGAAAATTAGCGAATTTATACTTATTATATGGAACAGAACGACACTTGTTAGAAGAATGGGAACGTGAAATCGTAAAAGCGGCTCTTCCGGACGGAGAACGCTTTGATTATATGAAAATCGATTTGAACGACCAACCGCTTGATGCGGTACTCGATGAAGCGGAGACGGTCCCCTTTTTAAGTGACTATCGCGTCGTCGTTGCAAAACCTGCAACGTTTCTGACAGGGGCAAAAGATAAAAAACAACATAACCTCGAACGGTTAGCGGATTATATCCTACAACCGGCAGACTACGCGGTCGTCGTCTTGATCGTCGAAGCAGAAAAGCTCGATGAACGAAAAACCGTCGTCAAACGATTGAAGGAGCGCGCGACGGTGTTAGAAGCGAAAAAACCGACGACCGAAGAGTTGTTCCGCTTCGTCCTGGATGCTGTCAACGACAAAGGATACCGGATGGAACGTCCGGCAATCGAGCGACTCATTTTCTTGACTGCTGAGATGTGGGGGACATTAGCCCATGAACTTGAGAAGTTGATGTTGTTTGCAGGGGACCGACCAACAATCGAAATCGAGGATGTCGATTTGCTTGTTCCGCGGACATTAGAGGACAACGTCTTTCAATTAACGGACTACTTGATGAAGCGTCAACTCGAACCAGCGATCCGCTTGATTCGCGACCTTGAAAAACAAGGACAGGAAGTGTTGGCTCTCCTTGGACTGATGGCACGCCAATACCGGATGATGTTGCTGTCGAAACGATTAGCAGAACAAGGATACGGAGAACGACAAATCGCATCAAAAGTCGGAGCTCATCCGTATGCGATCAAATTGGCACTCCAGTCTGCCAAACGGTTTACGTTTGCGCAGCTCGAGCAAGCACTCATCGCCATCACGACGACAGATGAAGGCATGAAAACAGGACGCGGTGATAAGAAGATTCTATTCGATGCGTTGATTGTTCGCTTAGCGACGCTATAAGAGGAGGCAAACGATGATGGAAGTCCAGATCATTACAGCAGAAGAGGTCATCCCATTACGGCATGATGTGTTACGTCCCCATCAACCACGTGAAGCATGTATCTACCCAGACGATGCGCTTGCATCGACGTTTCATCTCGGCGGGATAAAAGCACAACAAATCGTCGCAATCGGTAGTTTCTCGGAACAATCGCATGCACAAGCGCCAGGAGCGACGTATCAGCTTCGTGGTATGGCGTCGAGTGAAGAAGTGCGTGGTGAAGGATATGGTCGGGCGCTGATCGAAGAAGCCCGTCGTCTATTGAAAGAACGACAAGTGACAGCATGGTGGTGTAACGCCCGCGTCACGGCACTTCCTTTTTATGAGCGCCTCGGACTGGAACGTGTTGGAGAACCGTTCCTCATTGAAGGGATCGGTCTTCACTATGTCATGATCGATCGTCTAGACGACAAGTAAGACAAGAAATGGCGGACGAAGGAATCGTTTTACACGAGTCCTTCGTCCGCCATTTCAGATCATATAAAAAATCGCCACTGGAGAACCCTCCTAGTGGCGACCCATCACCGTATTCTTCGGAAAGAATTAAAGTGCGTTTACGAGTTTAGCGAGACGTGATTTGTCACGACCAGCTTTGTTGCTGTGGATGAGACCTTTAGCAGCAGCTTTGTCGATTTTTTTAGAAGCTGTAGCGAAAGCAAGGACCGCTTGGTCTTTGTTACCTTCAGCTGCGAAAGTTTCGACTGCTTTAATCGCTGAACGCATTGCCGATTTACGTTGTACGTTAGCGACGCGGCGTTTTTCAGCTGTTTTAACGCGTTTGATTGCTGATTTAATGTTAGCCATGGATGATTCACCTCCAATAAAACTCATTCGAGATTTATATTCGCATATCTGCAGTTATCGTTCAACAGAACAAACACAATTGTAGCAAACGTTTTTCTTAAAAGCAATACGACGTCTAGGGAATCTTCACATTTTGTTTTTCGGGTAAAACAAAACGAGATAGTACAGTGAAGCGCTTTTTGGTATAATGAACCGTATGTACGTTTGAAAATAAGGTAAGGTGACTCTAAACATGACGAATGAAGACCGTTTAAAGCGGCAGAAGAGTATTCGTAACTTCTCGATCATTGCCCATATCGATCACGGGAAGTCGACGCTCGCTGACCGAATTTTAGAAAAAACTGGCGCGTTGACATCGCGCGAAATGAAAGATCAGACACTTGATGCCATGGATCTCGAACGTGAGCGTGGCATCACGATTAAACTCAACGCTGTTCAATTGAAGTATACAGCAAAAGATGGGGAAGATTACATTCTTCACCTCATTGATACACCTGGACACGTCGACTTCACATATGAAGTCTCGCGTTCACTTGCAGCTTGTGAAGGGGCTGTCCTCGTCGTCGATGCGGCGCAAGGAATCGAAGCGCAGACGCTTGCGAACGTTTACTTGGCACTCGACAACGATCTCGAAATCCTTCCGATCATTAACAAAATCGATTTACCTTCTGCGGATGTCGAACGCGTCCGTCAAGAAATCGAAGATGTCATCGGACTTGATGCATCTGAAGCCGTTCCGACTTCTGCGAAGGCAGGGATCGGGATCGAAGAAATTTTGGAGCAAATCGTCGAGAAAGTACCAGCTCCGACGGGTGATCCGTCTGCACCACTCGAAGCATTGATCTTTGACTCCTATTATGACGCTTACCGTGGTGTCGTAGCATCGATTCGAATCGTCAACGGAACAGTTAAAGTCGGCGATAAGATCCGGATGATGTCGACAGGTAAGGACTTTGAGGTTCTGGAACTTGCCGTTGCGACACCAAAACCATTACGTCAGCAAGAATTGACGGTCGGTGATGTTGGGACGTTGTCTGCGTCGATCAAAACGGTCGGCGACGTACGTGTCGGGGATACGATTACGCTTGCGAAACAGCCAGCTACTGAAGCACTGCCAGGATACCGGAAGATGAATCCGATGGTATACTGTGGACTCTATCCAATCGATGCTGCGAAATACAATGATTTACGAGAAGCGCTTGAAAAACTACAACTCAGTGACGCGGCGCTTGAGTTCGAACCAGAGACATCACAAGCACTCGGATTCGGATTCCGTTGTGGATTCCTCGGGATGCTCCACATGGAAATCATCCAGGAGCGGATCGAACGTGAATTCAACATCGATATGATCACGACGGCACCATCGGTTATCTATCACGTGACGACGACAGCGGGTGAAGTCTTGCACGTCGATAACCCATCGAAGATGCCGGATCAGCAAAAAGTCGAATTCATCGAAGAGCCGTTCGTTAAGGCTGCTGTCATGACACCGAATGATTACGTCGGTGCGATCATGGAGTTGTGTCAAAAGAAGCGTGGGACATTCGTTGACATGCAATACATCGATACGACACGTGTCAAAATCACGTATGAGTTACCGTTATCTGAGATCGTCTACGACTTCTTCGATCAGTTGAAATCGAGTACGAAAGGGTATGCGTCACTTGATTATGAATTGATCGGCTACCAACAGTCGCGTCTCGTCAAGATGGACATCCTGCTCAACAACGAGAACGTCGATGCGCTCAGCTTCATCGTTCACCGTGACTTCGCGTACGAACGCGGGAAAGTCATCGTTGATAAGTTGAAAGAATTGATTCCGCGGATGCAGTTCGAAGTGCCGATACAGGCCGCTGTCGGAACGAAGATCGTCGCTCGTTCGACGATCAAGGCATTACGGAAGAACGTTCTCGCGAAATGTTACGGGGGAGATATCTCTCGGAAACGGAAGCTGCTCGAGAAGCAAAAAGAAGGTAAGAAACGCATGAAGATGGTAGGCTCAGTAGAGGTACCGCAAGAAGCCTTCATGTCCGTTCTATCCATGGACGAAGATTAAACAGGTGGGGGGCGCTTGCGTCCCCTTTTTGGTTTTTATAGAGAAAGGATGAGGCGAAATGGGAATACGCGCCGCATATGTCCACATCCCTTTTTGTGAACATATTTGTTATTACTGTGATTTCAATAAAGTCTTTTTAAAGAATCAGCCCGTCGATGAATACCTCGATGCGCTCGAACGCGAAATTGAACTGACGTTGAAACAATACCCGACGAATCATCTCGAGACGATCTTCATCGGTGGCGGAACACCGACAGCATTGAACGAACCACAGATGCAACGGTTGATGGAAATCATTCAGAAGCACTTGTTGCCACTAACAGGTGATGATTTAGAATACACGGTCGAGTCGAATCCAGATGGTGTATCAGAAGAGAAACTCGATATCATGAAGGCGGGCGGTGTCAATCGCGTCAGTTTCGGTGTCCAATCGTTTGATGACGGTTTGCTCGAACGCATCGGTCGGACGCACCGGGAAGCAAAAGTCGCGCAGACGCTCGACGCAGCAGCGAAACGGTTTGATAACATCTCCGTCGACTTGATGTTCGGCTTACCGAATCAGACGCTCGATCAGGTCCGCTACGACGTCTCGCGGGCACTTCAATTACCGATCACGCATATCTCCTCCTATTCGTTGATTTTAGAACCGCACACGGTCTTTGCGATTCAAGAGCGAAAAGGAAAGTTACCGCTACCGACGCAAGATCTCGAGGCAGAAATGTATCAAGTGATGATCGATACGATCGAAGCAGGTGGATATGCGCAGTATGAGATCTCGAACTTCGCGCAAACAGGAAAAGAGAGTCGTCATAATCGCGTCTACTGGGAAAACGATGAGTACTACGGATTCGGTGCAGGATCACACAGCTATATCAATCAGACGCGTCGTGCGAACATCGCACCAATTCCGCACTATATCAAGGCGGAAGGGTTACCGGTTCGAAAAGAGACGCCGTTGACGAACGTCGAGCGGATGGAAGAAGAGATGTTCCTCGGACTTCGAATGAAGGATGGCGTATCACTCGAACGTTTCCAGACGAAATATGGAGTAGCGTTTGAAGATGTGTTTGGTGATGTCATGAAACGTTTATTGCCAAACGGTCTCGTCGAACAGACGGAGACACATATCCGTTTGACGCCAGCCGGTGTTCCATTAGCGAACGAAGTCTTTGCAGAATTCATCGGTGAAGCGCAGGTTCAATGAGTCTTGAATAAATGAAAGGAAGCGGTGTTCCCTTAAAAAAGAGGAAGACCGCTTCTTTTCATTTTTTGGATTTCCTTAAAAAATAGGCAGTCGTTCCGATGACCGCGATGAACAGCCAGACAAAGACTCCTGCCATTGCCAATAATTCAATCATCCGATTCATCCTTTCCATTCTTTGTTTCACTGTATCGCAGAATGGGAAACTGTTCAAAGGGTCACGCAATTCGGTTGACATCGGACGGACAATTCCTTATAGTAAAAGATGTAATTAGCACTCGTTAAAAGTGAGTGCTAACAAAATAAGGTGGTGAAGAAGGTGCTGACGGATCGTCAATTGTTGATTTTACGTGCAATCGTCGATGATTACATCAAGACTGCTCAACCCGTCGGCTCACGGACGCTCTCCAAGCGAGACGACGTGACGTTCAGTTCCGCGACCATTCGTAACGAGATGGCGGACCTCGAAGAGATGGGTCTGATTGAAAAGCCACACACTTCCGCAGGACGGATTCCTTCCGAACTCGGATATCGTTTTTATGTCGACCATCTGATTCGTCCGGAAAGCATCACACCAAAAGAAGCGCAGGCATTGAAATCACTCTTTGCCCATTCCGTGAATGAGAATGATCGGTTGATTCGGCACACAGCAGACCTGTTGAGCGATTTAACCCATTACACGACGCTTGTACTTGGACCAAAAGAAGAGGGACAACGCTTGCATCATCTGGAATTGATTCCTCTTGCCGAAGGTCGTGTCGTCATCGTTCTCGTCACGGAGACAGGACATGTCGAACACAAGACATTGCAATTGAATCAAGCGTTGTCCCAAGAAGCAGCGAGCCGGCTGATGGAACGTCTGAATCAGACGTTACGCGGTACGCCGCTCTCAGCCTTACGCAGTCGTCTGCTCGAGGAAATCCGTCGCTTCCGTTCAGAGCATTCTGAACAGACGGTGTTGCTTTCGAAGGCACTTGATCTCGTATTGACGGATCAAGAGGAACGACCGTTCATTTATCTGGGCGGGAAAGCCAACATGTTCGATCAGCCCGAATTTCAGGACGTCGCAAAACTACGACCTGTTCTCGAGTTGATCGAACAGCAAGAAGCCATTCTCGACTTCCTACGACCGAATCTCGATAATCAAATCCTGATCACGATCGGGAGTGAGAACAATGTGGATGCATTAAAAGATTGTAGCGTCATCCGGGCCCATTATTCGGTCGACGGTGTCTCGATCGGGACACTCGCCTTGATCGGACCGAAACGGATGGATTACAACCGGGGAATCAACTCGATCATCCATCTACTTCAAGCATTCCAAACCGAATTGCATAAGAACAATTTGGATTGAATATAGAAAGGGGCTCGATTCAGAGTGGAAGAAAAAGAACAGAATCAAAACCTCCAACAAGAAGAAAACGTGACAGAGCCGACTGAAACCGTCGAAGTCACAGAAGAAGAAGTCATCCAAGCGGATCTCGTCGAAGATGAGAAACCAGACTTCGAAGCACAACTCGCAGAAGCAAAAGCTTCAGAGTTACGCCTCCGTGCGGACTTTGAGAACTTCAAACGTCGCAACCGTGTCGAAGCGGAGAACCGCGCGAAGTATTCTTCACAAGCGATTGTCGAAAAGCTATTGCCGCTCGTCGATAACTTGGACCGTGCGCTCCAAATCGAGACAGAAAACGATGAGACGAAATCCGTCTTGACGGGTGTCGAGATGGTAAAACGTCAACTCGTTGAAACGCTTCAAAATGAAGGCGTCGTCGAGATTCCAGCTGTCGGTGAAGCGTTCGATCCGAACTTACACCAAGCGGTCGTTCAAGAAGCGAGCGAAGAACACGAATCAGGTGTCGTCATCGCTGAATTCCAAAAAGGGTACAAATTGCACGATCGTGTGATTCGTCCGAGTATGGTTAAAGTAGCTGAGTAATCAGCAAGTAGGCACTTGAATATTCTAATCATTGAAAGCGAGGAAATAGATCATGGCAAAAATCATCGGTATTGACTTAGGTACAACGAACTCATGTGTTGCAGTAATGGAAGGTGGCGAACCAGTCGTCATCGCTAACGCAGAAGGAAACCGTACGACACCATCTGTCGTCGCATTCAAAAACGGCGAGCGTCAAGTAGGGGAAGTCGCAAAACGTCAAGCGATCACGAACCCGAACACGATCATGTCGATCAAGCGTCATATGGGTACGGACTATAAAGTAGAAGTCGAAGGCAAAGACTACACACCACAAGAAGTCTCTGCGATCATCCTTCAAAAACTAAAAGCGCAAGCAGAAGACTACCTTGGTGAAAAAGTCACAGAAGCTGTCATCACAGTACCTGCTTACTTCAACGATGCAGAACGCCAAGCGACAAAAGATGCTGGTACGATTGCTGGTCTTGATGTAAAACGGATCATCAACGAGCCTACAGCGGCAGCACTCGCATACGGTCTCGAAAAAGGCGAAGATCACACGATCCTCATCTATGACCTTGGTGGCGGTACGTTCGACGTGTCGATCCTTGAACTCGGTGATGGTGTCTTTGAAGTTGTTTCAACTGCTGGTGACAGCCGTCTTGGTGGAGATGATTTTGACCAAAAAATCATCGACCATCTCGTAGCAGAATTCAAAAAAGAAAACGGCATCGATCTTGCTCAAGATAAGATGGCGCTTCAACGTTTGAAAGATGCAGCTGAAAAAGCGAAAAAAGACCTTTCAGGTGTTTCTTCAACACAAATCAGCCTTCCGTTCATCACAGCTGGCGCATCAGGTCCACTTCACTTGGAAATGACGCTTTCACGTGCGAAATTCGATGATCTCACAGCAGATCTCGTTGAACGTACGATGGAACCAACGCGCCGTGCTATGAACGATGCAGGTCTAACACCAGACAAAATCGACAAGATCATCCTCGTTGGTGGTTCGACTCGTATTCCTGCAGTTCAAAAAGCAATCCAGGACTTCACTGGTAAAGAATCGTTCAAAGGAGTTAACCCGGATGAAGTCGTTGCCCTCGGTGCAGCGGTTCAAGGTGGCGTATTGACAGGAGACGTCAAAGACGTCGTTCTTCTCGACGTAACTCCACTCTCACTCGGTATCGAGACAATGGGTGGCGTGATGACAAAATTGATCGATCGCAACACAACGATCCCAACTTCGAAATCACAAGTCTTCTCGACTGCAGCAGACAGCCAACCAGCTGTTGACATCCACGTCCTCCAAGGGGAACGTCCAATGGCAGCAGATAACAAAACACTTGGTCGCTTCCAATTGACGGATATTCCGCCAGCACCACGTGGTGTGCCACAAATCGAAGTTAAATTCGACATCGATGCGAACGGTATCGTTAACGTTTCTGCGAAAGATCTCGGAACGAACAAAGAACAGTCGATCACGATCCAATCATCAAGCGGTTTGACTGAAGCGGATATCGAGCAAATGGTCAAAGATGCAGAAGCAAACGCGGACGCAGACAACAAGCGTAAAGAAGAAGTCGAATTACGCAACGAAGCAGACCAACTCGTCTTCGCAACAGATAAAGCAATTAAAGACCTCGGTGAGCAAGTCGCTGAAGCTGATAAAGAAAAAGCAGAAGCTGCAAAAGAAAAAGTAACAAAAGCTCTCGAAGGAACAGACATCGAAGCAATCCGTTCTGCAAAAGACGAATTGTCGACAGTCGTCCAAGAGTTGACACAAAAAGTCTACGAGAACATGGCACAGCAACAAGCTGGCGCTGAAGGCGCACAAGCTGGTAGCCAAGACGACAACGTCATGGACGCTGAGTTCGAAGAAGTCGACGAGAAAGACAACAAGTAATTCATCCGACCGATTTTTCGGGCGCTAGAGAGAGCCAAAGCGTATCCGCGCTTTGGCTCTTTCCATGTCGCACGAAGTTCGGTAAAATCAAACAGTATGAAATGAATCGGAATAGAGAGAGGAAGACTGCACGTGGAAAAACGCGATTATTATGAAGTACTAGGCGTCGCGCGCGATGCCTCATCAGCGGAAATCAAACGCGCGTACCGTAAGCTTGCCCGGACGTACCACCCGGACGTCAACAAGGAAGCAGATGCGGATGCGAAATTCAAGGAATTATCGGAAGCATATGAAGTGTTATCCGATGACAATAAACGAGCACGTTATGACCAATTCGGTCACCAAGATCCATCACAAGGTGGCGGTGGATTCAGTGGAGCTGAAGGATTTGGTGACATCTTCGACATGTTCTTCGGTGGCGGACGTCGTCAAGATCCAAACGCACCACGTAAAGGACAGGATTTACAATACGTCGAGGAAATCGACTTCATGGAATCGGTCACAGGCGTCGAGAAGACGATCACGATCCCAGTCGAAGAAGATTGCGGTACATGTCATGGTTCGGGTGCCAAACCAGGAACACATCCGGAAACATGTAAACGATGCGGTGGTTCGGGTCACATCAACGTCGAACAAAACACGATGTTCGGTCGTGTCGTCAACCAAACGACATGTTCGACATGTCATGGCCGTGGACAAATCGTCAAGGAGCCATGTGAAACATGTCGTGGAGCCGGTCGCGTCCGTAAAAACAAAGATGTCCGTGTCAAAATTCCAGCAGGGATCGACAATGGGCAACAAATCCGTTTAGCAGGCAAAGGGGAAGCTGGTGTCAACGGTGGACCAGCGGGTGACTTGTATGTCGTCGTTCGTGTAGCAGCACACGAACTGTTCGAACGTGTCGACGATCATATCGTCATGGATATGCCACTGACATTCGCGCAAGCAACACTCGGTGATGAGATCGAAGTGCCGACTGTTCACGGTAAGGTCAGTCTGAAGATTCCAGCCGGCACACAGACAGGATCGCGATTCCGTCTCCGCGGAAAAGGGATGCCGAACGTCCGGTCCGGTCACCATGGCGACCAGTACGTCAATGTCGTCGTCATTACACCGAAGAATCTGACGGAACGTCAAAAAGAACTCTTACGGGAATTCAATGAAATCAGCGATGAAAAAGGTGTCGAAGAGCAACACGAAGGTGTCTTCAGCCGGATCAAGACATTCTTCACAGGGTGATCACTACAGAGGAGCGTGACAAGAAATGAAATGGTCAGAGATCTGTGTCCATACGACACAAGAAGCCATCGAAGCAGTTTCAAACATCTTACATGAAGCGGGAGCAAGCGGAGTCGTCATCGAGGACGTCGAAGATTTCGAGATGATGTCCCACCGCGAAGATAACTTCGGTGAAATTTGGGATGAGACGAAACGAGACGAGTATCCGACACAAGGTGTACTCGTGAAGGCGTATCTTGCAGAAAGCAGCGATTTGACGGACACGATCAAAGGCATCGAACATGATATCCAGCAGTTGACGAACTTCGGTTTGTCGATTGGCACGGGTGCTGTCACGCTGACTCAAGTAGATGAAGAAGATTGGGCTCATTCATGGAAACAATTCTATAAGCCAGTCAAGATTAGTCGCCATCTGACGGTCGTCCCGATGTGGGAAGATTATACACCACAACCGGATGAAAAAATCATCGAGCTCGATCCAGGCATGGCATTCGGAACGGGAACACACCCGACGACGGTCCTCTGTATTCAAGCGATTGAGAACTACTTGCAAGAGCAAGACCGTGTCGTCGATGTCGGAACGGGATCCGGTGTCCTAGCGATTGCAGCAGCGAAGCTTGGGGCAAAGGATGTCTTTGCACTGGATTTAGACGAAGTCGCTGTCAAATCGGCGACAGAAAACGTCGCTTTGAACGAAGTCAGTGAGCAGATCACGGTCCGTCAAGGCGACTTGATGAAGGAATTGAGTGAGCCGGTCGAGTTGATCGTCGCAAACATCTTAGCGGAAGTCATCCTCCTCTTCGTCAAGGATGCTTATACATTGACGTTACCAGGCGGTCATTTCATCGCTTCCGGTATCATCAGTCAGAAGAAGGATATGGTCGTACAAGCGATGCAAGAAGCAGGTTTTACGATCGTCGAGACGACGAAGCTTGAGGACTGGGTCGCGATCATCGCGAAACGGGAGGAGTAAACGCATGCAACGGTATTTCGTCGAGCCCTCGATGCGTCAGGGAGATGTCTTTCATCTCCCGAAAGACGACGCACACCATATGAAAAACGTCATGCGGATGGAAGTCGGCGGAGAGATTCTCGTACTCGACGGGACAGGTCTTTACCGGTGCCGTCTGGAAGCACTCGATAAACAAGCGGCTTCTGCCCGGATCGAAGAGACTCTACCGATCGAGACGGAATTACCGATTCGTGTGACGATCGCCCATGGATTGCCAAAAGGCGATAAGATCGAACTCGTTGCCCAAAAAGCAACGGAACTCGGGATCCATCATCTACGAATTTTCGAAGCCGACCGTTCCGTCTCGAAATGGGATCAGAAGAAGGTTCCGAAAAAGATTGAACGCCTCGAAAAAATCGTCAAGGAAGCAGCGGAACAATCGTACCGTGCTCACTTGCCGACAGTCGACTTCGTGGCGTATGATGAAGTCTTACAGGATGCATCGAACTACACGGCTTGTCTGGTTGCCTATGAAGAATCAGCAAAACAAGGGGAGGCCTCCGTCCTCGCTACGACGCTTGCTGGATTGCAAGAGGGTGATTCCCTTCTTGTCGTCATCGGACCTGAAGGTGGGTTCGCTGAAGCAGAAATCGCACGTTTGACGGATGCCGGTTTTAAAAAAGCCGCTCTAGGGCGCCGCATCTTACGGACGGAAACGGCACCGTTGTATGTCCTTTCCGCCGTCTCGTATCATTTTGAATTGAAAGGGTGAACGAAATGGCAACTGTTGCCTTTCAAACGCTTGGCTGTAAAGTCAACCATTACGAAACAGAAGCTGTCTGGCAACTGTTCAAGGACGCTGGTTACGCACGCGTTGATTTTGCTGATCATGCGGACGTGTATGTCGTCAATACATGTACGGTCACGAATACCGGAGATAAGAAAAGTCGCCAAGTCATCCGACGGGCGATTCGCCAAAATCCGGATAGTGTCATCTGCGTAACGGGCTGTTATGCCCAAACGTCTCCTGCTGAGATCATGGCGATTCCTGGCGTCGATGTCGTCGTCGGAACGCAAGATCGGCATAAAATGATTGGATACATTGAACAATTCCGTGAAGAACGCATGCCAATCAATGCGGTCGGAAACATCATGAAAGCAAAAGTCTATGAAGAACTAGATGTACCGGCCTTTACGGACCGGACGCGGGCTTCGCTGAAAATTCAGGAAGGCTGTAACAACTTCTGTACGTTCTGTATCATCCCATGGGCGCGTGGTCTCATGCGGTCTCGTCAACCAGAAGATGTCTTGAAGCAAGCACAACAGCTCGTTGATGCGGGTTACAAAGAAATCGTCTTGACGGGAATCCATACAGGTGGATACGGAGAAGACTTGAAAGACTACAACTTAGCGAAATTACTTAAAGCACTCGAATCCGTCAATGGACTTGAACGCTTACGCATTTCGTCGATCGAAGCGAGTCAAATCACGGACGAGGTACTCGATGTCCTGAAGGACTCACCAATCGTCGTTCGTCACTTGCACGTTCCGATCCAGTCTGCATCCGATACGGTCCTTCGCCGGATGCGCCGCAAGTATACGATGGCGGAATTCGGAGAACGGATCACGCGTCTGAAGGAAGTCCTGCCTGACTGTGCAATCACGTCGGATGTCATCGTTGGTTTCCCAGGTGAGACGGAAGAAGAGTTCATGGAAACGTTCAACTTCATCAACGATCATAAGTTCAGTGAGTTGCATGTCTTCCCGTACTCGAAACGGACGGGAACACCAGCTGCGATGATGGACGATCAAGTCGAGGAATCAATCAAAGAAGAACGCGTCGCGCGTTTGATTGCTTTATCAGATCAACTCGCGAAGGAATATGCTTCGAAATACGAAGGAGAACTGCTTGAGATCATTCCGGAAGAATTTTCGGAAGAAGCAGGCGGTCGTCTCGTCGGTTACACGGATAACTATCTGCGTGTTGCAATCGAAGGCGATGAGTCAATGATCGGACAACTCGTTCGTGTCAAAATCACGAAAGCCGGCTATCCGATGAATGATGGTCAATTCGTTCGCATCATGCAGACATTAAAAGACGCTGCGGTCTAATCGAAAGGGCAAAGGAAACCTCTGGTTTTCTTTGCCACTTTTTTTGTTTTCATTTCAGGAATGCGCTACACTGAATACAGTTCAATTAAGGAAAGAGGATATCATTCATGCGAATCAACAAATTCATTAGCGAAACGGGCTTTTGCTCAAGACGTGCTGCCGATAAACTGATCGATGCAGGTCGTGTGACGATCAACGGTCTGACAGCAGAACTCGGCTCGCAAGCTGAAGAAACGGACGTCGTCGAAATCGACGGTCAGCCGCTCCAGACAAAACCAAAACCTGTCTACATCGTCTTAAATAAACCAGTCGGCATCACGTGTACGACAGAGCTTGATATCGAAGGAAACATCATCGATTTCGTCAATCATCCGAAGCGGATTTTCCCAATCGGTCGCCTCGATAAAGATTCAGACGGCTTGATTCTTTTGACAAATGACGGTGATGTCGTCAACCGGATCTTACGAGCAGAAAACAATCACGATAAAGAATATATCGTAACCGTCGATGCACCAATTACGGATACGTTCATTCAAGGGATGGCGAGTGGTGTTGACATTCTCGGTACGACAACGAAGGAATGCATCGTTGAACCACTTGAGACACGGACATTCCGGATCATTTTGACGCAAGGGTTAAATCGTCAGATTCGCCGTATGTGTAAAGAGTTCGGCTACCGAGTTAAGCGTCTCCAACGCGTCCGGATCATGAACATCGAGCTTGGCGATTTACCGATTGGTTCTTGGCGCGATTTGACAGAAGAGGAATTACGCGAGTTGTTTACGACGCTTGACGGGCAATAAGGTTCAATGAAAGTCGCCACTGGCGGCTTTCTTCATACATAAGGGGGATGACCGTGGATAAACGGGGTATGAGTGCGACATTCGTCGCCTACGTGATTGGTGGACTATTGCCGATCTACAAAGTATTTGCTGCTGGTATTCCAGCATGGACGGTCGTTTCAATTCGGATATTGAGTGCGTTCATCTTCGTGACGTTGTTACTACGCCTGACGAAGAAATTCCAATTCGTTCGTCAATTATGGCAAAACAAACGCCAGCGCTATACCGTGCTTGCGGCAGGGCTCGTATTAGGTGGGAACTGGTCGCTCTATCTTTACGCCATTGGGGAAGGGTATATCGTTGAGTCGTCACTCGGGTATTACATCAATCCGCTCGTCAGCGTCTTGTTCGGTTTGATCTTTTTTAAGGAACGATTGACGCGTCCGCAAGTGATTGCGATTTTATCAGCAATCACCGGTGTAATGATTTTAACGCTCGGTTATGGTCAATTTCCGATCATCGCCTTTTCACTTGCCGTCTCGTTCGCATTTTACGGTGTACTAAAGAAAAAGGCAGCAGCCGAACCATTATCCGGATTATTTTTAGAGACACTGGTCACGCTCCCATTCGCTCTCTTGACGCTTGGTGTGACAGATAGTCAACCGCTTGCGATGCCGACGAATGCGCTGGTTGCGATCATCATGCTCGGGATCGCAACAGCAGTCAAATTGATGTTATTCGGATACGGAATGCCGAAAATCCCGTTCGTCTACGTCGGGATTCTCCAATACATTGCCCCGACGCTGACGCTGCTCCTTGGAATTTATCTATTTAATGACGTCTTTACGACGATTCACTTCATCGCTTTCCTGTTCATTTGGATTGCTGTTGCTCTCTTTACGATCAGCGGTTTATCGGCAGGGAAAATGCGAATGAAGAAGGTATCATAATGAAAGAGGGGATTACGTGAATCTACCAGGATTCTTTGCGACACTTGTCGCGTATATCATTTGGGGACTCTTACCGCTCTACTGGAAGATGCTCGCCAATGTACCGAGTGAAGAGATACTGGCACACCGGATCATCTGGTCATTCTTATTTCTGCTCATCTTATTATCATTTCAAAAAGCGCTTGGAAAGTGGACGACGGCGTTACGCGATCCGTTCACGCGGCGACTCTTTTTCTTAAACGGACTGATCATCAGTCTGAACTGGTTCATCTATATCTGGGCCGTCAATCATCAATTCATTGTCGAAGCGTCGCTTGGTTATTACATCAATCCGCTTGTCAGCATCGTCTTTGGTGTCTTCTTCTTTCGCGAGAAGCTTTCACGGATCGAGTGGATCTCGATTGTTCTTGCGACATTCGGTGTCCTGATTTTGACGATTGGCTACGGCGAGTTTCCATGGATTTCGATCGCGCTTGCCTTAAGCTTCGGCTTTTATGGCGTCGTCAAAAAGCGACGACCGCTCGAATCAACGGTCAGTCTGACGCTCGAGACGATGGCGCCGCTTCCGCTTGCTTTGATTTTCCTCGGCTATTGGCAAGTACAAGGAACGTCTTCGATGACCGAATCTGTCGGTACGACGACCGGACTCATCTTGACCGGGATTGTCACCGCTGTTCCACTTTTGTTATTCGGATTCGGGGCACAACGGATTCCGTTCACATGGGTCGGATTTCTCCAATTCGTCGCACCAACCTTGTCGCTTGGACTCGGTGTATTGCTGTATCACGAACCATTTACTAAAACGCACATGGTGGCGTTTACATGTATTTGGACAGCAGCGATCGTCTTTACGCTCAATGGTGTCTGGATTCGGAAAAAACAGCTCCGAAAAGTCGCTTAAAAAGATAGAAGTCTGACCTCTTGCGTGATAGAATAAATACAGAGTCTAAGGGATACCCTTAAGGAGGACAACAAACATGAATTTAGCAGGAATGATCGACCATACGGCACTGAAGCCAGAAACATCACGTGCTCAGATCGAAACACTTTGTAAAGAAGCATTAGAATACAAATTTGCAAGCGTCTGTGTTAACCCAACATACGTCGCGTTAGCAGCAGAACTCTTAAAATCAGATGACGACGTCAAAGTATGTACAGTCATCGGCTTCCCACTTGGAGCAAACACACCAGAAGTGAAAGCATTTGAAACAAAAGATGCGATCCAAAACGGTGCAACAGAAATCGATATGGTTCTCAACATCGGCGCATTAAAAGATGGCGATCTTGAGTTAGTTGAACGTGACATTCGTGCGGTTGTCGAAGCGGCAAACGGTACACTCGTTAAAGTCATCTTCGAAAACTGCCTTCTTACAAAAGAAGAAATCAAAACAGCTGCTGAACTTTCAGTTAAAGCAGGTGCTAACTTCGTGAAAACATCGACTGGTTTCTCGACTGGTGGTGCTACAGTTGAAGACATCCGTCTCATGCGTGAGACAGTTGGTCCTGACATCGGTGTTAAAGCATCTGGTGGCGTTCGTGACTTCGAAGGTGCAAAAGCAATGATCGATGCAGGTGCATCACGCATTGGTGCATCAGCAGGAATCGCAATCGTTACAGGTGGTACATCTGATAGCGATTACTAAGAAGATCTGACATGTCCCTCTTTTATAGAGGGGCATTTTTTTGTTATGGGATTATTCTGAATTTAAATTTTGTATTAAGAAGTCAGACATCGCTTCCGATAATCAGATGTAGAATGTCGGAAGGGTGTGGAATAGATGAAACGATGGAGCGGAATCATACTGGCATCGACACTTAGCCTCGCAGGGTGCGGCAGTGTCATCGATGATCCAGAACGGGCAGTCAAGGAGCGAAAGGAAATGGCAGTCGTCTTGTCGGATGTTGGTCTTGGCGATCAATCATTCAGCGATGCGGCGATGAGCGGTATGGCGTTGTTACGGGAGAAGGAAGGGTGGTCAATCGATTACCGAGAGTTGAACGAAACGAAGACCTATAAAGCAGCATTCGAAGCGTTAGCCAAAAAGAAGCCGACCGTTATCGTCGGACTCGGCTTTATGGGACAGACGGATCTTGAAACGGTTGCTAAAAAATATCCGAAACAACAATTCGCCTTGATTGATGCTGTATCGACGTTACCGAACGTACTCTCGGTTACGTTCAAAGAGGAGGAAGGAAGCTATTTAGCGGGTGCGGCTGCAGGTATCCAAACGAAGACGAATACGATTGGTTTCGTCGGTGGGATGAAGTCACCTCTGATCGAAAAATTCGAAAAAGGATACATAGCTGGCGCAAAAGCCGTCAATCCAAAAACAAAAGTACTCGTCGAATACGCAGAGGACTTTGCAGCGCCTGAAAAGGGACGGACGCTCGCAAACGAAATGATGCAGAAAAAGGCAGACGTGTTATACGCAGCAGCGGGGTTGACGGGAAGCGGTGTCCTTGAGGCAGCGCAAACGAAGGGGAAAAAAGCGATCGGTGTCGATAGCGATCAGACCCCGATCGCACCTGACGCTGTCATGACGTCAATGCTAAAACAAGTTGATCTTGCGATCACGAAAATCGGACAAGATGTGGCTGCGAAAGGTCTACAGTCCGGACAAGTCGTCCTGGGTGTCAAAGAAGGGGCAATCCAGTTGGCTCCAATCCGAAACACAAACTTTACGGACGGGGAACGAAAAAAATTAGAGCAGCTACAACAAGACGTGCTCGAAGGTAAGGTGACGATCCAATGACGTTACGGAAACGATTTTTACTCTCCACGTTAGTGACGATTTTGAGTGTCGTCATCTTGATGGGATGGACTTTGTTCCAACTCCGTCAAATTCAGTCCTATAACGAAGATTACGGGAAACAGCTCGTTGAGATCTCAGAGCTTGAAACGAAGCTCTTATATGAACAGGCAGCATGGAACCGACTGGCAAGCCAACCGTCTGAAAGTCAGGCGGAGCAAGTACAGGCACTTAGCAAAAAGAACGAACAAGCCTTGAACCAGTTACAAAAGACGTATTTGATTCCAGCATTTCAAGAAGAGTTGAACCGGGCGGATATGAAATATAAGACGCTTGCTGCGAAACGGACGGAACTGACGGACGCGATGAATCCGATTGAGATTCGCTCCCATGCCGCACGAATCGAAGGTGTGCTCAGTGATCTCTATACGTTACATACGAAAAATGGAGAGTTTTATGATGTCTTACAACGTGAAGCAAAAGACGAGACATTGAACCTGACGCGGACCGTCATGATTGCGACATTCATTCTCCTGATTGGTCTTGCGTTATACAACTGGTACTTCGCACGTAGCATCACGCGACCAATCAGCCGTGTCGTCCGGACAACAGAACAGATTTCGGACGGAGACTTATCGCAGGAATTAGTCGTATCCGGTCGAAAAGATGAGATTGGTCGACTCGAGACAGCGGTTGCGCAGATGCAAGGAACATTGCATGAGGTCATCGGAACGATCAGTCGTTCGTCGAATACGATTCGTCAGATGAGTACGGAAGCGACGACGGAGAACGCGAACATCGTTGAAGTTTCTGGTAACATGACCCATGCGATCAATGAGATGGCGAGCGGGACACAAACGGTGTCGGACGATATCCAGACGACAGTCAGTACGATGTCCGATATGCAACAGCTCTTTGAAGAGAGTGAACAACGTGCACAAACGGCTTATGCAGAAGGACAGGCGGCCGATCACGTGATGGTTCAAAGTAGTTCCATCATGGAACAACAGGCCGCATCACTACGTGCATCAACAGAACAAAATCGCGAACTTGGTCATAAACTGGAAGGTTTCTTAGAGCAGACGCAACAAATCGAACAGATGGCGCAACTCGTCGCTGGAGTTTCTGCACAGACGAATTTATTATCACTTAATGCGGCCATCGAGGCGGCGCGGGCTGGGGAAGCCGGTCGTGGATTTGCCGTCGTAGCAAGTGAAGTTAAAAAGTTAGCGGATGAGACAAATGAGGCGACGCGCTCAATCTTCTCACTCGTTCGTTCGATTCGTCAGGATGGTGCTGTCTTACAAGAAGCACTCGTGCAAGCGGAGCGGGAGCAGACGAATCAGGTCGAGAACTTCACACACGTTCAAGAAGCATTCGGTGAGACGCGTCAAAAGGTAGCAAGTGTGACGGAAACGCTCGATTACGTGACGAAACAACTCGTTCATTCGAAACAACAAGCCCGTCATGTCGTTGGTCAAGTCAGTACAGTCAGTGGCGTCATGGAAGAACTTGCAGCCGGAAACGAAGAAATTGCTGCTTCGATGCGTGATCAACAGGCATCGTTCGAACAGATTCATCAATTGATGCAAGAACTCGAATCGACGACGACGTCGCTTGACAGTCAGACACATCAATTCAAAATTTAATGAACACAGCAAAAAGTGCACGCTTTCTCAGGAAGAGAAGGCGTGCACTTTTTCTTGAATCGACTTATTAGACTTATTAGAAGAAGCTTTCTGGATCGAGCTCATTCGTCCGTCCATTCGCATCATACTGGTATCCACCATCGTGGATTTCAAAATGCAAGTGTGGACCAGTTGAGTTACCGGTGCTTCCGAGAACACCGATTTGCTGTCCTTGTTTGACTTGTTGTCCCTGTTTAACGTTTAAGGCATTCATATGAGCATACACGGTCGTATATGTTTTCCCGTCGATATTATGAGAGATATAGACGTGATTTCCGTAAGGACCACCTGAACTTGCTAAGATGACTGTTCCGCTTGCAGACGCAACGATTGGCGAGTTGAGTGGACCAGCGAAGTCTGTTCCGTTGTGGTACGCATAACCATTACTTCCGCTTGCTGCACCCATTCCTTGCGAAACAGAGCCTTGAGCAGGTTTGATGAATTTACCTTTTGCTTTTGAGATGACTTTCGTACTGGCCTTGCTAACAGATGCTGGCGCTGCCGATTGTTTCGCGGCTTTTGCGGCAGCTGCTTTTGCAGCACGAGCTGCCGCTTTTTCAGCTGCTTCCTGTGCCTTCAGTTGGGCCGATGCCTCTTTCAGGCTGAGGATATTGGATTCTATTTTTTTCTTTTGTGACGTCAAGCGTTTCAAAAGGGCTGTTCGTTTTTGTTTCTCTTCTTTCAGTTCACGTTGTTTCTTTTTCAAAACATTACGATCTTCAATCAAGTCTTGGCGTGTCTGCTTCAATTCTTCTTTCGCAGCTGCCAGTTCTTTTTTGTTTGATTCGTAATCTTTTAACAAAGAAGCATCGCTTTCCGCAATCGTATTGAAGGCATTGAAGCGGCTAATCATATCACCGACATCTTTTGCGCCGAAGACGGCTTCAAGCAGCGGGGCATTATCGGCTTTAGACTGACGAACTGCCAGGCGATCACCGAGCATTTTTTCTTGCTTCTTGATTTTCTTTTGTAACTTTTCGATTTTATCTTCTAATCGAGCAATCTGTTTCGTGTTTTCGTCGATCTTCTTTTGATTTTCGACGACTTGTAATGTCAGCCCGTTAATCTGTTGATCCAGGGCGTAGACTTGTTGCTGTGCTTTAGATAATTGATTATTTTTTTGAGACAACGCCTCGCGTTGCTTCGATTGTTGTTGCTGGTTTTGTTGTTGCTTTTCTTTATATGAACTTGCCGCGTCGACGGGAGTTGTCGTCATGAGCGGACTTGCGAGTAAAGTGAGTGTCATGAGCGATAGCCCGAGTGACTTTCCGAAAGGTCGTTTCATAAACTAAGCGTCATTCCTTTCCCTTGTGAAGTGTTACCTATCCCACTCTAACAAGAAAATCGAAAAATCCACTTTACAATTCTTTTAAAAAAATACAAGAGAAACTAGCAGAAAGTATGAAGAATTTATGAAAATAACGATAGAGAAGTAAAAGGACATGCTTGAATCGTTGATATAGAAGGAAAAATTGAGGAACGATTGATTGATTTCCGAATGATGTCATAGGATATATTTTTGTAACATCATATAAATAGAACGTTTATTAATGTTTGAAAAAGGTATAAGTATAGTTTTTGTGAAATGAAAAAGTGCCCCGAAAGGCACTCAGCACGAATCATTCTTCATAAATCATCTTTCGTGTCATTCCACCGTCTAGGACCAATGTTTCGCCCGTCAAGAAATCGTTATCTGGGTGTGTCAGATAGAGAGCCGCACGAGCGACATCACTTGGTTTTCCGACGCGACCAGCTGGATGTTGACTATGATCTTCAGGTGATAATTCTTGATAGTCACCGGTTTCAATCCAACCAGGAGCAATCGCGTTGACGAGAATTCCGTCTTCTCCAAGTGAGACAGCAAGTGCATGGGTCAGAGCAAAAATGCCACCTTTCGTCGACGCATAGGATTCCGTATGCGGTTCCGACATAAAGGCGCGGGTCGAAGCAAGGTTGATGATTCGACCACCACTTTTACTTTGTTTCAAATAGGGTGTAGCCGCCTTAGTTGTCAAGAAGATGCTACGCAGATTCGTATGATGAACTCGGTCCCATTCCTCAAGCGATAATTCGAGTAATGGTTTTCGAATCATAATTCCAGCGTTGTTGATGACAATGTCGATGCGACCAGTATGTTCAATCGCTTTTTCAATCAACAGTTGAACGTCTTTTTCATGTTGGATATCGAGGTGATAGAAATAAGCCGTACCACCATCTTCTTCAATTTGTTGGACCAATTCGTCTCCTGTCATCTGATCGATATCAGCAAGAACGACATTTGCGCCATGCGCAGCATAGGTGCGGGCGAGTTCTGCACCAATTCCATTCGCAGCTCCTGTAATGATGACGGTTTGATTAACATGATTCATAAAAATCATCCTTTCTGTAACGCTTCTCTCCCTTTTTTACCGTTCCATCATATCCTGAAACCTGACAGGATTATCATCCGTAGGAACAGGGAAATAGAAAAGCGTTGAAGTTACTTTAGAATGGGGGAAAATAGGAATGAAATTCTCGAATCAACAATTAGAAAAACAACAAAATCAATATGCCGAAGATGCAAAAGATTATATCGATCGTCCGAAAAAGACGAATTCGTTGTTACAACGAGCAACTGCAAAGGTAAACAGTAACTCTCGTTTGTCCGTCGTCTTCTCACCGTTGACGTTATTCGTCGATATGATTCGCGCGTACCAATCAGGTGAATATCGCAACATTCGTCGTACGACGATCTTAAAAGTAATCGGAGCGTTGATTTACCTCGTGTCACCGATTGACCTCGTACCTGATTTCGTACTCGGATTTGGTTTCGCAGACGATATCGCGGTCATCCTTTTCGTCACGAAAACAGTCTTTGAAGAATTGACACGTTTCAGTGACTGGCAAGATGAACAACAAAAGCGCCGTACGCAACCAGTACAAAGTGAGGATGCGTATTAATCAAATAGATGATCCGAGCGACTTCACTATGAGAAGTCGCTCTTTCTGATGTAAAAAGAGCCGTTTCCTGTACGCCTTCTTGAAAGTTCGATACACTAGAAATAGTTGGTAAAGGGGGAGGAGGGACGAAGATGGGACATCACTGGATGGAGTCATACGGTTATATTGGCATCATGATGACGCTCATGTTTCCATTCATACCGAGCGAAGTGCCGCTAGCGTATGCCGGATATCTCGTCCACACGGCACAGGCGAATCTGCTATTCATGTTGTTCCTCGCTGTAGTGAGCTTCGTCATTAGTCAGAACCTCTTCTTTACGATTGGTCAGTTCGGGAGTGAACGGTTATTGAACCGTTTATTCAAATGGTTTCGGATTTCGGAAACAAAAATGCTTCAGTTTCAGACACAAATGGAGACGAAGGGACGCTATATTCTCCTTCTGTCCCCGATGTGGCGCATCGGATTTGCGATTGGTGCCGGTCTGACTGGTGTTTCACGCTGGACGTTTACCGTCGTGACGACGATTTCCTTTTTCCTTTGGTCGGCGATCTTCATTTGGGGCGGGAAAGCCGTCGGGCATGAATGGCGAAAATTGCACCATCTCAATCATCCAATAGTTTGGATTGGTTTAGGTGTGTTGATTACGGTTGGCTACTTGATTCAAAAAAAGAGAAAAGCAAAAAAAGAAATCTAAAAGGAGTGGGAACATGGGAATTATCTTATTCGATATTGACGGTACATTGATCGATTCAACGGAACAGATGACAGAAGCAATCCATCGGGCGATGGAGGACATGCCGCATCTTCCAAAACCTTCTAAAGCTAGTGTACAAGCAAGTTATGGTTTAGCAGGAAGTGCCTTTTGGCGTAAGGCGATTCCGGAAGCCTCAGAAGAGGATATTCGGTTGATTCGTAAAAAAAGACATGGTCATCTAGAAGCGACGATGGCAGAACAGAATGTCTTGTTTGATGGAATTCGATCCTTATTAGAAGCGCTAGTGTCTGCAGGACATACCATTTCAACAGCGAGTAATTGTGGCAACCACTATC
Source organism: Exiguobacterium sp. s161 (assembly GCF_018619045.1). Classification (NCBI taxonomy): domain Bacteria; kingdom Bacillati; phylum Bacillota; class Bacilli; order Caryophanales; genus Exiguobacterium; species Exiguobacterium sp. s161. The sequence goes on from NZ_JACSNH010000003.1 coordinate 139,192, forward strand.
TTAACCTTGTGCTGGATAGTCAAGACATTCGTTCGTTTTTCACGAGTCCGAAATGCTTAGAATCCGTCAACGGGAAAGAAAAGGCGGATATTTTACGAGCGCACCGTGAGGAGTTTGGGGAAGAGTCCTACTGGATGATCGGGGATCGGTCTTCCGATGTGGAAGCGGCTCGTAAGGAAAAGATGCCGGTCGTTTTATGCCAGTACGGTTTTGGGACACAATCCGAGTGGGATTCGGCAGACCATGTCATCGAGTCACCGCTTGACTTACTGACAGTGATCAAATAAATGCACCAAAAAGCCAAGCTCGATCCGTCGATTTTTTAGACGGTCGGCTTGGCTTTTTTGTGATGAGAGAACGATAACGATGAACTTACTCGAAATCCAGTCGGTATGGTTCTGCACTCATCCATGGACGGAATCTCCGGAAGAGTAGGTGGAACACTAGACAAAGGATGACCGGCAAGAAGATGAATAATCCCAGAACAAATGTCATGTTGAACAATGTCCAGCCTCCTGACATCAGATGTAACGCATTGATCGGACCGATTAATCCAGACATTCCGAAGCCGGCACTAAACGGTGTACCTTGGACGCCGAGCATTCCTGCTAGTGCGCCAAGGATAGCAGCACTACACATGACAGGAAGAATCATCAAGGGATTACGGATGAAGTTCGCCATCTGGATTTTAGGAGAACCAAGAAAATGAGCAATCGACGTTCCGCGCGAATTGGCTTGCCACCCGGCAATCGCAAGACCGAATCCAGCGGCACAGACGCCTAGATTTGCAGCTCCGGCGGCAACACCCGATAGACTGATGGCGGTCGCAATACCGACCGTTGAAAGCGGAGAGACGATCAGTACGGAAAAAGTAATCGCAATCAGAATACCCATTAAGACGGGTTGAAGTGCCGTAAAGTCTGAGATGACATGTCCGATCGCTGTCGTGATCCGTGTCACGAACGGATACGTCAAAACACCAATCCCACCGGCACCGACAATCAAAATCGTTGGCATGACAAGCACCGTATACGTCTTGAAACGTTCACCGATCAATAAGACGATTGCCGTCGCAACAGCTGCCGTCAGTCCGGCATTGATGACGTCGCCCGTGCCGACGAAAACGAAGGTCGCATCTGCACGAGTTGCAACGCCTGAGCCAACGACCGTCGCGAGTCCAATCGACGTGGTCGCAATCGGTGTCACTTTAAATTGCATGGCTACGGCAACACCAATCACCATCGGCAAAAGGCGCATCGCGAGTGTAGTGGCATCTAAAACATGCTGGGCTCCGGATACGTATGGCAACAACGCCTTAGCGAGTTCACCGAGTAGTGCTCCCGGAATGAGGGCAACGAGAATTCCGATACTGAGTCCGTTTAAAACATGAACAGCAAATTGACGTGGCTGACGCAAAATAGATGAATCCATACAAGTCCTCTCCTTATGTAATGCTTTTGTGCATAACAGTATAAAAGTTATGAATTGTGTTTTATCTTACGGTAAGAACAGAAGGACGTCAAGAAAAAGTTAGAAAATTCCAAACAAGCAAAGGATTCGTCTTTCAGAAACGGAATTGTTACAGTGAAGAAGTACATTGAATGAGGAGGTCATGAATCATGTCAGAACAACGTATCGTATTAGCAGCACGACCAAACGGAAAACCAACAGGGGAAACATTCCGCTATGAATCATTTGAGTTAACAGAGCTGAAGGAAGGACAAGTCGCACTGGAGTCACTCTATATCTCGGTCGATCCATATATGCGGGGTCGTATGAACGATGCGCGTTCTTATTCGCAACCATTTGAGATTGATGAACCGATTCACGGAGGTGTCGTAGCACGTGTCATCGAGTCTAAAAGTGAAGGGCTCAAGTCAGGTGATGTCGTTGTCGGGATGCTCGATTGGGCAACAAAAGTAGTCGTCGATGCGAAAACCGTTCGTAAAATCGATGAGCAAATCGCACCGATTTCAACAGCACTTGGTGTTCTCGGAATGACAGGGATGACAGCGTATTTCGGATTGCTTGATATCGGGAATCCACAACCAGGGGAAACGGTCGTCGTATCGGCAGCAGCAGGGGCTGTTGGATCGATCGTTGGTCAAATCGCTAAAATCAAAGGCGCACGTGTCGTCGGAATCGCAGGAAGTGACGAAAAGCTACAACACTTGAAAGCAGATCTTGGTTTTGATGAAGTCATCAATTATAAAACGGAAGACATCCGGGAAGCGTTAGACCGGACATGTCCAGACGGCATCGATGTCTATTTTGAAAACGTCGGTGGGGAAATCGGTGATGCAGTTCTTGATCGACTCAATCCATTCGCGCGGGTACCAGTCTGCGGTGCCATTTCTGGATATAACGCACAACAGGACATCGGTCCACGTGTTCAATCGAAATTAATCATCGCGCGTGCGCGCATGCAAGGTTTCTTAGTGGGCGATTATGGCAAACGATTCAAGGAGGCGGCTGAGCAACTCGGTCAATGGGTTAGTGAAGGAAAGTTACAATACGAAGAGACGATCTTTGAAGGATTCGATCGTGTACCAGATGCTTTCCTTGGCTTGTTCGATGGGTCGAACACGGGGAAACTATTAGTAAAAGTGAAGTAAATATGCCAAAAGAGGTTGCGGAATCATTTCCGCAACCTCTTTTTCAATGGCGTAAGATTCATGAATCTTTTCGATCGCGCTCGAGCTCTTCAGGATCAGGATCCGGATGTTGTGTTTCCGCAGGCTTGATGCCGGGATCGGATGTCTCAGCTGGATCAGGATCCGGGTGAAGACCAACGTCTGCCTTTTCATCTGGTAAATCATGATTTTTTTCGTTTAACATGTCCAGTCATCTCCTTTTATCAATACGTAGTAATGTTTCCCCGTTTTTTAAATCCAAAACAATCAGGGTGCATAGGATTCGTTTTTGAAAACATGTGAATGACTTCCACGGACAAGAAAGTGAAAGCGGTCGATTTCCTAGGAAATACAGGTTGACTGAACTGGAATGTAAGGAAAATCCAAAAAAGCTTCATGAAGTCTTTACAAAAACCTTGCAAGTCCTTCAAGTAGCCTTTGAACTGCTTCCGTAGACTAAGAAAGAGTTGAAAAGAGGAAGGGTGTTTACGTGTGAGTGATCAAAAATGGAAACGACAAATCATGCAACAACTGAACTGGGTCCGCGAAGAGAAAAAACGGCTGACGAGCGCGACGACCGCAAGTAAAGATGCACTCGAAAAACTCCGTCAGTTAGACGTCTTGCGACTGCCGACGGTTCGAACTTCTAATAACACGACGACACGTTACCGACAAAATAGCCAAGCGTCACTACTAGATCAATTGGATGTCTCACATATACCGATCCGGACGACGACGCGTTATTATGAAAAACGATCAATCGAAATAGCCATCGTCTGTTCGGAATTCATGTATGCCTACTATGAAGATGCGGCTCATCTTCATTACGTTAATTCTGATACGTTTGAGGATGTCTTCAAACGCCCAATTGATCTATTTTTAGTTATTTCGTCTTGGAAAGGACTCCAAAATGATGATTGGAAAGGTGTCGCCACACCGAATTCCAAGAAGCGAAACCGATTACTTGCGATGATGCAAGAAGTGAGAGATAAAGGCATTCCAGTCGTTTTTCAATCGACAGAAGATCCGAGCAATCATGAACGTTTTCAAGACGTGGCGCAAGCTGCGGATTACGTTCTGACTTCAGATGAGGCGATGATTCCTGAATACCGTGTCTTATGTGGACACGATCGGATCATGGCGATGCCGTTTGGTGTCAATCCACTGATTCATAATCCAATCGGGGCGACACGTAGCCGAAAGAAGGGCGTCTTATTTGCCGGTAGCTGGATGGCGAAATATCCGGAACGTGTGAAAGATACGGAAATGTTATTTGATGGGGTGATGCAATCCTCGCACGAACTCGATATCGTGGACCGAAATTATCATCTCGACTTACCAGCTTATCAGTTTCCGGAGCGCTATCAATCACGGGTCGCACCAGCGATTCCTTATGATGCCTTACAACAAGTCAGTAAATGTTATGACTGGGTTTTGAACTTGAACAGCATCAAATACAGCAAAACGATGTGTGCCCGTCGCGTTTATGAATCACAAGCACTCGGGAATTTGATTCTGTCGAATTACAGTATCGCCGTCAATAATGAATTTCCGAATATTTTTACCGTGCATGACGCACAAGAGGCGACGGCAATCGTGGAGCGCACGTCGCAAGAAGAAATCGAACGGTTACGAGCAGAAGGACTTCGTGCCGTCATGACGGGGCATACGGTCTTCGAGCGGATGGATCAGATTCTAGCGTTCATCGGGCGCATACCTGAGACACAAAAACATCGTTTACTAGTCGTCGTCGCTCAGGACGGAGAAGACATCCGTAACGTAATCGATCGCCAAAGCCTCACACCCGACGCAATCGTTTCTGTGGATGCATTAACGGAGCAACTTTACAATCAAGCAGATCTCGTTGCTTGGATGGATGGACAGGAATCCTATGGTGAGTATTATCTAGAGGATCTTGTGAATGGTTTTAAATACAGTGATGCCAGCATCGTTCGTAAAGGGAGTGATCATCCGTATCATGTACAAGAGATGAGCGGTAGCCGAAACGGCGCGATCGTTTGGCGAGCAGATCTCGAATATGACGCATTCCAAGCAGATGAACTGAACGGAAGAACACTGTTGCTCGATCAATTTGAATGGAATGAACAGGTGGTAGTACCGACCAATCAGACACCGCAACTGTCGGTCGTCGTTCCGATCTATAACAATGGAAAACACCTCACGTATAAATGTTTCGCCAGTCTCACGCGGATGGACCGATTCATGGAGTCGGAGATTTTACTCGTAGATGATGGATCGACGGACAGAGCGACACGTCAAGCCGTAGAGCGTCTCGCACGACGCTATGAAAATGTCAGAACCTATTTCTTTGAGACAGGTGGAAGCGGTAGTGCTTCACGTCCACGCAATAAAGGAGTCGAGATGGCATGCGCTGACTACGTGACGTTCCTTGATCCGGATAACGAGGTACTCAGTGATCGATACGCCTTTTTGCTTCAGGAACTAGAAAATGATCCATCACTTGATTTTGTGGCGGGTCATATGAAAAAGCTGGCCGAGAAGACGAGTATCATCGCCTTGCCGACGATTCGTAAACAGGGACGAACAGTTTGTGAAGATCCGAAAGCTTTTCTATTGAAACATCGGTTTGCGGTACAAAGCATTCAAGCACTCGTCGTCCGTCGCACGTTCCTGCTCGAGCATCAATTGGAACAGGTCGTCGGTGCGGTCGGTCAGGACTCTTTATTCTTCCAGGAATTGATGCTTCGCGCGAACCGTGTCTTACTCGTCAATCGAGTCATCCATTATTATTACGCAGCCGTTGCAGGGTCAACGGTGAACGCATTGACGGTGAAGTTCTTCGAACGAAGTGTCGTCCGAGAGCGGGCACGCGCTGAGAAATTCGCTCGTTATGGAGTGCTAGAAGAATACAAGGAAACACGATTCGAGCATTTCTTTGAGCATTGGTATCTTGTCAAATTACGCTACTGCAGTGATAAGGATTTTGCACCAAGTGTCGCATTGTTGCGAACAATCATCGGATTCTATGAACCCATCACGTTGACGAACCCATTGATCCGTCAGTTCATAGAACTTGCGGATCGACAGGAGACGGATCGACTTCAACACTTATTACTCGAGGAGGTGCAGAAATGACGGCATCGATGAAAACAGCACGCCCCAAGGATCAAATACGAGCTGCCTACTACGATCAGTTAGGTGGTGGATTCGGTAAAAAAGTCCGCGCACGTGTTCACTGGATCGTTCGACAAGCAAAAGGGGAGCACATTTTAGATATCGGATGTTCGGGTGGAGTTGTTCCGATTTTACTTGGACGGGAAGGGAAACACGTCGTCGGAATCGATGTACTACCGGAAGCAATCATCGAGGCCAAACAAGCCTTACTGGAGGAACCGGTATCCGTTAAAGAAAAGGTGGAATTACATGAAGCAAATGTCATGACATACACACCTGACATTCAATTCGATACGGTCTTGATGACGGAAGTACTGGAACATATCGGAGAGCCAGAGCGCTTTATCGCCCGTGCCGTCTCGTTCATCGCACCAGAAGGACGACTCGTCATCACAGTCCCATTTGGAGTAAACGATTATGCGGATCACAAACGGACATACTATTTAAATCAATTGCTTGAGCAGTTGACACCCTTCGGTAAAATCGAGACGGTCGAGCGGATTGATAAGTGGCTCGGAGTCACGATTCAAGTCTATCCGGAACCTCAAGAGGGTCGATCGATTTTACCAGAGGAAGTCGAATGGCTCGAGGATGCCTTTGAAGAGGTGGAACGATTGCATCTGGCAACGATCCTTGATTTAAAACGCAAGCAACAGAATCTAGAACGGAAAGTGCAACGGTTAGGAGAACAAACGGAAGAATTGGAACATATTCGAGCAGAATCGCTACGTCATGAACAGCAACTGCAGGAACAGCATGAACAATACAAGATGCTCGAAGAACAATATGCCGTATTGCTTGATCGATTTGAAGGATCGCTGGTGACAAATCTAGAACTGCTGGAGGCGAATGCGTCATGGAAATCAAAATACCGCTCACTCGCGCGCTCAAAACTCGGAAAAGTCGTCGTCCGCTACTGGAAGTTCCGACGTCAACTCAAACAACGCCGGAGTCGTCGATGAATGTCTTGATGATTTGTCAAAATTTCTATCCGGAAATCGGGAGTGCTGCAAACCGAATGAAGAATATCTTCAAGCGGATGGAACAAGCAGGAAATGATGTCCATGTGCTAACGTCAGAACCGCTCTATCCGACGGCAGAACTTTATACGGACTCGATGTTCTGGGATGAACCGAGCCTTGATACGGCACATGTAACCCGGATCCAACCGCGTGACGTCCGGGCGACGAATAATTTATGGCGGCGTCTTCGTTTGTTCGTCGAACAATTCGTGCTCGCGATTAAAGAGGTGCGACATGATCCGAAATCCTATGCCTACATCTATGCGACGACGCCATCCATCTTCATGGGACTCGTCGGGGTCGTCGCGAAACATGTCAAAAAGGCTCCCTTGATTCTCGATGTACGTGACTTATGGCCGGAATCGTTGATTGGCGTCGGCATCACAAAATCGCGTCTCTTATTGACTCCGCTCTATTGGCTTGAAAAATGGATGTACCGTCAGGCAGATCAATTGGTCATCAACAGTGAGGGATTTCGATCGTATATTGAAGGACGAGGCATTGCACCGGAAAAAATTCATTATATTCCAAACTCGATCGAGGAAAATGAGTGGTTGATCAAACGTCGTAAAGTATCGGAACAAGTCCGCGTCGTGTATACAGGAAATATCGGTCTCGCACAAGATGTGTTCTTGTTGCTTGACGTCGCACAGGAACTTCAACAAGAGGAGGATATCTGTTTTCAAGTCGTCGGTTACGGCTATCACAAGCAAACGTTCGAACGACTCGTCAAGGAACGTGGATTAACGAACATCGAATTTCTTGACGCGATGCCACGCTGGGATGCGTTGAAACAACTTGCGAAGAGTGACATTGCCTTTGCAACACTCGTCGAAAGTACAGCGTTCGATACGGTGACACCAGGAAAAATCATCGACTACATGGCGATGGGGTGTGCCATCGTCGGAGCGGTATCCGGACACGCGGCGCATGTCATCGAAGAGGCAGGAGCGGGTTACGTGTCTGTCCAGCGAAAAAAAGAGGAGATCGTCGATCATATTCTTGAGTTATCACGAAATCCAGAGAAACGTGCAGCGATGGGACGAGCGGGTGTGGATTACGTCCAACGCCATTTCGATTGGGAACAAAATCAACAGCGTTTGTTCGAAGCCATTGAACAAACACAGTCACGAAAGGCGGTCACAGAATGAAGCGCATTGGGATGTTTGTTTGGAATCCGTTTACGAATGACGCTCGTGTCTTACGTGAATGTACAGCACTCGTCGAGGCAGGACACCGCGTGGACCTATACTGTCTCAATGACGGCACACTTCCAGAAGTCGAATACCCGATGTCAGGGTTTCGCGTCATTCGAATCGACCGGACGCCACCTTTTGCGAGGTGGCTCCCGTTCTTTCGCAAACGGAAAAAACGGACTCTTGTGATCGGATTGATGGGGGCGCTTCTTGCACCATGGCTGATTCCCGTGATGCTCGTGCTCTTTTTACTCATGCGAAGTCGATTCATCCGTTACGCCCTATATAACAGTTTCGGCATTCTTCGTATGACACGTGCTGCCCGGAAGCATGATTATGACGTCATGCATGCGAACGATGTCAATACGTTACCACAAGCGATTGGAGCGGCGCGTGGTGCACAAATCGTCTATGACTCGCATGAAGTCCAAACCGATCGGACAGGATACGGAAGCATGCAAGGGAAACTAGAGCGCTGGTTGCTTCACTTCGTCGATCAGACGATCGTTGAAAATGACACACGTGCGGATTACCATCAAAAGTTATATGGAACTCGACCGTCCGTCTTACACAATTATCCGTTTTACGAACCGATTGTTCCGCAACCGCGACCGTTACGCGAAGAGTTAGCACTCGCACCAGACGAGCCGATTTTGTTGTATCAGGGCGGGATCCAAGAAGGACGTGGCCTAGAGCGACTTATTGAAGCGATGCCGTTCATCGATCGAGGAACACTTATTTTCGTTGGAGATGGAAAGTTAAAAGGGAAACTCATGCAACTGGCTACGCAATCATCGGAAAAGTCTCGAATCCGCTTCATTGAGAAGGTTCCGCTTGCTGAACTACCCAGTTACACGGCAGCGGCGACGGTCGGCTTTCAAGTCCTCCAGAACGTTTGCTTCAATCATTATTCCGCTTCTTCGAATAAACTATTCGAATACATGGCGGCGTTGATTCCTGTCATCGCGGCCGACTTACCAGAAATCCGTCGTGTCGTCGAAACAGAAGGAGTTGGATTAATCGTCGATGTCGAATCACCGCAGAGTATCGCCGAGGCGGTCAATCGTCTAGTGAAGGATGAGAACTTGCGACGGGCGATGCAGGAACGAGCAAGCGTAGCAAGGAGACAATACAACTGGGAGCAAGAAAAAGGTCGACTTCTTGCTGTCTATGACTCGATTTTCATGGAATCTAGCGCAAAATAAGAAAAATAGTCAACGACTCGAAGGGAAATCCACGTGCAATGAAGGAGGATTCCTGACGAGTCGTTTTGTTTCATTCGAATAGACACGAAGGATTCGCGAAAGCTTCATAAGATTTACAAAAACGATAGAAAACACTGGAAATGTAAGGTCTGTGAAGAATGGTTTAAGAGATGGTTAGAAGCATTGGAAAGCAAAGGAAATGTCGTTATGGTCTAGTTACAGCCAAGCCACAGACCGTTCGTTGGCTAGTATGACTAACTCGATGGAGGAATGACAAAATGAAACTTTGCACAATCGGACTAGGATATATTGGATTACCTTCTTCTGCGATGTTCGCGGATCATGGCACGGAAGTCGTAGGTGTCGACATCGATCCACAAATCGTCAATCTTCTGAACACGGGAACGATTCATATTGAGGAACCAGGACTCGAGGAGGTCATCAAACGGGTCGTCGCGAACGGAAAATTCCGAGCGACACTTACGCCAGAACGAGCCGATGTTTTCTTAATCGCCGTTCCAACGCCGAACTTAAACGATACGTATAAATCATGTGATTTGAAATATGTCATTTCAGCGGTCAACAACATGCTGCCATTCCTTGAAAAAGGAAATGTCGTCATCGTCGAATCGACGATTGCACCACGTACGATGGATGATCATGTCCGTCCCTTAATCGAAGCAGCTGGATTTACGATCGGTGAGGACATTTATGTCGTCCATTGTCCCGAGCGTGTCTTGCCAGGACAAATCTTACATGAACTTATCCATAATAACCGAATCGTTGGTGGATTGACGCCAGCGTGTGCGGAGGCAGGGGCTGCCGTCTACGAAACATTCGTTCAAGGTGAAATCGTCCGGACAGATGCCAAAACAGCCGAAATGTCGAAGTTGATGGAGAATACGTTCCGCGATGTCAACATTGCTCTCGCAAATGAATTAACGCAAGTATGTCATCAACTAGAGATCAACGTCTTAGATGTGATTGAGATGGCGAACATGCACCCACGGGTGAACTTGCATCATCCGGGACCGGGAGTGGGTGGTCACTGTCTCGCAGTCGACCCGTACTTCATCGTCGCAAAAGCCCCATCGCTTGCACGCATCATTCATACGGCACGACAAACGAACGTTCAGATGCCGCAATTCGTTGCCGATCAAGCGGCTCGCCTCGTCGGTTCCCGTGTTCGTCCAAAAATCGCCGTCTTTGGTGTCACGTATAAAGGAAACGTCGATGATATGCGCGAGAGTCCAGCTGTCGAAGTCATTGAACAATTGCTCGACCGTGGACTTGACGTCGCTGTCTGTGATCCACACGTCGAACGTTCGATCTCGACACGTTTCGAACTCGTTGATGAGCTGGAAGCGATTCAAGGCGCTGATTTAGCGCTTGTCTTGGTCGATCATGATGAATTCAAACAATTCGATTCACGTCGTCTCGCAAACTACATGCGGACACCGTTGCTCTTCGATACGAAAGGGATCGTCAAAGCGCTCGACGCTGTCAAAGTCCTGAACTTCGGTAATTTGCATACGCACCGCGTGACGGAAGTGGATGCGAAAGCGATATGAACGCGTTACGAACGATTGGGGGAGAGTTGAAGGATCATCTATATCTGATCTTTCGGCTCTCGCTTTATGAAACAAAGAGTCAATATAGCATGCAATACCTGGGTTGGTTTTGGGAGATCATGACGCCACTACTCCAAATCGGTGTCTACTGGGTCGTATTCGGCTTCGGGATTCGTGGTGGGCATCCAGTCGATGGAATTCCGTTCGTTTTTTGGCTCGTCAGCGGATTGATTGCTTGGTTCTTCATCGGTAGTACGATTCCAAGTGGTTCCCGGTCGATTTATGGTCGGGTCGCTCTCGTCTCGAAGATGCACTTTCCATTGAGTACGATTCCAGCGTATGTCATTTTGGCACAATTCTACCGTCATCTCGCGATGATTGCTTTGACGATCATTTTAGGGTGTGCTTTCGGTTACTTCCCGGGATGGCATACGTTTGAACTCCTATATATCGTACCGGCGGGCGTCGTATTCCTCTATGCGGTTTCCTTATTATTATCCGCACTTGCGACGATGATTCGAGATGTACAAAACATGGTGACATCTGCGATCCGCATGCTGATGTATTTGACGCCAATCATGTGGATTCCGCCAGATCACTCGTTATTCAAGATGTTGTTGATGCTAAACCCACTCGTTTATTTGATTGAGGGGTATCGGTCCGCACTCATCGGAACCGGCTATCTGCTCGATCATATGTGGTACGGCGTGTACTTCTGGTGTATGACGCTCGCAATCTTACTTGTTGGAGCATCGATTCACATTCGATTCCGACGCTATTTCATCGATTACGTATAGGAGGGAGAACGATGGGTCATGTCGTGTTTGAGAATGTATCGAAACGGTACATGCTCTATGCCCGACCGATCGACAAGCTAAAGGAAGTGTTGTTCGGTAAGGTGAATGGAAAATCGTTCTATGCTCTGAAGAACGTCTCCTTTTCTGTGGAAGAGGGAGAAATCGTCGGTGTCGTTGGCATCAACGGAAGTGGAAAATCGACACTATCGCATCTGCTTGCTAACGTGACACCACCGACGTACGGTCGGGTCACATTGGGTGGAAAGTCAGCATTGATTGCCATCTCTAGTGGATTGAATAGTCAACTGACAGGGCGAGATAACATTGAATTAAAAGGGCTGATGATGGGCTTGACGAAACGCCAAATCGAGACGATTACTCCAGAAATTCTAGAGTTCGCTGATATCGGGGAGTTTATCGATCAGCCGGTCAAGACATATTCGAGCGGCATGCGAGCTCGAATTGGTTTTGCGATCTCGATTCATATTAATCCAGATATCTTGATCATCGACGAAGCACTCTCAGTCGGAGACCAAACGTTTACCGAAAAGTGCCTCGATAAGATGCGTGAATTCCGCGATCAAGGGAAAACGATTTTTTTCGTCAGTCATTCGCTCAGCCAGGTAAAGAGTTTCTGTACAAAAATCCTTTGGTTGGAATACGGGGAAGTACGTCTATTTGGTCCGACGAACGAAACGTTGGCTGAATACAATAAATATCTATATTGGTACAAACAGTTATCAAAAAAGCAAGCCTCCCATTACGTAGCTAAGAAACGAACGGAACGGATTGGTTCCGTGGATCAGCAAATGATGGGCGAGACGATTGAACAATCGTCATGAAATGAGATAGGGGATGAAGTAAATGAAACGTGTCATGCTTGTATTCGGAACACGACCAGAGGCGATCAAAATGGCGCCGGTCGTCAAAGCACTTGAAAATCGTCAGGACGTCGAACCAATCGTCGTTGTTACAGCACAGCACCGAGAGATGCTCGATCAGGTCCTTGAACTGTTCGAGATCACTCCGGACCATGACTTGGATTTGATGCGTCCGCGTCAGACGTTAGAGGAAATGACGGCGCGTATTTTAAACGCGATGCGTCGCGTCCTCGAAAAGGAACAGCCGGATCTCGTCCTTGTCCATGGGGATACGACGACGACGTTCGCTGCTTCTTTAGCGGCGTTCTATCAACAGATTCCAGTCGGTCATGTGGAAGCAGGATTACGGACATATGAAAAGTATGCGCCGTTCCCTGAAGAGATGAATCGTCAATTGACAGGTGTGTTGGCGGATTATCATTTTGCACCGACTGAACAGGCCGCAATGAACTTACGTGCTGAGAACAAGCAGACGCCAATCATCGTAACCGGTAATACGGTCATCGATGCGTTGAAGACGACTGTATCACCGACATATACACATCCTGTCCTATCGCGCCTAGAGAAGTCGGGACGAAAACTCGTTCTTTTGACGGTTCATCGCCGTGAGAATCATTTACAACTGGCAACGATTTTTGATGCAATCGAGCGACTAGCGAATGAACATCCAGAAATCGAAATCGTCTATCCGGTTCATCCGAATCCGGTCGTACTAGAGGCGGCAGCTCGCTTGGAGCATCATCCGCGGATTCAATTGATCGAACCACTTGATGTATTTGACTTCCATAATCTTGCGGCTCGGGCATCCTTCATTCTGACTGACTCAGGTGGGATTCAAGAGGAAGCACCTTCGCTCGGCGTGCCTGTTCTTGTCTTACGGGAGACGACAGAACGTCCAGAGGGGGTCGAAGCTGGAACGTTGAAGCTCGTCGGGACGAACCCAGAGATGATTTATACGATGAGTCATCAATTGTTGACGGATCAGGCGTTCTATCAATCGATGGCACAAGCGGCGAATCCTTATGGCGATGGACAGGCAGCAGAGCGAATCGTCGATGCCATCATGAGTGAGGTACCTGTATGAGTCAACGTATTCCTCCAGCGATTTATCAGTTCTTTCCATTCGGAACGCAGGAAAAAATCTTGCTTGAGGATGCTACAGATGGTGTCTATTTTGATTTTCAAGAAGCGACGGCAGACGACAAATTGTACATTCAGTTGTTTGATCAAGGATTTCAACATCCGCCTTCAAAGTTATACCGATCAGACGCAACGATTACAGGAGATCTCATCGAGGTGACCTGTCATTTCGAAGTCGATGCACCATGTGTCGTTCAGTTATTCAAGATGCAATATGGACAGAAAAAACGGATGGGATCGGAAACGGAAACCTTCACATTGACGAATGCGACAGTCGTTCATGTACAGATGAAACGAGTACCAGGAGCGAAGTATTTCAAGGTGGCATGGAAGTTCTTGCAAGAGGGGAGCTTCCGGGTCCATCTCCGGGACATTCAGATTGTGCAACATGTCACGGCAGGGGAGGAAGCGACGTATGCTATTTAGTTCGACGATATTCTTATTTCTGTTCTTACCGACTGTGTTGATCGTCTATTACCTACTCCCACGCAGCTTCCGAAATGGCTGGTTATTAGTGACGAGTCTATTCTTTTATGCATTCGGAGAACCGCGTTTTGCATTGCTGATGCTACTGAGCGTCACAATCAACTACTTCTTCGCCTTGTTTGTCGATCTGTATCGACACCGAATCGGCGTCAAGTGGATCATGTTCAGCATGATCGTAGTCAATCTGGGGTTACTCGGCTGGTTCAAGTACAGCGGATTTTTTGTTCGTTCAGTCAACGAGACATTCGGATTAGGATGGTTCGTACCAGAAGTCGTCTTGCCACTCGGGATCTCGTTCTATACGTTTCATGCGATGAGTTATGTCATCGACATCTACAAAGGGAAGGAAGCGGTGCAAAAGAATCCGCTTGACCTCGCCCTTTATATCGCGTTCTTTCCCCAACTCGTCGCGGGTCCGATCGTTCGCTATAACACGATTGCGAGCCAAATCGAGTCACGAGAAGAGACGGTTTCCGATTTTGCCCGAGGGGTTCGTCGGTTTACGATCGGCTTAGCTAAAAAACTGATTCTTGCCAATGGATGTGGTCAGGTCGCGGATGCCATCTTCAATATGAAAGATCTTTCGATGGGGCTTGCTTGGATCGGCATCATCGCCTACGCCTTACAAATCTATTTCGATTTTTCGGGATACAGCGACATGGCGATTGGACTAGCTTTGATGTTCGGATTTCATTTTCTTGAGAATTTTAACTATCCCTACATTTCAAAGTCAGTTTCTGAATTTTGGCGTCGTTGGCATATTTCGCTTGGATCGTGGTTCCGGGATTATGTCTACATCCCGCTTGGTGGAAATCGTGTCTCACCATGGTTACAGTATCGCAACTTAGCAATTGTCTGGATGCTGACAGGTCTTTGGCATGGTGCGAGTTGGACGTTTGTCGCGTGGGGAGCGTATTACGGAATCTGGATCATGCTCGAGAAAGCATTTCTCGGGAAATGGTTGGAGAAAATGCCAGTCTTCTCGACCGTTTGGACACTCGTACTCGTGTTGGTCGGTTGGGTATTCTTCCGTTCCGAGACGTTCCCAGAAGCCGTTACGTACATTCAAGCGATGTTCGTACCAGATGTAATCTGGGATGAACGCGCGAGCTACCAGCTTGTCCAAAATGGTGTTCTATTGCTTGTCGCGTGTATCGCAGCGACACCGATTCCGAAAATCATCGGAGAGCGATTAGTTGTGTCACTCGGAAGAATTGGTACGACGATGCAGTATGGGTATGCGATGTTGCTACTATTTTTGGCGACATCAGCACTTGTTGCAAGTACGTTTAACCCATTCATCTATTTCCGCTTCTAAAAAGGAGGTCTACTGATGGCACAGCCACTTGAAACAGAAAATAAGCAGGGACAAAAACGGACGACTTCTTTTGAACGGATCATGATGTGGGTGACGACAATTAGTTTTTTACTCATCTTGTTAACGATTGGTATCGGAACGATCGTCCGAGAGGATCGTGTGCGTTCCCAGTTAGAAAACCGTACGCTCGCACAATCGGTCAATCCGACGATCGAAGGAATCGCGACTGGAAAAGACATGCTGAAGATGGAGACGTATTTCACGGATCAACTACTTTTGCGGGGAACGTTCGTTGAGATGCAAGCACTACTATCGAAGGATGTCTTCAGACAGCCATTTCGTAATGGAATCTATACAGCTAAAAATGGCTATATGATCGAACCGAGTGCCTCGACTCAAGTCCAGATTCCAAACGCGTTTCAGCAATTCGTGCAAGAAGTCGATCGACCCGTATATATGGCGCTAGCTCCATCGAAGACGGTCATTGCTGAACGCGATCAGTTGATCCCATCGTATGTTGCTTCGAATGCACGGACACGTTACGCAGGAATGATTCGGGACTTCAAGGCTGCCGGGATGACGAATTTGTCACTTGATCAATTAAAACTAACGGACTACTTCAAGACGGATCATCACTGGAATATCGACGGGGCAGCGTCAGCATACCAGACGATTACGAAGGGGATGGGCTTGCAACCGGTCACACCATCAAAAGCAGATCGTAAAGAGGATGAGCATACCTATTATGGTTCATTAGCGCGAAAGACGACGCTTGCGTACGCGACGTCCGGTGATCAGTTAGCTTATTATGGACCAGCATTCTTTAAAGGGATCGATGTCTGTTACGACGGGGCATGCGATCGCCCAGTCATTGATGAATCCTTCGTTCAGCAGGAGGGAGATTACGTCGATCGGTATGAAGTATTCTTGCGCGGGAATCACGGCATCATGTCGATGAAGGAGCAGACGAAGAATGATCGCCCAACGATTCTCGTCTTAAAGGATTCATTCGCGAATCCCGTCTTACCGTTCCTTGCTAAAAGTGCCAATCTGGAAGTCGTCGACGTTCGTTATGTGCCAAAATCATTCGACGTCTCGCAGTTCGCTAAACAAAAACAAGTCGACTCCGTATTGTTCCTGCATAATTCGAACATTGCTGGATTGATGAAGACGTATGAAAACACACTATGAAGGAGTTCATGACATGAGATCCCGAATGGCGAAAAGAAAACCACGCCTTGTTTGGCGCGTATTGAGTGCGCTCCTACTAGGGTTCGTTCTGATTGCTAGTACATCAGCTGGTTTAGCTTTTTTAAAAGTGAAGCAAACGGCAGACGCGTTTTTAACACCGTTAGATGGAGAGCGGCCGAAGCCACTCGAATCGATGAAGCCGGTCAATGTCTTGTTACTGGGCGTGGATGAACGGAAAAATGATAAGGGACGTGCCGATGCCATCATGCTTCTTTCATTCAATCCAAAAACAAGACAAGCGACTTCCCTGTCCATTCCAAGAGATATGCAGGTAACCGTGCCGTCTGGCGAAAAGACTAAAATCAATCATACCTATGCCTATGGGGGGGTGAAAGAGACAGTCGAGACGGTGGAGCAGACGTTTGAGACCGATATTCCTTATTATGCGAAAATCAACATGGATGGATTGATTGAGTTGGTCGATGCTGTTGGGGGTGTCACGGTCGACAATCCATCTGCCTTCAGTTGGAACGACCGTCGTCTTCAAAAGGAGTATGAGAAAGGGAAAATTCATCTGACGGGTCTTGAAGCGAGTGGTTACGCTCGGATGCGAAAGCAAGATCCACTCGGCGATATGGGACGACAAATTCGTCAGCGTCAAGTGCTAGAAGCCGTCGGAATGAAGCTTGCTGGACCACAGTTGTTGACGCAACTCGAAAAGATTACGGACGTCATGAAAAACAACTTTACGACGAATATTGGACTCGATGTCGCAGCGCAACTAGCGCAGGAAAATCAGCGGGGGTTCGAACAATTAAAGCCGCTGAAAATCGAGGGAGAAGGATATATCGCAAGTGATGGTGTCTGGTATTTCTTTGCATCGGACGAATCAATGGAACAGACGAAGCAGACAATCGCTAAACTTCTTGCACGATCGTAAGCTATAACTAGTAGTACCATCAGACAAATCAGGATGAGCGTCTCTAGCACATGATTGTGGAGACGCTTTTTTTCTGTCTTCCTCTGATGTAACTCCCCATTCTTTTTGAAAAAAAGTGCTTGGTTCAAAAGTCTTATTTTCGACCAAACCGATGAAATAGGCTTTGACAGGACTTGTAAACGGATGCAAAATGAAAACGATTACATACCAAAAGGAGATGGCTACCGTATGAAACGCATGAGATTCGTTTGTATCGTTGCGCTAACGTTTGCACTGATATTTAGTGGACTCTCTTTATCTGGTCAAGCACTGGAAAAAGGGAAGTCGACATTGGTCATCATTCACTACAAGGCAGACCCGAATGCCACGAAGGATTGGAATCTGTGGTTATGGGCAAATGGACCGGATTATTTTCCGAATAAAGCTCATGCTTTTAACGGCGAGGATGCTTACGGAAAAATCGCAGCTTATGAATTCCCAGTTGATCAGCCGGAAAAAATCGGCTTTATCGTTCGAGATGATAACTGGAACAAAGATGGGGGATCTGAGAATGATCGCTTCATTACGAAAGACATGATTAAAAATGGTGTTGCTGAAATCTGGATCGATTCGGGAAGTAAGAACATCTCGACAGTCAATCCAAGCAATGGAGCAGATGTCGAAAATATCGACACGAACATCCACTATTACCGGTATGACAATGATTATGAAAAGTATGGCGTTTGGTCTTGGCCGGAAGAGCAGGATGGCAAGCGATTCGAGTTTGACAAGCAAGATGAGTTCGGTGCCGTTGCCAAGGTAACACTCGATAATCCGACGAAAGCACGTCTTGCAGGCGTCATTCCTCATCTTGAAGGATGGTCGGAAAAAGACGGAGCTGATCGTTTCTTTTATGCAGGGGCGAAAGACATCTGGTTGATTGAAGGGGATCAGACGGTATACTACAGCAAACCGGAAATCGATCGCACACCGAAAATCACAAGCTTTTTAGCAGATGACTTCCGGACGATGACATTAAAAACGAATGCACCGTTGACGGAAGAAGACGTAAAGGCATTTACGTTTGAAGGCGTGACGAATCCA
Source organism: Exiguobacterium sp. s161 (assembly GCF_018619045.1). NCBI lineage: Bacteria > Bacillati > Bacillota > Bacilli > Caryophanales > Exiguobacterium > Exiguobacterium sp. s161. Next base: position 157,811 of record NZ_JACSNH010000003.1, read on the forward strand.
GCCGTGTCAGCAATCGATGCCAAAACGGTAAAAGTCGAAGTCACTTCAGATATCGATTTAGCAGAAGTCGTCCGAGCGTCTCATCCTGTTTTTGGAGAAGCAGTCCTTGAAGCGGGTAAAGTGCTCCGTTCGAAAGCATTCGATCAAAAGTATGCCTACGATGGAAAACTCGGTGTCGACTATCAAAAGTCAAAGACGACGTTTAAAGTTTGGGCACCGACAGCACAAGCGGTCGAGCTCGAATTGTATCGCTTACCAAAGCAACAAGCTGCTACGACAAAAGATATCACGCGCGAAATCAAGATGGAACGAACGGATCGTGGTGTGTATCAAGTGACGGTCAAGGGCGATCTTGACGGTGTCGGATACACATACGAAGTCAAACATGCCAAAGAATCGACGCGTGCGGTTGATCCGTATGCGACAGCAGTCGCCGTCAATGGCGACCAAGGTGTCGTCGTCGACTTACGCGAGACGGATCCAAAACGCTGGACAAATGGAAAAATGCCACTTCGCCATGCGACAGATGCGATCATCTATGAATCACACGTCCGTGATTTATCGATGTTTGATGTGACGAACTCGGGTTACGATTCAGGTATCAAACAAAAAGGGAAGTATCTCGGCGTCATCGAGCCAGGTACACGTTTAACGAAGGATGGTAAAAAAACGAAGACGAAGACGGGACTTGATCATCTGAAGGAACTTGGCATCACGCACGTTCAGTTCATTCCAGTCTATGATTTCAACACAGCTTCCGTCGATGAGACGAACCCGCTTAAATCGTATAACTGGGGTTATGATCCAAAGAACTATAACGCACCAGAAGGATCGTATGCGACAAACCCCTATGATCCAAAAGTCCGAATCAAGGAAATGAAGCAGATGATTCAAGGGCTACATGACAATGGACTTCGTGCTGTCATGGATGTCGTCTACAACCACATGTTTGACGCAAAGGCATCAAACCTTGATAAAATCGTTCCTGGTTATTACTACCGTTATACAGAAGGCGGCGATTTAGCGAACGGAACGGGTGTCGGAAACGATACAGCGTCTGAGCGTCAAATGATGCACAAATTGATCGTTGATTCTGTCTCTTACTGGGCGAAAGAATACCACTGGGACGGATTCCGATTTGACTTAATGGGCATTCATGACGTCAAGACGATGAATGCTGTCAAACAGGCGACAAAACGAATTGATCCGTCGATTCTCATATTCGGAGAAGGGTGGAGCCTTGGAACACCGCTTCCAGATTCAGAGAAGGCCAACCAAACGAATACAAAACAAATGCCAGGAATCGGACATTTCAATGACAACCTACGCGATGCGCTCAAAGGTAGCGTCTTCATCGATTCAGATGCTGGTTTCATTAACGGAGCAACGGGTCTTGAAACGCGCATCAAACGCGGAATCGTCGGAGAGATTGCTTATAACAAAGAGATTCAAGGATTTACGCAAGAACCAGATCAAGCGATCACTTACGTTGAAGCACATGATAACCATACGCTCTGGGATAAGTTGAACCTGACGAATCCGAAAGACAATGACGCAACGAAGACAAAGATGCATCGTTTGGCTTCAAGTATCTTGTTGACGTCTCAAGGAACAACGTTCATCCATGCAGGACAGGATTTCATGCGGACGAAGGGCGGCGACCATAACTCATATAAATCACCGGATTCTGTCAACCAGCTCGACTGGAAACGGAAGATGGACCGTCAACAAGACGTTGATTATATGACAGGATTGATCGAGTTACGCAAAAAGAATCCAGTACTTCATTTAGCAACAGCAAAAGACATTCGTCGTTACCTGACGTTTGAAGCAGCACCGGCTCAAGTCATCGCGTATCGACTAGATGATGCTGCGCCGAAACAAAAAGAGGATCTCTATGTCATTCACAATGCAAATCGAAAAGCAGTCGACATGAAGTTACCAAAAGGAAAATGGAAGCTGCTTGTAGACGGTAAACAAGCAGGATCCAAAACAATCCGTAAAGTATCAGGTACGGTTCGTGTCGAAGGACTTAGCTCATTCGTCTTATCAAAATAAGTGAACAAATAAAAAAGGACGTTCCGCAGTTGGCGGAACGTCCTTTTCGTCAGTCGAGAAACGTGCAATCAAGCGTAACGCTCATCCGTTTCTTCGTTCTCTTCTTCTTTCAGATTACCTTCTTCCGATTTCGCGACGATGACGGCACATGCTGCGTCACCAGTGATGTTGACGGCTGTCCGCATCATATCAAGAAGACGATCGACACCGATGATTAAAGCGATTCCTTCGACCGGTAGATTGACCGATTGAAGAACCATCGTCAACATGACGAGACCGACACCTGGTACACCAGCTGTACCGACTGAGGCGAGAACAGCTGTCAGGACGACCGTCGCAAGTTGACCTGGCGTCAAATCAACAGCGTAGACTTGCGCGATGAAGACAGTCGCGACACCTTGCATGATTGCTGTTCCATCCATGTTGATCGTCGCACCGAGAGGCTGGACGAAACTTGAGACGGAGCGCGGAACCTTCAACTCTTTTTGAGCCGTTTGCATCGCAACAGGAAGTGTTGCGTTCGACGAAGACGTCGAGAAAGCGAACAGCATGACAGGTGCGAATTTCTTAAAGAAGAAGAACGGGTTCATCTTCCCAAGAAGTGAAACGGTCGAACCATACGTCAATACGGAATGGACGAATAGTGACAAGATGACGACACCCATATAAAGCCCCATCGCCTTTAGGGAATTAAGTCCTTGTGAACCAACGGCTGATGCGATTAGGGCGAATGCTCCAAGCGGTGCCATCTTCATGACAAGCGTGATCAAGTACGTCATTAAATCATTACCCTGCTCGATGAATGTCCGTAGTGTCGAGACTTTTTGACCGAGGAACGTGATTCCAAAACCGATAAAGACACTAAAGACGATGATTTGCAGCATATTACCTTCTGCCATCGACGTGATCGGGTTCGTCGGGAACATACCGACGATTGTATTGATAATGCTCGTATCTGGTAGATTTCCGTTATCATATTCCAGACCTTGCGTCTCGAAGTTACCGAACGTACCCGGCTTGATCAATAATGACAAACCGAGAGCAATGACAATCGCGACAGCCGTCGTCGTCATGAAGTAGCCAATTGCCTTTCCGCCGACACGACCAAGCTCTTTTGGATTACCAAGACCCATGACGCCGAGGGCGATCGAGAAGAAGACGATCGGTACGACGAGCATCTTAATCAAGTTCAGGAAGATCGTCCCGATGGGTTGTAAAGCATATTTATTCAATCCCTCATAAATCGACTTATCCGGTAAGCTAGCAAGAATGATTCCGAGGATCACCCCGAGAATCAATCCCCAGATGATGCGCTTTGCTTCTTTCATAAGTGATGTCACACTCCTTTATTTGATAATTGTCTATATTTTGACACATCATCACCCTTTTTGACAAAACATTTTAAAAAACACGTGATAACGCTTACAAAAAAGTTTCTGGATTTTGATGCAGGAATGACTAGATTTTGTTGTCAAACGGATGCAACCATGAGAGGATAGATAAGAACAAAAAGGAACAGCGTAGGGTACAGAAAAGTCGCTAGAATCAACTGTTGACCAAATTGTATATTCCTACTATAATGTTGTATGACGTGTCTGACACGTTTCCTTTAGTCGGTAATATCGGAGGGAGGGAAAACTAGTGGAAACTCGTGTACGTAAAAATGAATCACTTGAAGACGCACTTCGTCGCTTCAAACGTGGTGTTTCAAAAGATGGTACGCTTGCAGAAGTTCGTAAACGTAAACACTACGAAAAGCCAAGTGTAAAACGTAAGCTTAAATCGGAGGCTGCGCGTAAGCGTAAGAAGTTCTAACGTTAGAGAGGGTGTATCCTCATGAGTCTTCAGGAGCGTTTGACAGCGGATATGAAAGAAGCCATGCGTCTACGTGAAAAAGATCGTCTTACGACGATTCGGATGGTGAAATCATCGCTGCAAAATGAAACGATCAAACTCGGTAAGCAAGAATTGACAGACGAGGAAGAATTAACAATTCTTTCACGTGAAATGAAGCAGCGCAACGACTCCCTCCGAGAATTCGAAAGCGCTGGTCGTCACGATCTCGTCGAGAAAATTCAAGCAGAGATTGTCGTGCTCGAAGCTTATATGCCAAAACAGCTTTCCGAGGAAGAAGTACAGGAAATCGTCGACGCAGCTATTGCGCAGACGGGTGCCTCTGCTCCTTCAGATATGGGGAAAGTAATGGGTATCGTCATGCCACAGCTTAAAGGCAAGGCAGACGGTGCGTTAATTAATCGACTCGTCAAACAACGGCTCGCTTAATACATGAAAAAGGTGTCCTTCGGGGCACCTTTTTTGTCGTTCCTGTCACAATTAAAAGTTTCTTAATGAATTCAGAATAGTCATGAAACCTTTTTGTTTTGAAAGCGTATATAATTATAGTAACGAATCAAAGTGCAAAAGAAGCAGCTTCTGACACGAATGAAAAGGGGTGAACGTACGCATGACGTTTAGCTTAGGAATGATTTTGGCGGTCTTCATGATTGGGGTCCTCATGTTACTGGTCGAAATATTCGTCACAGGGTTCGGAATCTTTGGAGTCCTCGGAATCGGTGCGGTCCTTGCTAGTCTGATCATGGCAGGCGCTACAGTTGGTCAAGTAGGTATCGCAATCGGACTTGCTGTATTTCTATCGCTTGCGGCCGGATACTGGGCGTATCGCAGAATTAAATCAAATCAGTCGTTACTATGGCGCGGTTTGATTTTGACGGATTCGACATCGTCTGAAAAAGGCTATCTCTCCCATCAAGACAAAGTACAACTGTTAGGACAAGAAGGAGTCAGTTTGACGCCTCTTCGTCCATCAGGAACGATTGAAATCGATGGGAATCGAATTGATGCCGTAACGGAAGGGACCTTCATTCAAGCGGGGGAAACAATCGTCGTAAAAGAAGTGACGCATGGACGCGTTATTGTTAGAGTCCAACATACGAAGGAGGAGTCCCACACATGACACCTGAACTATTGACCGTATTACTCATATCTGGAGGAATTTTAATTTTCCTCGCCATCTTCTTCACGCTCGTTCCGATCCCACTTTGGATCAGCTCGCTCGCAGCAGGCGTACGTGTATCGATCTTTACATTAGTCGGGATGCGACTACGTCGAGTGACACCATCTAAAATCGTCAATCCGTTGATTAAGGCAGTTAAAGCGGGATTGAACTTGAATACGAATCAACTGGAAAGTCACTTCCTTGCCGGTGGTAACGTTGACCGCGTCGTCAATGCCTTGATTGCAGCACACCGTGCGAATATCGAGTTGAGCTTCGAACGCGCAGCAGCGATTGATCTTGCTGGTCGTAACGTTCTGGAAGCTGTTCAAATGTCGGTTAACCCGAAAGTCATCGAAACACCATTTATCGCCGGTGTGGCAATGAACGGGATTGAAGTAAAAGCGAAAGCCCGGATCACGGTACGTGCGAACATTGATCGTCTCGTCGGTGGTGCTGGGGAAGAAACGGTCATCGCACGTGTTGGTGAGGGTGTCATCTCAACCATTGGTTCGTGTAATGACCAAAAAGAAGTACTTGAGAATCCAGAGATGATCTCACGGACGGTTCTTGCGAAAGGACTCGATTCGGGTACGGCGTTCGAGATTCTCTCGATTGATATCGCGGACATTGATATCGGTAAGAATATCGGTGCGGTTCTGCAGACGGATCAAGCAGAAGCAGATAAGAACATTGCGCAAGCAAAAGCGGAAGAACGTCGCGCAATGGCGATCGCAAGTGAACAAGAGATGAAATCACGTGTTGAAGAGATGCGTGCGAAGGTTGTCGCTGCTGAAGCGGAAGTGCCGCTTGCGATCGCTGAAGCGATGCGTGACGGTAACTTTGGCGTCATGGATTATGCAAACTACTTGAACGTGACGGCAGATACGAAAATGCGTCAAGCAATCGGTGGGCAATCATCACCAAATGACTCACAATAAAGGGTGAGACGGTATGGATATCATATGGGTCGGATTGATGATCGCATTCGGTGTCATCTCCGTCATCTCAAAAGCAGCGGATAAAAAACCGAAGCAGACGAACCGGACACCTTCAAAGGAGTTCGGCGACTATGTGAAACAAATAACCGAACAGGTCGATACGGCGCGACAAGAGATGGTACCTCCACCTGTCGTTCGTAAAAAAGCACCCGCGAAGAAACAACCGGGGGTAACGCAAACAAAAGCGCGACCCGTTCATGAACGAACGGAATTGCAACAACGTTTGGACCAGCGTCAGAAACAACATTCGAAAAAAGGGATGTCCTCTTCGACGATCGGTGAAATCAAAGATAGCGTCGCAGACGGTGCTATTGGAACGTCGAGTCGTTCAGCATCAGCGACGAGACTCTCACAGGATGAAATGCGTCGTGCCATCGTCTGGAGTGAGGTTCTGGGTGCACCCGTTTCAAAACGAAAACGATGATGATTAGACAGTGAGTCGATCCTACGAAACGCGTAGGATCGACTCTTTTTATTTCCCAAAAGGTGGGAACGGGTTTTTCTTTCCATCTTTTCGGCGGAAGTGCTAAAGTGGAAGAGATTAGATATGAAGCGATGACAACTTGTTATCCATGACTAGGAGGCCATTCACAACGTGATATTCAACGAAAGAATCCCATTTGCATTTTCGAATTCAGAACAGATTCAAGCATTCGTCGGTCCGAATGATGCAGTCTTACGTACGATGGAAGCAGAACTTGACGTTCAGCTTACGCATCGAGGAGATGAGCTGTTGGCACAATCCGAACAGGAGCAGTCTGTAATCTTAGCAGGACAGGTCGTAGGCGTCTTGAAACAACTTGTGAATCGTGGAGCTGTTTTGACGGAGCGTGACGCGACGAGCGCCATTCAACTGGCACGTCAAGATCGGGTGGATGAACTACTGGAACTTTACGATACGGTCATTCATACGAATCATAAAGGAAAACCACTTCGTGCAAAGACACTCGGTCAAGCACGTTACGTTCGGGGAATCGACCGCTGTGATTTGACATTTGGTATTGGACCAGCGGGAACCGGAAAAACGTATCTTGCTGTCGTGATGGCGGCAAAAGCGTTAAAGGAAGGTCACGTCAAACGACTTGTCCTGACGCGTCCAGCAGTAGAAGCAGGAGAAAATCTAGGATTCCTTCCAGGGGATCTGAAAGAAAAAGTCGATCCCTATCTACGTCCTCTATACGATGCGCTACATGACGTACTTGGTGTCGAACATACGGCTCGTCTGCTTGAGCGTGGCGTCATCGAGATCGCGCCGCTCGCTTACATGCGTGGACGGACACTTGAACATGCCTTCGTCATTCTTGATGAAGCGCAAAATACGACACGTGAACAAATGAAGATGTTCTTGACGCGTCTCGGATTCCATTCGAAGATGATCGTCACAGGCGATTTGACACAAGTCGATCTTCCGCGAGGAAAAACGTCTGGTCTACAAGAAGCGTTACATTTGCTCGGCAATGTCAAAGGGATTCATTTTGAGCACTTTGGCTCAGCGGATGTCGTGCGTCACCCACTTGTCCGAAAAATCGTTGATGCTTATAGTCAGGATTTGACCTAAGCCGTTACGAAAATAGATGGAAAAGGGGGAGATGATATGCGCAAGGTTGGGGTCTGGGTCGGGCTTTTGACAGTAGTATTCTATCTCGTCGTATCGACGATGATGTATGTCAGTGTTCGGCCAGAAGCCTTGTCCGCAGAACCATTCTCAATTGCAGAAGAAGATATCCGGTCACCCTTGACGATGGAGGACCGGGTTGCAACAAATCAAATCAAGGAAAATTCGGTTGCTGCAATCGAGAGTCAGTATACGATCAAACAAGAGTATGCAGCACAACAAATTGATAAAGTCGAACAACTTTTTGCGAGTTTGTCTGGTATCAAAAAAACAAATGAGATCGGTAAAATCAAACAGCGTCTGCGTGGAACGGAGGCGGCAACTCTTTTGAAGGATGATGAGTTACGCTTGCTTGTGACGTCGACGACAGCACTACGGAATACGACACGTGACGTCGTCATCACCGCGATTGAAGAAGCGATGCGTCAACGTATCTCGTCTGATGGTGGTGAAGTAGCGGAGGCACGTGAGAATGCGCGAACGGATATTGAACGTTCGCCACTGTCCTTTTCGCTAAAAGCAGTCGCTAAAGCGATGACCGATCAACTGATCGTGACGAACTACGTCTATGATCCGGAAAAGACGGAACAGCTTCGTAAGCAGACGAGTGATAAAGTTGAACCAGTCATCATTTCAGAAGGCGAAGTGATCGTTAAACGAGGCGAAGTGATTTCACAAGATGCCTATCGTCAGCTACAATTAGTCGGCTTGATTTCTGATCGACAGTCGTTGAAACCGTTACTCGGGGCGATGCTTGTCAGTGCGTTGATGACTGCCTTTTTATTTGGATTCATTCACCGTTCAAAACTGCGATACGCTCAAATGGGGCGGATTCGATTATTCGGGCTTGTCTACCTCGTCGTCAGTCTACAATTACTCGTCATGTATGGTATGGCGTTCTTAGCAGACGACATCAATCCAGCATTTTACTTACTCACGCCGACCGCTTTTGCTGCGCTCGTCTTGCGCAATTTATTGAACGAACGGATTGCATTATCGAGTTCTCTGTTTACGGCGCTTGCCGGAACGTTCTTCTATAGTACGAACCAGAACTTCAGCTTCAATATCGCAATCTATTTATTGGTCGGTGGTTTAGTCGCAACGTTTTTCCTGCGCTCTAGTTTGTCACGACGTCGTATTTTCATGAGCAGTGTTTCGATTGCCGGAGCAAACATCGCGATTTTCTTAGCATTCGTCCTGTTACGAAGTGGTACGTTCGAACTACGAGAAACGCTGATTTTAATCGGTTTTGCGATTGCGAGTGGTATCTTGAGTGCCGTCCTAGCAATTGGACTATTGCCGTTTCTTGAGATGACGTTCGGTATTTTAGCACCGACCCGTCTACTCGAACTGTTGAACCCGACGCATCCGTTACTCAAAAAACTATTAGTTGAAGCACCGGGAACGTACCATCATAGTATGATGGTCGCGAACCTAGCAGAAACAGCCTGTGAAGCAATCGGAGCAGATGGCTTGCTTGCACGAGTCGGCGCCTACTATCATGATTTAGGGAAAACGCGACGACCGCTTTATTTCATTGAGAACCAGCATGGACGCAATCCCCATGATCGATTGACACCGGAAGAGTCGGCACGTGTCATCTTGGCACATACCGAGGATGGTGTTGAATTACTCGAAGACGCAAAACTGCCTGCAGCGATCATCGATATTTGCCGCCAGCATCATGGAACCTCTCTGCTGAGATACTTTTATGTCAAGGCAGCAGAACAAGGTGAGGTCGATGAGGAGACGTTCCGTTACACGGGTCCGAAACCACAAACTCGTGAAGCGGCGGTCATCATGATCGTTGACTCGATTGAAGCGGCAGTTCGTTCGATGAAAGCTCCTTCAGAAGAAGGAATTCGGGACTTGGTCGCGAAAATCATTCGTGAAAAGATGATGGATGATCAATTTGCGGAATGTGACATTACGACACGTGAGATTTATCGCGTTGGTGAAAGTGCGTGTCATACCTTATCCGGTTTGTTCCATGAACGAATCGAGTATCCAGAATTAAAGAAAGAGGCAACGACATGAATATTTATATGACAGACGAAAATAATCGTCTAACGGAAGAACAACGACAGCTTGTCGAATCGATTTTGATTTACACGGCGGAACAAGAAGAAGTCGATTCAAATAGTGAGTTGTCCGTGACTTTCGTCTCAAACGATGAGATTCAAGAAATCAATCGTGAATGGCGTGGAAAGGATCAGGCGACAGACGTCATTTCCTTTGCGATGGAAGAACTCGGAGAAGATGAAATCGATTTTGGATTGCTCGAAGACGAACCAATCGTCCTCGGCGATTTGATCATTTCCGTAGAACGGTGTCGTGAACAAGCGGCAGAGTATGGGAATCATTTTGAGCGAGAGCTCGGTTTCCTCGCTGTCCATGGTTTTCTCCATTTACTCGGATACGATCACATTGAAAAAGCAGATGAGGAAGTCATGACGAAGCGACAGGAGGAAATCCTGCATCACTTCGAGTTATATCGGGGCACATTGTGAAAAGCTGGTGGCAACCGTTTCGACATGCCATGAACGGATTGCGCCAATCGATTCGAGAAGAACGGCATATGAAAGTTCACGTGACAGTTGGTGCCATCGTGTTGCTTGTCGCCTTTCTATTACCCTTGACGTCTGTCGAGCGAGCGATCCTCTTCTTGACGGTCGGGATCGTCATCAGTGCCGAGATGTTCAATACAGCGTTTGAGCGCGTCGTTGATCTCGTGACGCAGGAATGGCATCCACTGGCAAAAGCAGTCAAGGATATTGCAAGTGGAGCTGTTCTTGTGTTGGCGCTTACATCTATTGCAATTGCACTATGCATCTTCATCCCATATTTGGTACAATAAGAATCCGGCCTTTTTGGCCAATACCGTTCCTAAGAAGGGGATACTCACATGAAAACAGAACAATTACTCGAACAAGCTAAACGTGCACGCGAAAAAGCGTATGTTCCATATTCGAAATTCCAAGTCGGTGCTGCTCTACTAACAAAAGACGGACAAGTCTTCCATGGTTGCAATATTGAAAACGCTGCATATGGTCTTTGTAACTGTGCAGAACGGACAGCAATCTTCTCTGCGTGGGCACAGGATGCGCGCGAGTATGCAGCGATGGCTGTCGTTGCGGACACGGAAGGACCGGTCGCACCGTGCGGACAATGCCGCCAAGTGCTATCAGAGATGTGTGACGCGGATATGCCAATCTATTTGACGAACCTTAAAGGGGATGTCACAGAAACAACAGTGGGTGCCCTCTTACCAGGAGCATTCACGAAAGGGGATTTACATGTTTAAAGAAGGATTCAAATCGGGCTTTGTCTCGATCATCGGACGCCCGAACGTCGGAAAATCGACATTCCTCAACCGTGTCATCGGACAAAAGATTGCCATCATGTCTGATAAGCCACAAACGACGCGAAACAAGATCCAAGGTGTCTATACGACAGAAGACGTTCAGACGATTTTCATCGATACACCAGGGATTCACAAACCAAAACATAAACTCGGCGACTTCATGATGAAGGTCGCGACGAACGCATTGCGTGAAGTTGATGCGATTTTATTCATGGTCAACGTGACGGAACCAAAAGGAAAAGGTGACGATTTCATCATTGAAAAATTGAAGGAACTCGATACACCCATCATCCTCGTCATGAATAAGGTCGATTTGATTCATCCGAATGATATTCCGCCCATCATCGAGTCATATAAAAATGAGCTCGAGTTTGCGGCAGTCGTTCCGATCTCTGCGCTTCAAGGGAACAACGTCGGACCGTTACTTGAAGAAATCGCGAAGATCTTACCGGAAGGACCGATGTATTATCCGGAGGATCAAGTCACTGACCACCCGGAGCGTTTCATCATCTCAGAGATGATTCGTGAGAAAGTCTTGCAAAAGACACGCGATGAAGTACCACACTCAATCGCGGTCGCGATTGATCAAATCAAGACGCGTGAGAATGGAAACATGGTCGATGTCCATGCGACGATCTTGATCGAGCGCGATTCCCAAAAAGGAATCATCATCGGTAAACGCGGAGCACTTCTAAAAGAAATCGGCTCCGAAGCACGAACGGACATCGAGATGTTACTCGGAACAAAAGTTTACCTGAACTTGTGGGTCAAAGTCCAAAAGGATTGGCGTAACAAGGCCGGTCAATTGCGTGAACTTGGCTTCCGCGATGACGAGTATTAAGCGATGATCGATAAGGCGGAAGGGCTTGTACTACGAACGGTCGTATACGGTGAATCGAATAAGATCGTCACGCTACTGACACGTGAATACGGCAAGCTCGCCGTCATGGCGCGAGGAGCGAAGAAGCCGGGTAGTCGTTTCAACGCGGCAAGCCAGCCTTTCGTTCGAGCCGTCTATATCTATCCACGGTCACGTGGTCTCGGTCAGTTAAAATCGGCAGACGTCATCACGAGCCACGCGCATATCCGGCAAGATGTCGTCTTGATGGCGTATGCGATGTATCTACTGGAGCTGGCAGATAAAGCGCTTGATGAACGAGTGCCGCAACCGGCACTCTATGATTTGTTCGTTGAAGGACTGGAGGCGATGGATGAAGGACTTGATCCCGACGTCGTCTCTTTCATCATCGAGTTGCGCCTGTTGCGTCATCTAGGGATTGCGCCGCACTTGAACGGCTGTACGATTTGCGGGAGTGCTGAAGCACCGTTTGCTTTTTCGTTACACCACGGCGGTCTACTCTGTCGCCGGCACCGTCATGAGGATGAACATGCCGTCTTTATGTCAGAGGCAGTCGCGAAGATGCTCTACGTGTTTTCCGTCTATGATTTCTCGCGAATCGGGACCGTGACGGTGAAGCCGGAAACGAAGCGTCTACTGCGTCAAATCATGGATGCTTATATGGAACGCTACAGCGGGTTACGCCTACGTTCAAAACGTGTCCTCGACCAGTTGATTAATTTCGGCAACGATTGACAGCAACAAGCGGGTTCGGTAGAATAAATGCGGTAGAAGCAACTAAATGAACACGATGACGAAAAGGAGTACCGTCTTTTTCTCAATCAAGCGATTCCAGGGTGGTGCGAGCTGGGAGTGAGAGGGGCGCGAATGGCGTTTCGGAGTGTTCTTTGTCAAAAAGAGTGGCATGCGATGCATGCAAGTAGGGTGGAACCGCGGGCTCGTCTCGTCCCTATGTGCAACGATTGTTGTACATAGGGGCGTTTTTTGCGTTCCTTAATCATTTCGGAGGTGAAAGTCGTGAAGATGACAGTACAAGACATGATCTTGACATTACAAAAATTTTGGGCAGAACAAGGCTGCTTGACGATGCAAGCATACGACGTAGAAAAAGGAGCCGGTACGATGAATCCGATGACGTTCTTACGGAGTCTCGGACCAGAACCATGGAACGTTTGTTATACAGAACCATCACGCCGTCCGGCTGACGGTCGTTACGGGGAAAACCCGAACCGTCTGTATCAACACCATCAATTCCAAGTCATCATGAAACCATCACCTGACAACATTCAGGAATTGTACTTACAAAGTCTCGAGTTGCTCGGTATCAACCCACTCGAACATGATATCCGTTTCGTAGAGGATAACTGGGAGAACCCGACATTCGGTGCTGCAGGTCTCGGCTGGGAAGTATGGCTGAACGGAATGGAAATCACGCAATTCACGTATTTCCAACAAGTCGGTGGAATCGAGTGTAATCCGATCGCAGTCGAGATCACTTATGGAATCGAGCGTCTTGCGTCGTACATTCAAGACGTTGAGAGTGTCTTTGATCTCGTTTGGACGGATGGCTTCAAATACGGTGATATCTTCTATCAACCGGAGTTCGAACATTCGAAGTATACGTTTGAAACGTCAGATGTCGCCTTACTCTTCACGTTGTTCGATCAATATGAAAAAGAAGCGAATCGCGCCTTGGACGAGAACCTCGTTTTCCCAGCGTATGATTACATCTTAAAATGTTCACATACCTTTAACCTTCTTGACGCGAAGGGGGCGATTTCCGTCACGGAACGTACAGGATTCATCCATCGTGTCCGGAACATGTCGCGCCGTTGTGCGCAAAGTTTCATCGAAGAACGGGAACGTCTTGGCTTCCCATTGATCAAGTCGAAAGCAGGTGAGTCACATGCATGAATTATTACTTGAAATCGGTTTAGAAGAGATGCCGGCTCGATTCGTCCTTCAATCCGAAACACAACTCAAGGAACGCGTGACGCGTTTCCTTGAAGAAGCTCGGATTGAGTTCACAAGCGTCGAATCCTTCTCGACACCACGTCGTCTTGCAGTGTATGTCAAAGGTCTCGCAGCACGTCAAAGTGACCTCGAAGAGACATTAAAAGGACCAGCAAAACGTATCGCGATGGACGAAGCAGGGAACTGGACGAAAGCAGCCGAAGGGTTTGCGCGTGGTAAAGGGTTAACGACGGACGATCTCTTCCTTGGAGAAGAAAAAGGAGTCGAGTATCTCTATGCGACACGTAAGGAAGTCGGACAAGCGACAGCCGATCTACTTCCTGGACTAAAACAAGTCGTCGAAGCGATGACATTCCCGAAAAACATGCGTTGGAGCACACAATCGTTACGTTATATGCGTCCAATTCGTTGGTTGATTGCCCTGCTTGACGATCAAGTCATCCCGTTTGAAGTCGCATCCGTCGAAACAGGTCGGACATCACGTGGACATCGTTTCCTCGGGCAGGACATCACGATCCTGCGTCCGAACGCTTATGTTGAAGCGCTCGCAGGAGAAAACGTCATCGTCAGTTACGAAGCACGTCGTCAATTGATCGAAGAACAAATTGCAGCGCTTGCGGCACGCGAACAATTCGAAGTGCCGATCGATGCGTCTTTACTTGAAGAAGTCACGAACCTCGTCGAGTATCCGACAGCCTTGTTCGGTGCATTTGATGAAGCGTATCTTGAGTTACCAGAAGAAGTCTTGATCACGACGATGAAGGAACACCAACGTTACTTCCCGGTCAAACGTGACGGGGCGTTGCTCCATTATTTCGTGACGGTACGAAACGGAAACGCAATACATCTTGAAAACGTCGCACGCGGAAACGAAAAAGTCATCCGTGCCCGTTTAGCAGATGCGCAGTTCTTCTATGAAGAAGATAAAAAAGCAGATATCGATGAACAGGCGAAACGTCTTGATAAAATCGTCTTCCATGAAAAATTAGGAACGACAGGCGAAAAAGTCCGTCGCGTCCGTCAGATGGCACTCGCACTTGCAGATCGTGTCGGTGCAGACAAAACACGTGTCGAACGTGCAGGACAGATCTATAAATTCGACCTCGTCAGTCAAATGGTCTATGAATTCACAGAATTACAAGGTCTGATGGGTGAGCGTTATGCGAACATGAAGAATGAGGATCCAGAAGTCGCGGCTGCGATTCGTGAACATTACATGCCACGCTTCGCGGGGGATGCAAGTCCGGAAACACCAACAGGAACACTCTATGCGATTCTCGATAAGATGGACAGCGTCGCTGGATTCTTTGGTGTCGGTATGATTCCAAGTGGATCAGCGGATCCGTACGCATTGCGTCGTCAAGCACAAGGGATTGTTCAGATTTTATCAGATCGTAAGTTGAATCTGACATTGACTGAATTGATTGCCTTCGTCGTTTCAGAACAGGTGGCAGCAGGTCTTTACGCGAAGGATGCCGAAGAAGTTCAAGCTGCATTACAAGACTTCTTTGCACAACGCTTGAAATACCGTCTATCGGAAATGAACTTCCGTCATGATGTCGTCGAAGCCGCTCTTGATCATACGTTGACAGTCGAAGCGAATGAGCAGCGTGCTGCGATGCTTGAAAGTGCGACGAAAAAAGAATCGTTCAAGAAAACGGTCGAACAACTCAGCCGTGTCTTAAACATCTCGAAAAAAGCAGAAGACGTCACAACTGTTAATCCAGCGCTCTTTGAAAATGATGCGGAACGCGCGTTACATGAGGCGATTGAGAAGACCTTACCAGAGGTCGATCAAGCGATCGCGTCACTTGATTATGAACGAGCGCTTGAGGCACTTGAGGCAACCGTTCCGTCGATCACAGCATACTTCGACGGTACGATGATCATGACGGACGACGAAACGGTCCGTACGAACCGTCTTAGCGAAATGAAACGATTTGCGCAAGCCATCGAATCAGTCGCCCGGTTCAATGCACTTACTTTAGCGTAAAGAAAAAGGACGGATGAGCCGATGAAGTTAAATGAACGGCAAAAAAAGATACTCCAAATCGTCAAAGAGAATGGTCCGATCACGGGAGAGCAGATTGCTGCAGCGCTCTCCCTGACACGGGCGACATTACGACCCGATTTGTCGATTTTAACGATGACCGGCATGCTAGAAGCGCGTCCACGTGTCGGCTATATGTACGTTGGAAAGAAAAATGCGTCCATGCTTCATGAGAAACTCGACACCTTGACCGTCGGCGAATTCATGTCGTCGGCAAAGGTCATTCATGAAGGGATGACCGTATACGATGCGATCGTTCACTTATTCCTTGAAGATGTGGGTTCGCTGTTCGTCGTCAGTAAGGACCATGCGTTAGTCGGTGTGTTGTCACGTAAGGATTTTCTACGTGCGGCAATCGGTAATCAAGAATTAGATTCGTTACCGGTCAACATCATCATGACACGGATGCCGAATTTGACGGTCTGTGAAAAATCGGAGACGTTGATTGGTGCCGGTATGAAACTGATCGAAAAACAGATTGATTCAATGCCAGTCGTCGAAGAGGAGAACGGCGTCTTGAAAGTCGTTGGTCGAATGACGAAGACGAACATGACGAAAGTGTTAGTAGCTTTAGCACGTGATGAAGAAATTTAAGGAGGGTTCCTGATGCGTCAACGGATTTATGTCGTGAGTGACTCTGTCGGAGAGACGTGTGAACTCGTCGTCCGCGCAGCTGCAATCCAATTCCCGGAACAAGCCATCGAAACGGTCCGCATTCCGTTCGTCGATGATGATCAAGTCATTTATGACTTGGTTCTTCATGCGAAAGAAGAACAAGCGACGATCGCTTTTACGATCGTTCATGCGACCCATCGTCGTCTGCTTGCAGACACAGCGCGTGCCCACGGTGTAAAAGCGATTGATCTACTTGGTCCATTGCTTGATACGATGGAAGATCGCTTGCAGATGCAACCGAAGGAAGAACCAGGATTAATCTATCGCTTAGATGAGGAATATTTCCGAAAAATCGAAGCGGTCGAATTTGCTGTCAAGTATGACGATGGACGTGATCCAAAAGGTATCAAACGTGCGGACATCGTCTTGATCGGGGTGTCGCGTACATCAAAGACACCACTTTCGCAGTATCTGGCCTTGAAGCGATATAAAGTAGCGAACGTACCACTCGTACCTGAATCGATCCCGCCAGCGGAGCTATTCGATATTCCAAAAGAAAAATGTTTTGGACTACTCATCTCACCGGAAAAGTTGATCGACATCCGAATGGAGCGCCTGCGTTCATTAGGACTCAAACCAGAAGCAGCATACGCGCAGATGGACCGAATCAACCGGGAACTCGAATACGCACGGAATTTATACGAACGAATCGGTTGCCAAGTCATCGACGTGACGAATAAAGCAGTCGAGGAAACGGCGAACCTGATTTTGACCGGAATTTCTGGGAAAGCGCATGACTAGTCAAGCAGTCAGGAACATAGTATACTTGTTTAGCTGATAAATGAGATAATGCCCTTTTTCTAATGAAACGGAACGAGTCATCGTTCCGTTTCATTGCGGGTATGGTCATGTAAGGATAAGTTCTCAAGGAAAGGGGAGAGGACGGAATGAAGCGAATTCCTGATGAAATCGTCGATCAGGTCCGCCAAGCAACGGACATCGTCGAATTGATTTCAGAACGTGTAGAATTAAAAAAACAAGGGAATCGATATTCAGGGCTTTGCCCGTTTCATTCTGAGAAATCACCTTCCTTTTCTGTTTCTCCTGATAAAGGGATGTACTACTGTTTTGGATGTGGTGCAGGTGGAAACGCGATCACTTTCGTCATGGAAACAGAAGGAATGAGTTTCAAGGAAGCCGTCTCTAAATTAGCGGATCGCAGTGATGTCACACTTCCGGAACTGGAGCCGGACCGATTCGAACAATCGGAATCGACACCTGAACAGGAAAAGAAGTTCCGGATGCGCGAAGCACATCGAATCGTCACCGAGTTGTATCATGAGGTGTTGATTCAAACGGAAGCAGGCGACGCGGGGCGGATCTATTTAGAGAATCGCGGTATCCGTGAAGGTGCAATGCGTGAGTTCCGACTCGGGTATGCACCGGATCAAGATCGTTTTACAGTGGATTCCTTGGCACGACGTGGGTTTGATTTAGATGAGATGGTCGAAGCGGGATTGATTTCAATCGGACGCGATGGCGATTATCGAGATCGATTCAACGGTCGAGTCGTATTCCCTATCTCCGATCGTGATGGCACGATCGTCGGATTTAGTGGACGTTCGATTGATGGTCGTGATCCGAAGTATGTCAATACAGCGGAAACACCTTTGTTCAATAAAAGTGAACTGTTATTCGGATTTGCTCAAGCACGAGGAGCGATGCGCAAAATTAAACAAGTCGTTCTCGTTGAGGGGAATCTTGATGTTGTGCGTGTCGCTCAAGCGGGTATACCTTATACGGTAGCTTCTTTAGGAACAGCCTTAACACCGGTTCATGCCCAAAACCTAGCACGTATCGTCGATGAAGTCATTATTTGTTATGACGGAGACAAGGCAGGACGCGCTGCGACGTTAAAAGCCCTACAGTTGCTTGAAGCCGTTGCCGTCGACTGTTCCGTCATCCGTTTACCGGATGGCGAAGACCCGGATTCCTTCATTGGTAATCAGGGCGAAGAGACGTTTTTACACTGGATCGAACAAGAACGGGTTTCAAGTCTTGAATTCAAATCTTTTTATTTTCGACAAGGAAAAAACTTGCGATTAGAAGGAGAACGCGTTCGATATATTGAAACTATGCTTGAAGAGATTGGTCGAACATCCAATCCGTTGTTACGGGACATTTATTTAGGAAAACTTTCTGAGGAGTTCAAACTCTCGAAAGACTCCTTGATCGCACAAGTGCGTCCAACCGTCCAACAACCGAAGAGAGAACAAATCGTTTCCGATCGCCCAGCTGCTCTACCGACAGCACCTCCTGACCGAACGTTCGCGAACTGGAAGAAGGCAGAACGCTTCTTGCTTGCCTACATGATCCGTTCAGAAGAAGTATGTCTTGAAGTGCGAGAGCAACTAGGTGTCCAATTCAATGATCCGGCACACCAATTGATTGCCGGCAAGCTATATGAATTTTACGGAGCAGGTACGCAAGGAAGTCCTGATCGTTTTTTGACGATGTTGCACGACGCCTCTTTGCAACGAATCGTAGCGGATTTAGAGTTCATGCTAATGCCTGAATATGATCCTGATTTACTCAGTCACTACATTCGTGCCGTCCAAAATGAACAGCAACGTCGGTTGTTAGAAGAAGAAAAGTCACGATTGAATCAACAAACAGATATCCGTGCTCAAGCGGAGCTGATGCAGGCGATCATAGAACGGAAGCGTCGTTTAAAAGATCGATGACCTGCTGCATGATGTGGAAGGAGTGTATGGTTCGATGGCAGAAAAAGCAAGATCAGAAGCTGAATTACTCCGTCTCGCGAAAGAGGAACTCATCGCGCTCGGACATAAAAATGGTGAATTGTCACACCAAAAGATCGAAGACAAACTAAGTTCGTTCGAATCAATGGATGCTCAGCAATTCGAGGAATTCCTTCAATTGCTTGAAACAGAAGGTATCAAGGTCAACAATGACGGTACAGGGGACGAAAAAGAAGAGGCGGATCTAAACGATTTGTCTGTTCCTCCTGGTGTCAAGATCAATGACCCTGTCCGGATGTATTTAAAAGAAATTGGTCGCGTTGATTTGTTAAATGCAGAAGATGAAGTCGAACTTGCTAAACGAATCGAACAAAACGATGAAGAAGCAAAAAAACGATTGGCGGAAGCAAACTTACGTCTCGTCGTTTCGATTGCGAAGCGTTATGTCGGACGCGGTATGTTGTTCCTTGATTTGATTCAAGAAGGCAACATGGGTCTGATTAAAGCGGTCGAGAAATTCGACTATACGAAGGGATATAAATTCTCGACGTATGCAACATGGTGGATTCGTCAGGCAATCACACGTGCGATTGCTGACCAAGCGCGGACAATCCGAATTCCGGTTCACATGGTTGAGACGATCAATAAATTGATTCGTGTCCAGCGTCAACTCTTGCAAGATCTCGGACGTGAACCATCACCGGAAGAGATTTCAAAAGAGATGGAAATCACGCCAGAAAAAGTCCGTGAAATCCTGAAGATTGCGCAAGAGCCGGTTTCTCTTGAAACTCCAATCGGGGAAGAGGATGATTCACATCTCGGAGATTTCATCGAGGACCAAGATGCGACAGCACCACAAGATGCTGCAGCATACGAACTCTTGAAAGAACAACTCGAAGATGTGTTAGATACACTGACGGATCGTGAAGAAAACGTCCTCCGTCTTCGTTTTGGTCTTGACGATGGTCGGACACGGACACTTGAAGAAGTCGGGAAAGTATTTGGTGTTACACGTGAACGAATTCGTCAAATCGAAGCAAAAGCACTTCGGAAATTACGTCATCCGAGTCGTTCGAAACGCCTGAAAGATTTCCTCGATTAATTCAAAGTGTGAAGAATATATGAAATTTTAGTGGGAAGGAAGAAAAAAGTTTCGTTTTTTTCTTCCTTCCCTGTTTTTTTTACAGTAGAATAGTAACGGGGAATACCATTCAGTCACCAACTTGGTTGGGTATAGAATATGGGGGGAATCCAAATGCGTAATCCATTAGTACCGTTCGCGGCGATCGCAGTCATCGCCATCATCGCTATGATTTCATTGTCTTACTTTGGGGTCGATCAGGTGAAGGAAGCTCGAAAAGGGCCGTCAACTGCAGAAATGAAGCCAGAAGACTTGTTTGCATCTAAAGGATGTACAGGATGTCACGGTGGAAACTTAGAAGGCGGAACAGGTCCGAACTTAACAAAGATCGGCGCGAAGCTGAAAGAAGATGAAATTAAGAACATCGCAATGAACGGTAAAGGGCAAATGCCTGGCGGTCTTGCGAATGACGAAGAAGCAGCTGTTCTAGCCAAATGGTTAGCTGCTAAGAAATAAGAACAAGGGCATCTATCTCGTTACGAGATGGATGTTTTTTTGTGGTGTATGGTATCTTTTTTAGCGTAAATCCGCTATTTTTAAAAGAGAGTTTTTCGGAAAATAGGAAGGATGAAGATGATGCAAATGAACGTCGTATTGGATCAACGACTCCAAAAAGTCGTGTCGTATATTCCACAAGGAGCTATCCTCGCAGATATTGGATCAGATCATGCATTCGTACCATGTTTTTGTATCCAGCAACAGAAAATCGAACGCGCGATCGCGGGAGAGGTAAACGAAGGACCGATGGAAGCGGCAAAAGGACAAGTGGCGCTTGTCGGGCTCGAGTCACAAATCGATGTCCGCCTTGGAAGTGGACTATCGGTTTTAAAGCCGGGCGAAGCAACAGCGATTACGATTGCAGGAATGGGCGGAACACTGATTGCCTCAATCCTTGAAGAAGGCAAAGATCGGCTGTCGGGGGAGGAACGTTTGATCCTTCAACCAAATGTTGATGCAGTCGATGTTCGGAAGTGGTTGCTGACGAATTCATATGCGTTATTGTCTGAAGCCATCGTCGAGGAGAACGGAAAGATCTATGAAATTCTCGTTGCAGAACGTGGAGATGAAACACTGTACTCAGAGGACGAAACAACACGTCAGTGGGAATTGTTCTTTGGACCACAGTTAATGCGGGAACGTGCACCAGAATTCATTGAAAAATGGCAGATTGAAAAACAAAAGCGAGAGTATATCCTAGCTCAGATGAAACAAGGACAAGCAACGGAGGTTTTATCTGAAAAAATCGAAGCCATCGAACGATTGATTCAAAAGATGGAAGAGGTGACGAACTAATGGCGAATGGGAACCATGTCATTGAGCAGTTTGAAACATTTGCTCCGAAAAAATTCGCACTCGAAGGTGATCCGATTGGTCTACAAATCGGAACATTGAACAAGGACGTCAAACGTGTGCTCGTGACACTTGATGTCTTGGAGTCTGTCGTCGATGAAGCGATTGAAAAGAAGGTCGATCTCATCATCGCGCATCATCCACCGATTTTTAGTAAATTAGCAAATGTGACGGATCGTTCTGCAACAGGACGGATCGTCACAAAATGTATCAAACACGATATTGCGGTGTATGCTGCACATACGAACCTTGACGTAACACCAGGCGGGGTCAATGACTGGATGGCAGATGCGCTTGGTCTTGAGTCTTGTGAAGTACTAGCACCGACGTTTGAAAACACGCAATATAAACTAAGTGTCTATGTACCGACCGAGGCTGTAGAGCGCGTTTCAACAGCCCTTGCACAAGCGGGAGCAGGAAAAGAAGGAGACTACAGTGATTGTCAATTCCACGTCGATGGAACAGGTCAATTCCGACCGTTGACGGAAGCTACCCCGTATATCGGTGAAGCAGGGCGACTCGAACGCGTTTCAGAAGTCCGAATCGAAACGATCGTCACGGAACTGAATCAGAAACAAGTCATTCGAGCGATGAAACAGGCTCATCCATATGAGGAAGTCGCCTATGATCTCATTCGCCAAGAACGCCCGGCAACATCACTTGGTCTTGGACGGATTGGTCGGTTACCGGAAGCAATGACGTTACGAGAATTTGCAGAACATGTTCGCGATGCGTTTGGTGTACAAAACTTACGCTTCGTCGGAGACGAATCGCGCCATATCCAAAAAGTAGCGGTCCTTGGTGGTGACGGCAATAAGTACGTCTCGACTGCAGCATTTGCAGGAGCAGATGTCCTTGTGACAGGAGATCTCTATTTCCATGTAGCGCATGATGCGATGGCACTTGGACTAGCAGTCGTCGATCCGGGACATCATGTGGAGTCGGTCATGAAAGAAGGCGTCGTCAACGAATTAAGCAAACGATTCAAAGAGAAGAAGATAGATGTGGAACTCATCGTCTCGACAGCCAATACGAATCCCTTTCATTTTTTGTGATATGTAAAGTAAAAAATGAGATAAAACACCGGACGGCGATGATTCGCTGTCCGGTGTTTGTTATTACTTCTATCATATTCAGGTTAAAGGACTTTTACTTTTGGTAAAATCCGTCGTAGTTCAAGGAATGGTGTCTTGTCATGTGTACTGATGTCTGATGGATCATATTGCTGTAAGAAATCAATGACCTTTTTCGTGATTGGTGTTGGTGTTGATGCACCTGATGTGACACCAACTTGCTGTACACCTTTAAGCCATGATAGATCGAGTTCTGTTAAATCACCAATCCGATGCGCTGGAGTTCCTGCGATATCGAATGATACTTGTGCCAATCGGTTCGAGTTGTTAGAACGTGGATCACCGACGACGATGACAAGGTCACAATCTCCTGCTTGATCAGCCACCGCTTCTTGCCGGACTTGTGTTGCGTTACAGATTTCATTGTGTACTTCTACATGCGGATACTTTTTACGCACGTGTTCCATCAAAGCTTGGACATCCCATTGGCTCATCGTCGTCTGATTCGTGACGATGATTTTTTTATGAGCGAGCTGAGGCGGGAGTTCATCGATATCTTCGACTTTTTCGATGAGGTGCACATGCTCTGGTGCTACACCGACTGCACCTTCAGGTTCCGGGTGTCCATGTTTGCCGACGTAGATGACTTCATAATCATCCGCGACGACTTGTCGAATCAAATCGTGTGTACGCGTCACGTCAGGACATGTTGCATCGACGACGTGCAGATTTTTTTCGGCGGCGCGTGCATAAACAGCAGGCGAAATACCATGCGCTGTAAAAATGACAGTTCCTTCTTGAATCGTCTCAAGTGCTTCGAGGCGATCGGGACCATCGACTGTGATGACACCCATACTTTCGAATTCACGTGTGACATGAGCATTGTGAACGATCATACCAAGAATATGAATCGGGCGTGGCAAGTCTTTATTCAATGCCGCTTGTTGTGCAAGTTTCATTGCATCGACGACACCGTAACAATAGCCGCGGGGGCTGATTTTTTTTACTAGCATAGTTGTAGATTCTCCCTTTGTGAAAAAGAATGATTAGTTAGAGTGTACCATTGTTTAGACGGGAATGAAAATAGAGGAGTCTGTTTCAGAAACAGAACATGGTATACTAATGAAGTTGCAATTATTTAATAAGGGGGCGAAAGGGTGGAGTCTAAGAAAATGATGCGGTCGTATTTTTTTCAAATCACCGCCATCTTATTCATCCTGTTATGTCTTGTCATTTCAGCGCTTGCCTTTACTGCGGATCGAGTCACGATTTCACGAGTCGAACAGCAAACGGAAAAGCAGAGTGAGAAAAGTGTCGAAGTTTCTGGAAACGCGATCCGTGATAACATTGGGAATTTACATGAGGAAATCATGAGTTTGCAGTTAAACGTCGAAAATCCTGATAAGCTAAGTCGAAAAATTGAAGAATCAAATCTTCTTGATATTGATACTGGATTTAAAAGTCTTTTTTATTTTGACAGAAAGACGAAACAGATTACTTGGTTCTCAAGTGAAGATCGTCGCGTACCAGATAGTACGATAGTAAAGGATGATGATTTTCTACAAACTCTGACAAGTACGGATTTTCATATGAGTAAGCTGTACTCAATGGAATCAGATGCCGTCACATATATGTTCGTGCCAGTTCGAGATGGTAACGAACGTGTAGGTGTGTTTGGTGGTGGACTAAGTGCGATGAATTCAATCATTTTCCGGAAATCATTAGAATCTTTTGATGATCAAACGATTGCCTATTTATTTAATAGTAAAAAAGAATTGCTAGCAACGTCGAGTAATCTTGTGACAGACGAAGAACGACTATTGTCGAGAAGTGTGATCGATCGTGCATTTCAATCCGTCGAACCATCTGAAATCTTTAGTACGAATCAAGATATGTATTACTTTGCAAAAGATTTAAAGGTGACGGATTGGAAAATTCTCGTTCGAACGCCGCGAAACGTTTTTTATGAACCTGTCTACACGACACGGCAGCAGTATTTGATCATCGCCGCTTTGACGCTCGTCCTTAGTCTGATTGTTGGCTATTTAATGTCACGACAATTGACATCTCCTTTACTTGAGCTTGTTCATAAAATTGAGAAAAGTAGTTCCCCGAAACCGATCGTCCTTGAACGTGCCGGATCAAACGAAGTGAAGACATTGGTCGCTGCTTATAATGAATACTCACAGCGAATGGAACATGCGCGACTTGAGCAGTTAAGTCAACAGCAAACCATGTTGCAGCAAGAGAAGCTAGCGTCACTTGGTCAATTAGCGGCGGGCATTGCTCATGAGATACGTAATCCATTAACACCAGTCAAAATGACCTTACAGTTATTAGCCGCAGAAAAGGATCGAGATACAGAGATGTTGATGTTAGCTTTATCTGAGCTTGATCGAGCGAACGGCATGATTCAGACGATGCTTGATTTATCCAAAGGCGAGAACAATGCGCTTCAAAAAACGACGATTGATATGAATGATTTAATGAAGAAGCTGACATATATCTTAGAAGCGGAAGCTCATCTTTACGAAGCGGATTGTAAAATTTATACACCTTCCTTTATGCCAAAGATTCATGCATCAGAAGAGGGGATTTTGCAGATTTTAGCAAACTGTGTTCGAAATGCCCTTCAAGCTGTCGCGTTTAAAGGGCCAGATGGGATTTGTCATTTGCATGTGCATATCTATCCGGAAGAGGTTGTCTTCATCATCCAAGATAATGGTGTCGGAATGGACGGTGATCAGATTGATCATGTTGGTCAAGCATTCAAGACGTCAAAAGTGGATGGAAATGGTCTTGGACTGTTCATGTCAAAACAAATCGTACGCGATCACAAAGGGAAGATGATTTTTGACAGTAAACCTGGAGTTGGCACAACGATTCAAGTTCACTTACCTCGAAAGGAGAAAACGGAATGAAATTCAATAAAGCGTGGCTATTCGTCTTAGTCATTTGGATATCATCCGTTCTTCTTATATCCAATATGTTCGTGAATACGGATTCGAATCCGCGTCGTCATCTCATCGGTTTTACGATCGTCAATGATAAACATGAATTTGCGCAGCGGCTCGTTGATGCGTTCAAGACACAAGCGAAACTGAATAAATATGAAGCAGTCGTCGCGACGTCGCATAATTCACGCATTAATGAAAGAGAGCAGATTGAAGAATTCATTCGAATGAAAGTGGATGCAATTTTCGTTACCACACTCGACGATGTTTACATCGCTGAATCTTTAGAAAAAGCTGCCAAAGAAGATATCCCTGTTTTTGCGATCGATCGATTGATTCGCTCCGATGCAGTCGTCAGTTCGATTACCTCAAATAATCAATTGATTGGTGAACAACTTGCATCATTCATCAAACACGAACGCATCAAGCAGACGGGACGAGCCACCGCTAATATCATTGAAGTCGCAGGTACGGCAAACGTCAACACGACGAATGAACGACACCGGGGATTTTTGACTGGTCTTGAGCGGGAGTCGGATCTGAAAATCGTCGAATCCGTGAATGGAGATTACGACCCCGTCACTTCAGAACAGGTCATGACACAGGTGATTGAGTCGGGAATTCCGTTTGATGCAGTCTATTGTCACAATGACGATATCGCGCTAGGTGTCCTCGAAGCATTGAAAAAAGCAGGGATCAAAGGAAAAATAATTGTCGGCATAGACGGGAATCGTGCTATATTAGAAGCTGTTGACATGAAATCGATGGATGCGACGGTCGTCCAGAGTGCTGATGAGATGATGAAAGTCGCCTTCAGTGCATTGAAGCTTCATACGAAAAACAAAAAGATTCCAACTCGTTTTTATACGTACTCCTATCTGTATGACGGTAGTAGACCCATAACCATGTTGAACTAATCGAGAGGCAGAAGCCTCAGCAAATAAGGAAAGGACGGTGTCAATTCATGAATGGATTCAGCCATTATCAATTACACCCGTTCGTCATCGAAGCACTCGATGACGCCCGCATCACAAAACCGACCGACATTCAGTCGCGGATCATCCCAGCTGCAGTAAAGGGACGCGATATCATCGGTCAATCACAAACAGGAACAGGAAAAACGTTATCGTTCCTTCTTCCAATCGTTCAAAACGTCGATCCAAAGCTTCAAGAATTACAAGCCATCATCGTTGCTCCAACGCGCGAACTTGCATGGCAAATTCATGAAGAACTGAAATCGTTACTCGTGAAGGAACCAGAC
Organism: Exiguobacterium sp. s161; assembly: GCF_018619045.1. NCBI lineage: Bacteria > Bacillati > Bacillota > Bacilli > Caryophanales > Exiguobacterium > Exiguobacterium sp. s161. The sequence goes on from NZ_JACSNH010000003.1 coordinate 184,901, forward strand.
TTCATCAAGACGAGTCTTATTACAGGTGGAATGGATCGCGAACGTCAAATCGGTCGTGTGAAAGTCTCGCCCCAAATCGTCATCGGAACACCAGGACGTATTTTAGACCTATTCAAAGAACAGGCTTTAAAACCGCATTTCGTGAAGCACTATGTCATCGATGAAGCGGATCAAATGCTCGACATGGGCTTCTTGCCAGAAGTTGACCGGATTGCGCAAGCTCTTCCAGAACAGCTTCAGATGATGGTCTTCTCAGCAACGATTCCTGAGAAATTGCAACCGTTCTTGAAAAAATATATGAATAACCCGCGTTATGCGCATGTGGATCCAAAACAACAGACAGCGAAGAAAATCGTTCATCATACGATTCCGGTCAAACATCGTGAGCGCTCACAATTGACGTTGAAAGTCGCGAAAGCGTTAAACCCTTATATCTGTTTAATTTTTACGAATACAAAAGCAGAAGCAATCGAAGTCGAAGCTTTGTTCCTAGAAGCAGGACTGAACGTTGGTTCTCTTCACGGAGATCTTCCAGCACGTCGCCGTAAGCAAGCCATCAAAGAAATCAACGATGCGAAGTATCAATATGTCATCGTGACGGATCTTGCTGCACGCGGAATTGATATTTCAGGTGTCTCGCACGTCATTAACCACGGCATTCCAAAAGATTTAGACTTCTACGTCCACCGTGTCGGTCGGACAGGTCGTGTCGATCAAGATGGATTGGCATATACACTGTTTGAAGATCACGAGAACGGCATGATCAATCGTTTAGAGGACCGTGGCATTCAATTCACAAACGTTGATGTCAAAGGAACTCAAATCGTCGAAGTCAAAGAACGTCGCCGTGCGAAGCCGCACATGAAGACTGCCGTCTCGAAGACAGCACATAGCCGTCTTTCGGGTGAAGCAGCAAAAGCGAAAAAACGTGTTAAACCAGGTTATAAGAAGAAACATCAATACAAGCTGAAAGAAACAGCAAAACGTGAACGCATCAAAGAACAACGTGGTGTCGGTCGCGCGCAACGTAAAGAAAACGCACGTAAATCAAAATAATTCCATTGATGACACCCGTGAAATGAAAAAACATTTTTCGGGTGTCTTGTCGTTTTCAAGATTTGGTACACTGTAAAAAGAGAAAGGTGGAAAAGAACATGAAAATAGGTTCACACGTCTCCGTTTCGGGGAAAAAAATGCTATTAGGTGCAAGTGAGGAAGCGGCATCTTACGGTGCAACGACGATGATGGTCTATACAGGAGCACCTCAAAATACACGCCGTAAGCCGATGGAAGAGTTACGGATTCAAGAAGCATTGCAACATATGAGCGCTAATGGAATAGAGGAAATCGTCGTGCATGCGCCGTATATCATCAACTTAGGGAATACGACGAAACCCGAGACATTCGAACTCGCCGTTTCGTTTTTAGCAGCAGAAATTAAACGAGCAGAAGCGCTTGAAAAGGCGCAACACATCGTATTACATCCTGGTGCGCATGTAGGTGCTGGGGAAGAAATCGGAATCAAACGGATCGTCGAAGGACTCAATGAAGTACTGACAGGTGACGAACAGGTCAAGATCGCGCTTGAGACGATGGCTGGAAAAGGATCGGAAATCGGAAAAACTTTTGAGGAACTTGCTCAAATCATCGAAGGCGTCACATATCATGATCGTCTGTCCGTCTGTCTCGATACATGTCACGTGCATGATGCAGGATACGATATCGTGCACGACTTAGATGGTGTCCTTGAACAATTCGACCGGATCGTTGGACTGGATCGTCTTGGTGTCATCCATGTGAATGACTCAAAGAATATCCGTGGTGCTCGAAAGGACCGTCATGAAAATATTGGTTTTGGTGAGATTGGATTTGATGCCTTACATCGTGTCGTGCATCATCCTGCTCTGGCACATTTACCGAAAATCTTAGAGACGCCATACATTGGTCTCGATCCAAAGAAAAAAGTGGCACCGTATAAACAAGAAATCGATATGTTACGTTCGGGTGCGTTTGATGCAGACTGGCGTCTACCGATTCTAGGAGCACCAGTCGAATAACTCATAAAGGGGTGTCTGTGATGTGTCATATACTCGTCGTCGATGAGACTAGTTTTGCGATACGACAAGCTGTTGTCCACTACTATGAAACAAAGGAACCGTTTTATTTGCCGGCAGAACTGGTAGAGGGAGAAGAAGTGTTTCTTGCGACGACTGACGGTATCCTGGCGTATGCTGAAGCCTTGTTCACCGAGTATACGACACGTCCAGAAGATCCATTTTGGTTGACGAATGCTGACGACTCAGAAGGGTCATATGTGTGCCTTGATCTCATCAGTGTGGATTTACGTCATCCCTTACTTGGACGACCACTCGATCAACTTGGTCTTAAAACTGGACCGGTCGAAGGAGTGTTTCGCACGCGTCTGCTTGATTCATGGCAGTATGGGTATTTCGAAACGGATGTACTGACACTCGAACAATCTAAACAACGTCGAATCGAGCGCTTCAAGGAGCGAAATCATCTGGAACAAGTCGCGCGTCAATGTATGCATTGTGAGGAGTCTAGGCAGTCGTTACTTGAATGGCATTTGACACCAGAAGGATATCAGACGGTTTGCCCGACCTGCCATCGATGGTTACATCAACAGATGCTTCATGCTGTAGATACGGCAGCAGCCACGGAAGAAAGAGAATGAAAGCTCTGCTTTTCCTGATCTTGGTCAGGAAAGCAGAGTTTTTTTATTAAGACGGACATATCTAGTTGATTCATTTGTTGAATTCCTATGTAACTAAGGAATCGATGGTGTTATAATCAGGAATGATAATTGTTATCAATGAATGAAAAGATAAATGGGGGAGCAGCTATGATGGATTTAGCTACGGTTCCAATGAACCAGCCTGTCGTGATGACGAACATGAATCACATCGATGATCGATTACGTCGGCGGTTACTTGCGCTTGGTTTTTATGAAGGGTGTCCGATCATCGTGCGACGAAAAGCGATATTTCAAGGTCCTATGACAATCGAACAGCAGGATCATCACCAAATGGTTGCCATCCGCCGCAGAGATGCAAAACGAATCGAGGTGTATGTCCCATGACGACGCAACGTATTGCCTTGCTCGGAAATCCGAACACTGGAAAAACGTCTTTGTTTAATCGGTTGACGAATTCCTATGCTCATGTTGGGAACTGGTCGGGAGTTACAGTAGATAAAAAAATTGGACAGTTGCGTGGCGATCGTGGGCAATTGATTGATTTACCGGGTGTATATGACTTAGATCCATTGTCTGCGGATGAAGCAGTCGTCGCCCGATTTTTAATGGAGGAGTCGTTTGACTCGATGATCAACATCATCGATGCGTCACAGCTCGAGCGAAATCTACAATTAACCGCCCAGTTGCTTGAAATCGGAAAACCGCTTCAAATTGGGCTGAACATGATGGATGTAGCCGATCATCGTGGAATGAAAGTTGATCCAATGCGTTTAGCAAACGTCTTACACGTTGACGTTTTCCCCATCGTTGCCCGCACGGGTGATGGGTGTGATGTATTATTATCTTCCTTAGAACAAAAACCACATCCTGTCCTTCGAATTGATTATGGTTCAGAGACCGAGCAGGCGATTGAGGATATCCTCGAAATCGTCGATATGCCGGAGATGGAACGGTGGATGGCTGTTCAATATTTAGCGGGGAATCGTGTTTTTGTTGACGTGTTAGAGCAACGGACACCACAGATCGCAACGATTCGTAAACAGCTAGAACAACAGCTAGGACGATTCGTTCATGCGCATATCACGGAATGTCGTCGACACTGGGCAGTGGCGACGAGGGCAGCTGTCGTAACGGAAGAACAGACGACAAGAACGAACTGGACAGAACGGATTGATGCCATCGTCACACATCCGATTTTAGGATTACCCATTTTCTTTGCGATTCTTTATCTTTTGTTCCATGTGACGTTCAACTGGATTGGATCGCCAATGTCGGATTTACTGGATGGATTCATCGCTGGACCACTCTCCAAAGGGCTCGTCAGTTTGTTGAGTACGCTTGGTGCCTCACAGTTCATTCAAGATTTACTTGTTGAAGGTGTCGTGGCTGGGGTTGGTGGGGTACTTGTATTCGTCCCGCAAATCTTCGTCCTCTTTTTCTTCATCTCATTTTTGGAGGATTCGGGTTACATGGCACGTGTCGCAATCGTCATGGATCGATTCATGCAGATGGTCGGATTAAACGGAAAAAGCTTCATTCCAATGATTATCGGCTTCGGTTGTAATGTGCCAGGAATCATGGCTGCTCGTTCTGTAGAAGAAGAACGGGAGCGCTTAGTGACGATTTTTATCTCGCCATTCATGTCTTGTTCTGCTCGTTTACCGATTTACGCTGTTTTTGCGGGAAGCTTCTTTGCGACGAATCAGGCACTCGTCGTTTTATCGCTCTATATCCTTGGAATCGTACTGGCGCTCATTGCAGCAAAAGTCTTTTCGAAAGTGTTAGCTGCAGAAGATGCGACGAGCTTATTTTTGGTCGAACAACCACCATACCGGATTCCGCAAGGGTTAACGCTATGGCGGAGTACATGGCAAAAAGGAAAAGGGTTTGTTCGAAAGGCGGGAACGTTCATCTTCGGTGGATCAGTCGTCATTTGGTTGCTCGCCTATACAGGACCTGGTGGACTGGACGTCAATATGAATGATAGTTTTCTTGCGATGATTGGCGGCGTCATTGCCACTGTGCTCGTACCGCTTGGATTCGGAACATGGCAGGCGGGTGCTGCCCTTATTACCGGATTTCTTGCGAAGGAAGTGGTTGTCTCAACGATGGCAATCATTTATGCTGTCAATGAATCGGAACTGGGACGTCATATCGCGCAACAGTTCACACCGCTCAGCGCGTATAGTTTCATGGTCTTCGTCTTGCTTTACGTCCCGTGCTTAGCAACGGTCGCTGTCATTCGTCGCGAAGTCGGAAGTGCGAAGTGGACGTGGATTGCTAGTTTATATGGCTTATTCGTTGCTTACGGGGTGGCGTTCATCATTTATCAAACAGGACATTGGTTGGGATTCGCTTAAGGGGGAGAACAGATGCATTTCATCGATATACTCATCGGACTCATCGTCTTTGGTTATGCTGGTTTTTCACTTGTTCGCTTTACGAAAAAAGCGAAAAAAGGGAAATGTGCGACATGTGAAGTAGAGCCGACATGTGAGACGGCATGTGATGAGGTCAACTGGGATCGTGTGATCGCTGAAGCCTTAAAAAAATAATCAAAAACCCGTTCTCTTTCTGCGCGAGGCAGTTAGAGAACGGGTTTTGTTTGGATTAGAAAAAGCGTTCTACTATAAATAAATAGATTTTCATCCCAAGGAAGACACCAAAGATTCCGACGACAGCTGGAAAGACGGGTGGAGCAGGAATCGGCAATTTCAGTGCGGTAAACACGACGCCGCAGATGACGCCGGCGAGAAGGGATAATAAGATTTGCTGAAGCATACATTTCGTCCTTTCTGCTTTAAATCAGCATTTGAAGTAGAGTACGTGGTAAAACATGACCAGAATCATGTAGCATTTTGATCAAGAATGACTTTGTCCTCTTTCTTTTCGATCGTAATCCACTTGTGTGTTAATGGAGTTGTAAAACTAGGTTTTTGTTTGAGTTTGCCGCTCGTATAGTCTTGAATCAGCAACTGGGATTCACAGCTCTGTTTTCCATCCTTCACGTAATGATAGGATCCATCGGCTGCCTGCTCACGCGACTTTACATTATCAGCAAGGGCGAGGGCAAGACAATCCTTTAAATACTCCTTATGTTCTTCGTCCATGATCGGGAACAAGATTTCAATCCGTTTTCGCATGTTGCGTGTCATCCAGTCCGCGCTTGACCCATACATCAAATCCTGACCGTTGTGATGGAAGTAGAAGATGCGTGAATGCTCCAAGTAACGGTCGACGATCGAGATGACGCGAATATTCTCCGAAACATCTGGAATTCCAGGACGTAGACAACAGACACCCCGAACGATGAGTTCGACTTGGACACCGGCGCGCGATGCCTTGTAAAGCCGTAAAATGATGTCTTTTTCCGTTAGACTATTCATCTTAGCAACGATTCGACCATTTCCGTGCTTTTTGTGATGATGAATCTCTTCATCAATTAATGACAGAAACTTCTCAAGCATCGCGTTCGGTGAAGTTTGGATGACGTTCCATTCCGGCTGTTCCCCGTATCCGGATAACCAATTGAAGAAGTTCGTCGCATCCTCGGCAATCTCTTCCCGAGCGGTCAATAATCCGACGTCCGTGTATAGTTTCGCTGTCGAATCATTATAGTTGCCGGTACCAAGATGGACGAAACGCTGAATCTTGCCTTCGTGGAGTCGGACGACGAGCGTGATCTTCGAGTGTGTCTTTAAGTCACTATATCCGTAAATGACATGAGCGCCAGCTTTCTCTAGTTGCTTTGCCCACTCGATGTTTTTCGCCTCATCGAATCGAGCCTTCAGTTCAACGAGGACGGTGACCTGTTTCCCGTTCTCCGCTGCCGTTTTTAAGGCCTTGATGATCGGAGAATCACCAGATACACGATAAAGTGTTTGTTTGATGGCAAGGACGTTCGGATCATTCGCCGCTTGGACGATGAACCGGACGATCGGATCAAACGTATGATACGGATGATGCAAGAGATAGTCGCGTTCGAGTAATTGATTAAACAGATTTTTTGAACTATCGAGTGCTGGTGGGTCGACTGGCATGATCGTCTGATAAATCAAATGATCATATTCAATACCGATTTGACTGTAAAAGGCAAAGGAGAACGTTAAATCAATCGGACCATCCACGGCAAAGATGTCGCGTTCCTGTAAATCAAGTACATCGCGCAACATGTTGAGCAGTTCGGTATTGATGGCAGCTTTTTGAACTTCGAGTCGAATCGCGACTCCCCAACGCCGCTTTTTTAATTCTTTCTCAATCAGCTTTAATAAGTCATGCGTACCTTCCTCGTGAAACGGAAGGTCGGCATTCCGCGTAATTCGAAACGGCATCGCAGACAACACACGATAGCCTTTGAATAGACTATCGATGAAGGCGATGATGACGTCTTCGAGTAAGATGACAGCGGTCGTCTCATCATCTTCTACCGGTAAATCGACGAATCGTGGCAAGACAGCAGGTACTTGTACGAGCGCCAAATTCCGTTTTGTCCCGTCTTCTGCCTCGAGTACCGTCGCGATGTTGAGTGACTTTGACGAGAGCATCGGGAATGGACGATAGGCATCGACGGCGACAGGCGTGAGTACCGGAAAGACTTGTTCACGAAAAAAGGATTTTACATAGGTCGTCTGATCCGAAGTCAGGGCATCATATTTTAAGAATGTAATGCCTTCATCGGATAACGTCTGATTGATTGATTGAAATGCTTCGTATTGCCGATCGACTAACTCCTTTGTTTTCGCTGCGATCGCACGTAACTGCTGTTTGGGTGTCATTTGTTGTTTATTTTCCGGTTTATTGAATCCGGCGAGTACTTCATCCTTTAAACCACCGACTCGTACCATATAGAACTCGTCTAGATTGGAACTAAAGATACCGAGAAACTTAAAACGTTCCATTAACGGATTGCGTGTGTCAAACGCTTCATCCAGTACACGTTTGTTGAATTGGAGCCAGCTAAGCTCACGATTATTGAAATGTTCCGGTATGTCGAGCTTCATGAAGGAAGATCTCCTTTCGTTTCGAAGGTAATCGTACAATCAATGATTCGTTCCAGGTGTTTCTTTTGTTTTTCCGCTTTTTCGACTTCGAATCCATAATCATGATCCCCTGTATCGAGGACGAATTGGAGTTGATCCTTTTGAAGGAATAGCTCTAAATGATCGACAGCTTTTCGCTCCGTCACGTCGAGCGCATGACTTAATTTGAGGAGAGAACCAAGTAGATCAAAGCGATCCAGCGATTTTTCCGTAAACCAGTCCTTGAAAGGTTTCGCAAGCTGGTTCATCCGTTTGGCAGAAGAATAGGAGCTGACAAGCGAGAGAGCAACGCGATCCTTGTGCGTCATGCCATTCAATTCGGTATTCGTCAACAGGTAGAACGTCTGGTCCGATCGTGTATCTGGATTAATGTATTGTCCACAATAAAATAAGCGACTTGCTGAATCGAGCAGTCGTAGATCAGACGCGCGTTCTGAAATCAAGTCGAGCGTGACGAGCTGCCGGTACATCGATTTGGCGAGAGTTCCAATATATGACGCACGATCTCGATTGACCTTATAGTCGCTTTCGAGCTGATAGAGACTTTGCTCACGTACGTTTTCAATCCGACGGTATGCTTCGTCCTGCACATCGAACTCGTAAACAAGACCTTCGCGAAGACCGAGATTACTCATGACGAATTCTTCCGCTTCGATGTGATGAGCTAACTCTTGAATCGCAATCAATGCCGGCAGGAAGATATCAATTCGATCCTTTGAGAGTCCTTCGATTTTCGATAGTTGTTTCGCCGACTTGCCTTCGAGATCGTCCACCATCTTCGCGAGTTCCTTCGCTTTGATTTGATATTGGTGAACACTTCGTAGGGGATAGTCCTGATTCGACTGATGGATCCGAACGAAATTTCGGGCAGAACCACCGACACCGATTAAAGGAAGCTTTTTATCACTCAGCCATGGAATCGATTCGAATTGCTCCCGTAGGAACTTCACCAATTTTTTCTTATCGCTGGTATTTAGTGTCTCGTCCGAAACGAATTGCCGTGTCAAAGTGACGGCACCAAATGGAAAGCTGTGATACGCCACCATTTCGCGATTTTCAATCAAGGTGACTTCCATGGAACCACCACCGATATCGACAGAAAAGCCATCAGTCAGGAAGGTCGAATTGATGATGGCAAAATAGCCATAGTATGCTTCTTGTTCATCTGTCAGAACCTGAATGGAAAAAGGCGTGTTTTCTGTAACGGATTCAACGATGGCATCTCGGTTCGTTGCATTACGGATGGCTGCTGTCGCGACACAGATCGTTTCTTCGACTTCATGGGTGACACCAACTTCATAAAAACGATGTAACGTTTCTTCGAGTAAGGCGATGCCTTCATCATCGAGTGCTCCATCCTCGTTGATGTGAGCAGATAACCGGGCGACGACTTTAATATTAATCTTCTCGATATAGCGACCAGAAGCGATCGGATGGAAGATGACATAACGAATCGAGTTGGAACCGATATCGATGACTGCAAGTTCTTGTTTCAAATGACTCCGACTCCTCTCTGCGATGCGTGCACTAAAAGAATTCCCTCTCTGAACAAGCCGGAAACAGCTAGCTTCTTTCTTTATTGTACCTTGAATGTTTTCTAAGGAGGATAGGAAGTTGCTAGAGTTGCACCAATAATTGGCGGGCGCTATAATAAGACAGTTGATTAAGGCGTAATTATTCCGTTTTACGAAAACGGAAGGAGTGAAAATACATGGAAACACCAATCATCGAGATTGATCAAGTCAGCTATGATTACCCGGATCGTCGGGTGTTGAATCAAGTCTCGTTTCAGGTCGAGCAAGGGCAATTTTTAGCCATCGTCGGTGAAAATGGATCCGGAAAATCGACGCTGATCAAATGTATATTAGGGTTATTGCAACCGAAAGGAACGATTCGTTTATTTGGACAATCCCAATCACAATTCAATGAATGGTGGCGGATCAGCTATGTTTCGCAAAAAGCGGCAGCGTTCAACTCCGGTTTTCCGGTGACTGTCGCAGAAGTCGTTGAGATGGGACTGTACGCTAAAAAAGGACTCTTTCGTCGCTTGTCTCGCGACGATCGAGACAAAGTACGAACGGCCCTCGAAACGGTCGGCATGTGGGAGCGACGCGATTCAAAAGTCGGCGACCTATCCGGTGGTCAACAACAACGTGTCTTCATCGCACGTGCGCTCGTCAACGATCCTGATTTAATGATCTTGGATGAACCAACCGTTGGTGTCGATCAGCGATACGTGAAAGAATTTTATGAGATCTTAGAAGAACTTCGTCGAGATAAGCGCCGGACATTCGTTCTTGTCACACATGATATTCATTTCGTTAGTAAACTTGTCACGGATGTGATTCATCTGGTCGATGGACGTTTAGGATGTAACTGTGGCATCAAGGAATACTGGGAACTAGATGAACAGACGATCCGCTCCCTCTATCCGGTTCCGGGACGTGTCCTCGTTCATGAAGGGAAGAGTGTCCAATGATTGAAGCGTTCATGACGTTAAAGTTTTTACAGTACGCTTTGGTGGCTGCCATTCTGATCGGATTCACGGCACCATTGATCGGTTCGTTCGTCGTCGTCCGGCGGATGAGCTTAATCGCAGATGCACTATCACACGTCACGCTAGCTGGGATTGCGCTCAGTCTCTTGATTTCTGGAATGGTCGCACAATTAGCGGACTTGAATCCACTGTATTTAGGAATCGTGACGTCGGTCATCGCGGCACTTACGATCGATTGGTTGCGTGCGAAGTACAAGCACTTCCAAGAACTCGCAATCCCGATCATCATGGCGACGGGAATGGGGCTTGGGGCAACATTCATCAGTCTCGCGAACGGCTTTTCAATGGATCTCGTCTCCTTCTTATTTGGAACGGTTTCGGCTGTCGCCTTGACGGATGTGTACACGATTCTTATCGTGACGATCGTCGTCGTCATCTTCGTCTTTGCTTTTTACAAGGAATTGTTGTTCCTCTCCTTTGACGAGGAGCAGGCGCGCGTTTCCGGGATTCGCCTTCGCTTAGTGCATATTCTCTTTATGATCGTCGTTGCGCTTGTCATTGCGATCAGTATGCGAATCGTTGGGATTTTGCTTGTCTCAAGCTTAATCACGTTACCGGTTGCGGCAGCACTTCGAATTGCGAAGAGTTTTAAGATGACAATCTTTTTAGCAATCATCTTCGGCGAAATCGCTACAGTACTTGGACTCATCCTGGCTTATCAGTTCGATTTGGCACCCGGCGGAATGATCGTCTTGATTGCGGTACTTGAGCTGATCATCGTGATGCTGTTGGAACGTTTTTGGATAGGAGGGAAAACACATGAAGACGAACATCGAACAAGCGCGTGAACGCATGAAGGCTTCTGGGTTTAAAATGACACCGAAGCGTCTCGATTTGCTATCGTATCTGTTTGAAGTGAATCGTTATGTCAGTGCGCGGGAAGTAGCAGAAGCTCTTCGAACGTCTCATCCTTCGTTAAGTTATGATACAATCTATCGAAACTTGAATGACTTTTCGGAAATCGACTTATTAGAAGTGACGGAATTAGACGGTGAGATGAAATACCGAGCAGCTTGTGCTTCAGGACACCATCATCATCATTTGATATGCCGAATCTGCGGCAAGACGGAAACATTGAATGTCTGTCCGATGGAATGGGTTTCTCCGGTCCAAGAGACTGGCTTTGAAGTCGAGGATCATAAGTTCGAAATTTATGGACGCTGTGCGAATTGTCAACGCATGACATCTTAAATGAAAGAGGATGCCCGGTCGGGCGTCCTCTTTTTGCGTTTTAAAAGACTAGTCCTGTTCAAAACGGGAATAGTCGAACAGAGGTGATGAGAAGATGATTTATGATACACAAGAAGCGCGACAAATCGATGAGTGGGCACGGACATCCGGACTGCCACTTGAAGTGCTGATGGAACGAGCTGGAAGTCACATCGCAACACGTATCAAAGAGCGTCATAGGAAGACGGAGCGAATCTTGATTTTATGTGGGACAGGCAATAACGGTGGGGATGGGTATGTCATTGGACGCGAATTGATACGCGACGGATTTGATGTCACACTACATGCACCAATTGGAGAAAATCGTTCGGATACATCCATCGTTCATGTTCATTATGCAGAAGCGTTTGGACTCGTGACCGAACAACCGTGTGGTCAATATGATGTCATTCTAGATGCCTTATATGGAACGGGATTTGATCCAAAGCGGATGAATCAGGTGTTCGAAGCGCAATGTGAATTCGTATCGGAACAAAAGCGACAAGGGGCACGTATCTATGCAGTGGATGTACCGAGCGGAGTACCGACGGATCATGCAACGGAATTTAAGGAGACAGCGATTCGCGCAGACGTGACATTCCAATTACATGCAATGAAACGATCTGCCTTTTTAATACGAACAGCACCGTTTTATGGCGAATTAGAAACGATTGATATCGGATTACCGACATTCGGTGAATGGCGCGTATCACCTAAGGGTGTGACCGCCTTGTTCAAGCGGGAACCATACGGTCATAAAGGAACGTACGGGACGGCGCTATTGATTGGTGGAAGTGAGACGATGCCGGGTTCCATCCAACTCGCTACACGGGCAGCCTTACGAACAGGAGTCGGTAAACTACAAGTGGCAACGACGGCACTTGCGAAACATGGAATCATCGCCCAAGCGCCGGAAGCGATGGTCATTGATCAGACGTTACTAGCAATTCAGGAGATGATTCCCTCCGTCTCAGCAGTTGGAATCGGTCCCGGATTATCGCAAGAGGCAGTCGAAACATGGGTGGACTATCTGCTTGAGAGTGATTTGCCGGTTGTACTAGATGCTGCAGCTCTAGTAAAAGAAAGTTATCCCGAACGAACCGCGCCAATCATCGTCACACCGCATATCGGTGAATTCGCCCGAATGACGAATCAGAGTGTCGAAAGTATTCAAGATGATCTTTTTGGTCAGGCAACCGACTATGCCATCTTGCATCAAGTAACTGTCGTCTTGAAGTCTCATGTCATCTTAATCGCGAAACCAGATGGAGGCGGATTCGTCGTCTCTGGTGCATCAAGTGGTCTCGCCAAAGGAGGAAGTGGGGATACGCTGTTTGGCATATTAACCAGCCTTCTTGCACAACATCCAACAGGAGATATCGAAAGAACACTAGCGCAAGGAGCGGAGTGGTATGCACGTGCTTCAAAACAAGTTGAACGACGGTTACATCCCAGTAGTTTGTTAGCAACGGATGTCATCGAAGAGTTAGGACGACTTGAGTTATAGAACACTGGATGTGAGAGAAAAGTCTTCCGCAGCAAGTATAAGGGAAGACTTTTCTTTTTAAGGAATAATTGACACATTCTATATGACAGGAGTATCATCAAGCGATGTCGAAACCTATATACGGAAAATCTACTGGAAAGGAGGGGGATACATGGAGGACATTGTCCGGAAACAACAATGGTGGATTGGAAACTTTGCTCTTTTCATGATGCTTGTTGGTGCTCTAATCATTTATACGACGACGGAAGAGACAATCAAGAATGCATATTTGAGTCGTTCTGTCATTATTTCATTTTTAGTCATCATGGGAATTTTTATTTTTTATATCAGTCGTCGTAAGATGGAAATCGTTTTGCAAACGCACTTATTGTCCTTGATGTTGCTCGTCGTTCCGATTACATCGATTAGCTTTTTACCTTACGCGGCAGTTACCGTTTGGGCAAGTAGCTTTTTGTTTTTGATGATCGCTTTAATCTCCTATCAACGCATCATGATGTGGTACGCCATCATTGTTACCATCGCAACTAGTTTGTACGTCATGGGGAATGTCGATACCGTAACGGTGGAAATTGATCCGACCGACCATTATGGGCGGATTGGTATGATTGTGATTGGCGTATCGATTGCACTTGTCATCAATCACTTGCATATTCGCAATTTAAATCGTTTGAATGACCTTGCGATACAATTACACGATACGGCGCGACGTGATGAAGAAACAGGTGTCTTGAATCGCCAAGGATTAAACGAAATTGATTTTCCAAGATCCGAACAACAGCTCATTTTTGTCGGGATTCATTTAGAAAACTACTATGAGCTGGCACGTTATTTTGGAGAAGATATTCAGTTACAAGTACTACGCGCCTGTATCGAGCGACTCAAGAGACAACTACCTCCTTATCAAGCGTTTGCTCGGATTGAAGCAGGGACGTTATTGATCGTCATGGAAAAGCCGGACGAGGTGGCATGTAAGGAAGCGATGGAAGAATTGAGCCAAGAAATTTCCGTACCATACGAAATCGAGGGGCATCATGTCTATGTCAACATATCCATCGTCATTGATAATGGCGATGGGGCGACCGACAATCGAAAGCGTCGGGTGCAGCAATTATTGACTGCCTTACAAGAAGCAGCGCAACAAAACGAACGTGTGATGTGTATTGACCAAGAATGGCGTAAGGATCAAGAATTACGAGTCAAAGCAGCACAATCGTTAGCACAGGCTAATATTGAAACGGATTTTCACCTCGTCTATCAACTGCAATACGATGTTCGATCAGAGCAATTCATCGGTCTCGAAGCATTGGTTCGATGGAAGACCCCGCTACAGGGAGCCGATCGACCATCCGTGTTCATCCCGATTGCTGAAAAAAGTGACTTGATCATTCGTCTAGGTGAGTGGATCTTTGAGGAAGGATGTAAGACGCGTAAAGCATTGGTCGGTCTGGTTCCGGATGAGTTTACGTTGTCAGTCAATGTATCACCACGACAGTTGACGAGTGAGTCGTTCATGCCATTCATTGAACGAACGTTACTCAAGTATGCATTAAAGCCGCAACAGATTAAGATTGAGATTACGGAAAGTCAGTCGCTCGATTTTGAGAGTCAGTCGATTCATCGAGCGCTCAAGCGCATCAAAACGCTTGATTTCCCAGTTTCGCTTGATGATTTCGGTACTGGTCATGCGTCTTATCACGTCCTCGAACGTTTATTACCGTTACGTCAATTAAAGATTCCGAAGCAATTCATTGAACAAATTGGAGCATCGGATAAACGACAATCGATTCTTGAGTCGATTTTTCAATTGAGTGAGTCGATGCATGTCGAATGTATCGTTGAAGGAGTAGAGACAGGAGAGGAAGTACGCATTGCCAAAGAAATCGGGATTCATTTGTTCCAAGGCTATTTCTTCGCTAAACCCGTACCACTTAAAGAAATCATCTGTCTGCTACAAAAAACGAATGAAGGAACGATTCATTAATCAAAAAAAGCCACTTCAGTCCGAATTTTTCGGAGAGAAGTGGCTTTTTCATACAATACTTATGATTGGTACAGTCGATATTGATTTCGACCTTGCGTTTTTGCCTCATATAAAGCGGCATCTGCTTGCTTAAAGACCATTTCAGCAGGCAGATGATGAGCGTAAGCAATTCCAGCGGATACGGTGATTGATACGGCATGATCCTGCATCACGAACGGTGTTTGCTGAACGGCTGTTACGATCGTTTCCGCTATGATAACAGGAGTATATTGTTCGCTATCCGGAATGATGATGATGAATTCTTCACCTCCATATCGGCCGACCGTGACTGGTACAGGACAATATTCATTCAATATAATCGAAAAATGGCGTAAGACGGCGTCACCGATGGCGTGACCGTGTGTATCGTTCACAGTCTTGAAATGATCCAAATCGAATAGAATCACACTCCAAGAGGCGTTACTTTTTTCGAGCGTCGTTACTTTTTCTAAAATGACATGTCGATTCGCAAGCCGTGTCAACTGATCGGTCGATGCGAGGTAGGATTGATAGGAGTACAGAACAAAGTGCTGTTGAAGGAGCGAGGATAACCGATAAAACAAAATCGCTCCACCAATCGTTAGGATAAAATAGGGAATATAGATCGTTTCCCATGCATCGACAGGAGAATTGCTTATGATCAGTCGCCAAAGAACAAGTAATGAACCGACCGTGACGATGGCGGAAAAGAAGTACCCTTGTCGTGTGATAAATCGGCGACAAATAAACGAAAGAATTAAAAAACCAAGTAGTGTGATGACAGAACTAAGTAGAACATTCAGTGAAGCGCCGTCATGAATCAAGAACCGATAAAATAGAAGCATCGTTCCTGTCACTGCGATACTGACGTTACCGCCAAATAGGGCGGATAAAGCGAGAGGTAACAATCGTAAATCGATCAGTGCCCCATTTAAATCGATGGCGTGGTGCATAAGGAGAATTCCTGTTACTCCATTCGAGAGTCCGAAATACAGGCGAGTGGACATCATCGAGTCTGGTTGAATCGGTAAGCGATCACGCAACAGATAAAAAGTGAATGTAGAGACAAGAAAGATAATACAGATATTGACGAAAAAGATATTCACTGTCGTAAGCATCATGAAACCCTTTCTATTAGAAAACCTAAATCTAATGCCATTGTATGCTATCTCATCGGATAATGGCATAGAAAATGGAAAAAACAGCCTAATCGGCTGTTTTAACGAATTGGTGCAAATTTTTGAATCTCTTGAACGGCCTCATTCCAGGAAGCGACACGAATGACATTATTCGGTACGGCTTTACGGTTATAAGGTGCATCGAACAAGATTACAGGAATAGAGGTGTCTTCTGCGATTTGTACAGCATTCTCTAATCGATCTTCCATGAATAAATCGAGTGATAAATCACGGACGACTTGTACTTTGTCGTGTGATCCCGTCATGATCAAGGAATCAAGAGGAAGTTCGTGTTGTTTGATCCACTCTTCTGTTACAGGACGAACGAGCTCCGATCGTGCTGTTACGTAATGGAGATCATATTGCTTCCGCAAATTCCATAAGTGATGACGAACATGTTCTTGAGGGATGGATTCACGATAAATGCCTGTCTCGTGACCAGAGTTCACCATGTAGTCCCAAAATTCGATTTGATTCATATCGGTATACGTATGCAATTCATACTCGGACGCCTGATTGAAGTCAATCGACGTTCCGAGATGTTTATTCATGTAAGTGAAGCAAGAGGATGGATGTGTGATCGTTCCATCAATGTCGATTCCAATTTTCATTTACAGTCACCCACGTTCTAAAAATTTTTCTTCACTTAGTATAACATAGTCGAAATCGAGATAGGAAAAAAGACTCCTCGCGAGGGAGGAGTCTTCCACTTATGCGTGATTTGCTTTCTCGGCTTCTTTTTCAGCCTGTTTCTCGAGAACGATTGCATCGATCTCTTTCTTCAATTCTTCGACCATCGTTGCTTCCGGTACTTTACGGATGATTTCTCCGTGACGGAACAATAATCCTTCGTTACGTGCACCAGCGATACCGATATCAGCTTCACGTGCTTCACCAGGACCGTTGACCGCACATCCGAGAACCGCAACTTTGATGTTCGCTTGGATGTTTTCGATATAGTCTTCGATTTCTGCAGCGATCGACATTAAATCGATTTCGATCCGACCACATGTAGGGCATGAGATCAATGTCGCCGCGTTCGCCGCGAGACCAAATGATTTCAAGACTTCTTTTGCGACTTTTACTTCTTCGACAGGGTCCGCTGAAAGAGATACACGAACCGTGTTTCCGATTCCGCGTGACAAGATCGCGCCAAGTCCCGCTGCTGATTTTAATGAACCAGAACGAAGTGGTCCTGATTCCGTGATCCCGACGTGAAGTGGATAGTCGAACGATTCAGAAGCAAGTTGATACGCTTCAAGCGCCAACTGTACGTCTGATGCCTTAAGCGAGACGATGATGTCATGGAAGTCGAGATCTTCAAGAATCTTGATGTGGTGCAACGCACTCTCGACCATACCACGTGCTGTCGGGTAGCCGTATTTTTCAAGAATGTGCTTTTCAAGTGAACCGGCGTTTACCCCGATCCGGATTGGGATGTTTTTCGCTTTTGCAGCTGTAACGACAGCTTCGACCTTTTCGCGGCGACCGATGTTACCCGGGTTGATCCGGATTTTATCAACGCCAGCTTCGATTGCCATGAGCGCAAGTTTATAGTTGAAGTGGATGTCTACGACAAGCGGAATGTTGATTCGGCTTTTGATTTCTGCAAGTGCGAGCGCATCACGTTCTTCTGGACAAGCGACGCGGACGATTTGGCAACCAGCTTCTTCAAGGCGTAGGATTTCAGCGACTGTCGCTTCGACGTCGTGTGTTTTAGTTGTCGTCATACTTTGAATGATGACTTCATTATTTCCACCAATGACAAGGTCCCCTACACGAACAGGACGAGTCTTAGAGCGATGGACCATTTTCGGCATATCGAAAATCTCCTTTTGTGGCATACCGCCATATTGTTTATGTTTACCTTTTCTATCATATCGAACTATTCCCTAAAAATCGAGAAACAAGAACGAAAATCGAACATTTACAATTGTTTAATGAAAGAAGGGCGTCCGTCAATCCGTCGGACGCCTGATTTTAATACTCATTGAGGTTTACGTGAAGAACGTGGCTTCGAGGAACGGGCGATCCATAATGGAACTAATGTGTAGATGAAATGTCCGATTACGAGTATCCCGATTCCGAAGCGAGGATAATCGAGTTGGTATAGAAGCATACCGATTGGGAAAGACCAGAGATTCGTTGCGACTGTGTAAGGAAACGTTTGGCGATACGCCCACGGACGGGGAAGTAACAATCGGACAAACCCTTTCGTTATATACGCCATAATTAATACGTAAAGTAATACAGCGATTGCGATAAAGATGAAATGAAGGATGAACCAGACGACGATCGGGATGTTTTTTTGTAAAAAGAAGGAATCAATAACCGTCGTCCAAAATGAAATCCAAGCTAATCCACAAAAATAAAGGGAAACATCTGCCAAACGAAGACGCAAAAACGGACGATTTGGAATTAAGGAAGTTTGTAAGTAATTAATCAGTTGACGTAAAAATGACAAGTGAATCACTCTTTCTACTGTTTTATAACAGATTTTAATAGTTTGATTTTTGTTGGTAATAAATGAATTTTGTGTAGTGATACAGATTAATAAAACCTTAACAAACGGATATAGTAAAAACTGTTTACAAGTTCATTAGACCTTTACATAATAGGGGAGTCGAAAAAATAAACTTTACAAACACATCAATCCACATCAAATAAAGGAGCTGGCAAGATGAATTATGATTTGCAGGAAATGATTTTCACCTTCATCGGTGGACTTGGGATTTTCCTATTCGGTATTAAGTATATGGGAGATGGGCTCCAAAAAACAGCAGGGGACCGATTACGTTATATCCTCGATAAATATACGACGAATCCACTATTAGGTATCTTAGCAGGTATTGTCGTCACGATATTGATTCAGTCGTCGTCAGGGACGACCGTCATCGTTGTCGGACTCGTTAGTGCAGGCCTGATGAATTTACGACAAGCGATCGGTGTCGTCATGGGGGCAAACATTGGAACAACGATCACGGCCTTCATCATTGGCTTCAACGTCAAGGAAGCTGCGCTTCCGGCAATCGCCATTGGTGCTTTCTTGATCTTCTTCTTCAATAAAGAACGGGTTCAATACATCGGACAGATTTTCTTTGGCTTCGGTGCATTATTCTATGGTCTCACATTGATGGGCGACGGAATGGCTCCACTCGAGTCAAGTGTCTGGTTCCGTGAGTTGACGGTCTCGATGTCGGATAACCCATTGCTTGGTGTATTCGTCGGAACGATCTTTACCGTTCTTGTTCAGTCGTCGTCAGCAACGATCGGTATCTTACAAGAGCTATACGCTGGTGGCATGATCGATATCAAAGCGGCACTTCCCGTCTTGTTCGGTGATAACATCGGAACGACGATCACAGCAGTACTCGCAGCACTTGGTGCGTCGATCGCAGCTAAACGAACAGCAGCGGCACACGTCATCTTCAACATTATCGGGACGATTTTATTCTTGATTGCTTTACCGATTTTCTCGAATTTCATTACTTGGATCACGGGCGCGCTTGATTTAGGTCCAAAGATGCAAATCGCCTTTGCACATGGAACATTCAACGTCGTCAATACGTTGATTCAGTGTTGGTTCATTGCGCAAATCGCATGGCTTGTACAAAAAATCGTACCGGGTACGGATACGACGATTGATTCAAAACCGCGTCATCTGGATCAAAATATCTTGAACCAATCTTCAGCACTCGCATTAAACCAAGCAAAGCTCGAAGTATTGCGTATGGGTGAATTCTCGAAAGACGCACTTGCAAAAGCACAGCGTTACACACAATCGCATGATAAGAAAGATGTATCGGAATCACAACAGATTGAATATGCGATCAACCATTTAAATACAGAAGTCACGAGTTATCTCGTTAAAGTAGCGGCACACGATTTATCAGAACGTGAATCAAATGAGCACTCGTTACTGATGCATGCCGTCAATGATTTTGAACGGATTGGTGACCACGTTGAAAACATCGTCGAATTGGTTGACTTCCAAATCGTCAACCGGATTCAGTTCACATCATCAGCGAAGCAAGAACTTGATGACATGTATGCCTTAACGCAAGAAATCGTCGATTGTGCTGTTCGCGCTGTCGAAGAGGACGATGTTACACGAGCTCGTAAGGTTCTGGAACTCGAAGGAAAACTCGATGCGCTCGAACGTTCATTCCGGAAGCATCATGTCCTTCGCGTGAACGCTGGCGAATGTACGGGACAAGCAGGGATGATTTTCGTCGATCTCTTGTCGAACCTCGAACGAATTGGCGATCACGCTGTCAACATCACGGATCTCGTCCTTGAACAGCGGACGGCATTAACGAACTAAGTGAAATACGATTTTCTTATGACAGCTGATTTCAAAAAAATGAAATCAGCTGTTTATTTTTTTGAAATAGCATATTGACAAGTTTCGCCACATCTCGTAATCTAGTAAGAGTAAGAAACATACATCATGGCGGTGTAGCTCAGCTGGCTAGAGCGTACGGTTCATACCCGTGAGGTCGTGGGTTCGACTCCCTCCGCCGCTACTATTACTTAAGGACCCTTAGCTCAGCTGGTCAGAGCAGACGGCTCATAACCGTCCGGTCGCAGGTTCGAGCCCTGCAGGGTCCATTCAGTAGAACGCTTCTCGTTGAAAAACGAGGAGCGTTTATTTTTGTTCCCCCGGGGAATAGTAAAGATATTGTAATAATATTCATACTATAGTAACTAAGGGAGAGCGAAGAGAGATGGAACGTAACCATACGATGATGCAGTTTTTTGAGTGGCATGTAGAGAATGATGGGAAGCACTGGCAACGCTTGAAAGAGCGGGCGCCTGAATTACGTGCTGCCGGCATCACGTCCGTGTGGATTCCACCGGCGTCAAAAGGTCAATCGGATGAAGATACAGGATATGGCATCTATGACGTCTATGATTTAGGCGAATTTGATCAAAAAGGAACGGTCCGTACGAAATACGGTACGAAAGATGAACTCGTCGAAGCGATCCAGGTTGCTCGTGAGAACGATATCGCTGTTTACGCGGATGTCGTCATGAACCATAAAGCAGCAGCCGATGAACTCGAGACGATCAATGTCGTCGAAGTCCATCCGGAAGATCGTTCGAAAGAAATTTCAGAAGAGTTTGAAATCGAAGCTTGGACGAAGTTTACGTTCCCGGGACGTAACGGAAAATATTCAGATTTCATCTGGACACATGAATTTTTCAATGGAACGGATTTTGATGCCCGTGAAGAAAAGACGGGTGTCTTTAAAATTTCCGGTAAAAATAAAGATTGGAATGATCAAGTCGATGATGAATTCGGAAACTATGACTATTTGATGTTCGCGAACATCGATTATAATCACCCGGAAGTACGTGAGGAGATGATCCGTTGGGGGCACTGGTTCCAAGAAACAATTGATTGCCAAGGTTTCCGACTCGATGCCATCAAACATATCAACTATGAATTCGTTCATGAATTCGCAAAATCAATGATTGAAAAAAGTGAAGGTGACTTCTATATGGTCGGTGAGTTCTGGAAATCAGATCTCGATGATTGTCGTCATTTCCTCGATAGCGTCGACTATACGATCGATTTGTTCGATGTTCCGCTTCATTATAAGTTCCATGAAGCTTCGAAGCAGGGACAGGACTTTGATATGACGACGTTGTTTGCAGATACCCTTGTCGAATCACACCCGACGAATGCCGTCACGTTCGTCGACAATCACGATTCCCAACCAGGTGAATCGCTTGAGTCGTGGGTAGATGACTGGTTCAAACAACATGCTTACGCAGCGATTTTACTTCGTAAAGACGGTTATCCATGTGTCTTCTACGGTGACTATTATGGTGTACAAGGACCGCATCCGGTAGAAGGAAAAAAAGAAATGATCGATGCCTTACTCTATGCACGATATCACAAAGCGTACGGTGAACAAGAAGATTATCTCGATGACCCACATTGTGTCGGTTGGGTTCGCCGAGGAGTGGAGGAAATTGAGAACTCTGGCTGTGCGGTCTTATTGTCGAATGCCGACATGTGTGAAAAACGAATGTTCGTAGGCGTTGAGCGTGCGGGTCAAGAATGGTTCGACTATACGAACCATCAAGATCATCCTGTCGTGATCGACGATGAAGGATTTGGTGTCTTCCCGGTTCCGGGTGGTGGTGTCTCAGTTTTTGCTCCACGAGAAGTCGAGTAAATCCGAGGGTCTTGACTTGCGTCAACACAGGTTCTTTTGCTAGTCTTAAAGGGTATTGAAGTTTTCGAAAATAGTACAAAGGGGGACATGAACATGTCAAAATTTGAATTACCAGAACTCGGCTACGCTTATGATGCGCTTGAGCCACATATCGATGCTCGTACGATGGAGATTCACCACACGAAACACCACAACACGTATGTCACGAACGTGAATGCGGCGCTTGAGGGTACAGAACATGAAGGAAAGTCACTTGAAGAACTTCTTCAAAACTTGGATGCTCTCCCAGCAAACATTCAAACTGCAGTCCGTAACAACGGTGGCGGTCACTGGAACCACTCATTCTTCTGGAAACTGTTGAAGAAGAACGATGGTGCTGCTCCAACAGGGGAACTCGCGGTAGCGATCGACGAAGCATTCGGATCA
The DNA here is from genome assembly GCF_018619045.1 of Exiguobacterium sp. s161. NCBI lineage: Bacteria > Bacillati > Bacillota > Bacilli > Caryophanales > Exiguobacterium > Exiguobacterium sp. s161. The sequence goes on from NZ_JACSNH010000003.1 coordinate 207,720, forward strand.
TTCGATGCATTCAAAGATGCATTCGCGAAAGCAGCAACAACTCGTTTTGGTTCAGGTTGGGCTTGGTTAATCGTTGATGGTGGAAAATTGGCAGTCGTTTCGACACCGAACCAAGATACACCAGTCATGGAAGGCAAAACACCAATCCTCGGTCTTGATGTTTGGGAACATGCATACTATCTCAACTACCAAAACCGTCGTCCTGATTACATCAATGCGTTCTTCAACGTCGTTGATTGGGATCACGTAGCGAAGCTTTACGCTGACGCGAAGTAATGTGAAAACGAGCGTATCGTTCAATTGTGAACGATACGCTTTTTTTAATGCGGAAAATGATGGGATAGGTTGTTATGGAAAGTTTCCTTCTATATAATGAAACAAGATGACTTTTGAACGATAGGGGAGTACGCCATGGCTAAACGAATCACCGTACGAGGAAGACGGCGTAATCATCTGCCGCTTCGTCTGAATTTAATGTTCTTCGTCGTTTTTTTATTGTTTGCGATTTTGATTTTCCGTTTAGGAGTCGTGCAAATCGTCAATGGTGAGAAAATTTCGCGGGAAGTTCAAAAAACAGAAATGATCGCATCAAAATATGAAGTGCCACGCGGAAAGATTTATGACCGGGATGGTCGTCTTTTGGTTGATACGATTTCTAAATACTCCATCGTCTACCGTCGCGCACAAACGACGAAAGTCGATGAACGCATTGAGATTGCACAGCGTCTTGCGGCAATCATTGATCTACCGAAAAAAGATTGGAAAGTCACAGAACGTGATATTAAGGATTTCTGGATCGCGACGAACACGAAAGAGTCTGATCGTCGTTATCAAGAAGCCGTCAAACAGAAATATCCTTCAGCAGAAGCACAAAGTAAACTATCAATCGCAGAACAGGATCAAATCCGATTAGATGCGATTACGAAAGACGATATTGATTATGACGATCAAACAATGGAAGTCATTGCGATCAAACACAACATGGAAGTCGGTTACGCGCTTGATCCACAACTCGTCAAACTCGGTGCTTCCGCAAAAGAGATGGCAATCATCGATGAAAATCTAGAAGATTTAAAGGGTGTATCGGTGGAACCGTTCTACGAGCGATCTTATCCATATGAAGGAACACTTCGGAATATCTTCGGGAAGTATTCGAAGATTCCAGCAGAACAACAAGCGGAGTTCAAAGCAAAAGGCTACAGCTTGAATGACCGTGTCGGAACATCATTCCTTGAACAACAGTATGAAGATCTACTGCGAGGGAAACCCGCATACGATGTGTATGAGACGTTTAACGGAGAGCCGGTCGGTGATCCAAAACGCGAGGAAGGCGAGTCCGGTAAAGATCTCGTTCTGACCGTGGATGCGGAATACAACAAACAAGTCGACCAAATCATGCAACAAGCCATTAAAATGGGACGTGGCATGGGTAGTCGTTATCTAAAAGAAGGTTACGCCGTCGTCATGAATCCACAGACAGGTGAGATTCTTGCGATGTCTGGTCAAAAGTTGGATCCAGCAACCGGTAAGTTCTCAGATGTCGCAATCAATAACGTCTTAACGTCGCTTCAAATCGGTTCGACGATCAAAGGTGCAACGGTTGCGATGGGGCTCGAGGAGGGCGTCATCCGTCAAAACGAAGTCATCAATGATGCTCCGATCACGATTGGTGGTACGAAAAAAGCATCGTACGTCAACATGGGAGCAATCACGGATTTGACGGCACTTGAGCGTTCATCAAACGTTTATATGTTCAATATTGCGATGCGGATGGCGAAATATCATAGTAATGGTATCGCTGGAGCAAGTGTAGATGCAGCGGCTGCGATCATGCAGAATTACTACAGTCAGTTCGGGCTCGGAGTGACGACCGGTGTCGATTTACCTTACGAAGCGAAAGGAGTTCAAGGGACACCGGACCGTGTCACGTTACTGATGGACCGAGTCATCGGACAGTATGATGCCTTTACGCCGCTACAAGTTGCACAGTATATTTCAACACTTGCCAACGGTGGCTATCGTGTTCAACCTCACTTTTTAAAAGAAGTTCTCGCGTCGAATTCGATTGAAAAAGGAACGAAACAAGTGGATTATAGCTTCAAGACGAATTACCTGAATCGGATTGAGGTCAGTCAAGATAACATCGATCATGTCCGTGAAGGATTACATCGTGTTGTCAAGGGAGAGCGTGGTACAGCAAAAATCATTGCCCAAACCGGTATTGATGCAGCTGCGAAAACAGGTACAGCGCAGGTCAGTGTCTATGGTGATGATGGAATTGCCTTACGTGACGGCAGTGGTCAACCGGTTCGTTCATTGAACTCGAACCTTGTCGGCTGGGCACCGTATGATAATCCAGAGATGGCATGGGCCGTGTTCCTTCCTTATATGGAACAAGAAACCGTCAACTCAAAAATCGGTCATGATCTTGTCAAAGCGTATTTCAATGTGAAGGACGTCCCATGGCAAACTAAGCCAAATTAACTAGAAATAAAGCGAGAGTGAGCAATCACTCTCGTTTTTTTGTTTGTATTGACCTTTTTTTCTAATGGATTTCGAATTGTAAACACTAAAAAACACGCCTTTACAATTCTTTTACGTTGGATTCATTTCGTTTTAATAGTTCATCCGTAGTATAAGTCTTGTAAGGAAAACGGATAAAAAGTCGTGACATCGTCAGCGACATACTTTCGAGGAGGAAAATTAATCATGTCTTGGATGAAAAAAACAGCACTCATCACAACGGTAGCATCAATCGCAGTAGTGGGGGCAGCATGTGGTAACGATAAAGGCGGTTCTGCTAGTTCATCTGATTTAAAAGGAAAAATCGCAATCGACGGTTCTTCTACAGTCTTCCCGATCATGGAAGCTGTCGGTGAAGAATATTCGATGGAACAACCTGACGTAGATGTCACAGTCGGTGTCTCTGGTACAGGCGGTGGATTCAAACGCTTCGTCGTTGGGGAAACAGATCTTTCAAACGCATCGCGTGAAATTAAAGAAGAAGAAGCAGCTGAAGCGAAAAAGAACAACATTGAATATACAAAACTTTCACTCGCATATGATGGTTTGACTGTCGCAGTCAGCAAAGAAAATACATGGGTAAAAGAACTCTCAATGGAGCAACTCGAGAAAATCTGGCTCGATCCTAACGTCAAAACATGGAAAGATGTCGATTCTTCTTACCCAGCTGAACCATTGAAATTCTTCAGCCCAGGGAAAGATTCAGGAACATTCGACTTCTTCTCTGAAAAAGTACTTGAGAAAAAAGATATGCGTAAAGATGTTCAATTATCAGAAGACGATAACGTTCTCGTCAAAGGTGTTGAAGGAACGAAAGGCGCAATCGGCTACTTCGGTTACGCGTACTACGCAGAGAATAAAGATAAGTTGAAGGAAGTACCACTTTCAGCTGAAGGAAAAGACGCAGTTGATCCAACACCTGAAACGATCAAAGATTTATCTTACCCGCTTTCACGTGAAATTTACACGTATGTCAACAACAAATCAATGAAAGATAAAAAACAAGTCGCTGATTTCGTTCAGTTCACGAACGAAAACGCTGGTGATCTCGCTGAAGAAGTTGGATACATTAAAATGCCACAAGATCGTTATGATGAAAACGCAAAAGCAATTGAAGACGCAATGAAATAAATCATCGAGTCATGAGGATGGCCCAACCGGGGAAGTCTGTACCGGTTGGGTCCCGTTCTCATGTCAAGAAGGAGTAGGGAGTGAAGAAGGATGAGTTCAACACAAAATAAATCGGTTCGCGAGCTGATTCAACAGAACCGACAACAAAAATACAGTATGAAAAACGTCATGGAACGCGTCATGCCGATCGTGTTATTCCTTTGTGCGTTCGTCTCGGTCGTTACGACCATCGGCATCATTCTCACGTTAGTCATTGAAACAGAGCACTTCTTCGAAGTCGTTCCGTTCAAGGAATTCTTCGGCAGTACGAGCTGGTATCCACTCAACTCACAACCAGAGTATGGAATTTGGCCGCTTGTCGTCGGGACGCTTGAGATTACCGTGATTGCGATGCTAGTTGCCGTGCCGATCGGTCTCACATCAGCGATTTATTTAAGTGAGTACGCGTCAGACCGCGCACGCCGTATCTTAAAACCAATTCTTGAAGTCTTAGCTGGTGTTCCGACAATCGTTTTCGGATTCTTCGCGTTGACGTTCGTCACACCAGTACTCGTAAAATTGATTCCAGGAATTCAAATTTACAATGCGCTTAGCCCAGGGATTGTCGTCGGGATCATGATCATTCCAATGATCGCTTCGATTTCTGAGGATGCGATGAGCTCTGTCCCGAAAAAAATTCGTGATGGTGCGCTTGCGCTAGGTTCGACACGTCTTGAAGTCGCTTTGAAAGTCGTCGTTCCAGCTGCTTTATCAGGTATCATTGCGTCGATCGTACTCGGGATGTCTCGTGCGATCGGTGAGACGATGATCGTTACAATCGCTGGTGGTTCGAATCCAACAGCTGCTGTTGATCCACTCGAACCAGTTCAAACGATGACAGCTTACATCGTTCAGGTTGCCTTAGGTGATGCTGGATTTGGAACTGTCGAATATTACAGTATCTATGCGGTTGGTACGCTCTTGTTCGTCTTCACATTAGTGATGAACTTACTTGCGAACTGGATCACACGCCGCTTCAGAGAGGAGTACTAAGATGGCCTTACCAGAAAAGCAACCTGTCTCAAAAAAATTCATTGATCCTGTCGCGGTGAAGAAATCCATTAGCCAGCGACTCATCGTCAACAACGTCACAAAAGTCATTTTCCTTGCTGGACTGTTCTTCGGTCTCGTCGTCTTAGGTATTCTCTTGTTCGGCGTCATCCGTGACGGTGCGTCATGGTTATCACTTGAGTTTCTACAAAATGCACCATCACGCCGTTCGGAACGTGCCGGGATCTATCCGGCGTTAATGGGCTCCATCTTCTTGATGCTCCTCATCATCCCGATGATTTTCATCATTGGTGTCGGGGCAGCGATTTACCTAGAAGAGTACGCGAAGAAGAGTCGGATGACTTCATTCATCGAAGTCAACATCTCAAACCTTGCAGGTGTACCATCGATCGTCTTCGGTTTACTTGGTTTGACGTTCTTCGTACGTAACATGGGCTTCGGTTCAACATTGATTGCAGGAGCATTGACACTCGCGTTGATGAGTCTTCCGGTCGTCATCGTCTCGTCCCAAGAGGCAATCCGTGCCGTTCCACAAGCGATGCGTCATGCATCACTTGCACTCGGTGCGTCAAAATGGCAAACGACGTTCAAAGTCGTTCTTCCGGCATCACTTCCGGGTGTCATTACTGGGATCATCTTGGCTGTATCTCGAGCGATTGGTGAGACAGCACCACTCATCATGGTCGGAGCTGCGATTTTCATTGCTCGTGCGCCTGAAAGCATTTTCTCAGAATTCACAGCATTACCGATTCAAATCTACAACTGGACAAGTCGTCCGCAAGCGGACTTCCAAGGACTTGCAGCGGCAGGTATCATCGTCTTAATGGTCATTCTCTTGACGATGAACTCACTTGCGATCTGGATCCGGAACCGTTTCTCAAAACGTTATTAATCGAACGAGATAGATAGAAGGGATTTCTTTTAAGGAGGAAGACAGATGATGGATACGAAGCTGAATACGAAATCAGTCGTTACAGAAGGGACAGAGCGTATGAACCAACCAGTAGCAGCACGTGAGAGCGTCTATAACGTCAAAGACTTAAACTTATGGTACGGTGACGATCATGCGTTAAAAGATGTCAATCTCGACATTAAGAAAAATGAAGTCACGGCAATCATTGGACCGTCTGGCTGCGGGAAGTCGACATTCATCAAAACATTGAATCGAATGGTCGAACTCGTTCCGATCGTACGGACGAATGGTGTAATCGAGTATCACGGACGTAATATCTTTGATAAAGAATACGGTGTCGAAGAATTACGGACATCGGTCGGAATGGTCTTCCAGCAACCGAATCCATTCCCAAAATCAATTTATGATAACATCGCTTACGGTCCCCGTGTCCACGGTGTTAAAAACAAAAAAATCCTCGACGAGATCGTCGAACGCAGTTTACGCCGTGCGGCGATCTGGGATGAAGTCAAAGATCGTTTGAACGAAAATGCCTACGGTCTTTCTGGTGGTCAGCAACAACGTCTTTGTATCGCACGTTGCCTTGCAATCGAGCCGGATGTCATCTTGATGGATGAGCCGACATCGGCACTTGACCCGATTTCTACATTAAAAGTAGAAGAACTCGTCCAAGAATTAAAATCAGACTACTCGATCATCATCGTGACACACAACATGCAACAGGCTGCACGTGTTTCGGACAAAACAGCGTTCTTCTTGAATGGTGAAGTCGTCGAGTTCGATCAAACAGACCGGATCTTTGGAAATCCGAGTGACAAACGGACGGAAGATTACATTTCAGGACGATTCGGATAAGAAGGGGAGACGAGACGAATGGCAGCGAACCGTACGATTTTTGGAGAAAATTTGGCAATACTCGATCAAAAGGTCTTTTTACTGGCTCGCAAGACGATGCAACAGATCGCAACAACGGCTGAAGCACTCGAAAAATATGATCAAGATATCGCGCGTAGTGTCATTGAAAACGATAATGAACTCGATGATCTTGAACTTGAAATCAACGATGATGCTATTTTATTAATCGCGAAGCAACAACCCGTTGCGACGGATTTACGACGAATCATCACCGCGATGAAAATTTCGTCGGATCTCGAACGGATTGCAGATTATGCGGGGAATATCTCAAAAGCGGTTCTTCGTGTTGAAACATTCCCGTATGTCATCGATATCTCTTTGTTGAAGGAAGCATTCGAGACATTACTGGATATGACGGAAACTGCGATCGTCGCCTATCGTGACGGAGATGTCGAGAAAGCAAAAGCCTTGTCTGATCTCGATAACGTCATTGATGAGACGACATATAAGGCACTTCGCCAGTACATGCGTCATATGTCACTTCAGCCGATTGTTGTCGATGAAGTGATGCAATTCACGAACATTTGCCGCTACATCGAGCGGATGGGTGATCACTTGACGAACGTCGGGGAGCATCTGATCTATCTCGAAAAAGGAAAACATTATGATTTAAACGGATGAATCAAGTAGGCAGGAGGAATTTCCTCTGCCTACTTTTTTTGCAAAGGGATTCGAAACACGTTTGTAGAATAGGAAAGAAGTGAATAATGACAGAGAGGTGATTGGGAATGCTTGAGCAAATCATTAAATTGAAAGAACAAGGGCTGACAACAAAACAAATCGCAGCTCAATTGGATACGACTGAAGGAAAAATCAAATATGCTTGGACTAAATATCGTAAATCGTTAACAGAACAACCTGCAGCAGCGCCGAAAGTAGAATCAAAAACGGTCAAGCAGACGAAAAAGTCGACTGCACCGGTATTAGACGTCGTACCGTCTGTGCAAGTGGTACCTTCGCTCGAACGCGACGCGTTTGGAATGGCGACACATTACGAGGATGACATCCTCCACGCCATCGTTCAGTCACCGACAGCGTTATACGTCTACTGGGAATTGTCTGAACTGTCGAAACAGTTGCTAGAGACGCACTATCACACGACGTTTGATTCGTTCCGTAAAGAATTACGCATTATTGATGTCACGCTTGTTGAATATGAACAAGGACAGGCAAATCGGACGTATCAATTCGAGCTACCAGAAATGACGAATGCTTGGTTCGTTCGACCAGTCGCCCCGAATACTACATACATCATTGAATGGGGCATTCAAACGATCGACGGGGACTTTGTTCCAGTACTGCGTTCAAAACCAGTCGAAACGCCACGTGACGAGCCAGTTACGGACGGACGGTTCGCGGAAGTCGTGCATCATTGGCAATACGGAGAGGTCGAACAACCGGAATGGGTCGAAGTATTACGTCCTTACTCCTATTTCGATCGCGTCCGATAATGGAATTAGAGAGAGGGAAAGGAAGAGAAGCTATGCGAAAAGGATATTTTTCACTCGTCTTACATGCACATTTACCATATATCCGTCATGAAGAGGCGCATCGTCTAGAAGAACGGTGGATGTATGAAGCGATTTCAGAAACCTACATCCCATTATTGTGGGAGGTCGATCGCTTGTCACGTCCGCTCGGCTGGACGGTCAGCATTTCACCACCCGTCATCGAGATGCTTGCCGACCCATTGATTCAAGAGCGGTATATCGAGCATATCGAGGATACGTTACGTTTGATTCGCCAGGAACTAGAGCGAGAGCTTGCTCAAAAGGAACGAGATGCGCTTCTATTCTATCAAGACCGCTATCAAGATTTATTGAATACGTTCCTTCACTGGGAAAAAGATTTGAACCGCGCATTCCGTCATTACAAGGAGCAAGGTTATCTCGATTTGATTACGTGTACGGCGACGCACGGATTCAGTCCGCACATGTTGTCTGAACAAGCGGCACGTTCTGAAATTCAGACGGGATTGAACTGTTTCGAACGTCATTACGGATTCCGTCCATCTGGTCTTTGGATGCCAGAGTGTGCGTATACGCCCGGACTTGATCGTATTTTGTATGAAGAGGGCATTCGTTATACATTCGTTGACGAACATTCAATCTTAAACGCGGATCCGTCACCGAAACACGGAATCGGAGCACCTGTCTATTCGCCGCACGGTGTGGCACTGTTCCCGCGTGATCAAATCATTTCCGGGAAGATTTGGAGCTCTGTCATCGGATACCCGGGTCATCCGGATTACCGCGAGTTTTATCGTGACCTTGCGTACGATCGAGAGTGGGATCAAATCGCTGAGTTCATGCACCCGGAAGGCTTACGTTATGATACAGGATTGAAATTGCATCGTGTAACAGGAGAAACGGATCAAAAAGACTATTACGTTCGTGATTGGGCATGGCAACGGACAAGTGAGCACGCAGCAGACTTCGCACAAGCACTTGGTGAACATTTAGATGCGCATCAAGGACAAGACTTCCCACCGTTCCTTGTCACAGCACCATTTGATGCCGAATTGTTCGGTCACTGGTGGTTTGAAGGTCCCGACTTCCTCGGTAAAGCGATGGAACGTTTAGAAGATCAAGGAATTGAGTCGATTTCACCGGCGATCTTCCTCGAACGTCACTTCCAAGACATTGACACGGCGCACGTCGCGATGGGAACATGGGGACGAAAAGGCTACGCGGAAGTCTGGATCAATGAACGGAATGACTGGATGATTCGTCATCTCCATCAGCTTGAGAAGAGACTAGCAGGAATCGTAGCTCGAAATCGTCATCAAGATGCGTTGACTGTCAAAGCGAAGCGTCAACTCATTCGAGAATACCTCCTCGCTGTCTCGAGCGACTGGCCGTTCATCCTTGATGGACAGACGACAGCGCAGTATGCTGCGAATCGTTTCCGGGAGCATATCTTACGTTTTGAAGAAACCGAGCGTCGACTGGATGCTGAGGAGCTGACGGTGGAATGGTTGGATGCTCGATATCGCGAATATCCTTTTCTTCAAGATTCAGATATTGAACCGGATGTCTTCTTGACGGCACATGATTACTACGTGGCAGTGAAGCGTGAGAAATCTTGGAATACAGACGCCATCTTATTGTTCGTCCGACAATATGATGCGTCAGACCGACCAGCTTCGGAGCTCGCTCGACGGCTCGCTGCTGCTGGTGAGAACGTCTATGTCGTCACGGAACATCCGGAAGCGTATCGATTTGAAGAAGGTGTTCACGTTTACGGAGTGCAAGTGACAGGTCTACCGCTCGTTCAGACCTATAACCAACTGGCGGCACTAAATTTAGCCTTCTTACGCCAAGCGCAAGCTTTGAGTAAGATCGTTGATTTCGCAGTCATCCACAACTTCAACATGGAGACCGCATCAGCTGCCCAAGCTATCGCGAAGATCAAAGAGTTGCCACTCGTCAGTAACGTCTACGATGTCGAAAGTGAGCGTTCTCCTGATCGTTCAGGTGGTCTGGTCGTTGCCTTAAAACGACTTGAAGGAGATGCGTTGCGCCAATCAGCGGTTGTTTATCTAGAACGAGAAGAGTCACGTCACGGGGTGGAACAAGAGTATCACGTCGAAAAGAAGCCACTGCGTTTTGAAGAGAACCTTGAAAAACCATATCAACACGTGACGAATCCGAAAAAGAACGGATGAACAGTTGCAATTCCTTTCCTTTCTTGGTACGATACTTGAGTATGCTTAACCTTATGTAAAGCAAAATCACTTGATACATCGAGAGCTAGATAGGAGGGAATCCCATGCGCGTTAAAATCACATTAGCTTGCACTGAAACTGGTGACCGTACTTATATCACTAAAAAGAACAAGCGTAACAACCCAGAGCGTCTTGAGTTGAAGAAATACAACCCACGTCTCCGTAAGCACACACTTCACCGTGAAGTGAAATAATTGAGATGGAAGCCGTCACTTCGTGTGATGGCTTTTTTTGTGGAAAGGAAGACATTCATGAATAAACAAGAAGTACGCCGTCTGATCAAAGAACGACTCGATATGATGGAGAACCGTGCGGAGAAGGAACGGTTGATTCACGAACATGTATTATTATTACCTGAATGGCAACAAGCGACTTGTGTCGCGATCACATTAGCTTTTCGAAATGAATGTGATACAAGAATGCTGATTGAACAGGCGTGGCAAGAGGGCAAGACGGTCTTGATACCAAAAGTAGTCGGAGACGAGATGATCTTTTATGAACATGGACCAGAAGATCAACTGCAAGTAAATCAGATGGGGATTGCTGAACCGATCGCTTCAGCACGTCGCGCCTCACTTGATCAAGCAGAGCTTTGCCTCGTTCCAGGTCGCGCCTATCGTCGGGACGGCTATCGTTTAGGATGGGGAGGAGGCTATTACGATCGTGCACTCGTGCCATATATAGGATGTAAAGTATCGATTGCCTTTTCTGAACAACTTCTTCCAGATTTCGAAGTGGAAGCCTTTGATATCCCCGTTGACTTGATCGTCACTGAATTAGAGGTCATCCGATGCTAAGCGCGACCATTTTGTTTTGTCTATTGCTTGCTTGGACCGGACGATCTTTTCGTTTATTGACGACAAGTGGTGCGATCATGACCCTGCTCGTCGGTAGTGGTGTCTCATTCGGATTCGGTTGGCAAGGATTAGTAGTACTCTTACTCTTCTTTGGTAGCTCGAGTCTGTTATCGAAGGTCGGACGATCTAGAAAACAATCGGTCGACTCCATCGTTGAGAAAGACGGCGCGCGTGACGGATGGCAAGTCCTTGCGAATGGAGGGGTAGCGTTCGTTGCTGCCTTAGCGTATGCCATGACGATGGATTTTGCGTATCTCTTGTTGTTTCTATTCGTCATCGCAGCATCGAATGCTGATACGTGGGCATCCGAAATCGGACCGCTCTCAAGACGTGATCCATGGTCGCTCAAAACGTTACGACGGGTACCAGCAGGAACAAGTGGAGCGATGTCGCTGATTGGAACGGTCGGTACGATCGCAGGAGCTGCGTTCATCGCGATAGCAGCGCATTGGATATTTTCTCTTTCTTTAAGAGACGTCTTACTCGTAACAAGCATCGGTGTACTCGGGAGCCTGCTGGATACACTATTTGGAGCAGTAGGGCAACGCGTTTACCGATGTACAGTTTGTGGGGAATACACAGAAAAGCGAAAGCACCATGGGCAACCGACAGCTTATGTTTCAGGTATTCGATTTTTAGGGAATGATGCTGTCAATGTCTTAACGAGTGGTTTGGCAAGTGGAATCGGGTTTATCATCGTTCGATTCTGGTAACTGGAAAGTATATGAGTATGTAATTCCTTATGTTAGGATATCAATGACACAAAACGGACAAATGTGATTAATTTCACATGGTACAAATAATGTGAAAGATGTTACAATTTATTTGTGAGATAGTTAACAAACTCTTAGGATGAATGAAAGGGTGGACATAACGATATGGAATTACATGCGAAAGTGACACGGGTAGCCCTCATTGGAGCTGGTGCAGTCGGCTCAAGCTTTGCCTATCAGATGTCAACAGCTGGGCTTTGTGAAGAACTTGTCATCATTGATGTCAACAAAGCCAAAGCAGAGGGCGAGGCAATGGACTTAAACCATGGAACACCATTTAGCTCTTCACCGATGCGAATATGGGCTGGCGACTACGCGGACTGCCGCGAAGCGGAAGTCGTCGTCATCACGGCAGGCGCTCCACAAAAACCAGGTGAGACAAGACTCGATCTCGTTGCAAAGAATGCGTTGATCATGAAAGAAATGATTCGTCAAATCATGGATTCTGGTTTTGATGGGATCATCGTCGTGGCTTCTAATCCGGTTGATATCATGGCTCATCTTGCCTGGAAATATTCCGGTCTTCCGAAATCCCGCGTATTTGGATCAGGAACGGTGCTTGATACAGCACGTCTGCGTCAAATGCTTGGAGAATACTTTCACATTGACTCCCGAAATGCCCATGCCTATATTCTTGGAGAACATGGTGATACGGAATTCGCTGCCTGGAGTAACAGCCGTATTTATGGAAAAACGATTGATGAACTACTTGCTGAAGACGATCGTTATTCTCAAGCAGATCTTGATCAAATTTACATCAACGTCCGAGATGCTGCTTATCATATCATCGAGCGCAAAGGGGCAACCTACTATGCGATCGGGCTTGGGCTTGTTCGGATCGTTCGTGCCATCCTCGGAAATGAGAACTGTCTATTAACGGTCGGTGCGCATGTCGATGGGCAGTATGGCATTTCCGGTATCCACATTGGAGTTCCCGCCATCATTAATCGTCAAGGTGTGCGTGAAATCATTGAAGTCTCATTGACGGAAGAAGAGTTGAAGAAATTCCATCATTCTGCTGATGTATTGCGTCAGACGCTTGAACCCGTCTTGCAAGGATAAGCGTACGCATCATGCTGAAGGTATTACCGAAATAAAGTAGTAAAAAAACTCAAGTGTCGGACTTGCTTTATATTGTCCACACTTGAGTTTTTTTGATGTAAAGAACGAATACATAAAAAATCACATCTATTCGTCCAGTAGTAAAAAGAGAAAAATCTAGGTTTTATTTTACTAGAAAAGGGTTAAGTAAGAGATAGAAGCATTTTTACGTCATTTTTTGTACGTCATGATACCCAAAAAGGAGAGAACCGACAGTCATGTATACTTTTCGAAAACTTACTAAAGAGGATGCAGAACAATACTGGAATCTACGCCTTGAGGGATTAAAAAATCATCCAGATGCATTCGGTCATTCGTTTGATGATGAACAGCAAACCCCGCTCCGCGAAGTACAAGAAGGACTTGAGGGAGAACCCGACTCCGATGAGGTTTGGCTTGGTATGTTCGACGGTGATACGTTGTTTGGGTTTGGTCAGGTCAAACCATATGAATTGTCACGTGAATCGCATAAAGCGATGATTTCTGGAGTATACGTATCACCTGAATATCGCGGGGGTACTGGTCGCGCTTTAATGGAAGCCTTAATCGAGGAAGCGAAAAAGTTACCGGACGTCGAGCAAGTCATTCTTGCCGTTTTATCAGGAAACGAAGCCGCACAAAATCTTTATGAGTCGCTCGGTTTTGAAGTATATGCCGAAGATCCAGATTCCGTAAAATTAGAAGACGGCACATATCGTGATGATATTTGGATGAAGAAGTACGTCTAAGTTCTTCAGAGGATGTAGATTAGAAGCTGTAGCAAAAAAAGTGCTACAGCTTTTTTGCATGGTATCCGTAGGATATCAGTATCGGCAAAGAATGAATATTTGTTATCATGAGAACAAAGCGGATGTCACATCGTAGTCCGATTGAAAGGGAGCGAATGAACATGAAAGAAGTCATACGTACGATTGAAGAGCTTGTCTCGATTCCGAGTCCAACAGGTTCGACAAAAGAAGCGATTACATATGTAGAAAAGCGATTGGTATCAGAAGGAATCATGTATCGAAAACTTGAGAAAGGAGCGATTTTAGCGATACTACCTGGTGCTTCAACGCGTACACGGTTACTGACGGCACACGTCGACACACTAGGAGCGATGGTGAAAGAGATTTTACCAACAGGACGACTTCGTTTATCACAACTGGGGGGATATGCTTGGACAGCAATTGAAGGTGAGAACTGTCTCATTCACAAGATGGACGGTCAAACGATTTCAGGTACGATCGTGTTCCACCATTCGAGTGTTCATACGTCGCGCGAGACGAATAAGACGGAACGCTCCGCTGATAATATCGAAGTACGGCTCGATATCCGTTCAACGACAGCAGAAGAGACGCGCGTTGCGGGGATTGAAGTAGGAGACATCGTAACATTTGATCCGCGATTCCTCTACACGGAAACGGGATTCGTGAAGTCGCGCCATCTCGACGATAAAGCATCCGTTGCTTTGTTGCTTGAATTGATCAAGGAATGGAAAACAATCGAGCTGCCACACACGGTCCAGATTCTGATTTCAAATTACGAAGAAGTTGGATTCGGTGGAAATGCTGGATTCACGGAAGAAGTCGCAGAATACATCGCGGTCGACATGGGGGCACTAGGAGACGGTCAACACTCCGATGAATTCACGGTCTCGATCTGTGCGAAAGATGGTTCGGGTCCATATGACTTGGCTTTACGCCACCAGTTAACGCGTTTAGCACAACGTAACAGTATTCCATATAAGGTTGATATCTATCCATTCTATAGCTCGGATGCCTCAGCGGCAGTAAGTGCGGGACACGACGTCCGGCACGGATTGTTCGGTCCGGGAATCGAATCGAGTCATTCGTACGAACGTACACATGAGACGTCGTTACAAGCGACATATGATTTGTTGCATGCCTATGTAAAGGAGCCGATGGTTGATGAAGACACTGTATGACGTACAGCAGTTACTCAAGACATACGGAACATTCATCTATCTTGGGGACCGAGCGTCCGATATCGCGATGATGATGCTTGAACTCGATGAATTACAAGAAGCAGGCGTTTTGGAACAACGTCAGTACGATTCAGCGAAACTAATCTTACGACATGAATTAAAGCGTTCACAATCCGATAACATTTAAGATTGTGCAACCCTTTGCGCAAACGGGTTATGTCCGGTAAAATGAGGAAGCAGACATTATATGAGTATAGGGGAGACGAAGCAATGAAATGGTTACTCGGCATTGATATCGGCGGCACGACAGTCAAAATGGCAATTTTGGATTTGCAAGGGATCATTGTAGAAAAGTGGGAAATCGAGACGGTCGTTTTGAATGATGGCGTACAAATTCCTGGAGATATCGCAAAATCCTTCTTTGAGAAGTGTCAAGAGAGCAATAAACGACCAGAAGATTTCGTCGGAGCGGGCATCGGTGCGCCGGGATTCATTGATTTCAATACAGGTGTCGTTGAGAAAGCAGTCAATATCGGTTGGACTAACTTTGAACTCATCGGTGAATTCGAACGTTTGACGGGTTTACCGGCTGTGCTTGAAAATGATGCGAACGCAGCGGCAATCGGTGAGATGTGGAAAGGTGCCGGTAGTGGGGCAACCGAACTCCTTGCTGTCACACTCGGTACGGGCGTCGGTGGTGGTCTGATCACGAACGGACAAATCGTGCATGGTACAGTCGGAATGGCTGGAGAAATCGGTCATATCACGATGTTGCCTGAAGGTGGCGTCCTATGTGGATGTGGTCGCAAAGGATGTCTTGAGACGATCGCGTCAGCAACAGGGATCGCTCGTCTTGGTCTTGAGAAGCGTAAAGGGAAAGAAACGTTACTCAACGACATCAAGGCAGTGACAGCAAAAGACGTATTCGAAGCGTATGAGAAAGGAGACCGGATTGCAACGGAAGTCGTAGAAGAAGTGACGTTCCATCTCGGTCTTGCCATCTCCAACTTAGCGAACAGTATTAACCCGGAAATCATCGTTATCGGTGGTGGTGTGTCAAAAGCGGGCGAGACATTGCTTGCACCACTCCGTCAACAGTTCGAACGCTTCGCTTTACCACGGGTTTTCGGATCAACGACGTTCAAGATTGCCGAGCTTGGAAACGATGCAGGAGTCATCGGCTGTGCATGGCTTGCGAAGCAGATGTTTCTCAAAAAATGATAATATTCAATTTCAGTAAAAGGTTCGCTTCGGCGAATCTTTTTTTTGTTTACAAACGTACAGTAATTATGTGATTGTTAAGTATCTTCCGGATTCCAGTTGCATTTTTGTAAAACTAAGCGTAAAATTTTCACGTGATATGGGTATATGTAAATTATGAGGTAAGTTGTGTGAACTGAAATCAGAAAGCACATGTAAATTAGGAGGCAGGTTTTTATGCAGCAAGACGCAAACATCTGGTCGCGAATGCGCCTAAAGATGGGTCAAGGCGTTCGCAGCACCTATAAAGAGCACAAGCTCTTTTGGATTGCGACCTTATTGATTTGGTTAAAAACGTATTTAGCGTATACACTTTTCTTCAACGTTCCCGTAACAAACTCTGCGCAAGCATTCATTCTACTAATTAACCCAATTAGTTCAGCGCTCTTCATGTTCGGGTTCAGCTTCTTCTTCCGAGGAAATGTTCAAAAATGGTTCATCTACGGCACACTGTTCGTCGCGACACTCATTTTATATGCGGACATCATTTTCTTCCGCTTCTTTAATGACTATCTGACGTTGCCGGTATTGTTCCAAACATCGAATGCGGAAACTGTTTCTGCATCGCTCGGGTCACTTTTGAATTGGTCCGATTTATTGATCGTCGGTGACTTGATCATCTTACCGTTCTTCTTACGGAAAATGGACATGTCAAAAAATGTTGCGTCACGTGGACGCGCGATTCTCGCATTCGTTGCAGCAGTTGTCGTTTTCCTTGGAAACTTGACGCTCGCTGAGACAGAACGTCCAGAATTGCTCACACGTGCCTTCGACCGAGAATTGCTCGTTAAAAACATCGGAACATTTAACTTCCATATGTATGATGCTCTCATTCAGTCTAAGACATCTGCGCAAAAAGCACTCGCGGACAGTTCTGAACTGTCGGAAGTTCAAAGTTTCATTGATTCAAAACATGCTGAACCGAACCCAGCTATGTTCGGAAAGTACAAAGGAAAGAACGTCATCGTCGTTTCCTTTGAGTCGGCACAATCCTTTGCAGTTGGATTAAAAGCACCAAACGGACAAGAGATTACACCGAACCTGAATAAGTTGATCAAGGAATCGCATTCATGGGATAACTTCTATCACAACACAGGACAAGGGAAAACGGCAGATGCTGAGTTCATTCTCGAAAACTCGATCTATCCACTTGGACGCGGTGCAGCATTCTTTACGAACGGAGAAAATGAATTCCGGGCAACTCCTGAAATGCTGAAAGAAGACGGCTATTATTCAGCTGTTTTCCATGCAAACAACAAATCGTTCTGGAACCGAGACATCGTCTACAATAGCTTTGGCGTCGATCGTTTCTTCTCAGAGACGGATTATGACCTAGGTGATCCAGCAGATTTGACGGAGTGGGGCTTGCTTGACGATAAATTCTTTGAACAGTCATTGCCGATGTTGAAAGATTTACCACGTCCGTTCTATTCGAAGTTCATCACATTGACGAACCACTATCCATTTGAGATGCCAAAACCAGAAGATGAACTTGTACCACCGCTTGAGACAAGTTCTACGACGCTGAACCACTACGTTCAGGCACTAGCGTATCAAGATATGGCACTCGGTAAATTCATCGAGGGTCTGAAAAAAGATGGTACGTGGGATGATACGATCTTCATGGTCTATGGTGACCACTATGGTATCTCGACGAACCACAATGCTGCGATGGCAGAACTCATGAACAAAGATGAGTTGACGCCGTATGATGTCGCGCAATTGCAACGTGTACCATTCGTGATCCATTTACCGGGTCAAACGAAAGGTGTAAAACATGAAGACGTCGCGAGCCAAATCGACATTAAACCGACATTGCTTCATCTGTTAGGACAAGACTTCAAGAATGAAGTATTGTTCGGTACTGATCTCTTCTCGAAACAGCACAAGGATTATGCGCTGTTCCGCGATGGTTCCGTCATAACAGACAAAACGGTTTATACGCAGGAAACATGTTATGATCGTCAGACAGGTGAAGAGGTAAAAGATGGAGAGTTAGCAGAGATGTGTAAACAATCTACGAAACAATCCGAGAAGGAGTTAGGACTTTCGGATAAAGTCATCTATGGTGACTTGCTCCGTTTCCTTCAAACTTCAAAATAAGATGAAGAAAACGAATCTACTTTCGAGTGGATTCGTTTTTTTGTAGAAAGGCAAATAAAAAGAGAGATGCGCGAGGTATCTCTCTTCAGATTTTAGACAAAAGGGCTGACACCAAAAAATGACGCATCTTTTCACGCCCTTTCCTTAGGCGAGACACACGCCCGTTTGTCTCTGACAGCGCAAAATTGCGCTTTTTCCTGTAAGAGTGGCGTGTAACGCGTCATTCTTTTGATACTCGGAAGAAGGATCAGGGAAGCGTTTTGTTCACTCGACATCGCTTCCTAGGGAATAACAAGCAAGAGCGACCCTGCAGCGAATTGAAGCGGCGCGATGCTTGTCTCAGGAAAACGATTCGAAACGAACAAAAAAGTGCAATCCTTCTCGTTAGAGAAAAATTGCACTTTGTCTTTAGTCTCAAGGGGCTGACTCAAAAAAAAGAATGACGCGTCATTCTTTTTATTACGAGATAAGGGAGGCAGATCATCAATCTGCCTCCCTTATCTTTGTAGATACTGACTTTTGAGTCAGCCTCTTTTTAGCGTATCTTGATTACGATGGAATACCGCCGTAAATCAATGTCGCAATCCCGAACCAGCCGAATAAGACGACAGTCAGACCTGCGAATACGAGTGGAAACATTTGGCGTTTCTTAAGTGAACGAACGACGGCCCAAACGCCGACGAGTGCGACGAAGAAGAAAAGCCAACCGATTGGTTGATCCAAATGCATGACGTACTCCCCCTTAAACAATCACGTTATGAATTTCACGAAGATTTCACTTAAATCTCACTTTTTAGTTTATCCGACTCGCGGGATAAAGTCGAGAGGGCGTTGCAGGAACTTTCGACAATTTCGTGTATAGTAGGAGAAGAGTCTATTGTAAAGGGGTTTTATAGAATGGAAATCGTAATGATCACTTCCGGTATGGCATCTGAGAATGGTTATTTGTTATTTAAAGATAAGGAATGTCTCGTCATTGATCCGGGTACAGAAGATATGCGGTTTTTCGATGAGATTGAAAGTCGGGGAGCAACATTAAAAGCGATTTTGTTGACGCATGCGCATTTTGACCACATTGGTGGTGTGGATATGTTACGACGCTTCACGGAAGCCCCTGTCTACGTGCATCCGGAAGAAGCAGGATGGCTCGGTAATCCAGAATGGAATGGTTCAGCAAAATTCGGAATGCCACCGATGCGGATGAAACCAGCGGATCATTTGTTGCAACCAGGACGATTGACGATCGGTAGCTTTTCGATGCATGTACTTGAGACGCCAGGACACTCACCAGGAAGTGTGACGTTCTACTTTAAAGGAGAACGGATCGCGTTCGGTGGAGATCTCCTGTTCCAGCAAGGCGTCGGACGAACGGATCTACACGGTGGGGATCAAGACGTATTGATGCGTTCACTGGATCGACTCATCGCGGAACTACCGGCAGATACGACGGTTTATCCAGGGCATGGTCCGAGTACGACGATTCGTCAAGAAATGAAATCGAATCCATTCCTCTGACTAAAAAAACTCGCCATCCAAAAGGATGACGAGTTTTTTTCATTACATCTGGAAGTTCGACCAGTACGTAAAGACGATGAAAAATACAGTTAAGTAAGCTCCAAAGATATAGACATACGTTTTTTCAGTTAAGCGCAAGTAACCGAGCGCTGCAAAAAAGACAGTTTGTGCTAAGAAGACGAAGCCCATGACTAAAAATGAATCCGTATGCTCACTTGAGCTTGCATCGCCACCCAATGCGCCGATAAATGCCATGACTGCGATGATACCAGTCCAGAAACCGAGTACGCGGTACATTCTCCCCATTCCTATAACCCCCTAAATCCGACAGATAGTCAATATACGTACTTATTTTACCAAGCAAACAATCATCCGTCCATCCTGTTCTAGTGATTGTTAAGGAATAACTGTGAACAAAAGATGAAGTTTCAAAAAAAGTTGTACAATAGTTGTACAAAAGGTGTACAAAGTCAAATTGACGTGCTATAGTAACTGTAACGAAACCCCACACTTTGAGAGGAGGAGCAAAAATGACGAATGAGTTAGTCTTTTTCACATACCCAAGCTGTACATCATGTCGTAAAACGAAATCATGGTTAAAAGAGGAACATGTTGATGTAGAGGAACGTCATCTGTTCAGAAATGCTCCAACAGTTGATGAACTCATGGAACTGTTGAAATTATCGACGGATGGGATTGAAAGTTTGCTCGCAACACGCAGTCAAGCCTTCAAGGATCTCGGCATTGATATTGAAGACATGAAACTCAGTGAGTTATTACGCCTCATGAGTGACAATCCGAAATTATTACGCCGCCCAATCATCACTGATGGAAAACAACTTGTTATCGGATACGATAAACCAGGTCTTGAGACATTGGCGAAGCGTAAACATCGGACAATCGCACACGTATCGTAAAGAAGCCGGTTTGGTCGGCTTCTTTTTTTTGTGTATTGTTTGCGGTAGGGAGGTGAAGAGAAATGAAGGAATGGACGACACAACTCATGGAACGATTCGAATCACTTGGTGCAACAGATGTTCATTTCGTACCGAATGAAGCTTGCGTCCGAATAGTTTGTCGAACGGGTGATGGTTTGTGTGAACAAGAAGAGGTGGAACTGACACGTTACCGGACACTTGTCAGTCATGTCCGCTATGAGGCGAACTTAAAGGAACAGAATGAGCGGATTCCGCAAAGTGGTTTGTATCCGCACGGGAAAAAGGGCATGCGTGTCTCGTTGTTGCCGAGTCGACAAGGGGATGCGATGTCGTGGCGATTTTATCGATCAACGGTCTCTCAAGAAACAGCTTTACGAACGTTACACAATCAATTGGACTTCGCTTGGTTAGCTGAACAACGACACGGGTGTATCGTCATTTCTGGATCGACAGGTGCAGGAAAGACGACGATGTTATATTCCTTGATGAGTGCAATGGAAGAAAAGCGAATCATCTCGATTGAAGATCCGGTGGAATGTACGGTACCAAACGTCTTACAACTGGAACTAAATGAAAAGGCAGGCTTCACTGCTACGCGATGTTTTGAGGAAATATTGCGAGCGGATCCGGATTGGATTGCTTTTGGTGAGGTGCGGACGAGAGAGGCAGCACGTTTGACGATGAATGCCGCACTTAGTGGTCACGTCGTGTTATTTACGTTACACGCTGGAAGTATTGATGAGGCGCGATTGCGATTGCGTAGTTTAGGGATCGAAGAGTCAGAACTAGCTGTCTGTCAACGCATCATTCATCTCGAGCGAAAAGGAGAGGATGTCCGCTGTACCGTCAGAAACTTACAAGCCGCGATCAAAGTCGGTTCTTAAAACGATATCAACGTTTGTTATCAAAAGGCATTTCCGCGAAAGAGACGTTACTCATTTTAAAACGATTCGAGCGTCAGCCGTTCGCGGAAGTAGTCGGAGAAATGGAACAACGTCTTGAGAAAGGAGACTCCTTTGCAGCATCGCTTGAACCGCTTGCGTTAACGAATACCTTAAAACGACTTCTTTTCGTTGGAGAAAGGACAGAGCGACCATTGCTCGTTCTTCGCCAAATCGTGAAACTGCTCGACCTCGAAACAGAAATGCGATCGAAGTTTTGGAAGATGATTCGGTATCCGCTTGTTCTAGCGACCAGTCTATTCCTTCTGTTCTTCTTTTACGCCCTCTACGTATTTCCGTCTCTCCTCGAGATGTCGGACCCGAAGACTCTCCCCTCATTTCTGCATCTCCTTCTTCACCCCTCTGCGAAATATCTGCTCGCAAGTATTCCCGTTATTTTGTTGACCTCCGGGTACCTCTTTTTTCGCTTCTTTCCGTTAAACCGTATTTTACGACTGAAACCGCTACAGCGTTTGATTCGCCTCTACTACAGCTATTTATTCACGATCGAAGTAGGATCGTTCATCGATGCTGGCTTCTCGCTCGAAGAGACCTTTCGCCATCTAGAGCAAGGACAAGCGAATAAAAAAGGGCATCTCTATGCTCGTCTACATGCTAAACAACAGGCAGGGGAACCACTTGCAGAAGCGCTTGGCGAAGATGAGATCATCGAAGCCGAGACGATTGGAATCGTCCATTTGGCGCGGGAAAGTGGCGATCTTGGACCGTTATTGCTTGAACAAGCGACACTTTTGCATGAGTCGATGGAAGAGGAACTAGAGAAAAAGTTGTTATGGATCGAGCCGATTTTGTACGGTGGATTGACGATCATGACGGGAACGTTGTTTCTCATCTTGTATTATCCGATACAGCTAGCGATACAGCAGCTTCCATTCTAAACAGAGGAGACGATACGATGAAACAATTCTTAAAGCGACAGGATGGATTCACCTTACTTGAGATGGCAGCCGTCTTATTGATCATTTCGTTATTACTGCTCGTTTTGATTCCAACGATGACAAGTGGAAAGGACCAGGCGAAAGGTGTGAGTTGTGAGGCGAACATTCGAGTCATTCGGTCAGAAGTAAACCTTTACTATGCCAAAGAGAAGAAGTACCCAGAATCCCTTCAGACGATCAATCGCGGAACAGCTGATAAACCGAATGCTCTCGTCTGTGATCAGGAGACGTATACGTATGATCCGAAGACTGGCGAACTTACGAAGTGAACGTGGATTTACCTTATTTGAGATGACGGCGGTGCTGACAATCATTGCTTGTTTACTTGTTTTTTTATTACCGGCACTGTTTGAAAAACGACCGGACTGGATTCCGCTTGAACAAGAGGTTCGTCTGATGGAACAAGATATTCAGACACTTCGACTGATGCAGTACTCAAAGCAAGATCAATCATTGATGCAGTTTCGATTTCGAGGAGACGGTGCAGGATACCTTGTCCTTGCGGATGACCGGTTGTTATGGCAACGGACATTCCAAAATGGTCATACGTGTACCGTTCCACCCTCGAATCGCATCATCTATTTTAAAAGCTATCACTCGATTTATGCAGCGACTTGGTCTTGCCGTTCGGCAACAGCCGAATATGAAATCAAATTCTTACTTGGGAACTATCAAATGGCAATCCGTAAAGTGAGGTGAGAAGGATGCAGAACGAACGCCAAGCGGGCTTCTCTTTGCTTGAAGTGATGCTCTCGATCGTTGCAATCGGTATCTTTATGATGTTAGCGATTGATCCTTATCTCGATTTACGGACGAAACAAATGAAATGGGAACAAGAGACGGAACAGCTTGAGCAGATGGCGACGGATCAAGTTGAAAACCGAACAGCGTCCTATGTCCTGAAACAAGGAGCGTGGTGCAATGAAACGATGTGTCTTGCGAGCGGAATCCGGAATGACCCTTCTCGAACTCTCATTCGTCCTATGGCTGAGCCCACTTCTTCTGCTGGCAATCTTGACATTGACCCCTCTCGTTCGTCCGCCGGAAGTCAACCGAATGAATGAAAAATTGTTCTTTCATACCGTGGAACGACTGATGTGGCGTAGTACGATGTGTGAGCGCGTCGGAGACGAGATTCATGGAATGGACGTCAATCCGGGAGAGACGGCTGAAAAGTGGCGTCTCGTCCGTGTGCAAGATCAACTACGTCTCAAGAAAGAACAGGGAGGTGAACTGACATACGCCCGCGACGTCAAACACTATGTCGTGACAGGGGATGCCGAGATTCTCTCGATTCAGTTGAACGACAGCAGACGTTCCTTCCGATGCGTCAGGAAGGATTCGTCTTGATTCAAACGTTACTGTTACTTCTAGGAATGGGAGTCGTGCTCTTGATTTCTTGTCAGCAAATTGACGAAGAGATGCGGCATCATCAGTTAGAGCAAGAAGCCCTTCAACTCGAGTCTCTCATCCGAGCGGCGAAAGCAGATTGTACGAAGGACGAGACCCTTCACTACCCAATCGGACAAGTCAGCTGTACAGCGACCGATAAAGGCTTTAAAATGGAAGCGAGATTAGAGAATGGTCAAAGAATCGAGGCGGTCGTCACACATGAGTAAGGTTTATTTGATTGGGTTTATGGGAACTGGTAAAACAGCCGTCGGACATCGATTGGGTACCCAATACGAGGTCGACGAACTGGATGAACGGTTCGAACAGGAACATGGACAAACGATTACCGCTTTTTTCGCTGCGCATGGCGAAGCAGGGTTTCGTACACATGAAAGCGAATTGTTGAAGAGTAGCAATGCGGAAGTAATCGTCACGGGTGGCGGGATCATCGAACGGGAAGAGAACCGACTGTACATGCAGGAGTCCGGAACAGTCGTCTGGATCGATACACCCTTTGATTTGATTTGGGAACGGATTGCCGCTGATCCGAATCGTCCACTCGTGACAGAACGGGAACAAGTGAGACGATTGTTTGAACGTCGCTATTCCTTATATGCTGGAGTAGCTACTGTCCGACTCGAAGGAACGGCATCAATCGAAGAATTAACGCGTGCGATTGAAACTGTATTGGAGGAGAAGTCATGATTTGGATTACGTTAGGTATTATTTTATTGGCTATCATAGGACTCGTGTTGTTCGGATTCAGTCTTTACAAAAAGAAGCTGTCTCAGGATATTCGGCAGTTAAAACAACTGATGGACCGCTTTACGATTCGTCAGCAAACCTTGCAGACGAACATTGATCATACGACGCAGCGAATCGATCAAATCAAAGGGAATATCAATCGAATCACTGAAGAAGGAAATCGTGTGAAGCAAGGAGCGAGCCAATTGGTGACGGAAGGTCGTCGACTCCAGGAAGAAATCAAACGAACTGCCGGAATCAAACAATTTTGAAATGGCTTTCATGGGAAGAATATGAAACAATAGGAGAGAAGGGACAGGGTCCTTTCTCTCTTTTTCGTATGTTCCTTTTTCCGAATAATACTAGATAATTATGATTTTAATTGGTAAGATGGATTTGAAAATGGAACATTAAAGAGAAGAGAGAGTAAAAACGTTCGTAAATAGGGGGATTTGTATGAGTCAAACGACATTGAAAAGAACACCGTTATTCGAAACGGTTTCGCAAACCGGTAAGATGGTGGATTTTGCGGGATTTGAAATGCCAGTTTTGTTTTCCTCGATTAAAGAAGAACACGTTGCAGTAAGGGAGAACGTCGGCATGTTCGATGTCTCGCACATGGGAGAACTGTTCGTCAGCGGACCGGATGCTCTGACGTTTTTACAAGCTACATTATCGAACGATATTTCAAAGATTGCGGTGGGGCAAGCGCAATATAACGTCTTATGCCAAGAAGACGGTGGGACAGTGGATGATTTACTCGTCTATCGTTTGGCAGAAACGGACTATCTTCTCGTCGTCAATGCTTCGAACATTGAAAAAGACGAACAACATTTACGTCACTATCTAACAGGGGACGTCACGCTTGAGAATCAATCGGAACAATATGGTCAAATTGCGGTCCAAGGACCACGTGCGGAAGCCATCCTTTCCGGCATGACACCACTTGTCTTATCAGAGATCGGATTTTTCAAGTTCCAACAGGGGACGGTTGCAGGAGTGGAAATGATCGTCTCACGCAGTGGGTACACAGGGGAAGATGGGTTCGAACTCTACATGGCAGCTGGTGACGCACCTGCTGTCTGGCAAGCACTACTTGAGCAAGGTGTCGTACCATGCGGGCTCGGGGCACGTGACACATTACGGTTTGAGGCATGTCTTCCTCTTTATGGACATGAATTATCAGCAACGATTTCACCAATCGAAGCGGGAATGGGCTTTGCGGTCAAACCACAAGTCAAACCGTTCGTTGGTTCGGAAGTCTTGTTGCAACAGAAAGAACAAGGAGCACCGCGGCGCTTGATCGGTCTTGAATTACTCGATAAAGGGATTGCGCGTCAAGATGCACCGGTTTGGCATGACGGGGAAGTCGTTGGTGTGGTGACGACAGGTACGTTGCCGCCGACAGTCGGAAAAGCGATTGCTTGGGCACTCGTTCCTGCAGAAGTAGTGGAACAAGAACAATTTGAAGTGGAAGTACGCGGAAAACGTTTAGCAGCGAAACGAACAGCGACACCGTTTTATCGTCGCACGAAATAAGGGGGATATTTCTATGGATTTTCGTTATTTACCAATGACAGCAGAAGATGAGCAAGCGATGTTACAGACGATCGGTGCAGCATCGATCGAAGATTTACTCGCTGATATCCCGGCATCCGTCCGTGATAACGGTACATTGGAAGAAGTCGGTGTGCCACTTCCGGAAACGGACTTGATTCGGACGCTATCGAAGCTTGCCGACCAAAACATGAATACGAAACAATATCCATCGTTCCTTGGCGCAGGCATCTATGATCATTATGCACCTGCTGTCGTCAATCATATGTTACTGCGCTCAGAGTTTTACACTGCCTATACACCGTATCAGCCAGAGATTTCGCAAGGTGAACTACAAGCGATTTTTGAATTCCAATCGATGATTTGTGAATTGACAGGGATGGATGTCGCGAACTCGTCGATGTATGACGGGATCACGGCGTTAGCGGAAGCGGCTATGCTTGCGTGTGCCCATACGAAGAAAAAGACGATCGTTCTTTCAGACGGCGTTCACCCGGAGGCACACGATGTCGTTCGGACGTATGCGAACGGTCCAGGACTAAACGTCGAGACGTTGGCGCTTGAGCAAGGTGTCACACGGATCGATCAACTCGATGCCATCGAAGACGTCGCCTGTGTCATCGTGCAGTATCCGAACTTCTACGGTCGTGTCGAAGAACTACAAGCATTGGCCGATGCGACTCATGCTCGTGGTGCGCTGTTCATCGTCTCTGCGAATCCACTGGCACTCGGTATCTTAGAAGCACCAGGTAAACTTGGCGCTGACATTACGATCGGAGACTGCCAACCGTTCGGAATTCCACAAAGTTTTGGTGGACCGACGTGTGGTTATTTCACGACGACAAAAGCGTTGATGCGTAAGATTCCAGGACGTCTCGTTGGGCAGACCGTCGATGAGAATGGGAAACGCGGTTTCGTTCTGACGTTACAAGCACGTGAGCAACACATTCGCCGTGACAAGGCGACATCTAACATCTGTTCGAACCAAGCGTTGAATGCACTCGCTGCTTCGATTGCGATGAGTGCACTCGGAAAACGGGGTATCCGGGAACTCGCGACACGCAACTTGCAAACGGCACATGCCTTAAAACAAAAGCTGAAACAGGCTGGCTTTACGATCGTTGACGATGGACCGAGCTTCAATGAATTCGTCGTTACGCTACCAATCGACGCGACACGTGCGAGTCAACAATTGCTCGATCACGGGATCATCAGCGGTTTGCCGTTAGGATCGTATGACGCGGCACGTCAAAATGAAATGCTTGTTTGTGCAACGGAATTACGGACGAATGAAGAGTTGGATCAATTCGTGACAGCGTTAGGGGGACTCACACATGAATGAGCAAACATTGATCTTTGAAATTTCTAAACCGGGTCGTATCGCCTATAGCTTACCGTTACCGACTGTCGATGAGGTGGCAGTAGAAGAATTGTTACCGACCTCGATGTTACGGAAGGAAGACGTGGCGCTACCGGAAGTATCTGAACTGGATCTCGTCCGTCACTACACGGCACTCTCGAACCGTAACCATGGTGTGGATTCTGGATTCTATCCACTCGGATCATGTACGATGAAATACAACCCGAAAATCAATGAAGATATGGCACGCCTCCCTGGGTTTGCACACATTCACCCGCTTCAACCAGTCGAAAGTGTCCAAGGGGCACTCGGTTTAATGTATGATCTGCAAGAAAAACTCGCAGTCATCACAGGAATGGATGAAGTGACGCTCCAGCCGGCGGCGGGAGCACACGGTGAATGGACAGGCTTGATGTTGATTAAGGCCTACCATCATGCACGTGGTGACTTTAAACGGACGAAAGTCCTCGTACCGGACTCGGCACACGGAACGAATCCCGCATCGGCATCAGTCGCTGGATTTGATACCGTGACGGTCTTATCGGATGAACGTGGTCTCGTTGATTTAGCAGACTTAAAGAAAAAAGTCGGTGACGATACAGCGGCACTCATGTTGACGAATCCAAACACGCTCGGTTTATTCGAGTCGGATATCGTCGAAATCGCAAAAGCGGTTCACGAGGCGGGTGGAAAACTGTACTACGATGGTGCGAACTCGAATGCGATCATGGGCATTGCTCGTCCAGGGGACATGGGCTTTGATGTCGTCCACTTGAACTTGCATAAGACGTTCACAGGACCGCACGGTGGCGGCGGACCAGGATCGGGTCCAGTAGGGGTCAAACAAGATTTGATTCCGTATTTACCGAAACCAATCGTCCGCAAAGAAGAAGATCGTTATGTCCTCGACTACGATCGCCCGGAAGCAATCGGTCGTGTCAAACCATTCTACGGTAACTTCGGCATCAACGTTCGTGCCTATAGCTATATTCGGACGATGGGTGGGGCAGGTCTCGCTCGCGTCTCGAAAGAAGCGGTCTTGAATGCGAACTATATGTTGGCTCGTCTCAAAGGTGCGTATGACGCGCCATACGACGTCTATTGCAAGCACGAATTCGTCTTGTCGGGTAAACGTCAAAAAGCATTAGGTGTCCGGACGCTTGATATCGCTAAACGTCTGCTTGACTTTGGATACCATCCACCAACGATCTACTTCCCGTTGAACGTCGAGGAGTGTATCATGATCGAACCGACGGAAACAGAGTCGAAAGAAACACTCGATGCCTTTTGTGATGCGATGCTCCAGATTGCAAAAGAGGTCGAAGAGACACCGGATGTCGTTTTGAACGCACCACACACGACGGTCGTCAAACGGATGGACGAGACACTTGCTGCTCGAAAACCGGTCTTACGCTACGAACCAAAACAAGAAGTACACGCATAAGCTGTTTCATAAAAAAGAGGACCTCTCCGACGAAGGAGAGATCCTCTTTTTGCGATGAACGAAGCATTAGCTCCGTTTGATTTTTCCTGACCACTGCTTGAATCCGCCTTTTAACTGATACAGATTCGTATAGCCTGCTTTTTTCAAGACTTTTGCAGCCTGTGAAGAACGCATGCTACCTTGACAATACAAGTAAATCGGCATGTCTTTTCGTAATTCCTTCGAGCGCATCTTCATTTGGCTGACCGGGATGTTACGGGCACCGACGATGTGTCCACCTTTGAATTCCTGTGTTTCGCGAACATCGACGATTTGTGCTTTACGGTAGTTCGCCCGGAATTCTTCTTGCGACAATTTCGTGATGCCTTTGACCGGCATGAAACGCCAAGCGATGTAGGCGATCAGCGCGACCCATAATACGATCGTAATGATAGTTCCAGTTTCCATATTCGACTTCCAACCCCTTCGTTCGTTTAACCTCTGTTTCATTATAGTCAACGAAATCGATTTCGGCAATCGACTCGTGATTGCGCGACCGAGAATGGGTTTGATACACTAAGACGGAAACGTTTTGGGGGTGCTTAAGTGAACAGAGAGTGGCAAGTGTTGACGACGCCGGCGATGGAGCCGGCAATGAACATGGCAATCGATGAAGCATTGATTCAGTTCGTCGGGCGGGGGGAGATCGCACCGACGCTTCGTTTTTACTCATGGGAACCACGTGGATTAAGTGTTGGTCATTTTCAACGGGCAACCCGTGATATCGATCGAGAGCGGATTGCAGAGCTCGGGATTCCGATCGTGCGTCGGATGACAGGAGGGCGCGCTGTCTTGCATGCAGACGAGTTGACATACAGTGTCGTCATCCCAGAAGATACAGAAGGTTTACCACGCACGGTCATCGAAAGTTATCGGATGTTGACGGAAGGGATTCGCAAAGGATACCATCACCTCGGCATTCCGGTCGAATTTTCCGTTCCGCTGACGGAAGAGGAAAAAGAAGAATTACGGAAGCCGAAATCAGCCGTCTGTTTTGATGCAGCATCGTATTATGAACTCGCTGTCGGAAAACGGAAAGTCGCAGGAAGTGCACAAGTCCGCCATCAAGGCGTTGTCTTACAGCACGGTTCGGTCCCACTCTCTGTCGATGAAGGTGAATTGTTTGATTGTTTCTTGTATGATGATGAGTCGACGCGCGAACGGATGAAGGCACGTTTCTCTGGAAAGGCTGTCGCTTTGAATGAGCTAGCAGGTCGCGCTGTCGCCTTTGACGAGGTACGAGAAGCGTTCACGAAAGGCTTCGAAGAGGCGCTTGATTTGTCGTTCGTTCCGTTGACGTTCACGAGTGAGCAGTGGCAGGAGATTGAGCGTCTTGCCGAGAAATACCGTAGTGATGAGTGGAACTGGAAACGCTAATGAATGAAATGGGAAGGTGATGTCGTGCCAACTCCGAGTATGGAAGATTATTTGGAACAAATTTATAAACTGATTGAAGATAAGGGATATGCCCGCGTGTCGGATATAGCGGAGTCGTTAGGAGTTCACCCGTCCTCGGTAACGAAGATGGTTCAAAAGCTCGACCGGGAGACGTACCTCGTTTATGAAAAGTATCGGGGTCTCATGCTGACGCCTAAAGGACGCAAAATCGGGAAGCGTCTCGTGGAACGACATGCCTTGCTTGAAGATTTTCTTCGTCTCGTTGGTGTGGATGAAGAACTGATCTATAAGGATGTCGAAGGAATCGAGCACCATATTAGTATCGAAGCATTGGATAAGATTAACGGAATGATTCAGTTCTTTGCGGAACGTCCTGGTTTGAAAGAGGAACTGCATCGCTATCAACAAGCCCATCCAGAAGATTGAGGCTTGTTTTTTTATATTTCTTTGCTAAAAAAAGTTCTCAAACACGAACGATCCATTACATTTTTATGATAAAGTGCGCATTTTAAGTTGGATATGCTATACTGATCCTGAAAATGGACGAAGGGGGTGGCGGGTGTTCGCACCTTGTCATGGAAATCACGATTAAAGAAAAATTAGTGTCGGAGTCACAACTGAAAGAAAAAGTTCGTGAATTAGCACAACAGATCGAAGCAGATGCGGCTGGGCGTCAAATCGTTCTCGTCGTCGTGTTAAAAGGATCGATGGTCTTTGCTGCCGATTTGATGCGCGAAATCAAAGGAAGCGTTCAAATTGATACAGTCGCGTGCTCTTCTTACGGAACAAAGACCGTCTCTTCCGGGCGTGTTCAGTTGAAGAAAGATCTCGATCTCGATGTGCAAGGGAAATATGTCGTCGTCATCGAAGATATCATCGACACAGGGCGGACGCTCCATTTCTTATGTGATCACATGAAATTGCATCAACCCGGAGTTCTCAAAGTATGTACATTGCTTGATAAACCGGCACGTCGTGAAGTAGAACTCGACGCAGACTATGTCGGTTTCGAGATTCCGGATTACTTCGTTGTTGGGTACGGAATCGATTGTGCGGAGGAATATCGCAATCTACCGTATATCGGTTGGGTCGAAACGGATTGAACACGAAAAAAGGAGGTTCGTCGCATGACGAATCTCCTTTTTAATGTACTTCTGAAATTAGAAAGCACGTTTTTTCTTTTTGCCTTTTTTTCCTTCGATGACTGTCAGATGAGGCGCTTTTGAACGATCCCGCAACGGTCTGACTTTATTCGATGCCGGCGCTTTTGAAGACTTGACCGGTTTTTTCTTAAAGTCTGTCCGGCGAACAGAATTCGAAGAGCCATGCATTTTTTTTGATTGAGCGACGGATTTTCGGTACTGAGCATTTGCGCCCGTTCCGACGCTTCGATTACGAGTCAGGAACTTAAAGAGCAAGAAGATGATCCCGGCGGTAATCCCGAAGAACAGCAATTGTGAAAACAGACTACTTGGATTATTGACGAGTTTATATCCGAAGCCGACAAAAGCGAACAGTAACACGACGAGTGCAAATGTAGAACCAATGCGTTGTCTGATCATAATATCACCCCTGTTATCGATTAACCCAGTGCATTCTCATGTAGGTTATGTTCCTGTTTTTCCAATGCTTCAAACGCATAAATCGCAACCTCGATCTGTGCATCGTCCGGTTCTTTCGTCGTCAAGTATTGTAACCATAGGCCAGGCAAGGCAATGACGCGAAGTCCTTTGATGTGCTGTGCTTTGTTCGTCAGCTGCAACACTTCAAATGAAAGACCGATGACGACCGGTAATAAAGCGATCCGGCAGACGAGACGCAACCAAAGCGGATCCGTTGGCACGATCAGATAGACGAAAAATCCGACGATGACGGTGAAGATCAAGAAACTCGAGCCGCAACGGTAATGAAGACGACTGCTGACGCGAACGTTTTCGACCGTGAGTGGGCGTCCTGATTCGACGCAGTTGATGACCTTATGCTCTGCACCGTGATATTGAAAGAGTCGTTTGACGAGCGGAGTCAATGAAATCACGTAGAGGTAACTGAACAAAAGCGTTAATTTGATTGTTGCTTCGATGACATTTTGAATGACATGTCCTGATAAAGCAGGGAACACATCGAATAGTGACGCAAGGAAAGCAGGTAGTAACGTAAAAAGTAATTTACCGAAAAAGAATGATAGGACTCCGACGACAGCTACGCCGAGCCATTTCGTCAAAGGGCTGGCAGTCGTCTCTTCCGGCTCTTCTTCACCAGGTTTGACACCGTATCGGTCACTTGCGAAGTTCATATGACTGGCACCATTCGCTGAGGACTCCATCAAAGCGAACAAGCCACGTAGAAGTGGAATTTTTTTGCCTTTAGCGATTCGTGGTCGAACCGGTTTTTGTTGGGCGAACGTCTCGATCGACTCATCGTTTCGACGAATCGCTGAGACCGCGTGGGTCGCATTTTGGAACATGACGCCTTCGACGATGGCTTGACCACCGACCGGCGGATTAGTCGTTTTCATAATAGAACGCATCCCGTCTTCATTAAAATTAGGTGTATCGTCAGTGTACTTGATTTACGACAAAAAAACTATGTTCGACTCGTCAAAACGAGGTAATCTTTAGGAGTCGGAAATCGGGTTATGATACAATGAAAAGGAATTCGAGGAGGTGTTTTTTTGCGTGTCTTGATATTAAACGGACCAAACTTGAATTTACTCGGAACACGCGAACCGGATACATATGGAACGGCGACATTAGCCGACTTAGAACACGACCTTCGCACTTATTTTCCGAACATTCAGTTTCGGTTTGAACAATCGAACCATGAAGGACGATTGATTGATGTTCTTCACGAGGAACGGGGAGCGGACGGTATCGTCTTCAATGCGGCTGCCTACACGCATACGAGTATCGCGTTACGTGACGCGATTGCTGCGATCGAAGCACCCGTCATCGAGGTTCATCTATCGAATGTCCATGCGCGTGAATCCTTCCGGCATCATTCGATGATTGCATCCGTCTGCCAAGGAGTCATCGCTGGACTTGGCATGACGGGATATCGTCTGGCAACGGAAGCACTCCAAGCTTTACAACAATCGGAACAAGGGGGAAATCAATCATGAAACAACGGATCGAGGCGTTACAAGCAGCTTTAAAGGAACGGGACCTTCCAGGATTACTCGTCACGAAAGCAGAGAACATTCGATACATTTCCGGCTTCACGGGATCAAGCGGTGCATGTCTCGTAACAGAAGAGCAAGCGTACTTCGTGACGGATTTCCGTTACACGGAGCAAGCGGCAGACCAAGTCAAAGGAATGGAGATCGTTCAAATCGAACGTTCGATTCCAGAGACGATGGGCGAATTGATGGCAGGAGCGCGTGTTCGCGCGGTTGGTGTCGAAAAGGATGCGATGACACTCGGTGCTTTTGAAGCATACGATCAAGCTTCAGCAATCGAGCTTGTTCCGACGACAGGAATCATTGAAAACCTACGCTTGATTAAGGATTCGTCAGAGATTAAGATGATTAAGGAAGCGGTGGAGCTCGCAGACGCGACCTTCCAACACATCTTGACGTACATTCAACCAGGACGAACGGAACTTGAAGTATCAAATGAACTAGAATTCTTCATGCGGAAGCATGGAGCGACGTCTTCTTCTTTCGATACGATCGTGGCATCGGGCTATCGTTCTGCCTTGCCGCACGGTGTTGCCAGCTCGAAGGTCATTGCGACGGGTGAACTCGTCACGCTTGATTTCGGAGCGCTCTTGAACGGTTATGTTTCAGATATCACACGGACTGTCGCAGTCGGTCCGATCAATGCCGAGTTGCAGAAGATCTACGATACGGTCTTGCAAGCGCAACTAGCGGGTGTCGACGGCTTAAAACCAGGCATCACTGGGATCGAAGCGGACGCATTGACACGTGATATCATCAAAGAAGCAGGTTACGGTGAGTACTTCGGTCACTCGACGGGACACGGTATTGGTCTAGAAGTACATGAAGGACCTGGCTTGTCGTTCCGCTCTGAGACGAAACTTGAACCGGGCATGATCGTTACGGTCGAACCAGGTATCTACGTGCCGCAAATTGGCGGATGCCGGATTGAAGATGACGTTTTGATCACGGAAACAGGTCGAGAAATTCTTTCGTCTTCACCAAAAGAACTGATCACTCTCTAATTCAGAGTGACGGGACATTTTAGGAGGAACCATTCATGGTATCAGTAAACGATTTAAAAACAGGATTAACGATTAAGACTTCAGACGGTATGATTTGGCAAGTACTTGAATTCCAACATGTTAAACCAGGTAAAGGGGCAGCGTTCGTTCGGACGAAAATGCGTAACATCCGTAACGGAAACATCCAAGAGATGACATTCCGTGGTGGTGAGCGTGTCGAGCGTGCACACATCGAGCGTAACAAGATGCAATACCTTTACCCAATGGGCGAGACTTACGTCTTCATGGACACAGAATCGTATGAGCAATTGGAATTGACCACGGCGCAAGTCGAAGCAGCTCTTCCATATTTGCTTGAAAACATGGAAGTTCAAATCGCGGTTTACAACGGCGAAATCCTCGGTCTTGAATTGCCGAACACAGTCGTCATGACGATCGTTGAAGCAGAGCCTGGCGTTAAGGGTGATACAGCTTCGAACGTCAAGAAAAATGCGACAGTGGAGACAGGTCATATCATTCAAGTCCCACTCTTCATCGAAGCAGGCGAAAAAGTAACGGTTGATACACGTACAGGTGATTTCACAGGTCGTTACAACGGATAATATTGAAACGACAAGACGTCTCTCACCTTTTATCAGGTCGAGAGACGTCTTTTTTCATCCAGCTTGACTTGCATCCAATGGTATGACCAGTTAATATAAGTATTTGAGTAGGCATTAGCACCTGGTATAATAATTGTGAATACAGCATAGATGGGGGAAGAATGACAGATGAAAATCGATCAGTTGAAACAAGTACTCGAAATGCTCGATCAGTCGAGTGTAAATGAACTCTCACTCGAGACGGATACGTATAAATTGAAGTTGAAGAAACAAGGAGAAACAGTGACGGTCTCGCACCAAGCACCTGTTGCTCCAGTGGCGGCGCCAGCTCCTGTGAAGCAAGCGGCAGCACCAGTCGAGGAAGAGGCGACTGCGGATGATACGGTCACGATCAATGCCTTGATGGTCGGAACGTTCTATTCGCGTCCGAATCCAGATAAACCGGCATACGTCAAAGTCGGTGATCAGATTGAAGTGGGTCAGATCGTTTGTGTCCTTGAAGCAATGAAACTCTTCAATAACTTAAACTCGGAAGTATCTGGAACGGTCGTCGAGATTCTTGTCGCCGATGGAGATCTCGTTGAATTTGGTCAACCACTCTTCCGGATCCGTCCGTAAACGGGGGTGAACAGCATGGAAAAATTATTGATTGCCAACCGTGGAGAAATCGCCGTCCGCATCATTCGAGCGGCAAAGGAACTTGGAATACAAACCGTTGCTGTCTACTCGACAGCGGATAAGGAAGCCTTACACGTTCGTTTAGCCGATGAGGCGTACTGCATCGGTGAGGCGAGTTCTGCTTCATCTTACTTAAACGTTACGAATATCCTCGCGGTCGCAACGAACCGTCAAGTGACGATGATCCATCCGGGTTATGGTTTTTTAGCAGAAAACGTTGATTTTGCTGAGATGTGTGAAGCGTGCGGGATAAAGTTCGTTGGTCCGACGTCGGATGCGATCCGTCAGATGGGGATCAAGGACGTTGCGAAGAAGACGATGATCGAGTGTGGAGTGCCCGTCGTGCCTGGTTCAGATGGAACGGTCACGGACGAAGAAGCGGTCGCACTGGCGCAAGAAATTGGTTATCCGGTCATCATCAAAGCAACAGCAGGTGGTGGCGGTAAAGGGATTCGGGTCGCTCGTTCGGAAGAAGAGCTGATCAACGGGCTAAGTGAGACACGCCGTGAAGCAAAACAAGCTTTCGGAAACGGGGATGTCTATTTAGAACGCTTCATCGAAGAGTTCCGCCATGTCGAGGTACAGGTCCTCGCCGATCGTCACGGGAATGTCATTCACCTCGGTGAACGGGATTGTACCGTCCAGCGCCGGATGCAGAAACTGATTGAGGAAGCGCCGTCACCTGCGGTCAGTGAAGCGACACGATTGAAGATGGGCGAGGCTGCCGTAAAAGCCGCAAAAGCGATTCAATATACAGGAGCTGGGACGATCGAATTCATCTTCGTCGAAGAGACGGAAGAGTTCTTCTTCATGGAGATGAACACACGCATTCAAGTCGAACACCCGGTAACGGAGATGATCACTGGGTTCGATCTCGTTCAAGCGCAATTGCAAGTCGCGCTCGATCATCCGCTTGCCGTTAAACAAAAGGATATCAAGTTCCACGGTCATTCGATCGAATGCCGAATCAATGCCGAGGATCCAGATCATGATTTCCGTCCGTCTGCTGGACGCGTCACACAATACGTGACACCAGGCGGAATGGGCGTACGTATCGATAGCGCAGTCTATCCGGGGTACATGATTCCACCGTACTATGACTCGATGGTTGCGAAATTGATCGTCCATGCGGAAACACGGGAAGAAGCATGTGCGAAGATGGAACGTGCACTGGCTGAATTTTGGATCGAAGGTGTCAAGACGACGATCCCGTTCCACGAACGTGTTCTCAGTCACCCGGTATTCCGGCGTGGGACGTTCACGACGAAATTCGCAGAGCGTGAGCTAAAAGGTACGATCGTTAACTGAATCGGGACGGGAGTTTGTGCGACGAACTCCCGTCTTTTTTTGGCGTTCTCTATGTTTTTTAAAAGAGGAATGTGCTAAACTAACTGATTGAGAACGACAAAAAAAGGAGCACGCAAAATCATGATGAAACGACACATGGCACGCGAACTCGCAGTCCAATCTTTGTTCCAAATGGAGCTTTCGGATCTGACTGCACAAGAGGCCATTGAATTCGCGGTAGAAGGTAAGGAATATGACACATTCGTCGAGCAATTGGTGAACGGTGTCGAAACGAACAAAGCAACGATTGACCAACACATCCGAGAAGCACTGGTCAACTGGTCATTCGAACGACTCGGAAACATCGAGCGGACGATTCTTCGCTTAGCCGTCTACGAATTATTGTTCGAAACGAACATTCCGGTTCGAGTGACGATCAACGAAGCGATTGAATTGACGAAGGCGTTCGCTGACGAAGAAGCGACAAAAATCGTGAACGGTGTTCTCGGTAAGGTCGCACAAGGCGTCGTTAAAGAAAATTCATAAAATTGTAAAACCGAATAGAGACAAACAGACAGAAGAGTGAATCGAACTTTTTGGGGGAGTGGACAAATCATGGCAGTAGTAATCGATGGAAAACAGGTAGCCCATTCATATCGTATGAAGCTGAAAGAAGAAGTCGCACGTCTGAAAGAACAGCGGATTCAACCGCAATTGACTGTCATCCTGATTGGCGAAGATCCTGCTAGTCAGTCCTATGTACGTGGTAAAGAAAAGGCGGCGAAGGAAATCGGCATGGATTCGGAGTTGATCCGACTTCCGGCAGAAACAACGGAATCAGAGCTTCTTCACTTGATCGAACGTCTGAACGTTGATGCGAGTGTCCACGGGATTCTCGTTCAATTGCCGTTGCCTGACCATATTGATGAGAGTAAAGTCATTTTTGCGATTTCTCCTGAAAAGGACGTCGATGGTTTTCATCCTGTCTCTGTCGGGAAAATGATGATTGGTGAACCGACATTTTTACCGTGTACACCAAACGGCATTCTTCATCTCGTCAAAGAGATGAACGTACCGATTGCCGGTCAACACGTCGTTGTCGTCGGTCGTAGCCAAATCGTCGGTAAACCCGTCGGTATGTTGTTCTTGAATGAATCGGCTACCGTTTCCTATTGTCATTCCAAGACAAAAGATCTCGGTGCGATGACGCGTCAAGCGGATATCTTGATCGTCGCAGTCGGCGTACCGAAGCTGATTACGGCGGATATGGTGAAACCGGGTGCTGTCGTCATTGACGTTGGTGTCAACCGTGTCGATGGCAAACTCGTCGGTGATGTCGAGTTTGATACGGTACAAGACGTTGCATCGATGATCACACCTGTTCCAGGTGGCGTTGGCCCGATGACGATCACGATGCTACTGCATAACACGATCGAGGCTGCGCGATGAGCGAACCTCTTCACGTTTCCGATTTAGTCCACTATGTCAAACGTGAACTAGAAGGTGACGCCCTTCTGCAACAAGTCCAGGTGGTGGGAGAAGTGTCGAACTTTAAACGACACTCTTCCGGTCACCTTTATTTTACGTTGAAGGACGAACAGTCACGGATGAAAGCCGTCATGTTTGCCCGGGATGCGAGTCGAGTCAAAGCAGATGTTCGCGATGGGATGCGTGTCGTCGTCACCGCACGCTTATCCGTTTACGTCTCTTCAGGAGAAATGCAACTCTATGTCGAACGGATGACGGAAGATGGTGTAGGAGCGCTATATGAGGCGTTCTCACGCTTGAAGGTGGATCTTGAAGAGCGTGGTTGGTTTGATCCAGCAATCAAACAATCGTTGCCAGCTTTTCCAGAGCGCATCGGAATCATCACGTCGCCAAAAGGAGCAGCGCTTCATGATATCGCAACGACACTCCGGCGCCGCTATCCGCAAGCAGCCATCGTCTTCGCCCCGGTCCTTGTACAGGGAGCGGACGCGGCACCACAAATCAGTCGTGCCATTCAGCTGATGAATGAGCATGCTGCCTGTGATGTGTTGATCATTGGTCGTGGTGGTGGTTCGATTGAGGAGCTGTGGGCATTCAATGAGATGTCTGTCGTGACAGCCGTGTTTGAATCCCGCATTCCGATCGTCTCTGCTGTCGGTCACGAAACGGATTTTACGATCAGTGATTTCGTCGCCGACGTTCGTGCTGCTACACCAACGGCAGCGGCAGAACTCGTCACTCCGGAAGCAGAGGCACTCACTCGACGTGTGCAGGATGTAGAGCGACGTTTAGAACGAACGTATGCACAACTCCTCAAAAGTAAACAAGAGCAAGTGACACGGCTTGCCGCGAGCTACGGTCTGAAATCACCACGCGTCCTACTCGGACTGAAGCAGGAACAATTGGACCGGGCAGAGATGTCACTCCAAAAGGAGATCAAGCAAGTAGTAGCGCAACACCAGCAACAGGTGGAGCGTCTTGACACACGCTTAATGCGTGTGCCGATGCGGGATCGCTTCGTGCAACAACGGGCGACGATTGAACAATCACGGCGTCGACTCGAAATCGTGCGTCGACTCTTGCAATCCAAGCAACAACAAGTGCGTCATGTGCTCGCGCGACTCGACTCCGTCAGTCCGACGCATGTTCTGATGCGCGGTTATACGTATGTCGAACAGGATGGACAAATCGTCCGTTCCGCGAAGGCATTGACAGCGTCTTCGTTCGATATCCGATTCCATGATGGAACGATTCGTGCTAAACGAGAGGATGGGGAGTAAGAATGGAGACGGAACAATCTTTTGAAGAAGCACTGGAGCGATTAGAAGAAATCGTCACGTTACTCGAAGAGGGCGAAGCTCCTCTTGAACAAGCGATGGCTCTATATGAAGAAGGCGTCAAACTGACGGCTCTTTGCCAAGGAAAGTTATCCGTTGCTGAGAAAAAACTCGATCAAATCCTGGAGCAAGATGGTACGCTTCGGGAAAAAGGAGGAGCGCAATGATTGCTTTGAATGAGTGGAAGACACAAGTCGAAAATAAAATGGAAGAGTTCATGGAGCGACTCGACGCACCGGATCGTTTACGCGATTCGATGCGGTATTCACTCGATGCGGGTGGGAAACGAATTCGCCCAGCCTTGATTTATGCGGTACTCGATGCTTTTTCCATCGATCGTTCAAAAGGTGACGCGACTGCTGCGGCACTTGAGATGATTCATACATACTCACTGATTCACGACGACCTTCCCGTAATGGACGATGATGATCTGCGTCGAGGGCGTCCGACGAATCATATCGCTTTTGATGAAGCAACAGCGATTTTAGCAGGAGATGCCTTGCTCACGAACGCCTTCAGCTGTCTTCTTGAGGCACCAGCTTCGCCGGAAGTAAAGCTTGCACTTGTCGAACGGTTGGCAACAGCAGCGGGCGCTACGGGTATGGTCGGTGGTCAGCTCGACGATATGCTCGGTGAGCGTGGCGGCATCAATGACGTAGCGGAGCTTGAGTCGATTCACCGTCGGAAAACAGGAGCACTCCTCGTCTTTGCAGTCGAAGCGGGTGGTTTGCTTGCCTCGGTCAGCTCGACGGATCTTGATCACTTGAAGCAATACGGTCGCCATCTCGGAATCGCATTCCAAATCCAAGATGACATCTTGGACGTAACAGGCGATGCTGAAAAAATCGGCAAACCGGTCGGTAGCGACGAAGGGAACGAAAAAGCAACGTACCCAAAATTACTGGGTCTTGAAGGAGCGAAACGCGCACTGACAGCTCAGGTGGAAGCAGCGGAACAAGCGATTGATGCATTATCAGTCGAAGCGACGACACTTAAGGAACTGCTCGACTTCGTGGTCAAGCGCGACCATTAAGCAGGACGACGCATCTGCGTCGTCTTTTTCTATGCTGACAATGGCGCTCGATAGATTGTTCTAGTACAATGTAGGGTACAAACCCTATAAGATTGTAAGGAAAAGAGGCGGTAAGGTATGAAATTGACAGAAATACAGGATCCGTCATTTTTAAAGCGTATGTCGGTCTCCGAACTCGAAGTACTCGCAGGCGATATTCGACGCTTTTTGATTGAAGAATTAGCGACGACAGGTGGACACTTGGCACCGAACCTCGGTGTCGTCGAGTTGACGCTTGCGTTGCATCGTGAATTCGACAGTCCGAATGACAAGTTCGTCTGGGATGTCGGGCACCAAGCATACGTGCATAAGATTTTGACAGGACGTGCGAGCCAGTTTGATACGCTCCGTCAGCACAAAGGACTCTGTGGGTTCCCGAAACGTAATGAGAGTGTGCATGACGTCTGGGAGACAGGACACAGCTCGACGTCGTTGTCAGCAGCAATGGGGATTGCTGTCTCGAATGAACTGAGCGGTAAGAGTGATCGTGCAGTCGCGATCATCGGTGATGGTGCGTTGACAGGTGGGATGGCACTTGAAGCATTGAATCATATTGGAGCAGAACAACAAAACGTTATCGTCATCTTGAACGATAACGAGATGTCGATTGCACCAAACGTTGGGGCGATGCATCAAATGCTTGGACGAATTCGTTCATCGCGTAAAGTTCGTTTTGCCCAAGACGAGCTTGAAACATTGATCAAAAAGATTCCGGTCATTGGCGGACGTCTTGAAAAAGGAAGCGAGAAGTTGAAAGAAGCCGTTAAAGGCGCACTTGTTCCTGGCATGTTCTTTGAAGAGCTCGGCTTCAACTATTATGGTCCGGTCGATGGGCACGATCTTGATGATTTGATCGAACAGCTCAATTACGTGAAAAAAGAAGAAGGTCCTGTCTTACTTCATGTCATCACGAAAAAAGGGAAAGGCTATCGTCCGGCAGAGTTTGATGGCGTCGGCACATGGCATGGTCTTGGACCGTACAAGATGGAGTCTGGCGAAGTCATCAAAGGGAAATCAAAAGCACCTAGTTACTCCTTTACGGTAGCGGATACTTTGACGAAGATGGCACGTGATGATGAAAAATTGACGTTGATCACGCCGGCGATGAGCGTCGGTTCAAAACTCGATTGTTTTGAAAAAGAATTCCCAGAGCGGATGTTTGACGTCGGAATTGCAGAACAACATGCTGTCACGTTCGCAGCTGGTCAAGCGACACAAGGGATGAAACCTGTCGTATCGATCTACTCGACCTTCTTCCAACGTGCATACGATCAGCTCGTTCACGACGTGGCGCGTCAAAATCTAGATGTGACGTTTACGATTGACCGGTCAGGTCTGGTTGGTGCAGATGGTGAGACACACCAAGGGGTCTTCGATATCGCTTTCATGCGTCACGTACCGAACATTCGAATCGTCATGGCGAAGGATGAGAACGAACTGCAACACTTGCTTTATTCAGCCGTCAAATATGAAGGACCAATCGCCGTTCGTTTCCCACGTGGAGAAGGCATCGGTGTACCAATGGACGAGACACTGCATGAAATTTCGCTTGATACATGGGAAGTCGAACGCGAAGGAACGGACGTCGCGATCCTTGCATTCGGACCACAAGTACAAGATGCACTCAAAATCGCGGATCTCCTAGCAGACGAACTGTCGGTTCGTGTCATCAATGCTCGGACGATCAAACCGCTTGACGAGAAGATGCTGAATGCCCTTTACGCAGAAGGCATTCCACTCGTGACGCTCGAAGAAGCCGTCTTAAAAGGTGGATTCGGATCAGCTGTCCTTGAGCATGCGAACGAGCAGGAAGCATTCCCACGCGTCAAACGCTTCGGTATTCCGGATTGGTATATCGAGCACGGCGGTGTCAACGAATTACTGGAAGAAATCGGATTATTACCTGGACAAATCGCAGAAGAAGTACGCGCTTTCGTCAATCAAGGAAAGAAACAGAGTGTGTGACGATTCATGGAAAATGTAAAAAAAATCCGCCTCGACGTTCTTCTCGTCGAGCGCGGTTTGTTTGAAACGCGTGAAAAAGCGAAACGATCGATCATGGCTGGACTGGTCTTTAGTGGTACGGAACGATTAGAGAAGGCCGGTGAGAAGGTCAAGTCGGACATCGACCTGCATGTTAAAGGTCAGTTGATGCCTTATGTC
Source organism: Exiguobacterium sp. s161 (assembly GCF_018619045.1). NCBI lineage: Bacteria > Bacillati > Bacillota > Bacilli > Caryophanales > Exiguobacterium > Exiguobacterium sp. s161. Next base: position 251,093 of record NZ_JACSNH010000003.1, read on the forward strand.
GGTCGTGGAGGCTTCAAGATGGAAAAGGCACTTCAAGTATTCGATTTCGATGTCACGGGTAAAACAGGTCTCGATATTGGATCGTCAACGGGTGGCTTTACCGATTGCTCCTTACAAAATGGAGCAGCGCATATGTATGCGCTTGATGTCGGTTCCAATCAGCTGGACTGGAAGCTTCGCTCGGATGACCGTGTGACGGTGATGGAGAAAACGAACTTCCGGCATGCGACACCAGACATGTTCCCTGTTGCGCCGCAGTTTGCGACGATTGATGTCTCATTCATCTCGTTACGGTTGATGCTTCCGCCTCTGAAGACGATCCTCGTCGAAGGAGGAGATGTCATGGCGCTCGTCAAACCGCAATTCGAAGCGGGGCGTGATGATATCGGTAAAAAAGGCATCGTGCGGGATGAACGGATTCATGTCCGCGTCCTCGATGAGATGGTTGAATTCTTCATTCAACAAGGGTTCTATGTGAAACAGCTCGACTATTCACCGATCACCGGTGGAGAGGGGAACATCGAGTTCTTATTGCATGCGCGCCTTGGTCAACCAGGACTTGATCCATCTGTCCATGCGACAGAGACAGTCAAGCAAGCACATGCTAGTCTTTAAACGAACAGATGAAAACGAGGACGGATCCGGTTCATGGGTCCGTCCTCATTGTTGTTCGGAGCGACGAAAACCGTATAATAAAATGGCAAACGTGGACTTTTAATGATTTATTGGATTACAATAGTAACATCGAAGAATACTGTGAGGTGCAGGAATGACAAAGGGGCAACGGTTGATTAAGATTCGGGAGATCATCACCCAGTCGGAAGTAGAAACCCAAGATGAATTGGTAGAGGAATTACGGAATGCAGGATATAAGGTGACACAGGCAACGGTATCACGAGATATCAAGGAACTTCATCTCGTTAAGGTTCCGTTGAATGATGGACGTTATAAATACAGCTTACCCGCCGACCAACGCTTCAACCCACTCGGGAAATTGCGGCGTCTGCTCGGTGACAGCTTCATCTCGATTGATTCTGCTCAAAATCTGATTGTCATGCATGTCCTGCCGGGAAATGCGAACGCAGTCGCCGTCTTACTGGACCATTTGAGCTGGAACGAACTGCTTGGCACGGTGTGTGGGGACGATACGATCCTATTGATCGCACGAAGTGAGGAACAAGCGAAAGAAGTGACCGAACGAATTTTAGAAATGCTGTAAGGAGTTGACAGGATGCTAGCTGAATTATCGATCAAACAATTTGCGATCATTGACGAGCTACAGATCGACTTTAAAAAAGGAATGACCGTCTTGACTGGGGAAACAGGTGCCGGTAAATCGATCGTTCTCGACGCGATCGGTTTATTGATTGGTGGACGTGGATCCGCGGAATTCGTTCGATACGGGGAAGATCGGGCGGAACTAGAAGGATTGTTTCTGATTGAAGACGACCATCTCGTCTATGGTCTTGCAGAAGAGTATGGTATCGATATCGAAGATGGATTGATCATCTTACGACGTGATCTGTTCGCGACCGGGAAAAGTGTCTGTCGCGTCAACAATAAGCTGGTCACACTGACGATCTTACGGGAGTTCGGGCGTGTCCTCGTCGACATGCACGGGCAACATGAACATCAACATTTAATGGACAGTACGTATCATCAAGCGATTCTCGATGACTTCGCGCAAGAGACGATTGCACCGCTCCTTCAAGCCTATCAATCCGGTTATCAAGCGTATGAAGAAAAACGGACGGCGCTACAATCGCTCGCGCAAAGTGAGCAAGAACTCGCTCAACGGATTGATTTACTATCGTTTCAGACGGAAGAAATCGAAGGCGCAAAACTTCGAGCACATGAGGAAGACGAGTTGCTCGTCGAACGAAATCGTCTCGCGAATTTCGAGAAGTTATATGCATCGTTAAAGACAGCGTATGATGCTTTGCATGATGAGATGCGCGGCATCGACTCTGTCGGAGACGCGATGCGTGAACTACAACAAGCATCAAGCATCGACGAACAGTTTTCGCAGCAGAGTGACGCGATCGCAAGCGCTTTTTATGGACTCGAAGAAGTCGGGTATGCGATTCGAGATCAACTTGAAACACTTGAGTTCGATTCCAATCGACTCGATGAGATCGAACAACGTTTATCCGTCTTTCAACAACTGAAACGAAAATACGGGGCGACGATCGAGGAAGTCATTGCGTATGGGGAGAAGATTCGAGTTGAACTTGATACGATGACGAATCGAGATGAACGGATTGAGCGCTTAAAAGCCGAAGTCGAACAGCTCGAAGGCGAATTGTTTGAAATAGGTGGGCGTCTGTCGCAACAGCGTCGAAAAGCGGCCGTTCAATTAAGCGAAGCGATTCATCTGGAGTTACGTGAGCTCTACATGGAAAAAGCGCGGTTTGAAATTCGTTTTCTTCAAGACGGGAAGACACCGATGCTACGCAAGAACGGGATCGATCAAGTGGAGTTCTTCATCATGACGAATGCGGGAGAACCATTCAAGTCGCTCGGAAAAGTCGCATCGGGCGGGGAGTTATCTCGTATCATGCTCGGACTGAAGTCAATCTTCTCGCGCTCGGTCGGAGTTGCTTCGATCATTTTCGATGAAGTCGATACAGGAGTATCGGGTCGTGTCGCACAAGCGATGGCTGAAAAAATCTATCGTTTATCGGTAGACGGACAAGTGCTCTGTATTACGCACTTACCGCAAGTCGCTTCGATGGCCGATCAACATCTCTATATTCGGAAGATTGAGGAGACGGATCGTACGACGACACAGGTCAACGTCTTGTCTCAGTCAGATCGAGGAAACGAACTAGGACGGATGATTTCCGGTGCACATATGACGGATTTGACGTTACGCCATGCCGAGGAATTGATGGATCAGGCGAAGACGATGAAAGAATCGCTTAAAAATGGGGTGTAAGGATTGATTAAAGTCGGGATAGCAGATGATAATCGCGAAATGGTCGAACTGATTCGCCAGCATATCTCTGCGCAAGAAGACATGGAAGTCGTTTGCGTCGCCTACAATGGCGAGAGTTGTCTCGAACGTATGAAAGAACATGAAGTGGATGTATTGCTTCTCGACATCATCATGCCTCATTTAGATGGGCTTGGTGTTCTCGAGGAGTTGATGAAGAAAAAGAAGAATCCTGCTGTCATCATGTTAAGTGCTTTCGGTAAGGATGAGGTCTCTCAACAGGCGGTCACTCTCGGAGCATCGTACTTCTTACTTAAACCGTTCAGCATGGATCAGCTCGTTCAAAAAATTCGTCTCGTGACGCATCAAGGACAAGCACCGATCGTCGAAACGATTGATTTAAAAGTCGGTACGACACTGCGAGAAGTGGGGATTGCTCCGCATATTAAAGGCTTCACGTATTTAAAGGACGCTGTCTTAATGGTGCTAGAACGGGAAGATTTACTTGGATTAATCACAAAGGAACTCTATCCGACGATTGCGAAAAAACATCAAACGACGGCATCTCGCGTCGAACGAGCGATGCGTCACGCCATCAAGTCCGCTTGGAACGAAGGAATGCAACAGCACGAGCTCTTCAATGGTCGAATCGAACAAGAGAAAAGTCCGAAGAACTCGGAATTCATCTCGTATGTTTCAAGTCATATGAATCAAGAACAATCTGGTTAAAGGAAACACACCGTCTGATGGATAGACGGTGTGTTTTTAGTTCCGATCCCGCTCATAGCAAGCGATCAACACGCCGTTATCAAACGTGTGTCGTTTCGTGACGTTCCAAGTAAGAGGCGTCATTCCGTTGTCGGGAAATAGACGTTTACCAGAACCAACGATGACTGGATAGTGGATCAATCGAAGTTCATCGATCAGATCAGCTTCATAAAGCGTATGAACGAGTTGACTACTACCCCAGACGTGAAGCGGTGGTCCGTCCTGTTGTTTCAAGCGTGTTAGTTCAGAAGTCGGTTGATTCAAATATGTCGTCGGCTGCCAACGAATAGGTGGTGTATGACGCGTAGAAACATACTTCATGGCACGATCGGCAACTGGCCAGATATCGGCATGGAGTGGCCAGTAACTCGACCATTGCTCGTAAGTCGCGCGACCGAGTAACAGGGCGCAATCCTCTTGCATCCATCCACGGATGACCTGACCGATCTCAGGATGCTGAAATGGAGCAGTCCATCCACCCTGTTCGAAGTCGTTGCTCACATCCTCATTCTTTCCGCTCGGTGCTTGAACGACACCGTCTAACGATAGATGTTCGAATACGATGATTTTTCGCATGAAAGATCTCCTTTCGATTACGTTCTGCTTATAGCATACCGCAAAGTTAAAAATATATAAAAGCGCTTGCAAATAAATATTGCATAAACTGAAATGTTTGTTATAATAAAGGTACCAAATGATTTGGCAAGACGTCAGATGAACGTCGAGTCGACAAGGACTCCGGAAATCCTGTTGATGAACATCATCTCAGAACGCCAACTGTAAATGGCTCAAGAATGCCGGACGACATTCTCTTGGTAGAAGTCGTACCAAGGTATCTTGTTCATTCTAGATGGGAAATCTCGAATGAATGGGAGCTTCCATGATTTCGAAGCTAGGGAAAAGTGGAAGGTAACGGATCGTCTAAAATGAAAAGTACAGTTCGTGAAAAGGAGTGTTGTCTAGCAGTGATTGTTAGCAACCGAATGTTTGACTGCTTCAAGCGGATGACATTACGCTCCACCTAGGTCCCGAGTACAGTCAGATGATGGAACTGAAACACCATTCTATCGTTAGCCCGATAGCCAGATCTGATTTCTTTCTACCTCTTCATTAAGAGGAACACCTAAGGTTTTGGAGTACACGAATAGTTCTAACTATGAGAGGAGTTCATCCGTAAGTGAAACCAATTTTATACGAGTAAAAGGTCCCGCGCTTGAAATGAATTCAAGAGATGGGGACCTTTTTCTGTGTTCATTTTTTTTGATAGCGGTCGGAGACTTTTCCACGTTTTCGATCGCGATAAAAGACATATCCTGCGACAAATCCAATGCCACCCATCGCAAGAACCAAACCAACGAGACCTTGCAGTACATATACGTAAGCCGCATCGCCTAAGTATTTAAACGGCACTTGCGCAATTAGAAAAACACTATCACGCATGAGCTTAATACCAATCGCGCCGATGATGCCGGGGATTAATAATGAGAGCAAACCAATGATACGCATAGGACGCCACTCCTTTCCAAGCGTATTGTATCAAAAAATCGATCGTTCTGCGAATCGGGTTTGCTTCCCTATTTTATTCCGAGTACGATAGAAATGTAAGCAGTTTCAAAGGGGGAATTCATATGCATCATCTACTCGTCGTCGGGGCTGGTCAAGGGGGAACAGAAGTCCTACATGCGTTTCAACGTTCACCATTATTAACGGTCATCGGTCTCGTCGATCCAAACATGGAGGCGCCTGGGGTGGCGCTTGCACGGCGTGCGGACATTCAGATCGAAACGAATTGGTCAGCTTTTGAAGGAGCTGATGTCGATTTCATCATTGACGCTACAGGAGAAACTGGCGTACTTGAGCAATTGATTCATGATTTTCCGGGAGCGGCGGTCTTACCGGGTGAATTCGTCAGAGTGTTGCTTGAGCGATTGACTGAAAAAGAGAAAATGCTCGAAGCAATCATTCATTGTACGAGCGAGGCGATTTCCGTCGCCGATCAAGACGGACAGACGATGCTGATCAATCCAGCATATACGCGTATGACTGGTTTCACGGAGCGAGACGTCGTCGGAAAACCGGCAAGTGCCGATATCGGAATGCAGGAATCCGTTCATTTGAAAGTCTTGAATACGGGCGAGAACGTGCGGGATGTTCGCATGAAGATCGGGCAAGATCAACGTGATATCATTGTCAATGCGGCACCCGTCATCGTCGATGGACAAGTCCGCGGTTCCGTTGGGGTCATTCGGGATATTTCGGAAATGAAGGCACTCGCCAAAGAATTGAAGGCAGCGCGCCAAAAAATCCGGACGCTCGAAGCCAAATATACTTTTGACGATATCATCGCTGAGAGTGAAGCGATGCGCTTCGTCGTCGATCAAGCAAAGCTTGCGGCAACGATGCCCGTCAACGTCTTGATTCGCGGTGAATCCGGAACCGGCAAGGAACTGTTTGCACATGCGATCCATGCAGCGAGCGAACGTAAATATGAACAATTCGTCCGCGTCAACTGTGCGGCAATCGCACCGACATTACTCGAAAGTGAACTATTCGGGTACGAGGAAGGCGCGTTCTCAGGAGCGCGACGTGGTGGGAAGCGGGGATATTTCGAAGAAGCACACGGGGGTTCGCTATTCTTAGATGAGATTGGCGAACTACCACTCGACGTCCAGGCAAAACTATTACGGGTGTTACAGGAAAATGAAGTCGTTCGCGTCGGTGGGACGAAGGCGATTCCAGTCGATGTCCGGATTATCGCGGCGACGAATGCGAATCTAGAGCAAAAGATCATCATGAATGAGTTCCGAGAAGATCTCTACTACCGGATCAATCGTTTACCGATTCACATACCGGCACTACGTGAGCGACCGGATGATATCGCACCATTGACCTTGCACTTACTCCGTAAATTGAATCAAAGTTATGGACGATCGGTCGGACGGATCTCAGATGATGTACTTGAAGCAATGAAGAAGCAACCGTGGAAAGGAAATGTCCGCGAGCTTGAAAATGTCATCGGTCGCGCGTTGATTTTTACGGATAAAACAGAAACCGTCTTGCGAAAAGGTCATCTTCAGCTTGTCGTGCCCCAAACAACGAAAGTCACGACGAGACAGAAAAAGGAAATCAAGCATTTATCGGACGAGATGTCACACGTCGAAGAACGGTTGATTCGGGAAGCGCTTACTGCCTTTAATGGCAACAAAACAGAAGCGGCGAAACAACTCGGAATTTCTCTTCGGGCACTTTATTACAAAGTGGAACGATTTAACATCTATTCGTGAAGCGCAAATTTTTGCGTGCAATATATTGCAAAAAATGCAAAAGCGTGCAAAATTAAAGACGTTCTTGCTTAACCTACCGTCTCTTTTGAATTGGCACGAAAATTGCTATTACTATTTATGTATGACAGGTGAGGGGGGAATACGGTGAGATTCAGTGAAATGGTCGAGCAGGCAGCTCGACTCGAAGATTCCGTCGTTGCGATTGCAGCTGCGGATGACGAAGAAGTGATGGATGCTGTCGCATTAGCAATTGAGAACGATTTAGCACGTTTTCATTTGTTCGGGGATGCGACACGGATTCAGCAGATGATTCAAAAACGAGCATTACGAGAGTCACAGTTCGTGATCACGCACACTTCTACATCACAAGAAGCGGCAGAGCGTGCCGCTCATGCCGTTCGCAAAGGGGATGCGAGCGTCTTGATGAAAGGTCTTGTTCCGACAGCGACGTTCATGAAAGCTGTCTTGAACAAAGAAACGGGTCTGCGTTCAGGGAATGTCTTGTCGCATGTCGCCTTGTTCGAAGTACCGGGGCGTGAATCAGCAATCGGATTAACCGATGCAGCGATTCACATCCAACCGACACTCGAAGACAAAGTGAAGATCATCGAAAACGGTGTCTCCGCCTTACGAGCGCTTGGATACGGCTTACCAAAAGTCGCAGTCTTAGCAGCTGTCGAAGTCGTCAATCCAACGATGCAGGCAACGATTGATGCCGCTCTGCTAACACAAATGAACCGACGTGGTCAAATCAAGGATTGCCTTGTAGACGGACCACTCGCACTCGACAATGCCGTAAATCTCGTCGCTGCCCAGCAAAAAGGGCTAACGGGAGACGTAGCAGGTCAGGCGGATTTACTCGTCGTTCCGCAAATTGAAGTCGGAAACGTCATCTACAAATCACTCATGTATTTCGCACATGCCTCGGTTGCGGCGATTCTCGTCGGAGCGCGGGCGCCAGTCGTTTTGACCAGCCGTGCCGATACAGCAGAAGCAAAAATGTACTCACTAGCCTTTGCGCTATTAAATGCCCAACAGACGAAAAAAGTAAAACAAACAATCTGAGGAGGAACTTAAAATGGTCGAAACAAACGTAGAGTCACGCTTCAGCATCTTTGAAACAATGGAGATGGAAGATTACGAACAAGTCGTTTTTTGCCACGATAAAGTATCAGGATTAAAAGCAATCATTGCGATTCATGACACGACACTCGGACCGGCACTCGGTGGACTTCGCATGTGGAACTATGCATCAGACGAAGAGGCATTGATTGATGCGCTCCGTTTATCAAAAGGAATGACGTATAAGAACGCAGCCGCTGGGTTGAACCTTGGTGGTGGTAAAGCTGTCATCATCGGCGATGCGAAGACACAAAAGTCAGAAGCACTCTTCCGGGCATTCGGACGTTACGTCCAGTCACTGAACGGTCGTTACATCACAGCAGAAGATGTCAATACGACAGTTGCAGACATGGATTACATCCACATGGAGACAGATTTCGTTACTGGTGTCAGCCCAGCATTCGGATCAAGCGGTAACCCATCACCGGTTACGGCATACGGTGTCTATCGTGGAATGAAAGCAGCGGCAAAAGAAGTGTACGGAACAGATTCACTTGGTGGAAAAACGATTGCGATCCAAGGTGTCGGTAACGTTGCCTTTAATCTATGCCGTCATTTACATGAAGAAGGGGCGAAACTGATCGTCACAGACATCAATCAAGAAGCACTTCAACGTGCAGAAGAAGCATTCGGTGCCTTGATCGTCGCACCAGAAGACATCTACAGTGTCGAAGCAGATATCTTCGCACCATGTGCCCTCGGTGCGACATTGAACGACGAGACGATTCCACAATTGAAAGTCAAGATCATCGCCGGTGCAGCAAATAACCAACTCAAAGAAGACCGTCACGGTGACATGCTCGAAGAACGCGATATCTTATACGTACCAGACTTCGTCATCAATGCCGGTGGTGTCATCAACGTTGCCGATGAACTCGACGGATACAACCGTGATCGTGCCATGAAAAAAGTTGAACTCGTCTACGATGCAGTCACGAAAGTGTTCGAAATCGCAAAACGCGATCATTTACCGACATACCGGGCGGCTGAGAAAATGGCAGAAGAGCGCATTGCGACGATGCGTAGTGCCCGCAGCCAGTTCCTGCGTCGTGATAAAAACATTCTAGGATCACGGGGCTGATCAGAGGAGGATATCCATGAGCGAACGTATTTTAACGATCAATCCCGGTTCGACGTCGACGAAGATTGGTATCTTCGAAGGGACGAATCAGGTGTTCACGAAGACGTTACGCCATCCAGCGGAGGCGGTCGGAGGACCGCTTCCAGCGCAGCTGGAGATGCGTCGTCATGTGTTACTCGAAGTGTTAGCTGAAGAACAGATTGATTTGAAAGCGCTTACTGCAGTCGTAGGACGCGGTGGGTTACTCCGACCGCTCGTCAGCGGTACGTACGCAGTTAACCGGGAAATGCGAGAAGACTTACTCAGCGGTATTTTTGGCGTCCATGCCTCGAACCTCGGTGGACTCCTCGCAGATGAGATTGCTCGGACACTCGACATTCCATCGTTCATCGTTGATCCAGTCGTCGTTGACGAACTCGAGCCAATTGCGCGGATTACAGGCTTACCTGAACTTGAACGAAAGAGTATTTTCCATGCCTTGAATCAAAAAGCTGTCGCGAAACGATATGCGAAGGAAATCGGGCGTCCCTATGAGGAACTGCGCCTGATCATCGCACACATGGGCGGCGGGATTACGGTCGGTGTACACCAAGAGGGGCGTGTCATCGATGTCAACAACGGGCTCGATGGAGAAGGACCGTTTTCGCCAGAACGCAGCGGATCGCTACCTGTTGGTCAACTAGTAGAACTATGTTATAGTACCAAGTATAAACTTGAAGAGATGAAGCGTCTGGTCGTTGGGTCAGGCGGACTTGTCGCGCACTTGGGAACGTTTGACGCGATCGAGATCGAGCGCCGGATTGAAGAAGGCGACGAAAAAGCGGCGTTGTTATATGACGCGATGGCGTACCGGGTCGCAAAAGAAATCGCTGGTCAAAGTGCCGTCTTGTTCGGTCAGATCGACGCGATCATCCTAACAGGCGGACTTGCCTATAGTGATCGGTTGACGCGTGCGATCGAAGAACGCATCGCCCACCTCGGTCAAGTCGTACGTAGTCCTGGTGAAGATGAGTTGCAGGCGCTCGCAGAAGGAGTGTTGCGTGTCTTACGTGGGGAAGAAGAAGTTAAGGAATATGGAGGCGAACCAACATGGCTAGAGAATTCGACGTCGTTGTCCTAGGTGGCGGACCCGGTGGATATGTCGCCGCGATCCGTGCGGCACAAGCCGGGAAGTCGGTAGCAATCGTGGAACAAGGAAAATTAGGCGGGACATGCTTACATCGTGGCTGTATCCCATCTAAAGCCTTTTTGAAATCAGCAGCAGTCTATCAGACGGTCAAACACGCTGCTACATATGGCGTGGACGTACCGGAATCGTTTTTACGATTCGAACAGGTCAAACAACGTAAACAAGAGATCGTAGATGGATTAGAAGCAGGCATTCAGCACCTGATGAAAAAAGGAAAGATTGAAGTCTTTCATGGTCGGGGTTCGATTCTTGGACCAAGTATCTTTTCACCGATGCCGGGAACGATCAGCGTCGAACCGGAAGAAGGCGAAGGTGAGTTGATCCTTCCGCGTCAATTGATCGTCGCGACAGGGTCACGTCCACGTCCATTGAACGGACTTGCTTTTGATTCAGAGTATGTCCTCAGTTCGGATGATGCACTCGATATGGCAGATTTGCCAAAATCGATCGTCATCATTGGTGGTGGCGTCATCGGTGTCGAATGGGCATCGATGTTGACGGATTTTGACGTCGCAGTAACGGTCGTTGAATTCAGCGATCGGATTTTACCGACGGAAGATGCGGCAGTCAGTCGTGAAGTCGCCCGTCAACTGAAAAAGCGGGGCGTCAAGATTCATACCGGCGCAGCTGCACAAAGTGACACATTCCGGATGTCAGAAGACGGTGTCTCGATCGCGATTGACCGTAATGGAGAACACACGACGCTTGAAGCGGATAAATTGCTTGTCGCCATCGGTCGAATGGCGAACGTCGAAGGCATTGGGATTGAAAACACGAATATCGTCGTCGAAAATGGCTTCATCCAAGTAGATGACCATTTCCGGACGAAGGATCAACATATCTATGCGATCGGGGATGTCATCGGTCGCTTACAACTGGCGCACGTTGCGTCAGCAGAAGGTGTCAAAGCGGTCGAGGCGATCGTCCACGGAACGACGACACCACTTGAATATGCGTTCGTACCACGTTGTATCTACAGCGTACCGGAAGCGGCATCGGTCGGTTTGACGGAAGACGAAGCAAAACGTGCCGGAATGGACGTCAAGGTAGGGAGCTTCTCGTTCAATGGATTAGGGAAAGCGCGGATCGAAGGAGAGACGGCAGGCTTCATCAAGCTCGTCTCCGATGCGAAGACAGATGATCTCGTCGGCGTTCACATCGTCGGACCAAAAGCAACGGAACTGATCAGTGAAGGTGGATTAGCGCTCGTACTCAATGCAACGGCATGGGAAGTCGGACAGCTCGTGCATCCGCACCCGGCCTTGTCAGAAGCATTCGGTGAAGCAGCACTTGCCGTCGACGGACTCGCGGTTCACGCCTAAGGAGGAATTACGGATGGAAAAAATAGAATTCAAAGAATTAGTAGAACTCGGATTAACGGAACAGGACGCGATTCAGATGTTCGAAACGATGGTCCGTGCGCGGAAGATCGACGAACGGATGTGGAAGTTGAACCGAGCGGGTAAAATTCCCTTCCTCGTCTCATGTCAAGGACAAGAAGCGGCTCAAGTCGGTGCAGCGTTCGCCCTTGAAAAAGGAACGGACTACATTTTGCCGTATTACCGTGATTTAGGCGTCGTCTTGCACTTCGGTCAAACGTCGCGCGATATCATGCTGTCGGCATTCGCAAAGGCAGAAGATCCGAACTCAGGTGGTCGTCAAATGCCAGGACACTACGGTTCACGTGCCTTGAACATCGTCACGGGTTCAAGTCCGGTCACGACACAAGTCCCGCATGCTGTCGGGATCGCACTTGCTGCGAAGATGCGTAAGGAACCACTCGTTGCTTACGTCTCGTTTGGAGAGGGCTCTTCAAACCAAGGAGACTTCCATGAAGGGGCGAACTTCGCCGGAATTCATAAACTCCCGGTCATCTTGTTCTGTGAAAACAATAAATACGCGATTTCGACACCACTTTCGAAACAGCTGTCGGCGAAACACGTTGCTGATCGGGCGATCGGCTATGGTATGCCAGGCTATACGGTAGATGGCATCGATCCACTCGCTGTCTACAAAGTCGTCAAGGAAGCACGTGAGCGCGGATTACGGGGAGAAGGTCCGACCTTGATCGAAGTTGAAGTCGAACGCCTCGTGCCACACTCATCCGATGATGACGATAAATCGTACCGTTCTGCTGAAGAACTCGATGCCTTAAAAGCACGTGACGGGATCAAACTCTTCCGTGCGCGTTTGATTGAAATGGGCGTCCTGACGGAAGAATCAGCGACTGAAATCGAACAAGCGATGGAGAAAGAAGTCGACGAAGCAACGGCTTATGCGGAAGCAGCAGCTTACGATGCGCCAGAAAATGCATTACGTTACGTGTACGACGAGGAGGAAACGAAATGACGACGTTAAGTTTAATCGAAGCGATCAATAGTGCAATCAAAGAAGAGATGGAACGCGACGAGTCCGTCTTCATCCTCGGCGAAGACGTCGGTGTCCGTGGTGGTGTTTTCCGGGCGACCCAAGGATTGCTCGAACAATTCGGAGAAGAACGTGTTATCGATGCACCACTCGCTGAGAGTGCGATTGCCGGTGTCGGAATTGGAGCTGCGATGTACGGAATGCGTCCGATTGCTGAAATGCAATTCGCTGACTTCATCATGCCAGCGGTCAACCAAATCGTCAGTGAAGCAGCGAAGATTCGGTACCGTTCGAACAATGACTGGACGTGTCCGATCGTCATCCGCGCACCGTTCGGCGGTGGTATTCACGGGGCACTTTATCATTCTCAGTCGGTCGAAGCGATGTTCAACTCGACGCCTGGTCTGAAAATTGTCATCCCATCGAATCCATATGACGCAAAAGGATTGCTAAAGGCAGCGATTCGTTCGAATGATCCGGTCTTGTTCTTTGAGCACAAACGAGGCTATCGTCTGTTAAAAGGGGATGTTCCTGAAGGCGACTATACGGTCGAAATCGGTAAAGCAGACGTCAAGCGTGAGGGCGAAGACGTGACGATCATCACTTATGGGCTATGTGTTCATATGGCACTTGAGGCAGCAACACGCCTTGAAAAAGACGGAATCGATGTCCACATCCTTGACTTGCGGACCGTCTATCCAATCGACCGCGAAGCAGTCGTCGAAGCAGCGAAAAAGACGGGGAAAGTCTTGCTCGTCACGGAAGACAATAAAGAAGGTAGCGTCATGAGTGAAGTGTCGGCGATCATTGCAGAAGAAGCATTGTTCGATCTCGATGCACCAATCGAACGACTCTGTGGTCCAGACGTCCCAGCGATGCCATACGCTCCGACGATGGAGAAGTTCTTCAACATCTCAAGCGAGAAAATTGAAGATAAAATCCGGACGTTACACGCATACTAAGGGGGAACTGACCGATGAAGACTGAAACACTTACGATGCCACAACTCGGGGAAAGTGTTACTGAAGGAACGATTTCGATGTGGCTTGTCAAACCGGGCGATACTGTCAAAAAATATGATCCGATTGCAGAAGTCATTACCGATAAGGTAACGGCAGAAGTCCCATCTTCGTTTGATGGTGTGATTGAAAAACTACTTGCAGAAGAAGGCGATACGTTGCAAGTCGGTGACGCGATCGTCACGATGCAAGTCAGCGGCGGATCAACGGAAGTCGCGGCGACCGAACAAGAAGTGCCAGCTGTCGAAGAGACGACGTCGGCTGATACATCGATGAAAAAACGCTATTCACCAGCGGTCTTGAAATTATCAGGCGAACACGGCATTGATCTTGAACAAGTGACGGGAACGGGAGCGGGCGGCCGGATTACCCGGAAAGATCTCTTGAAATTGATCGAGTCTGGATCGATCCCGACACCACAAGCAACGGAACCAAAACCGGAAGCGCAAGCGGCTCCGGTAGCGCCTCCGGCAGAAGCACCACCCGCACCAAAACGTCCGGTCATTGCACCACAACCGACGGAAACAGGCGACATCGAGATTCCGACTGCCGGTGTGCGTCAAGCAATCGCTTCGAACATGGTTCGCGCGAAGCACGAAGCGCCACATGCTTGGTTGATGATCGAAGTCGATGTCACGAACTTGGTCGAAGCACGTAATCGTCATAAAGATGCGTTCTTCAAACAAGAAGGGGTCAAATTGACGTTCTTACCATTCTTCATGAAGGCGACAGTCGAAGGATTGAAGAAACATCCAATCATGAACTCGACATGGGCGGGAGATAAGATCATTCAAAAGAAAGCGATCAACCTATCACTTGCTGTCGCGACGCAGGACGCTCTGTTCGTACCAGTCGTCAAGAATGCGGATGAACTAAGCATCAAGGGGATTGCACGCGCGATTGATGACTTCGGGAAACGGGCACAAGCCGGCACGTTGTCGTCTGCAGAGATGCAGGGCGGGACGTTTACGGTTAACAATACGGGCTCATTCGGTTCAATCCAATCAGCACCGATCCTTAACTTCCCGCAGGCGGCGATTCTATCCGTTGAATCAATCGTCAAACGTCCAGTTTGGGTGAACGGCATGTTTGCAGCACGCGACATGGTCAACCTCTGTATGTCGATCGACCACCGGGTGCTCGACGGACTCGTTGCCGGACAGTTCCTACAAACTGTCAAACAAGCGCTCGAATCGATTGATCCGAACCAACTTTCCTTATACTGAGTTTTTCCAGTTGACAGGGAAGAATAAGCATCGTAATATAAGAATCAATTCAACACACGATAGCAAAGACGAAGAGAAGTAACTTGTGAAACGATTCAAGAGAGCTGATGGGTGGTGCGAATCAGTATCGGGCAACAAGCGAATGGCCTTCTGAGCTTCAGACCGAGTCCCTTCAATGGGTAGTAGGCTCTGACGGGTTCCTCCCGTTATCGGGGTCGACGAATCAGGACAACGGTCCGGTTCGTTTCAAAGGGGACGGTGTCAGCATCGTCAACGAAGGTGGTACCGCGGGTCTTCCCGTCCTTCATGTTCTACATGAATGGGCGAGAAGACTCTTTTCGTATACAATCGAATCGAACAAATCGTAGAGTGAGTTAAGTAGCGAGACAACATCGGCGTTTCAGAGAGCGGAAGAATGGTGCGACTTCCGTACGGCGAGGTTTCGTGAATGGTCTCATGAGAGCGTGGCTGAACGAAGAAGTAGGTCGCGACGGATGCCCCCGTTATCGTAGGCTATGATGTCTCTTATTAGACGCATCAGACAGAGTGGGAACGGTCGAAATGTTCCAATCGAGAGGTGGCACCGCGAGATAATCGTCCTCCATGCAGCATACGCTGTGTGGGGGACTTTTTTATATTCCAGGAGGCGAACAGGGATGGTTCAGACAGACACACTTATTATCGAACAACTTGAACTAAACGGCGACGAGATGACGCCAATCATGATTTTTCAACAACTGAGCGGAACACAGAAATGTTTGCTTGAAAGTTCTGCGCATACGGATCAAGGACGGTATTCGATCATCGGTGTTGATCCGGTGGAGATGATTCGCGCAGAGGGACGGACAGTGACGCGGGAACAGTTGACGACAGGTCGATTGACGCAGGAAACGGGTGATCCAGTACGACTGATGCAACAGATGATCCTCCGGGGTGGAGTTGAAGAAGACCTTCCGTTTTTAGCGGGTGGGATCGGATATGTCGGTTACGACATGATGCGCGCCTATGAAACGCTCGGAGCGGTTCCGGAACAAACGCGCCAACTACCGGACGCGCTGCTCGCCGTATACGACCAAATCATCCTGTTCGATCATCTCGAGCATCGTGTTCATTTGATTCAAACGTCACTTGGTGGCATCACTGATCGTGATGAATTACGTCAACGTTTAGCAGAACGGAAAGCGCAACTTGAGCAACCACGGGAGCGAACGGACATCGAGCGTCCACTCCGGGATGTCGTCTATGAACCGTTAATGGATCAAGAGACGTTTGAAGGACTCGTCGAACAAGCGAAGAGACACATCCGCCAAGGCGACGTCTTCCAACTGGTTCTCTCGCAACGACTTGATGCGACGTTCTCAGGTGATCCGTTCCAATTTTATCGGAAGCTCCGCAAGGACAATCCGAGCCCTTATCTCTTCTATATCGACTTAGGCGAAGCAATCGTACTCGGGGCCTCCCCGGAAAGTTTGGTCCAAGTCAAAGGGAATCGTGTGACGACGAATCCGATTGCCGGTACACGCCGCCGGGGGAAGACGAAAGAGGAAGATGGACGGTTAGCAGAAGAGTTGCTGCACGACGAGAAGGAACGAGCGGAACATCGAATGCTTGTCGATCTTGGACGCAACGACTTAGGACGGATTTGCCAAATTGGTACCGTCGAGGTGACGCGATTCATGCAAATCGAACGATTCAAGAACGTTATGCATCTCGTCTCGGTCGTTGAAGGTACGTTAGCAGACGGGAAGACTGGAGCAGACGCACTCGTCTCTTGTCTACCGGCAGGGACGGTCACGGGAGCTCCGAAAATCCGAGCGATGCAGTTGATCGACCAGTACGAGCAGGTGAAACGAGAAGTATATGCCGGGGCGGTCGGCTATTTCGATGTTCGGGGGAATATGGATTTTGCCCTCGCTATCCGGACGATGGTGATCAAGGATGGTGTCGCTTCTGTTCAAGCAGGAGCTGGCATCGTCTACGACTCGATTCCACGCCTCGAGTACCAGGAGACGTTACACAAAGCGAAATCACTACTGGAGGTTTGGAAATGATCGTCCTAATTGATAATTATGATTCTTTTACCTATAACCTATACCAATACGCATCCGTTTATACGGACGTTCACGTCATTCGAAACGATGCGGTCAGCATCGAAGAACTACGCGAGATGAAACCAGACGGCATCATCCTTTCACCCGGTCCCGGTCGCCCGGCTGACGCTGGCATCTGCATCGATCTAATTCGTCAATTATCGGGTCAAGTACCAATTCTCGGTGTCTGTCTCGGACATCAGGCAATCGGCGAAGCATTCGGAGGACGCGTCGTCGAAGCACCGGTCATCATGCACGGAAAGACATCGATGATCCGACAATCGGGACAACTCTTCGACGACATGACGGAAACGTTAGAGGTCATGCGCTATCATTCGCTGATCGTCGCTCGCAACGACTTACCGACGGAGCTCGTCATCACAGCAGAAACGGATGACCGGACGATCATGGCACTCGAGCACCGGACGCATCCGACCTTCGGAATCCAGTTTCATCCTGAATCTGTCGGAACACCACAAGGACAGCAGATGATTAAACGATTCATTGAATTGACAAAGGAGTGACGAACGATGAAAGAGACGTTATTGAAATTAGCAGAAGCAAAACATTTACGATATGAAGAAATGCAACAGGTAGCACGCGAACTGTTTGCGGAAGACGTGACCGATAGCGAAATTGCCGCTTTTCTCGTCGCATTGAAAGCAAAAGGGGAGACTGCAGAAGAATTAGCCGGTCTTGCTTCGATCATGCGCGAGGTCGCCCTCGACATTCCGGTCACCGGCGATTTCATGGATAACTGCGGCACTGGAGGCGACGGCTCACAATCGTTCAACATCAGTACGACAGCTGCCTTCGTTCTGGCAGGTGCCGGCATGAAAGTCGCGAAGCACGGGAATCGGAGTGTCTCGAGTAAAACGGGCAGCGCTGATGTGCTCGAAGCACTCGGGGTTTCGCTCGATGCGACACCGGAACGTTTAGCAGAACAGCTCGAGTCGAACGGAATCGCCTTCTTGTTTGCGCAACGGATGCACCCACGCGTCAAGCAAATCATGAAGGTCCGACGCGATCTGCGGATTCCAACGATCTTTAACTTGATCGGGCCGTTGACGAATCCGGTCCCGCTCAAGACACAACTATTAGGAATTTACCGGGAGGATATGCTCGAGACGATGGCGTTGACATTGCATCGACTCGGGCGGAAGCGAGCAATCGTCTTACATGGTGCGAATGGAATGGATGAAGCATCCCTTGCCGGAACGAACCAACTCGTCTTACTCGACGAAGGTGAGCTGATTCGCTTCAGTCTTCACCCGGAGGAAGTCGGACTGAAGACCGCACCGCTTGAAGCAATTCGCGGAGGTAGTGCACAAGAGAATGCGGCGATTTTACTCCGTGTTCTTGGTGGAGAGCATGGTGCTTATCGCGACACGGTTCTACTCAATGCGGGAATTGCTCTCTTTGCAGCAAATCGAGCGAAGACGATTGAAGAAGGAATCGCCTTAGCAGCAGATAGCATCGACTCAGGACGGGCGATGGAACGATTGAACCAATTACGACAAATGACACGGGAGGAAGCAATCGGATGAATATCTTAGATCGCATCATCGAAACGAAACGAGCGGAAGTCCTGCAATTAAAATTAAACGGGGTCGAACGGATCAGTCGGGAGGCATTGAAGCCGTCGATTAAGCAACGACTAGCGGGAGCGGATTTATCCGTCATCGCGGAAATCAAACGAGCGTCGCCATCAAAAGGGGCAATCGCACTCGACGTCGATGTCGTCGCTCAGGCAAAACAATATGAAGCGAGTGGGGCGACCGTCATCTCCGTCTTGACGGACGAGACGTACTTCAAAGGGTCGATGGACGATTTAGCGGCAGTCGCTGCAGCAGTCGACATCCCGGTGCTTTGTAAGGACTTCATGATTGATCGGATTCAAATCGACCGGGCAAAAGCACATGGGGCACGGTTGATTCTCTTAATCGTCGCCGCTCTCGAGCAGGAGACGCTTGCTGACTTGTATGCGTATGCTTACGCAGAAGGACTTGAGGTCTTGGTCGAAGTCCATGACGAAGAGGAGTTACGCCGAGCAGAGGCGATTGGTGCGCAAATCATTGGCATCAACAACCGGAACTTGAAAAAGTTCGAAGTTGATTTACAGACATCGGTCGGATTACTCGAACAAAAACAACCGGACGTCCGGTATATCAGTGAGAGTGGCATCAAGACGGTCGAGGAAGCACAGCGATTACACGCTGCCGGTGCAGACGGGATCCTCGTCGGCGAGACGTTGATGCGGGCAGACGATCCGCAAGTCTTCATCCGAGAAGTGAGTGGCGTTCGCGTATGACACGGATTAAGTTCTGTGGTCTCCGGGAAAGAGAACATGTCGAAGCGGCAGTTCGCTTAGCGGACTACATCGGCTTCGTCTTTGCTAAAAGCAAACGACAGGTCACGCTAGAAGAGGCGGCTCGTCTCAGAAGCGACATTCCAAAAACGGTCCAAGTCGTCGGTGTCTTCGTCTCCCCGACTTACCAGCAGGTGACCGACGCGGTCGAACAAGTCGCGCTAGATCTCGTCCAAATTCATGGTGTCATTCCGGACGGAGAGTTACCAGTTCCCGTCATTCAAGCGATTCCGGTGACGGACATCGGACAAGTAGAGCAACAGACGGATTATTTGCTCGTTGACGCACCGGTTGCTGGAAGTGGCGAGACATTCGACTGGTCACGAGACATTCAAGCCGATCGACCACTGTTCATTGCCGGTGGCTTGACAGCAGGAAACGTCGGAGAAGCAATCAAACGATATCACCCGTTCGCCGTCGATGTCTCAAGTGGCATCGAGACGGATGGACGGAAAGATCCCATCAAAATGCAGGCATTCGCAGATGCCGTAAAGGAGAGAGAAGTATGAGCTACGCACAACCAGATACACTCGGACAATACGGTAAATACGGAGGACGCTACATCCCGGAAACATTGATGCACGCGGTGATCGAACTCGAAGAAGCTTACGCAACGGTAAAAGAAGATCCAGCGTTTCAAGCGCGAATGGACGAGTTATTGAAAGAATACGTCGGACGTGAAACACCACTTTATTTTGCCGAACATTTGACGCAAACGATCGGTGGCGCAAAGATCTACTTGAAACGAGAAGACTTGAACCATACTGGTGCCCATAAAATCAACA
Organism: Exiguobacterium sp. s161; assembly: GCF_018619045.1. Lineage (NCBI taxonomy): Bacteria > Bacillati > Bacillota > Bacilli > Caryophanales > Exiguobacterium > Exiguobacterium sp. s161. The sequence continues at coordinate 271,327 of NZ_JACSNH010000003.1, forward strand.
ATACGATCGGTCAAGCGTTACTGGCTGAACGGATGGGGAAACGAAAAATCGTTGCTGAGACAGGGGCAGGACAACACGGTGTCGCGACAGCGACGGTCTGTGCCTTACTCGATCTCGAATGTGTCATCTTCATGGGAGAAGAGGACGTCCGTCGTCAAGAATTGAACGTCTTCCGGATGGAGTTACTTGGAGCAACCGTCATCCCAGTCACACAAGGCAGTCGGACACTCAAAGATGCCGTCAATGAAGCACTCCGCTACTGGGTCAAACATGTCGAAGATACGCATTACTTGATGGGTTCTGTTCTCGGACCACACCCATTCCCACAACTCGTCCGTGATTTCCAAGCAGTCATCGGAAAAGAGACACGACGTCAAATCATCGAAAAAGAAGGTCGTCTGCCAGAGGCGATCGTCGCTTGTGTTGGCGGTGGCAGTAACGCGATCGGGATGTTCCATCCTTTCATCGATGATACAAATGTAAAATTGTATGGCATTGAAGCAGCAGGCAGTGGAATCGACACAGAGAAACACGCAGCGACGATGACAAAAGGAGAGGTCGGTGTCTTGCATGGCTCGATGATGTATCTCTTACAGGATGCGCATGGTCAAGTACAAGAAGCGCACTCGATCTCAGCTGGACTCGATTACCCGGGTGTCGGACCGGAGCATAGCTTGCTAAAAGATATCGGTCGCGTCCAGTATGAAGCGGTGACCGATGAACAAGCACTCGAAGCACTTCAGCTGTTGAGCCGCAAGGAGGGAATCATCCCGGCACTTGAGTCGGCACACGCGATTGCCTACGCGACTCAACTCGCGGCAGAGATGGACAAAGAAGAAATTCTCGTCATCTGCTTATCAGGACGGGGCGACAAAGACGTCGTCACTGTCAGAAACGCACTAAAGGGGGAAGCATGATGCGATTAGAGACAGCCATTCGTACCGTTACGAGCAAAGGGGAGAAAGCCTTCATTCCGTATGTCATGGGGGGAGATGGAGGAATCGATCAACTCCCGGAAATCCTGTCGTTTCTCGCTGAATCCGGAGCGACAGCGATTGAAGTCGGTGTCCCGTTTTCGGATCCTGTCGCTGACGGTCCAGTCATTCAAGAAGCGGGACTTCGGGCACTAGAAGCGAACGTTGGACTGAAGGATGTCCTCGAGGCAGTTCGCGTTGCTCGTCAGACCGTCGATGTTCCGGTCGTCTTGATGACGTACTTGAATCCGATTTTCCGCTACGGATTAACGGCGTTTCTAGCGACATGTCGCGAAGTCGGGGTCGACGGACTGATTATTCCTGATTTGCCGCTTGAGCAGAGCGAACAGTTCTTCGAACAAGAAGATAAGTCGGACATCGCGCTCGTCCAGCTCGTCTCCTTGACGAGTCCGATGGAGCGGATTCAAAAGATTGCCGATAAAAGTGAAGGATTCCTCTATGCGGTCACGGTCAACGGAACGACAGGTGGACAGACGACGTTTGATACAGCGCTTGAAGACCACTTAGCGAACGTCGCAGCAAACAGTCCAGTACCTGTACTTGCCGGATTCGGGATTAGTACACCGGAACATGTCAAACAACTGAGCAGACCAGTCTCGGGGGTCATCGTCGGCAGTAAAATCGTCGATTTACTCCATCAGAACGATCGAGAAACAATTCAACAGTTGATGGCAGCACGTCTTGCGGCGACGCCGTCGCATTAATAAAAAGGACCTGACTCAAAAGTCAGTCTCTACAAAGATAAGGTTGGCAGAATGATGATTTGCCACCCTTATCTCGTAACAAAAAGAATGACGCGTCACACACCACTCTTACAGGAACAGGCGCATTTATGCGCTGTTAGAGACGAACAAGACCCGCTTTTCTGCTTGAATGAAGCAGGAAAGATGGCTTGTGTCTCGCCTGAGGAAAGGGTGTGAAAAGACGCGTCATTCTTTTTTTGAGTCAGCTTCTTTTTCATATAGATGTCACTGTTGAACGAGCGACTTCTGCAAGTTGGTATACAGTGGTTCGAATCCGAGTTCCTCATAAAACGTTGCGGCACGGTCGTTGACCGCCCAGACGTTCAATCGAACCGCAGCAACACCTCGCTCGAGCGCGAGTTCTTCTGCCGCCTGCATCAACTGGCGACCAATTCCGAATGAACGATGGGATGAGGTGACACCGACGTCAGTGATGTTCAAGATCCGGACAGGCGTGAATCGATTGGCTGCTGGCGCAGTCCACTTGCCGAACAAGTAACCAACGAGTGTATCTCCGTCAAGCGCTGTCAGACAGAGGTGTTGTTCTGCTTCCACCATCTGACTTAAAGACTCCAGCGTGTACGGTGTCGTTACATCTGGATGAAAGTGAGGCGATAATCGTTTATGATGCTCGAACGTCTCTGCCGTCAGTGCAAGCAGGACAGGGAGGTCTGAAGTACGGCTCGTGCGGATCATCAAGTAATCACTCCGATCATCGATTTTGTTTGAGTACTTCGGCGACGAGTCCCGATACATACGGACTACCACGATCTTCTTTTTCGACCGATTCAATCATGATGGCAACGAGAAGATCTTTTTTGTCGTTATCGTAACCGACGAAGAAGCCATTCTCTTTTCCATCGGTTTCGCCTGCCTTTTTCAATTCTGCCGTACCGGTCTTACCGGCAACATCGACTTCCTTGATATCGGCCGGGAGCGTATAACCGTTATGGACAACGTCATAAAGATCATCGCGAATCATCTTCGCGTCTTTTGCATCCAGCAGATCCTTTTTAAAGACTTGCTTCGTTTTTTCCTCTTGTAAAAGGGTCGGACGATAGATTGTTCCGTCAGTCAGGAAAATTTCATACATCGACGCTAGATGTAGAATGTTCGTCAGCATCTGTCCTTGTCCGTAGGACGTATCCATCAGCTGTCCATCTGAAGCAATCGTCCCGTCGTTTGAGATTTGAGAAGCGCGTAACGGATACGCAAACGGTAGCTTCTCTCCGTAGCCGAGGGCTTCAAGTCCAGACGTGAACGCCTTCGTTCCGACCTGTTCGAGTGTGGAGCGGGCGAAATAGATGTTGTCTGAATAAACGAGCGCATTGTGCAGATTAACGGGTGCTGGCGTCTCGTGAATCCGCGTGACGTTAAAACCATCGATCTTATTTTTCAGTCCATTGATTGTATAGGCTTTTTCCGGGTCGAGTGTTCCACTCTTTAAACCAACCGCGGCCGTTAGGGGTTTTTGAGTCGAACCGGGTGCGAAAGCACTCGTGAATCGGTTCAACAATGGTTGATCCGGATCCTGCGTCAATTCATCGAGTCGCGCTTGCGAGATCCCTGACATGAATTCAGAAGGATCAAAGCCAGGGGAGCTGAGTAAGACACGTGTCTCACCAGTCCGCGGATCGATTGCCGATGCCGTTCCTGGATCTTCTTTCATCGTGTCATACGTCTTTTTCTGAAGCGTAGCATCAATCGTCAACGGGATGTCCTCACCATCCGACGGTTTCGTTTCAGCGACGGTGACGCTTGATCCGTCTTTCTTTTGTAGAATGATCGAAGCTCCGGCTTTACCGCGTAAGCGATCATCAAGGACTTGTTCGAGACCCCGTTTCCCAATCTGTTCGCCAGCTTGGATTTTATTTTTCGATTCTTTAATCTCGTCTGCTGTCGCCGAACCGATATAACCGATCAAGTGTGAAGCGGCCTTCCCGAGTGGATATGTTCGGACTTCCGTCTCTTTAACGCTGATACCTGGAATGTCACGCAATTTCGCAACCGTTGCTTCGTCGGTCAGTGTTTTGAGCGGAACGAATTGTCCGTCCTTGACCCAACTTGCTTTTAAGGAATCTTCGACCGATGAGGTCGGGCGATCGAGCAACTCGGCAACTTGTGCGACATCTTTAAGTTGTCCTGCAGTTGCGCCGACAGCATATCCTTTACCAGAGGTCGCGAGCGGTTTATCGTTCGCATCAAGTAAATCACCGCGTTTGCCTTCTACGGTTTGTAACTGAACTTTATCTTCTTTCTTAAAGTCTTTTAGAACAAACGAAGAGTCCCAGTCAATGAACCAGTTTTCCGTTTCTCCTTGTTTCTCGAATGTTAACGGGACTTGTTTATCATAAGCAACGGCTCCTGCAACCGTATCAAAGGAGATTTGTACGGGAAGGGACGCTTTTTCGTCATCCGTTGCTTCCTCTGCTTTTTTTCGCTCGACGGATAACTTTTTGATATCAAGTGTTTTCGACAACTGTTTTGTCCGGTCGATGAATTCTTTTTTACCATATTCTTTTTTAGTAGCCGTACTCGCGTACGTATACATTTTATCGTAATCTTGTTTTTCCCAAAGTTTGATGTAGGCATCAAGACGTTCTTCAGGTGTCGGCTGATCTTGACATCCGGCAAGTAACGTCACACCAAACGTCGCTGATAAAAGAAGAGGGATCGTTCGTTTCATGGGTTTCGCCTCCGTTGTGGATTAGACTCATAATCATACCGTACCACTCCTGTCAGGAGATTTCATCTGAAACACAAAACCGGACTTCTCATGGAGAGAAGTCCGGTGAATCAAGCTTAGTTGAAGTAATTGAGTGGATTGACACTGTTTGCAGCAGACGTTCCGCTGTAGACGTATGGACCACGATGCATTTCGAAGTGGAGATGCGCACCGAATGCGTTACCTGTCGCACCAATCGTACCGATTTTCGATCCTTTAGCAATCGTTTGTCCGACTGAGACAGAGCGACTGTTCAAGTGTGCATATACTGTCGTGTACTGGATACCGTTCACCGTATGTGTCATCATGACATGATTTCCGTATGCGCCGTAATAACGGGATGTGATGACTTTACCGGCAGCCGATGCATAGACAGGTGTGCCTGTTGGAGCGCCGATATCGATGCCGTTATGGAACGTATAACCGTAAACGCCACTCGCAGCACCATATCCTTGCGTGATTGGACCACTTGCTGGACGTGAGAAACCAGTCGTTGCTTTTGACGAAGTCGTCGTACTGTACTTTTTAACATATGTAGAAGAAACATAGCGTGATGCGCCGCCGTACGAAATTTTTGTCCATGAACCGGAAACACCGAGATAATTGAATGTCTGTCCTGTATTGACGCTACCGACGATTTTATAAGCCGTTGATGGACCTGTACGGACACGAAGCCCGTCCGCTGTGACCTTTACCTTATATGTCGTTGCAGCTTCAACTTTCGAAGCACTCGTTGTTGCAAAACCTGAAACTACCAAAGCTGTCATTGTCATTGTTGTAAGTAAACGTTTCATTGAGTGTATTTCCTCCTTAAAAATCTGAAGCGACAGAACTGATCATTACAAAATTGTAAGATTTTATGTATATTTATTTATTTTAGGGAATGATTTTTCGCCTGAGATGATTATAGCATCGTCAATAACACAAAAATATTTCAAATGTATTTCAAAATTATGCGTTATTAACATATATTGTAATGGGTTAATAAGTAAAAAAGAACTGACGAAGAGTCAGTTCTTTTTTCTATGAAACCTATACTGTTATTCAATGGAAGAGGGTGAAAACACAGTTAAATGTTGCGGGAGTACCTCGACAGTCACGGGAACATGACCTGCTGTATCTCCATCGGCATTAATCGGCAGTTCTTCTTTCGAGCGAATTTCGACACGTGTCGTCGTGAAGTGTTCGATTTGATCGGCTTTTGATAATCCACCCGTGATAAGTTTAGGTAATGCTTGGAGCGCATCAAAGAATCCAAGCTTCGTAATGATGAACCCATGTAGCAGTCCATCATCGACCTTTGCGTCTTCTGCAAAGGATTCGAACCCACCAACGGAATTCGTCAAGGCGATAATCAACAAGTGTGCTTCTCCATCGAATTGTTTCTCAGCGGAATGGATTTCAATCGGATAGGGACTATGATCCTTGAAGGCTTTTAGACCTTCAATGAAATAAGCGACCGATCCGAGTGACGTTTTTTGTTCGACACTGACCTCCTCAACGGCTTCTGCAATCAGACCAACAGCGATGACGTTCATGAAGTAATGGTCATCATATTTACCGATATCGAGCGGTCGGGCAGGGGCATCAGCTAGAATCTGGATCGCCTCTTCGGGATCCGTCGGGATGTGTAATGCGCGCGATAAGTCATTGACCGTTCCGAGTGGGACGATCCCGAGTGTTGGCCGATGCGGTTGCTCGGCGATTCCGGTGATGACTTCATTGACCGTTCCGTCACCTCCCATGGCGATGACCGCGTCGTAATTAGACTGGGCGGCATGACGCGCGAATTCCGTCGCATCGTGTTCTTTTTCCGTAAACCGGACGTCGACGGTTTCAAAGCGAGTAGCAAGCGTCTCTTCAGCGAGCGTCGCGTGTTTTTTTCCGAGTTCTTTTCCAGAAGACGGGTTGATGATCAACATGGCTTGAGACAAAATGAATTCCTCCTTTGACGTATCTGTTCCTATTTTCCCGAGTCAAAGGAGGACTAATCATGTTAGTTCAAGTTTCTAGAATTAAGCGCTCATACAAACCTTCAATTTTTTGTAACAATGCTTCTTTTTTCATCTCGACCGTCATCCATTCTTCTTCCTCGGATACATGAGAGAGAATGGCATCAAGATGTACGACTTGAAATTCTAGCTCTTCAATTTGTTGTTCGATGGACTGTTCTTTCGCAGGCGCATTCGAACGCTTTGAAATACTCGATTTCTTCTCATGATTTATTTGAGGTGGTGTGGCACGAACGGCTTGTCGTTTCTCCACTGCGTAAGCATAGCTTCCAGCATACGAAGTAATTTGGCGGTCAAGCCAAATGATTCTCGAGAAAAGACGATTCAAGAAATAGCGATCGTGTGAGACGGCAATCAATGTACCAGAAAAATTCTCGAGTGCTTCTTCGAGTGTCTCTCTTGATTCAATATCTAAATGATTCGTCGGCTCATCGAGAATCAAGACGTTAATCGACGAATGAACGAGGACGGCGAGTTGCAATCGCACCCGCTCGCCTCCGCTCAGTGACAAAATGGACCGAAAGACAGTTGGTCCAAAGAACAGGAACCGGGAAAGGATATGGCGGGCTTCCGCTTCTGGAACGGCAATCCGGTCTCTAAACCAGTCGATTAACCGCGCGTCCTCTTCGAAATGGGCATGCTGGGACAGGAAACCGATCCGATTCGATGGTCCACGCGTGAGTGTGCCTGCGTCTGGTGATAATTCGTCAAGCAGCAGTGAGAGCAACGTCGATTTCCCGCTTCCATTCGTTCCGACGATCGCGATCCGATCCTGTGCCATGATCTCGAACGAAACGTTATCAAAAATGTGGCGGGTTCCGTAAGAAAACGAGAGTTCTTCAGCGCGAAAGACGACTTGGCTCGAGTGATCGGTAGAAGAAAAAGAGACGTCAGCGGTTTTGGCTTCGAGTTGTGGTCGTTTAATCCGTTCGATCCGCTCGAGTGCCCGTTCCATCGATTTTGCTTTACGGAATAATTTCTCACTCGGTGGAGATGCTTCGTTTGCCCATTGCCGGAGTCGACGAATCGCTTCCTTCATTTTCTTTATTTTTTTCTGTTGCTCTTGGTAGGCGTGGAACTGTTCCATCAAGCGACGTTCTCGTTCGACGACGAACGCGCTGTAGTTCCCTATATAGGCTGTCAGTTCACCGTCTTCGAGTTCAACGATCGAGGTGACGACGGCGTCTAAGAAGACCCGGTCGTGAGAAACGAGCAGGACGGTCCCTGTATAGTCCCGTAAGAACTGCTCCAGCCATTCCACGGCAGCTAAATCGAGATGGTTCGTCGGTTCGTCAAGAATGAGCAGATTTGGCTCCATGAGTAACATGCGACCGAGACAAATCTTCGTCTGTTCACCACCGCTCAACTGGTGGAAAGGACGAGTGAGTAACGGACGAAGGTGTAACCCGTTCACCATGCGCTCGATCTTCGAGTCGAGTAGATAGCCATCCTTTTGTTCGAACGCATTCGTCGCTTCCGCATATCGTGCGAGTAACGCATCAAGATTCTCTGGTGCTGTCGCCATCATTTGCTCCAACTGTTGCATCCGAGAACGGATCGCGAGGATGTCTTCAAACGCTGTCCAAAGGACGTCGAGTCCGGTCATCGTCTCACTATATACAGGAAGTTGTTCTAAATAGCCGATCGTCAAACCGCTCTTTTGATAGATGACACCACCGTCCGGTTGCTCAAGGCGAGCAAGCAAGCGGAGTAATGTCGTTTTACCACTCCCGTTTCGTCCAATCAGACCGACACGGTCGTGTTCGTTTAAGAAGAGGGAAACATCCGTTAAAATTGTCTCGCCTCCGAATTGTTTGGTCAGGTGTTGAATGTCGCAAATCATCATAGTAAGTTGATCCTTTCGCGCGCATCAAAAAAAGGAGAGCGCAAACAGCACTCTCCCTATCGTGTGAAAGATGCGCTTTGCTGTATTTTTCAATCATGAAGTTCTAAAAAAGGGCAGACGGGTGCCTTAGAACGCCATTCCATGAAAAATCGCGCGCAACAGATACAATTGTTCCATCAACCAGTGTTTGCACGCGGCAAAGTCCATCTTTTCACACCACCTTTCGTTTTAGATACATCTAGTTTACTATTTTTTTGTCAGTTACGGAAGTCTGAATTATTTGAACACACCTGCGATTGAACTGAAGAAGTCACTGAGTCCATCGAATAGTTTAGCAAAAAACCCTTTCGTTTCTTCTGATGTTGCGAAGGCATGGATGTCTTGTCCCGCATTTTTGAGTCCACTTTCGATTTGTCCCCAGTTGATGTTCGCTTGCTCCATTTGATTGAATAGATTCGTCAACCGGTCCATTTGTGCGTCAGACAACTGGATATTGTTATTTTGAATGACTTGGACGATCAAGTTTTCGATCTCGACTTTGGTTTCCGGTTTTTGATTGGCGATCTCAGCCTTGATCTCATTCATCAAGTCAGCGACTTTATCCGTGCCGACCGTTTTTCCAACGTCTGATGTGACCAATAATTCTTGCTGTGCTAAATCCTTGCGTTCGTCACTTAACTTTATCCCGGTTTCAGCGGAAGTTTGATCGTACGCCTTCATTATTCCTGTCAGTGCCGATGTCCCGGTCACCTTGTAAGGGGAAGTAATCGTGATGTCGGCATCTTTGACACCCGCTGTGACGAGAGCGTTGAGATACATATCCTTCGTCACCCATGTGATGTTTTCCGTCGAGACGGAGAGTCCATCTCCTTTTTCCGTCAGTTCGATTTTAGCCGACGAATACATGTTGCCGCCTTTTTGCGACTGTGGGATGTTTTTCCCGAGATATTTTTCCTCGTCAGCAGAAGTGGCGATGATCGGTGTGATGCCTTCCGGTGCATTGAGACGTGAAAGCACCCATGCTTTATCTTTTGCGCCGAGCGACTCCCCGAGTGTGACGATCGTCTTATCGACGACTTGTTCGGCGGATGCGGCTGTTGGGAGTAATAAAGCAGAAGCGATAACGGCTGATGCCATGAATTTTGTTGGTGTATGCATAATGAAATCCTCCAATTGTAAGTAACAGAATGAATTATAGTATCAGGTACTAAATTTAGTGTACGGGAACGATGTCTGTTCGGAATCGGTCTGCAGATGGAGACGATATCCGTCTTCTGACACTCCATAGTATAGCGAAAAGGAGACAACTTGACTTCCGTTTTCAGCATGCTATAGTGAATTTGAATCGAATAATGACCACTAGGGGAGTCGGTAGACCGACTGAGACGAACGAAGACGTTCGGACCCTTTGAACCTGATTAAGTTCGTACTTACGGAGGGAAGTGGCGTCAAGTCTTGTTCTTCTTGCGCCATGCCCGTGTGTTTCGGGGTGGTGTTTTTTCGTTTCATAACTAAACGAGGAGGATGAGATCATGACGTTCACACAAGAAATCAAACAAGCGGCACAAGCGTATTGGGATAGTAGTTTTACGCACCCATTCGTACAAGGAATCGGGGAGGGGACGTTACCGCTCTCGAAATTTCGGCATTACGTCATGCAGGATGCCTATTACTTAAAACATTTTGCGAAGATTCAAGCGAAGGCAGCATCAAAAGCAGACGACTTCGCGACGATCGCGACACTTGCCGAACATGCGACTTCGACTTATGAGGCAGAGTTGAGCTTACATCAATCATTTTTTGAGCCGCTCGGTATTACGGCAGCAGACCTTGAAGCATTTGAACCGGCACCGACAGCATATGCGTATGTCTCGCACATGCATCATGCGAGTGAAGGAACGCTCGGTGAGACGATTGCTGCCATCTTGCCATGTTACTGGTTGTATTATGAAGTCGGACAGCAATTACTGACGTGTACTCCGGAAGAAAAAATCTATCAGCAATGGATCGACACGTATAGCTCGGAATGGTTTGAAAAGGTCGTCTTTGAACAGATTGCACGGCTTGATGCGCTGGCGGAGCAAGCGAGCCCGACGGAACGCGAGCGGATGAAACGTCATTTCGTGACGAGTTGTTACTATGAGTTACTCTTCTGGCACATGGGGTGGACGGAAGAGACATTTGCGTCAGTTTACGAAACGATTCCAGCACGAGCGGTATCTTCTTGAATCACTAGATGGTAGAATTAGGAATACCATTTAGTGAGAGTAGGGATTGGAATGGAAATCATCGTGATCGCACTTGTGATCAGTGCAGCATATGCTGTACAACGAATGCTTGGTAGAGTCAAAGTAAGATTTCTTGGATACATCATTCCGATATTAATCGTGTTATCCGGTATATCCGCTTCGACACGTAACTTTAAGGTAGCGTATAGCATGGGGAGCTACATTTCTGCTGTTCTTGTCATCGTCGTCTATGCACTACTGACTTATTGGTTATACCGCGTCTACCATCGTGCGAAAGAAGAAGCTGAATATCCGTATCAATCACTAAAAGACCGAGGCATCCTTTAAGGAGCTTCGGTCTTTTGGTGTATCACGTCATCATTTTTTCCAGTTTTTAAAGCCGTCACCGAATTCGAGATGCAGTTGATCGGTAAAGACACCGTTCTGAAAGACCGGCACATCAACCGGTAAAGTGCCTTGCGGTTTGAACGTTCCGAAGATCGCTCGGATACCTGCAGGCAGGTTCGGTCCCGCTGATTTTAGATTGCCTGCTTCGGAGTCTGGACCGTTTGGATCGCCTTTGAAGCCATAGACGAGGACGTGTGCCGGTGCGTCCGGTTGAACGGCGACATCGTATGGGTTACGGAGACTGAGCAGGACGGATGGTGTATCCGTTTGTTTCACATAGCGGAAGATCGAAGCCGGAATCGCTTGTTCTGGTGCAGTAGGTAGTAGTTTAGCACTCGTGTTGACGTTGGAACCGACGATGATGTAATCTGCTGCATCGAGTTGCGCCCGTAATGTCGGGTTTTGGTCGAGCGGTAGCGTAGTAGCCGAGTAATTCGCTGTCGTCACGTGCCAGTTCCGATTCTTCGGTAGGGAAGCGATCGTCTTTTTCATGCTGTCCGTTTGATCCGCCGCAGGAGCGATCACAAGAACGTTAGCATTCTTTTTCGGTTTGAATGGTAAGGTCCGCTGATCATTTTTCACGAGTGTAACCGCGGCTTCCGTCATCGCACGTTCTTTTGCTTTATGCTCGGGACTGCCGACGATTTGGTTCGATTGCGCGATTTTTTCAGCTAGGGATGTCGTGTCAGTCGTACCGTTCCAAATTCCGCGTTCTGCTTTCAGTGTCAGAATCCGCTCAACCGATTGATCGATCCGTTCCTCTGAGAGGCGACCATCTTTGACTGCTGCGATCACATCCTTGAAAATCCGGTCGAGTTTTGTGACATCCTGCTCGGAACGAAGGATCGTCGGCATGAGCGCGATATCGACACCGGCGTCAAACGTCTTTAAGACGGCTTCTGATTCCGTAAAGTTGTCGGCGATCGCCTGCATGTTCAATGCGTCTGTGATGACGATGCCATCGTAGCCAAGTTTTTCGCGCAGTACGCCCGTGATGACATCATCCGATAACGTCGCAGGTAAAGGGAAGGTACCATTTGTCGACGTGACGACTTCAGGTTCGATTTGCGGCATCCCGATGTGTCCTGTCATGATCATATCGATGTCTTCAGCAATAGCTCGCTTGAACGGTACGAGCTCGACTTGTTCCAGCTCCTGCAGGGACCGGTCAACGACCGGTAATCCATAGTGGGAATCGGTCGCCGTATCGCCGTGACCCGGGAAGTGTTTGGCGGTCGCCGCGACACCTTCAGACTGAATTCCCTTCATTAGAGCGGAACCGAGTGTGCCGACGAGCGCCGGATCACTCGAGAACGAGCGGACACCAATGACAGGATTTCCAGGATTGCTGTTGACGTCGAGAACCGGACCAAAGTTGACATTGATGCCGAGCGCACGCAGTTCGGAACCGATGATATGACCGGCATCATTGGCATATGTACTACTGCGGGTCGCACCTAACGCCATATTGCCAGGTAAGTTCGTCCCTGTTCCGAGCCGAGTAACGATTCCGCCTTCTTGGTCGATCGTGACGAACAGCGGAATATCGTTGCTAGCGTCTTGTTTGACGACTTCTTGCAGATCATGAACGAGTTTCGTCGTCTGTTCGGTTTCGCTGACGTTCTCAGCAAACAAGATGACGCCGCCTAAATCATAGCGATCGATGATGTTCGCGACTTCTGGGGCAAGCGACGTATGATTGCTGCCATTCCACTGTCGGAAGTCCGGCATGATCATCTGCCCGATTTTTTGTTCGAGTGTCATCGTGTCGATTTTGTGACTGATCCGATCGGCTGAAGATCCTGCATCTGCCATGACAGGTAAACTACTTGAGACGAGTACTGCTGCGAGTCCGGCTGTTAACGTGAACTGTCCGATTTTTTTCATGATGTACGTCCTCCTTTAGTCAAACCGTGACTGGAATTCTTTTCAATACGGACAGTATAGCAAGGTGTTTGTTTTAAAACAATATTTTATTTGTAAACGATTTCAAATTGAAATAAATTTCAAATGTGTTTTTAGACAGACTGACTTGAATGAAAAAAAAGTGACTCCCCCTGAAGAGGAATCACTTTCAAGTAAAGTCGATCGATTGATCAGCTATAGCGTTCGACGATGCTTGTCAGCTGACGTTCGACGAACGATTGATCCTGCAGTTCACCATTGGACAGACGCAGTTTGATCATCGACTCATCCGCACCAGCCATTTCACTGAATAATGAACCGAGACTGTGCGCACGACGGTCGACTTGGACGATTAAATCAATCCCTGAGCTGTCTTGGAGCATGATGATTTCGATCTCATCCAGTTTATGAGCGTAGTGTGTATTGCGAGCTGAATACTCAAGCTCCTGAGCAATCGGTAAATCTTTCCGGAATCGTCCAGGTAATTTTTCCGTGTCGGCTTTTTTCAAACGGAAGCCAAGTGACTCCATTGCATCTAAGACTGTCGCTTGGTAGCGGTTTGCTTCGACGATGACAGCGTCACGGTCCGATGGATCGACGGCTTGAGCGATGTCGAGTCCCGTCTCGATCCACGATTTCGATTGACTGACGGAGAGTGGCGTATTCAGCGGTACGCGTAATGTAAAGGGAATCTCCCGCTCAACACCCGCTTCAATCGTGAACTTCGCTTCATTTAAGGCAAACCGGTCGAGCGTGAAGGTCGTAAACGTCGTACTATCATTGACTTCTTGTTTGTACTGCGTGTTGAATTCAAGATAAATTCGATCAATTTCTTGATCGACGTTTCCGCCTTTGATATGAACGACACCGTGAATTTGACCGCCTGGTTCGCAGCGGTCATCCGTCAAGCGTGTATCGACCGTTGCGGCACCGATTCCGATTTGTGAGAGAATTTTTTTGAACATGATGAATTCCTCCTTTTGATTACGTACGAATGATGAAGCGTGTAAACTTGTCGAACAGGTACGAATTTGCTACAGTTTCGAAAGAACATCAGAAAAGGACGGGACGACTAGTGGAACTACATGAATTAAAAGCGAGTCTTGCCTCGCAAATCACGCAAGGAACACTGATCCATGCAACGATAAGTAATCCGCGTCAAAAATCAAATGATCTCCGACGAATCAAGGTAAAACCGATTCTATTAAGAGATACGGTGATGATGCAGGTAGAGTTTCAATTTGAACGCGTTATGAAGCATGAAAATATTTTAATTGACGATTTCGTCGGACGACTCGATGACTGGTTCACGGAATTTCGTCAATTCTTATTCCGTTTTGAAGAAGAAGAATGGCAATTCCAGCTCTCGAAAAAGATGAAAGTCGCGATCAAGACATCCAAAAAGGAGCCGATGAAAGCTCTCTTGTCGCATGACCGGAAAAAAACCTATCTATTAGAAGACGGTGTGCCGGTTCCGTTTCTGATTCGCTTAGGCGTCATGACGGAAGCGGGTCAAGTCAAAAAACAGAAGTACGATAAGTTTAAACAAATCAATCGCTTTCTTGAATTCGTTGAGGATAGCATTGCTGCCTTGCCTAAAGGAAAAAAACTCCGGATCTTGGACTTCGGATGCGGGAAGTCGTATTTGACGTTCGCTCTCTATCATTATCTAAAAGTCGTCAAAGGATTCGACCTCGAAGTGACAGGTCTTGATTTAAAGAAAGAAGTCATCGAAGAATGTACGCAAATTGCGCGTGATCTGGATTATACCGATCTGACATTCCGCGTCGGGGACGTTCATGATTACACAGGGGAGACGGAAGTCGACCTGATGGTGACACTTCACGCTTGTGATGTCGCGACGGACGTCGCACTCGCACGAGCTGTCGACTGGAATGCATCAGTCATCCTGAGCGTACCGTGCTGTCAAAAGGAATTGAACCGTCAACTGGACTGTTCGCCACTCGATGTCATGCTCCAGCACGGACTGATCAAAGAAAAATTCGCATCACTGGCGACAGATTCGATTCGTGCTGAGTTGCTAACACTGGTCGGATATGAAGCGCAACTTCTCGAATTCATTGATCTCGAGCACACACCGAAGAACATCTTGATTCGAGCATACAAACAAAACAAGCGACCAACGGAAGAGAAAATCGATCGTTACATCGCGTTCCGTGATTTGTTGCATGCCCGACCATTTTTAGAAACTGAATTAAGCGGCAGACTTGGACAGATTTCACCGAAACTCGTACAATAAGAAGGAGAACGAATCAAAGGAGGCAATACGATGGATTTCCAAATGTATTTTGAAGATGTCGTCCAAACAGCCCGCAAAGAAGCGCAAGCTGCTGGATTTGAAGAATTAACGACGCCAGAGAGCGTGGATGAAGCAATGAAACGCGAAGGGCTAACACTTGTCCTTGTCAATTCGGTGTGTGGATGTGCTGGCGGGATCGCCCGTCCTGCTGCAGCGTACGTTAATCGGAAAGAGGGTATCAAGCCCGATCATTTCGTCACGGTATTCGCTGGACAAGATCGCGAAGCGACAGACCGTGCGCGTGAATACTTCGAAGGTTACCCACCTTCATCTCCATCATTTGCATTAATGCAAGATGGAAACATCCTCTCGATGGTCGAGCGCTTCGACATCGAATCGTTCACGGCGGAAGAGGTCGTCGAGAAACTTGAATCATTGATTGAAATCTACGCATAAGCAAAGAAGGCTCCTGATAAAGGAGTCTTTTTTTGCGTATTCATGAGATTAAAATAATAAATTTTAAAATTGAAAGCGTTTGCAAAATTGTATAAAAAGTCATTTATGCATGATTTATGAATAGAAACTCAAAAAATTTTATATATTTATGCTTTACAGTGAATAAATATTCGTATATCCTAAAAGCAATAGAACAGGTCAGGCTTTTCGGTATTGAATTGGACATACACATAAGTCATACTATTGTTAAAGTTCTGACAATTGAGCGTTGGAAGGGGAAAACTCGAATGAAAAAATTATTAGCAACGGCAATGGCAGGCATTCTGGCAGTCACGATGGCAGCATGTGGCGCGTCGGAAGAATCAACAGGTGGATCAAGCAAAAGCGATAAAGTATTGACGATGGGAACGTCAGCGGATTACTTCCCATTTGAATACATCGATACGAAAAAAGGAGAGGACATCGTCGGGTTCGACGTTGCGATCGCCAAGGAAGTCACGAAAAATCTCGGGTATGACTTAAAAATCGAAGACATGGAATTTGGTAGCTTACTTGGTGCGCTTAGCTCAGGTCGTGTCGATTTCGTCATGGCGGGCATGACACCGACAGAAGAGCGTAAGAAAAACGCTGACTTCACGGACATCTACTTCGAATCAAAAAACTTAGTCATGACGAAGGATAAAGCCATCAGTTCGGAAGACGAACTCAAAGGCAAAAAAATCGGTGTCCAGCTTGGTTCGATCCAAGAGGGACTCGCAAAAGATCGCTTTAAAGACAGCGAAGCGGTTCCTTTAAATAAAATTCCAGAAATCATTCAAGAATTGAATACAGGTCGGATTGATGCCCTCATCATCGAGGATGCAGTTGCCGTCAAATACATGGATCAAGACGCATCGCTGAAAACGTATCAGATTAAAGAAGATGGTCCAGCTGGATCAGCGATCGCCTTCAAAAAAGGCGACAAGATGCGTGACGATTTCAACAAAGAGTTGAAGAAGATGATCGACAGTGGTGAAATCGATAAATTGGCAGAAGAATGGTTCCAAAAAGAAGCGAAATAAGTCAAGTGCATGGGGGTGGGGGTAACCTCATCCCTTTTGTGCGACGTTAGGAGATTGATTATGATAGACTTTACAAAGATTCAAGATTCAATTCCATATATTCTTGAGGGGATTCCGGTCCTGTTCCAAGTCGTCATCGTGGCAGCCATTGCCGGGATGCTGATCGGAATCGTCGTCGCGGCACTGAAAATCACGAAGAGCCGTTTCATCCGTTTCATTGGTCATACGTATACGGCGATTTTCCGGGGAACCCCACTGATCTTGCAACTGGCGATCGTCCACTTCGGATTACCACAGTTGACAGGGTATGTCACGACAGGATACCAATCGGCAATCATCGCCTTCTCCTTGAACTCCGGAGCGTACATCTCGGAAATCATTCGGGCTGGGATTCAAGCCGTTGATCGTGGGCAGTGGGAAGCTGCAGATGCGCTTGGTATTTCGTATTTCAAACAACTCCGTTCGATCATTTTGCCGCAAGCCTTTAAAAATATCCTTCCAGCGATCATGAACGAATTGATCACGTTGACGAAGGAATCGGCACTCGTCTCGACGGTCGGTGTTCTCGATGTCATGCGTCGTGCACAAATCGTTGGAGGAGAAAAGGCGATTTATTTCGAACCGTTGTTGTTTGCCGGATTCGTATATTTTGTTCTCGTCATGGGATTGAGCTTGATAGGCCAACAAGTCGAAAAAGCTATGAGAAAGAGTGGGTAATCAGATGGAACCTATGATCCAAGTCACCGATTTGCATAAGCAATTCGGAAAATTAGAAGTATTAAAAGGTATCTCGACGACAGTTACACGCGGTGAAGTCGTCGCTGTCATTGGACCGTCGGGATCCGGTAAATCAACATTTCTACGTTGTATCAACTTACTTGAACAACCAACGAGTGGAACGATCATCGTCGATGGTTTTGAACTGACGAAACCAAAAGCGAACATCTCGAAAGCACGTCAGAACATCGGAATGGTGTTCCAACAATTTAACTTGTTCCCACATAAGTCTGTTCTTGATAACTTGACGTACGCACCGATCAACGTCCTTGGTATCTCAAAAGACGAGGCAGTCAAGCGGGCAGAGACATTGCTTGAACGTGTCGGTCTAGCTGAAAAACGCGATAATTACCCGAACCAGTTGTCAGGTGGACAAAAACAACGGGTCGCAATCGCACGCGCTCTTGCGATGGAACCGAACGTCATGTTGTTTGATGAACCGACGTCAGCGCTTGACCCAGAGATGGTCAACGAAGTACTGGACGTCATGAAGCAATTGGCGGAAAGCGGAATGACGATGGTCATCGTCACTCACGAGATGGGCTTTGCCAAAGAAGTCGCGGATCGCGTCTTGTTCCTCGATGAGGGGATTCTGATGGAAGAAGGTTCGCCGGTCGAACTCTTCGACAATCCGAAGACGGACCGGGCGAAAAAATTCCTCGAAAAAGTTTTATGAGCACGGCACGCTAACTCTGAAGAGGGTTAGCGTTTTTCGGTTTTTAGTAGAGAGGGGAATAAGAATGAAAAAATTGCTTGAAGGTCATCATACTCGTCTGACGCGTTTTCAGTCGGAAGATACCGAAGTGATGCAACGTCTGCTTGACGATGCAACGTTTGCTCGTCATTTCAGTGCGACGCCATATCGTCACTTATCGAAGGAAAAGATTGAACAGATGATGGCGACTGATGCTCCGGAGACGTTTCGGTTTGCGATTCGTAACTTCGAAGATGAACGGATGATTGGTGTCGTCGCATTAGAAGATATTTTACCGACACATGGAACGGCATGGCTGATGATTGGCATCGATCCGGATTGTGAAGGACAAGGGTATGCGACGGATGCGCTACAGACAATCCTCGAATACGCCTTCTTAGAGTTGAACTTGTACCGGATTCAATTGACGGTCTTTGAGTATAATACACGTGCGGTTAAGCTGTACGAACGACTCGGGTTCGTACAGGAAGGAAGATACCGTGCCTTTTTACGACGAGACGGAGAGCGGCATGATATGTTACTGTACGGATTACTCGAACCGGAATGGAGAGATCGACAATGATTCAAGAAACGGAAATCTTCGTCCGGTCGTTTCACGCGACGGACTTTTCAGGTCATGATTATGCCCATATCGAACGGGTTCGCCGTTTAGCGTTACATATTGCCAAACAAGAAGGCGGGAACGTCAAAATCATCGAACTATCTGCCTTACTCCATGACGTAGCAGATAGTAAACTCGGGGGAACGGCAGAGACGGTCGCGTCCTTTTTGCAAGGAAAAGTGACGGAAGAAGAACAAGAACAAATTCTAGACATCATCACGAGCCTGTCCTATAAAGACGGTACACGCCCACCGATGCAAACAATCGAAGGGCAAATCGTTCAAGATGCTGATCGTCTCGATGCCATCGGTGCAATCGGGATTGCGCGCACATTTCAGTTCGCTGGTCGGTTCGGGGAGCCGATGCATGTACCTGGCCTAGCACCACGAGAACCGGGTGACCGAACGGGAGAGACGAGTGCCCTGAATCATTTTGAAGAAAAGTTATTCCGGCTAAAAGATTTAATGAATACGAACACAGCACTTCATTTAGCAGAGGAGCGACATCGCTACATGGAAGAGTTCGTTAATCGTTTTAAGCAGGAATGGGAGGGGGCTACGGGAGAAATAGGTGATATGTAAATCGATTTAAACACATAAGGCGCGTTGTCCGGTTCATTTTCCAGACAACGCGCTTTATGTTGTATTTAACTAAGGATGATGGCAGTAATTAACCCAAGTGCTGCGAACAGACCAACGATCGCACCACCTTCCTCGTGAGCTTCCGGCATCATCGTCGAAGCAAGCATCGCAATGATCCCACCGCTTGCGAAGCTACCGATCATGGCGAATTGCATGTCCGGGAGTTCTGCGAGAATCGTGTAGCCGGCGAGTGAGGCGAGGGCGGAGATCAACCAGACGACTCCCCACATCAGTAATACTTTGTTCTTCGAAAAGCCATCTTTTCGCAAACCGGTCGTACTCGATAAGCCTTCCGGGATGTTGCTGACGAAAATCGCCGCGACGAGTGCCGCGCTGACATTTCCCGATAACAGACTGGCACCGATCATGATTGATTCCGGGATCGCATCAAGAATCGTCCCGAAAAAAATCGCTGTTCCCGTGCCTTCGTTCCCACCAGACGAGCGTTTCCGTTTACTCGCGCCGCGTGACGAAACGAATAGGTCAAAGCCCGTAAAGACGAGTGCGCCGACAATGAAAGAGATTGCGACGACGAGTGTCGTTGATTTCTTTAATGCTTCATCGAGTAACTCGAACGTCGCTGCTCCAATCAAGATCCCGGTTCCAAACGACATGATGTAACCAATCAGGCGTTGCTTTAAGGGTAAGTACAATCCGAACAAAGCACCGATGACAACGGCACCACCTGCTAGCGCTCCCCAACCGAACGCTTCCCACATACGATCGCCTCCTTCTTGTCCTTTCTACCTGTTCTAGATAATTCATAAACATAGCGAAAAGAAAGAAAAATAGTTCGCGACGCATGCAAGGGGCTGACTTAAAAACAGAATGACGCGTCATTTCACGCCTTTTCCTCAGGGGAGACACAAGATCCTGTAGGAGTGACGTGAAACGCGTCATTCTTATCTTTGTGGAGACCGACTTCTTGAGTCATTCCATCTCAATCATTAGAACGGTTGTTTATTTAACCAATGTCCACCGTCAAGAGCGATACATTCTCCGTTCAAGTAGCGGGCTTGATCTGACACCATCCATGTTGCAAGTGTTGCGATCTCTTCCGGTGTACCGAATCGACCGAGCGGAACGTTGCGGCGAATTCGTTCCGCGTGTTCCGGTGACAATGCGAGTTTGTCAGCACCACCTGTCCGTTCGATCGGTCCCGGACTGATCGCGTTGACACGGGCTTGATATTTATAGCCCCATTCGACGGCAAGCGTCCGTGTCAAGTTCAGGACACCAGCTTTCGCAGCGGCGCTCGGAGCGACACCAGCGCCAGCCTGCCACGCATAAGACGCAACGATGTTGACGATTTGTCCGCCAACGACTTGATCTTCCTGCCATCCTTTGACCAGAGCGTGACAGCAGTTGAATGTCCCGTTGAGGACGATATCGATGACCGTCTTCCATCCATTCGGTGATAACTCGTCGGTCGGGCAGATGAAGTTCCCGGCAGCATTGTTGATCAATGCCTCGAGACGACCGAACCGTTCGCGTGCTTGATTGACTGCAGCCAGACAAGCGTCAGCGTCACGGACATCCATCTGAATCGTCAGATGTTCACCTTGAATCTGATCCAATGCTTCATCCATCAGTCGCAAGCGTTCCGCGTCGCGTCCTGTAACGACGACGTTCCAGCCGGCTTCCTTTAAGGCGAGCGCCATCGCTTTCCCCATTCCGTTCGTTCCACCCGTCACCATGATCGTTTGTGTCATATGATTTCCTCCTTTATGTAATGAATGAACCACCATTCATATTCTTTATTCAAAAAAGAAGGAGCGAACTCCTTCTTTTTCTGACTTATTGTGTTGCAAGAGCCGTATCTGTTAAGACAGGAACGACTTGTTTCTTACGTGAAACGACACCTTCGAGGTAAACAAGGTTGTTCGTCGCTTCAAGACCGTAAGCACGCTCGACGAGATTCGCTTCTTTCCCAAGGACGAGTCCAACAGAGTTGTTCGTCAAGATATCCGTGACGATGAAGACGAACAGATCAAGACCTTTTGCAAGGATGACTTCGTTGATCGCTGTTTCAAGTTCTGCTTGGCGAAGCAAGACTTCTGCTGTATCGACCGTGTTGACTTGAGCGATTTCGACTTTGAGTGTTCCCATCGTGAATTCTTTTGCATCAAGTGAGATCAATTCAGGAACGGTTTTCTTCGAGAGATCCGCTCCAGCTTTGAGCATCTCAAGACCGTAGACGTTCGCATCGACACCAGCGATTTCTGCGAGTTCACGCGCTGCGATGATATCTTGCTCCGTGCAAGTCGGCGATTTGAACAGGAGCGAGTCAGAAATGATCGCTGATAACATCAACCCAGCGATTTCTGGTTTGATGGCAACACCATGCTCTTTGTAGAGCTTGTTCAGGATTGTTGCTGTACAGCCGACCGGTTCTGCCCGGTAGTAAACAGGGTCTGATGTCTCGAAGTTTGCGATCCGGTGATGGTCGATGACTTCTGTTACGGTAACAGCGTCGATATCGTTCGCACTTTGTTGACGTTCGTTGTGGTCGACTAAAATGACGTGTGTTGCTTCCGTCGCGACTTCTGTCACGAGACGTGGTGCTGGAACTTTGAACGTATCGAGTGCGAATAACGTTTCATCATTCATTTCACCGAGGCGGATGGCTTCGGCATTGACACCGAGTGCTTTCTTTAATTCTGCATAAGCGATTGCCGATGTGATTGTATCGGTATCAGGATTTTTGTGACCAAATACTAAAACTTTTTCCATGACGTGTTCACTCCTCAATGATTGTTGTCTCGCCCTATAGTGTATCATATCTCCGATTTAGAAAGCGTTCATTTTCACCATGATACCAGCGATTTTTTCACTCCAGAAGGGGTCTGACGCGTAAAAGACGTTCATGCCTTTTTGTTTGTTCCCAAGGTACGCCCCGCGGAAATAACGTCCATCCCGATCGAGATAATCCTTTGCGATGAATCGACCGGTCTGCTCGATCGAGTCCGTCAAGGATTTATAGACGGTCGCATCTTCTCCCGGAGCGGAATCGGTCGCATTGACGCCGAACAAGTTATTTTTCTCGCGGGCAATCTCAGACCGTCCATAATCGGATTCGTGAATCGCATGTGCAAGCAGATAGGCCGCGTTGACACGGTATTTCTTTTCAACGGACTTAAAGACTTTTCCTTTACCGATCAAGGGACTGTCCGGTGCTTGCTCCTTGATGAACGCATCGAGTTGTTTCGCACTGAGATGCGTCGGTTTCGTCAAATCACGTGTTAATGTCTTCGATTCGACATATTCACTCGTCCGAGGCGTCGTTTTCGTCGCTTCACCGGCAACGATCAGTCCACCAAGTCCGCTGTCCGCGACGATGTAGTGAAGGAGACGATCACCTTTCGTCTGATAATACGATGCATTCGAGACACGTTCTGCCGGGAATGGGCGTAAGCGGTCCGTTGGGACATGACCCGTCACGCCGGCGATGCTGACACGACTTGTCTGTTCCCCGAATTCAAGCAACTGGACACGTGTGCCGGAAGCGACGTACGTGAGCCGTTTCTTTAACTCAGGGTCACGATGAATCGATAGGATACCACGATCGTCGACGATCCCAGTACCTGGTCCACCGAGGTAGACGTAGCGGTCGTCCGATGAACGTTTCACCGCACCACGCTGACCCGCATATTCCTTCGCTTCGGCGAACGTCTGGAAGTCTTGCTCGTTGATTTTACCTTTCTCATAGCGCTCAGCCGAATAAGGCGCAGGTGGGGTTAAGACGGTCTTCGGTTCCTCGCGGAGCCAAAAGAACAAGAGAACTCCGATGAGGAAGAAAAAAAGTAATCCTTTTATCGAACCGGTCCGGCGCACGGGGCGACCGGGGCGGATAGTGCGTGTCGTCAAAGTAAATCACGTCCTTTAAAAAGCAATGGACATTCGTGTCCAAGGTAGGTAGTCTAACAAAGAAAAACAAAAGGGGGTGAACCTGTTGCAAATCGGTTATCGCACGCTGAAGACAGCGGTCGCTGCTGCGCTCGCGATGTGGATCGCAGAACAGCTCAAGCTCGACTATTACGTCTTCGCTGCCATCATCGCCATCTTGAGCATCCAGTCGACACGAAAGAAGACGTTTCGGTCTTCTTACGAACGCATCATGGCATCATTACTTGCCATCGTGCTCGGATTCATTCTATTCGAGGTCATCGGCTATCGTCCGGTGACGTTATTGATCTATTTCATTTTATTCCTTCCCTCCGTTCAACGCCTCCGACTTCAGGACGGTTTCATCACGAGTGTCGTCATTCTGACACATTTGTATACGGAACGTCAGCTCAACGCGCACATCCTGTTAAATGAATCCTTATTGCTCGGAATCGGTGTCGGTGTCGGATTGCTTGTCAACATGTACATGCCAAGTCTCGATTTGTTGATTGACGACCGACGAGAAAAGATCGACCAACGGATCGCTGCCTTATTCTTCGAAGTCGCCGCTGCGATCGAGACAGGGCGGGTCAATCATCATGCGTTGACGCTTGACGAGACAGAACGTCTGTTACGTGAAGGGAAGGATGCCGCCTTAAAACGGATGGGAAACGCAATCGGTCGTCGGAACGATGATGAAGATTATGCCTACTTCCGGATGCGCGAACAACAATTCGAGTTACTGCGCGGTATCGTCCATCATGCCGAGGAACTCGTCCTCGTCGTCGAAGAAGGAAAAAAAGTCGCCGACTTCTTTCGGACGATTGGTGACAATGTCCGACCTGAAGCCGACGCAATGGTGTACATTTCAGAACTAGAGGCATTATTGACACGTTTTCGTGCCTCTGCCTTACCCGTCACGCGGGAAGAGTTCGAGGTCCGCTCTGCCTTACTGCACATGTTACAAGAAGCGGAGCAATATTTACGTTTAAAACAACGCTACGTCAATCAAAAGAAATAAAACATCGTCGAGGCGAACGTACCGATCAGGAAGATTGCTAAAATCCCGATCGTCGTCCATTTGATGATGCGTTGTTGTTTCGATGGTTTTGCCATATCCACTACTCCTCTCTTACATCAACTGATTAATGCCATTGTACAAACAACCTTTCAGAAGTGCAAATGACGATGGGGATGGTATACTAAAAAAGCGCTAATGGATTGAAACATTAAGAGGAGGGTTTAGTCATGGTCAATGAACAACGCGTATTAGATACGTTTTTAGAACTTGTCCAGATCGATTCGGAATCAAAAGAGGAGGCACGGATTTGTGCTCACCTGAAAAAAACGTTCGAGGATCTCGGATGTGAGGTGTTCGAGGATGACGCTTCATCCAAGACGGAACATAAAGGAAACAATTTAATCGTCACGCTTCCGGCAACAAAAGACGGCGTCGATAAAATTTATTTCACTTCCCATATGGATACGGTATTCCCGGGTCAAGGCATTAAACCAATCATCGAGGACGGTTACGTCAAGACGGACGGTACAACGATTCTTGGGGCAGATGATAAAACAGGTCTCGCATCTCTAATCGAACTCGTGCATGTATTGAATGAAACGAAACAACCTCACGGGAAAATTCAGTTCGTCATCACAGTCGGTGAAGAATCTGGACTCGTCGGTGCGATGGTTCTTGATCCATCAAAAATCGATGCCGATTACGGTTTTGCACTCGATTCAGATGGAAAAGTCGGAGACATCATCACGGCTGCCCCAACACAAGCAAAAGTCAATGCGAAGATTTTCGGGAAAACAGCTCACGCTGGTGTAGCACCGGAAAAAGGTGTCTCGGCGATTACGATTGCTTCGAAAGCGATCGCGAAAATGCCGCTCGGTCGGATTGATGAAGAGACGACAGCGAACATCGGACGGTTCAGCGGTGGTGGTCCATCAACGAACATCGTTTGTGATTATGTAGAAATCTTCGCGGAAGCACGGTCACTCGTCGCTCCGAAGATGGAGGCACAGACAGAGAAGATGAAAGCGGCGTTCGAAGAAGCAGCAGCAGAGCTTGGTGGTCGTGCTGAAGTCGAAGTCAAAGTCATGTACCCGGGCTTCAAGTTCGAGGATGGAGATCAAGTTGTCGAAGTCGCGAAAGCAGCGATCACACAACTCGGACGCACGCCACGCCTCTTACATTCTGGTGGCGGATCAGATGCCAACGTCATTGCTGGTTTTGGTATCCCAACGGTCAACTTGGCTGTCGGATATGAAGATATCCACACGACAAATGAGAAGATGCCAATCGAAGAACTCGTCAAAACAGCGGAACTTTGCGTGACGCTAGTTGATTACATTACGAACAAATAAGCTGATGAAACACAAAAAAGAGTGTACCGCAACATTGCGGTACACTCTTTATCATTGTACGATTAAACTACTTGAGGACGATCAACATATTCCATAGACTCTAGAACGAGTTCTTCAGTACATAATAAGGTCGAAGCGATTTCATCGATTTGAATCGACTTTCCGTATTTTTGCCGATAACTCTCGTTCAGTTTGCGGGCTTCCCGGACGATGCGGGCATAGGTCCGTTCAATCTTAGTCATGGAAAAAACCACCTTCCAAATCTGAATAGGTACAGTTTACCATGCTTCAACAGAAGAAAGGTGTATTTTGTGTATGAAAAATGCTAATTTTACGAAAAGGGGAAAAAGATGGAATTTTATTTTTTAGGGACAGGAGCCGGTATGCCGTCGAAACAACGAAACGTCACATCGATTGCCTTGTTACACCCCAAAATGACCTGGTTGTTCGATTGTGGAGAGGCGACACAACATCAAATCTTACACAGTCCGATCAAACCACGGAAAGTCAACGCGATCTTCATCACCCATTTACACGGGGATCATATCTTTGGGTTACCAGGATTCATTAGTACAAGAGCAGCGCTAGAAGGAACGACACCGCTAACGATCTATGGACCGACCGGGATCAAAGAATGGATGGACGCGACATTACGCATCACAGGAACATATCTACGCTATCCACTCCGGATCGTTGAAGTCGAAGACGGTCAAACCTATGAACAGGACGGATTCCGCGTGACGGCGCGGTCGCTTGAACATCGCTTCCCGGCGTTCGGGTACCGACTAGAAGGACCAGAAGAGCGGGGTGCTTTGCGTGTGGATGCACTGAAGGCACTAGGCGTTCCTTCCGGTCCGATCTATCGCCGAATCACACTGGAAGAAACCTTCGAATTCGAAGGAACGGTCTATCCATCGTCCGACTTTTTGGAGTCGCCAAAACCGGGTGTCAAGCTAGCCGTTCTTGGCGATACGATGCCGTGCGCGGCCTCGGTCGAACTGGCACAAGATGTTGATGTATTAGTTCATGAAGCGACGTTTGCCGATCGAGAAGTCGAACATGCGGGACGCTTCGGTCACTCGACCGCTCGACAGGCAGCCGTCATTGCAGAAACGGCACAAGCGAAAAAGCTTCTATTGACGCACGTATCCGCTCGTTATGTCGATCAAGAAGAAGTACTGGAACAAGAGGCGCGAGAAGTATTCGCGAACAGCCATCTCATGTTTGATCACCGGGTCGTCCCGGTCAAAGGATAGACGATGGACTTTCTTATTCTATGGGCACTCTTTTTACTGGCTGCTAGCGGATTAGGATTTTTGCTCGAACGTCGGACGGAAAAAGAAAAATACTTGTACATGAAGTTCATTTTTTATGCGTGTCTCGGGGCCGTGTCGTTTCCAGTCTATGATATTCAGTTACCGCTCGGCATCATCATTTTTCTGATCGTTCTGCACCCGAAAAAGAACTCGCGTTATAAACGGTACATGGCACTCTTTGGGTTCTTATTCTTCCTGTTCCAACTCTTTCTCGGTCCGTTTGATGCTGGGATGTTGCGGGAAGAAACACAACAGATTGGTCGCGTGACGATCACGGATGACTCATTCGACAGCTTCCTTTCTCAAATCGAACGACGTGTCGGTGAAGAGGGACTGCGGATGGAACAAAGTCAGTTGATGTTCGATCGTGGCGGAAATCTCCGGAACGCCTCGTTTGAGATGCTCGTTGAAACGCCGAAACGCTTCATTCGTTACGATGTGAGTTACCAGGAGCTGACAGGAACGATTTCCTATCGACCACGTGAAGAGTTGACGACAAAATCGTTGACGTCGTATTACCAGAAACTGATTGATGCGAATCAATCGTTTGAGACGTTGCGAAAGCTTTCGATTCATGAAATCTTACATGATTCCAAAACACCCTATGTCGAGATGGATCTCGATGGGCTCTATGAAACGTTTAGTCTGCAGGATGCAACGGTCTTCTTGATTGATGACGATGGAAAACTGATTCCGTACGTCAATACAGGGGACGATGTCTTAGCGAATGCGGTCCGTCTGACCTACTACCGTTCTGACGGTCAATCCTTACGCGATAAAACTATTCTGTTATATAATTACAGCTTTGAGACATCAAGGCGAAAAGGAGTCGTACGATGAAAAAATGGTTATTTGCTGCAAGTATCGTGTTACTTGCCGGTTGCGCGGAAGCAAAAGAGGAACAACAAACGGCGTCTTGTGAGGCGGAAGTCAAGGTATCAGTCGTGGATCACGTCAAAGATAAGACGTTGTTTGATAAAGACGTATGCTTGAACGAAAACGATACAGCACTGGATGCACTTGAAGATACGACGCTCGATGTCGTCAAAACAGGTAAAGGTGAGATGGCATATGTCACGGCAGTCGATGGGATTCGAGAGAAATCAGCTGGAGCAGGTAGTGGCTGGGTCTTCGGGGTCAACGGCAAACCAGGCGAAGTCGGTGCCGGAAGTTATGAACTGAAAAAAGGAGATCGTCTCGAATGGCGATTTGAAAAAGATGCAATGGCTTATTTTGAGTAAACCAGAACGGGAGCGACTTCACCCAGTGAACGTCGCTCTCTTTTTCATCGGAATGATTACGATCCCGTTCGTCCTCACACATGATCAATCCGTGATCGTCGTCTATCATCTGCTCTTGTTCTTATTCGTTCAAGAACGGACTGTGTTTCGCTATTTGGTCCTCCCGGCTCTTTATGCCGTCATGATGTGTGTTCCGCTTCTTTATGGTGCAAGCATCGACACAGTAGCGATTTATGACACGACGGTCCAAGTGACGTTATTCATCACGTCGAGTCAATGGATTTTTACGTTGGTTCGACTCGATCAGATGGGTCCGTTGTTTCGTTTCTTACCTCGACTGACACGATTGACTGGTATGGTGCTGGCGCTGATTCCATCTTTCTTGCGAACCTGGCCCGAAGTCAAGATGAGTCATCCGGATGCGTCGCTTGCTGTTCGACTGGAGCGGATGGCCGCCTATCATATCGTACCGATCGAAGCGGTGCCGTCTCGCTTAAGACCGATCACGCGACGTGATGTTCAGATAGGCTTATTGCTTGCGACAGGATTGGCTCTTTGTCTGACACCGTGGGCAATCATTCCGGCGATGATTTTGCCTATAGCGCTATTATTTACAAAAGGAGGAATCCGGGATGCCTATCATGTATACCGACACCGATCGCGAAGAGCGACTACGTCAACAGGCGAGCGAACATGAACAATTGATATTGACACCGGAGCGGTTGCTTCATGGACGTGTCCGAGATCTTCTGGCGACGGATTCCTTGTTTCGAGCAGGAGAACTCGCGACCTTGCTTGGGCTAGAAGCTTTTTTTGAAGCGGAGTCCAGTGAACTCTCATCCGGAGAACAACAGCTCGTCGGACTCGGTCATGCGTTGTCTTCGTCACCAAAGAGCTTGTTCTTGTCGGAACCGTTTCTCTTTCTTGATCATGTCAGGCGAAAGCGATTGATGGGATTGCTTGAAGAAATCGAACGACGGTTTGGTTGTCAGATTCATTGCTCGATGACGATACAATCCGATTTGTCCATCACGAGTCGCGCCACTGAACTGACAGGTCGTATCCTGAATCGGATCGAAAACGTCCAACACCGTTATCCGTTACAGACACGCTATGCACTCGTGACAGCAAAATTGTCGTTTCATCAAGGTGAACGCATTGCGATCGTCGGTGCGAATGGTAGTGGGAAATCGACGTTACTACGGCTCGCGCTTGGTGTCGAGCGACCGCTATACGGAAAAGTCCGGCGGTCGGGGGAGACGCATTATGTACCAGCGCATCCGATGCTTGCGCCATTAGACGATCGAAGCGGTAGTTTTACGACGCAAAAAAAACGTCTCTTGGACGGTATCGATTGGAGTAAAGACACCTATTACTTTGATGAACCGACGGCTGGACTTGATGACAGCGCACGAATGGCTTTCGTCGCATCGTGGAAGCAGAATCCGGCGAATCTGATCGTCATGGCGACGCATGATCCAGTTCTCATTCAGGCAGCACAACGGGTCATTTATCTCGTGCACGGAGAGGTTGCTTTCGATGGACCGACGAAGGATTTTTTACAAGAAAGTCGGTTGTTCGTATGATCGTCGCAACGGTGCTGATCGTTTGTCTGTTTTTAGTCATGTTCGAGAGACTCCAGATGACGGATCAACGATTACGGTTCATCGCCATCATCACGGCAGCGGCAATCGTCGGACGATTGTTGTTCTCCAGTTTGCCGAATGTTCAGCCGGCAACGGCACTTGTCTTGTTACTAGCTGTCTTCATCCATCCGATCGTCGGCGCCATTTCTGGGATGCTTGTCGTCGTGTTAACAAGCTTGTTTCTCGGAAGCGGTCCGTTCGTCCTCTTTCAAGCGCTGGCGTATGCAACGATTGCCAGTCTAGGATTCGTCCCGTTTCTTCGATCCCGGATCGTATTGACTGGGTATGGATTTCTCGCTGGTTTCTTATATGGATGGGTGAGCAATCTCGGGTTCTTGGTATTGACCGGATTCTCGTGGCAAGCTTTTTTGACACTGCTTGTAGCCGGGGGAACGTTTGATATGCTTCACGGATTCAGTAACGCGATATTCATTTGGATATTGTTTCCGATTTTTTTACGAATTATGCATTCATTCGATGAAAAGAGGGGTACAGAATAGTAACATACCGAACAGGAGGGAAGGCATATGCTGGGATCGTCGATTTCGCTTGCTTATGTCGTCATGTTGCTCATCGTCTCGAGTATCGGCTTAGTGTTTGGCAGTATTCTGTTGATGAAAGGTACGATTAGAGGACGTTATGCTGCTTGTTACTTACTTGCTGCCGCCATCTTCCCAAGCGCCATGCTCATTACCTCATCAGAAGGATTACTTTGGCAACATTTACGATTCGAGAGTTCATGGTTCCTCGCGATTGTCTCCTGGTTACTCGTCTTATCGACGGGCTACATCGTCTCGATCACGGGTGCGCTCGTCATTCGTTATCTGTATCGCTATACGACGACCTTTGATCGCGTCAAACGTTATGCGACGCGGCGTTTTCGTCATCACGAGGCATAAATCCAAAAACGGAAGAACCAGCTATCTGGTCCTTCCGTTTTTTTCATGAATTCGCGTACAGGAGATCTTCTTCTGTCGAGGATTCTTGCTGGCGGGCAGGGTCTTGAATGCGACCTGTCACTTCTGTCAGGAGACGGCGTGGCAAGAGACGAGACAAGGAAACCATGGCGCGGTTGCTTGCACCTGGAACGACGACGCGGCGTCCTTTGAGCATGCCACGGTACCCGGCGAATGCGACGAGGTGTGACGGCATACTCTTGAACGGTAGCGTGATGTTCGCCCGGTCGAAGAAGTTCGTATCGGTCGGTCCCGGGCAGAGACAAGTCACACTGACACCCGAGCCGTCGACTTCTGTCGCAAGTGCTTCCGAGAACGACAGGACATAGGCTTTCGTTGCGTAGTAGACACTCATGTAAGGTCCTGGCATGAAGGCAGCGACCGACGCGACATTCAGGATGCGTCCGAAGCCACGTTCGACCATTCCCGGTAAGAGACGTTTCGTCAAATCCGTCAAGGCGACGACGTTGACCTGGATCGAGTTAATGTCTTCTGTTGGATCGATTTCCGCAAAGCGTCCCGACGTGGCGAAGCCGGCATTATTGAACAATAGATCGACCGTCAATTCTTGTTCCTCTAAGTATTGCACGAGACGATCAACGCTGTCGCTTAGCGATAAATCAGCAGCGAATACATAGACTTTGATCTGGTAGCGTTTTTCAAGGACCTGTTGAAGCTCCTTCAATTTCTTCTCATTGCGGGCAACGAGTACACAATCGAAGCCATCTCGCGCCGCGAGGACAGCGAGATCTAGTCCGATTCCACCCGATGCACCGGTAATCAGTGCCGTTTTTCGTAACATAGGACATTCCTCCATTCGAAATCGTGAATCTGAGTCTAGTGTATACCATTCCATACCGTTCCCGCGAATCCTGTTTCGTAAGCATTTACTTTTCTTATCACTGGTCCAACCAGTATGATAGAACAGTAGAGGGGAAGTGGAACAGATGAGGAAAAAAGTAACCGTCGCCTTGTTGCTCGCGACGTTTTTAGCCGCGATCGAGGGGACGATCGTTGCAACAGCAACACCTGTCATGGCGAGTGAATTGAACGGGGCGAAATTAGTCAGTTGGATCTTTGCTGGATTCTTGTTGTTCATGGCGGTATCAACACCGATTTACGGAAAGATGGCAGATTTATATGGTCGAAAACGGGTTCTGTTATTCGGGATCGGCGTCTTCACCGTCGCTTCGTTAGCCTGTGGACTCGCTCAATCGATGGAGATGTTGATCGTCTTCCGTGCCATCCAAGGTATCGGGGCAGGAGCTGTATTACCGATCGCGATGACGATCATCGGTGATTTGTATACATATGAGGAACGAGGGAAAATCCAAGGAGTGCTCAGTGCCGTGTGGGGGATCTCTGGTGTCGCTGGACCACTCGTCGGTGGGTTCCTCGTCGAATCGCTTTCGTGGCGATATATTTTCTTACTAAACGTACCGTTTGCCTTATTGTCGTTCTTCATGATCGTCGTTTACTACAAAGAGACGGTCCGTGAAACAGAGCGGAAAATCGATTACCGGGGCGCGTTATTGTTTGTGCTCGGGATGAGTGCGTTTCTGTACGGCTTATTGTCGGGGAGTGAATCGGAGACGTTCTTGCGTCCAAGCATTCTAGCGAGCTTTTTCATTAGTTTCGTTTTATTGTTCACGTTCTATCGGGTCGAGAAGAAGGCGAGCGATCCACTCTTACCACCAGCAGTCATTCGCCATCCGGTCATTCTCGTGATCAACTTAGCGGTCTTCTTTTCCGCCTGGGTACTCGTCTCGATGTCAGCGTATATTCCGATTTTTGCCCAAGGGGTACTCGGCAAGAGTCCGACCGAAGCTGGTTTCATGTTGATGCCACTGTCGCTTTTTTGGACGCTGACCGCCATTATCAGTGGACGGACGATTGGTGCCGCCTCACCCCGGTATCGGACGATGACAGGAATGGGACTGCTGATCGTCGGTACAGTGATTTTATCGTTGATCACGCGCGAATCAAGTGATGTTTTCATCTATCTTGCCGTTTCGCTGATCGGAATTGGTTTTGGTCTCTCACAACCCGTCTTCATGGTCGTCCTGCAGACTTCCGTCGATTGGTCACTTCGTGGCTCAGCGACGGCCGTCAACTCGTTCTTGAGTACGACGGGACAGACGCTCGGTGTTGCGATCTTCGGTACGATTTTCAACCTATCCATCCTTCGTTCGTTTTCAGCGTCGGACACGCTCTCAGGGTACGCGATTGATCCATTCTTCCAATCGAGTACGGCAAAAACGTTCGGACAGGATGTGCAGTATGCGGCAGAAATCGCGTTATCACATGGATTACGTTACGTCTTCATCGGTGGCGTTCTTTGTGCCATTCTCGCGTTTGCGATGACATGGCGTTTACCGAAAGTTCGACCTGACGATCCACGATCGTAATGAAAAAGCGAACCAGGATGGTGATCATCCTAGTTCGCTTTTGTCATTAAGAAGATTGACTAGTGGCACTCTCACGCTGGGCGAGTTGTTCGCGAATATCGCGTTCATTGCGTCGGAGGAACAATCCGATCCCAATCAACAGTAAGGCAGCACCAGTGATTTGAATCCACGTCAACTTCTCGTCAAACAGATAATATCCGAAAATCATCCCCCAGACCGCTTCACCAAGAATCGTGATGCTGACGATGCTGGCACTGACACGAGCGAGCGCCCAGTTGAATAAATTGTGACCGAGTAACGTCGGGAAGACGGCGAGAAGAATATACAGCCACCAATCCTGTTGGAACGCAGCAACGAGATTCGTTGATTGAATCAATGATAACAAAAGTAAGACGAGCGACGCGACAGCGTAGACACCGAACGAATAGAGGTTCGTCGAGACGCTCGTGCGGACGTGTTGACCGAGCAACCAGTAACCAGCGACTAAAATCGTTGCGAGCAAGGCAAGACCGTCCCCGATCAAGGCGCGCATGCCGACAGCGATATCTCCATAAGCGACGAGACCGCCACCAAATAGGGCGACAGCAACGAACAGGAGTGCCTTGCGTGACGGGTGTTGTTTGAAGAATAACGCGTTACCGGCCAGGACAAAAATCGGACTCGCGGTCACGAAGAGCGTCGAGCTCGCAACTGTCGTATAATCAAGAGAGAGGAACCACAGCCAAAAATGCCCGGCGAGCAAAATGCCACTTAATAGCATATGCCGGATCGTCGACGAACTGAGTTGCAACAGTTCCTTCAATCGAATGAGCGGGAGCAACAACAAGGTCGAGAACAACATGCGGTAAAAGGCGACAGCCTCGATCGGTGTCTCCGCCCACTTGACGAAGATTGCCGATGTTGAAATAAAGAATAAAGCCATGAATAACGTAAAATAGGGCATGGGTACCTCCACATGTCTGAAGTAAGGAAATGAGGGTGAAGCGTGTGCAATTGATCATTGCTGAAAAACCAAAACAAGCGGAAAAACTGGCAGCTCCGTATCCATCGGTGAAGCGGGACGGCTACATTGAAATCAAACCATGTGACCGGTTTCCGCAAGGAGCAAAACTCGCTTATGCGGTCGGACACTTATGTGAACTGCAGGAGCCAGCGCATTATGACGCCAAATGGAAACGATGGAACTACGATCATCTGCCGATCATCCCGGAACGATTTGATTACCGACTGGCAAAAGGCAAGAGTAAACCATACCAGGTCATCAAGAAATTATTGAATGAGCGGACGACGACTTCCATCATTATAGCATCGGATGCCGAGCGAGAGGGAGAGGCAATCGTCCGATTGATCTTACGTCTCGCGAACAACGCAAAACCGTTGCAACGACTCTGGATTTCGAGTCTGACGCCTCAAGCCGTTGACCATGGTTTTGCGAACCTGCTCGATGGCAAGGAAACGGAGAACATTTTTCACGAGGCGATGAGTCGCGCTTGCGCCGATTGGTTGATCGGGATGAATGCGTCCCGTGCGTATACGACGTTACTGAAGAAGAAGGGCATCGCCGACGTCTTTTCCCTCGGACGGGTCCAGACACCGACGCTCGCACTGATCGTCGAACGGGAAAAACAGATCGAGAACTTCCGACCGGAGACGTACTACGAAGTCGAGGCGGATTTTACGCGATACAAAGGAAAATACATCAATGCGAAGAAACAGACGAAGCTGAGTGACCGGGACCAGGCACAAGCGATCGTGAATCGGACGAAAGGAACCGGAGTCGTCGCATCAATCGAGAAAAAGCGGCAGACGGAACGACCACCGTTTTGGTTCAGTTTATCGCTCTTACAAACAGAAGCGAGCCGACGGTTTGGTCTCGGTGCAAAAGAGACGCTCGATATCGCGCAAAAACTCTATATCCGTGGTTGGATCAGTTATCCGCGAACGGACTCTTCCTTCGTGACGAAAGAGGAGGCAGGACAGTTCCCGGTCATTCTTGATCGGTTACTGAAGCAAGCGGAATATAGTCCAATCAAGGATGTCCTGACGAACAATCCGGTTAACGATAAGCGCTACGTCAATCCGGCAAAGGTCAGCGATCACTATGCGATCATTCCAACAGAAGAAGCGGGTGCCGTCGCGAAGCTCTCCGGACGAGATGCGCAAGTCTACGACTTAATCGTTCGCCGTTTTCTTGCTGCCTTTGCACCGGACGCTGTCTCGGAGAAAACGGAAATCGTGACGATGCGTGAGATGGACCGTTTTTTGACACGCGGCAGTCGGACGATTGATCCGGGCTTTAAACAGGTTTTACAAATCGAGTCAAAGGAAGTCGAATTACCAGCCGTCGAACAAGGACAAGAGGTGCCGATCAAAGGCTGTCGTCTGCTTGAGAAACAAACGGAGCCGCCGAAACGCTATACGGAAGGGACACTCATCCTCGGCATGAAAACAGCTGGCAAATTACTCGAAGATGAGCTACAAGCGATCATGAAGGAAGTCGAGGGACTCGGGACGGAAGCGACCCGTGCCGGGATCATCGATGGACTAAAACGGCGGGAGTACATCAAACTCGTCAAAAAGGAGATTCATCCGACGCCAAAAGGTCGGATCTTGATCGATGCCGTGACGGGGAGTATTCTTGCTTCACCAGAGATGACAGCGAAGTGGGAGAGCCGTCTCGAGCAAATCGGGAAAGGGGAAGCATCTGCCGCCCAGTTCATCGAACAGGCAAAAAAATTATCAGAGCATCTCGTCGTCGATGCCAAACAACGAATTGAACAACTCGCCGTTGATCCGACGCAAGTCAAAAGCAAGTCTCCGCGGAGTGCGACGAATCGTCCAGTCGGTCCGTGCCCACTGTGTCAATCAGCGGTACTTGATCGAGGGAAATTCTATGGCTGCAGCGGCTATCAGAAGAATAACTGTGGCTTTACGTTACCGAAAACGATCCTTGGTGCCAAATTGACACAAACGGAAGTCAAAAAAGTACTCGCAGGTCAAAAGACAAAGCCACTTGAGATGAAGAAGAACGCGCGTCAGTTCAAGGCGATGCTTTATCTCGAACGCGATCAATTAAAATTCGAATTCACGAAAGGAGAAGACTGATGCAATACGAACTGATTCAAAATCAAACGTTTCGTCCTGTCTTTGAACGACTGTTACAGGAAGGTCGCCGCTTGACGGTCTGGTTTCCGGACCACATTGAGGTACAGTCGGCAGAAGGACTGGTCGAAGAAGCAGAAGAACTGTTTGGTGTGACAGCGGAAGTGATCGATGATCCACAATCATTCGGCAAACATATCCTGCTTCCGTATTTGACGGAAGTCGAGCACCGGGAAGATGGATTCATCCGCTACGAAGCTGAGCTGACAGAAGAATTACGCCAACTCGTACGCGAATTGACGTTACCGATGCTGACGGAGGGCGACTTCGAAGTGTTGTATTCATATCAAATCGAGACGGAGACGGAACGCTTCTTCGTTGAAGACTGGTTCCAAGCTGATTTGCAAAAACTACCTAACTAAGTGAAACTTCCTTGAAGAGGATGACGTAGGATAAGTGATCGTCATCATTCTATTCATTTGGAGGGTTCACTATGTTCACAGTAGCATTCATGGAAAGCGAACTGGGAGGCGATGGCTTCTTCTCGGGCATGCCGATTTTCATGGTCGGATTTTTTGTTCTCATCATCGGGTTCATTCTGTTTGGAGTCATCTCTGCAGCCTTAAAGGGAATCTCAACGAATTCATTGACGCAACAACTGCGCGAGCATGCGGCGCGTCTCGTCAGTCCGGATGAATCGGATGCACTGAATTACGTCGCTTACTTAGAAACGTTGACAAGTTTTCCGGTCGAAAAGACGAATCTCGAACCGTTTCGGATTGCGACTGGCATCTTAAGGCTCGTCCAAGGAACGGATCAAATTTCCGAAACGACGAAAAAACAAGTCATCGCTCAGTACTTACGGCTCGGTATTTTGGATGCGGATCATTTAGCGGATGAACAGCCGGTCCAGAGCCATAGCCATAGCCATCACCATCATCATTAAAAAAAGGGTCCTGAGGGGCTCTTTTTTTGTTGAAAACGATCGAATCGTGACATCTAATTGTCATATACAACGATTTAGATTAAAGTTGTATGAAATTGAAATCTTTTTGAGCAGAATGCTGTGTATCGGTTGAAAAAAGTTTACAATGAATGGACGGGAATACCTTTATTGCTGGAGAAAGATAAAGGGAAAGGAGTTGAATTCCTTTAATGAAAACATGGCTGAATCGAACGATTGGACGGCAAATCATGTCTGCGTTTTATGTGATTTTTCTGACACTGCTGCTAACGACAGGTGGTGTCTACCTATATACGAAACAACAGGTGGATGAATCACGCCAAGAGTTAAAGATGTTAAACGAACATCGGACACGGGCGACGGATTTGTACGAATCATGGCAAAGCATGCAGTACGAGATGCGTGGCTTCGTCTTGCTTGGTGACGAAGAGATGTTAAAAGAAATCGAAGCAAAGAAAAATGGCATCAATCAACAAACGACATGGTTCGAGCGCAATGCACGCTTCAAAGAAGAACGGCAGTATGCAACGGACGCACGGGAACTCTATACAGCGTATACCCAACGCGTCATGCCGAGCCTCGTCAATTATGTCGCGG
The DNA here is from genome assembly GCF_018619045.1 of Exiguobacterium sp. s161. Classification (NCBI taxonomy): domain Bacteria; kingdom Bacillati; phylum Bacillota; class Bacilli; order Caryophanales; genus Exiguobacterium; species Exiguobacterium sp. s161. The sequence continues at coordinate 309,188 of NZ_JACSNH010000003.1, forward strand.
CGAAAAAAGACGGCAAAGTGACGGAACCGTTCTTGAAGATGCCGACGCTTGGAAAGGTCACAAAATCAAAACCACTCGATCCACAGCGGAAGTTTAACATCAAGACGAAGAGTGCGGCTGATATGAGTTCAAGTATCGTTGATATGGAGACGGTCTTCACAAAATATCGTAATTCCTTAAACGATCAAGAGATGGCAGCGCAAGAGCGGCTTGGTAAACAAGTCAACTCGTCGCAAATTCTCGGAGCAGTCAATATCGCAATCCTCTTATTGATTACTCTCGTTTTCGTCCGACCATTCGTCCGCCGCTTGACGCGTCAGTTGCGTCAGTTGAACCGGGAAAGTGGACGACTCGCTAAAGGTGAGGATGCGACACCAATCGTCATCACGAATCGTCAAGATGAGATCGGTGAATTGACGACGACGTTCAACCAGATGGCAGCCGCCATTTCCGGGCAAAAACATCAACTCGTCGCAAGTAACGACGAACTACAAAGTCAACAGGAAGAATTAATTGCCCAGCAAGAAGAGCTTCAATCGCAACAGGAAGAGCTCGAAGAAGCACTCGACATCACGTTGCGTAACGAGACGCATTTGCGTTATCGCAATGAGTTGACCGAGACACTCGCGTCTCGTGAAACGTTGACGGCGTATCCAGCGATCATCGAAAAATTGATCACGATTACCGATGCGGAGCTCGGAGCAATCGTCTTCTTAGAGCAAGACCGCTATACGGATCTCGTCTCTTACGGAATGACGGCAGCTCAGGAGCACCAGTTATTACATGCTTCGACGTCATTACTCGAACGCACACGTCAAAACAAGCGAGCTGTTCGCTCGACGAAACAAGTCGCGAGTCATCATCCGCTCCCATATCCGTACACGATGTACGAAATCGTCGTACCGGTGATGGATCCAGCGACGAACACGATGATTGCAAGCATTTATCTCGTCCGTTACCGGGATGCCTTTACGGAAGAGCAGACGAACGAAATCTGGTCGTTCTCCCGTCAATTGGCACTCTCCTTGCTCCGGATGCGCGTCTTCGAAGAAGTCGAACGAGAACGGGAAAAGACGTCAAAACTTCTCCATTCGATTCGGGAAGCGGTCATCTATATCGAAGGAGAAACGATTTTTGCTAATAAACCATTGCTCGCTTTATTCCATCATCCGGCGCACGATCAAGTGGCGGAAGAAGGATTGATGACGCTCGACGTCAAAATCGAAGAGTTGGCAGTACAGGTTGATCAACATGAGGCGTTCTTAACCTACATGGATCATGTCTGCAGTCAGGAAATTCCGACGGAGAGCTTGGCATTGTCCTTAAACAAGGAAGAGCGATTCGTCACGTTATATGCAGAGGAAATCCATTACGGTGGTTGTTTCCGCGGTACGATGCTCGTCTTACGTGACGTGACGGCAGAGACGGCGATCGACCGGATGAAATCGGAATTCGTCTCGACCGTATCGCATGAGTTACGGACACCGCTTGCCTCGATTTACGGCTATACGGAATTGATGCTCGCGCGCGACGTCCAGGAATCAAAACGTCAACGGTATCTCGAGACGATTCATGCAGAAACCGAACGGTTGACGAACCTCGTCAACGACTTCCTCGATGTCCAGCGCATGGAATCGAGTCAGCAACAGTATGACTTTAAACCGCTTGATCTGACGAAAGTCATTCAGGAAACGGTCGAGTTCCATACCGCTTCGGCAAAAGATCACGAGCTAGTCCTTGATTTTGAAGAAACGACGACGGGGCGGATTCATGCTGACGAACAAAAAATGCGTCAGCTGTTCACGAACCTGATCAACAATGCAATCAAGTATTCACCGGATGGTGGTCAAATCACGATCACGATGCGTCAAGTCGAAGATCGTGTCCAGCTGAAGATCGAAGATGAGGGAATCGGCATTCCGCGTCATGCGTTACCACAACTGTTCAGTAAGTTCTACCGTGTTGATAACTCGGATAGTCGAAAAATCGGCGGTACCGGTCTTGGTCTTGCGATTTGTCAGGAAATCGTTCGTTCGCATGAAGGAATGATTCATGTCGAATCAACGGAGGGTGTCGGTTCAGCGTTCATCGTCGAACTACCGATCGTCCAGTCCGTCGTACCGGTCACAGAATCGGCAGAGGACTGTTAATGTCAAAAGCGTTCTTTGATTTTTTCAATCAAAGGGCGTTTTTTTGTTGGTTTCCTTTGCAAAACGGGAACGGATTACTATCAAACAGAAAGGAAGTGAGGAGATGCGGCGAAGCAGGTGGCCATGTTAAGTCCGACGATCACTCATTTTGTGGATCCTGATTGAAGCCAGTAGTTCGTTCATTCCAGCATATGTGATTGAACGTTTTTACTGGGAAGACCGAGGAATGAGTATTGCCGACGTCGTCATCGCAGAAATCGTCTTTGCTTGGGTCATGTTGATTGGTGAGATCCCGTTCGGTTTGTTATCCGACCGGTGGGGTAGAAAGCCGTTCATTCTGGCTGGTTTCGTATGTGAGTGGTTATCGTTTACGGTGTTGCTTGAAGCCTACTCATTACCTGCTTTCCTCTTGGCGATGGCCCTTGCTGGCATTGGTAGCGCAGCACTTAGTGGAGCGCTTGAAGCCCACGTCTATGAAACATTGCGCATGCATAGGAGAGAAGAGCGATTCGAGACGGTCTGGCGAGTGATTTCAATCGGTGGTTTGTTGACGTCTGGACTTGCGGCACTCGTCGGGAGTTACGCCGTGCGATCGGTAGACTTGATCTGGCACTATCACGTGTCTTGGTGGGTTTTGCTCGGAACAGTACTCCTGACGTTTTTCTTAAAGGAAGCATCGCGAGAACAAGACGGAGAGACGAGTTCGTTGAAGACATTGCTAAACGGTTTTTCGTTTCGACGCGTCTACGTCCGAATTCTTTGTCTTGTCTTGTTATACGGGGCGACGATTGATTTCGTTGATGAGTTTTGGCAACTCTATCTACGGGATCAAACGATACCGATGGTCCATTTCGGATTCGTCTTCGTGTTATTCCAAATCATGCAGGCGATTGGTGCGTCCTTATCTCGGTTCCGATCGCCCGTCGGATGGGCGATGATCTATATCGTGTGTCTTGCCGGATTGTCGGTTGCCTCTCCGCTCGTCAGTATCGGTTTACTCGGTATGCTGTACTTGTGCTATGGCTGGGCTGAGCCTTATGTGACCACTGTCATCCAAGATGTTGCGCCGACAAATGGACGCGCAACGTTTACGTCGCTGATCTCAGTCATTGAACGTTTAGCTGTGCTTGGAACCGGTACGCTATTCGTCTTCGTCGAACGTGTCTTCTCGCTTCAGATGACCTATGCTGCGCTCGGTCTCGTCTCACTTATATTGCTTCTGTTGTATAGTGTGACGCGAACGCGTCAGAACTGAATCAAAAAAAGGACAAAGGTGCATTGACCTTTGTCCTTTTGACTGTCATTTATTACGACACGTGTCGTTGCTCCTGAGAGGAACGTGCCAATACCTGGCGAGCCGGTTGCCACATCAACAAAGAGAGGGCTCCTGCGAGCGCATAGACAAGCTCGATCGCAAACAAATCGGCAAGCCATCCGAACAATAGACTGCCGAGGCAGAAACAGAGTGCATAAACGGTTTGTTGCACGCTATAGACATACGGTAACCGTTCGAGTGGTGTCGTCTTTTGCAACAACGTATTCAGCTCAATCGCCCGGACTTGACTCGCAAACCCTTGGATCAGACAAGCGATCACGGCAAGTGTGACGATTGGAGCGAAAGCAAACAAGAAGGTCGCAACAATCGAAAAGCCGATACTACGATAAAGCAACGAACGCGTTCCACGACGACGTAACATCATGTAACTACCGGCGATCATGCTCAGCAGATAGAAGGCATTTAGAATGCCCCACCAGCGTTCCGATAGCTGGAAATGTGTATCGATGTAGACGAGGAACAGAGCAGAAATCCAAGCCGTACTGACGAACGCATCGATTCCGACGAGATACGTGTTGGCTTTCGCGAAAGGATGCGTTCGCGTGTAGCGAATACTCGACCGGAAGGAAACGTCTTCCCCTTCCATCGAAGGGTCGGGTAGAGAGCGGACGCTTCGATAGAACAGATAACTGATGAGACTCGCACCTAAAAACAGACCAGCCGAGACGGACAAGACGGAAAGCGGCGATAACCAGCTGACCAGAATGGCACCAAGCGGCCACATGATGAGCTGAATCACTTGATTCGAACCTTGTACGAGACTGTTAGCTTTTTGGACATCCTGACACAGTCGAGGGATGAAGGCACTTTCGATCGGACGAGCAAATCCGTCGAAGAAGGCAATACACCCAACGAGCGCGAGGACGAGCGGCAGTGGTAGATCAAACCCCCAGATGACGCCTAAGAGAATCGTCTTGAGGAGTTGACTGCCGAACAACAAGGAGGCATGGGGAACACGTTGAGCGACTTGGGCGAATAAGAAGCCGCTTCCTGTCATGCCTGCTGTGACGAGAACGGGAAACAGGGCAGCGAGACTCGCTTGCCCTGTCGTTTGATAGATCATCGCGATCAGGGAGACGATATAGAGCGCATCTCCCGCATTCGCAATCCATTGACTGACCAATAAAAGCGTAAACCGGTTCATTCTGAATGACCTCCATATCGTACGTATTTAATTAGGAGTGAAAATTCAGAATGACTTACATTGGACGCCCTCATTTCGTGTTTTTTTTAGTGTAAGAGGAAAAAAATGGATTGTCAATCAGAATCGTGATGAGATTTCAGTGCAACGGGTGTAAAGGGATCAACCATCGACGTCGCGGCAGCTTCGTCTTGAGCACGAGATGCCGATAGCTTGATTGGTTTTAGTTGCTGGCGGAATCGGAAAGCCCGTTCGAGTCGACTCATGAATAGATTGCTGAAAAAGACGACTAATGCTAGTCCAATTAGTGGAACGAGGAACATATGGTTGAGCCACGACGTCGCCGAAAACTGATTGTAGTAATAGCCAAACATCGACGACCATTCAAAGATCGTTGGAGCAGTTCCTACATGTAAATTAACTGTTCCTGCAAAGAAAATATCAAAGAGCGATAAGTGGACGAGTAACATCAACGTTTGGATGAACTGTTGCATAAAAACGATTGTCAACGTTGGAACAAGATGTGGCCAAATATGGCGTCTGAACCTATGCCACGGACTGCCACCAAGCGTCTGTGCGACAATCATGAACTCTTGACTAAGTAACTGGCGGGTCTCAGCAATCAGATAAAGCGATAAAGAGGGGAGACCAAGCAAAATCAAGACAATCAATTCAAACGATACACGATCAAAAAGTGGTGGGATAGCAGTCGAATCAAAGAACGTAAGTGATGGAAGCAAAATGAGCAACGCGACAAGAGAGAGCGGTAAAACTAAAAATCCATCAAGAATAAGTTTTAAGTATCGATTGACGCGAGCACTTCTAAAAGCTAGCGGAATCGCAATCACTAGCGAAAGAAACATTCGACCGAGCGCAACAATCATACAAATACCGGCTGTCCATTTAAATCCTTCAATCATCAATTGAAAGAGGTCATAGCCAGAGCGGTCTGTACCGAGCCATTGATCACTTGACGGTTTTAGTGGTGACGTCGCAAGGAACGTACCGTCTTCAGCATACCGGTTCGAGATTTGATCGACTTGACCATCACGGAAGATCGTATTTCCAAAACTAAGGAGCAGTAAACCAGTGAGTAAAAATAAACATAGCCAGAAGACAGGATCTCGCATCAAAGTACGACGCATCAAATCCCCCCTTTCCAGGCGTTAGGAATAAGCCATTCTGCCAACAAATCAATGATGAAAATCGGCAGATAGATTAAGAACAAGATGACCATCAAAATCGGCATTTGTCCATTATAAAAGACGAACCGGAACATACCTTGCACTTCGAACGTGTATTCAATGATCACGAGACTCGATAAGACCGTAATGATGTTCGCTCGGAAAAACAGATAAAACCGATAGATCATTGTCGGAATCAAATGTTTCCAGAAAAGAGCGGCAGGACGAATGCCTTTAGCCCGTGCGAGTTCAAGGAAAGGAGCAGCTTCCTGTTCGAGTACTTGCGTCGTTAACCATTTGATGAAGAAGAATAGTGTTGTCAACGTTAGCGTAAGAATCGGTAAAAAACGAATGTACTCAGCATAGGATCCCGCAATTTCGATTTTGTCATACCCGGTCGTTTTAAACAGATAGAGGACAAGGAATTGCGAAAGAATGATCCAGAACAGATCCGGAACCATCTCAAGCGTCCGAGTCGTTTGTTTCAGCATCATGCGTGTTTTGCGACCACTCCGATAAAACAAATAAGCATAAAAAATCGCACACACAGCGGAGACCAGCATAGCTGTCGTAAAGATAATCAACGTCTCTTTAATGAATGGACTGATGGTAGGAAGCAACAAGAATTCCTTTTGAGCGGTTACGTTGAAATAGGTAATCTCATCAAGTTTCGTTAATTGAGCAAATTGTTGCTTCAGACCTTCCCAGTAGCTTGCTGGGTTGAATTTCATTTGCGCGACAAGCGCCGGAAGGGCGCTGATCGCAATCAAGACAAAAAATGCCACGATAAGCTGAATTGATTTTCGGGCGATAAACACCATGAGGCGAAAAACTCCTTTCTTTGGATCCTCATCCGATGGCGAGGATCCGGTCATTGCCAATTTGGATCAACTGACTGTTCATATGTTTCCGGCGCAGTACGTAGCGTTCGAACTGTTGCGTCGCGATGAACGAATCGCGCGTCGAGACCGTCGAAAGGGTCATCAGGACATGTTTTAATTGCGGTTGTCCTTCTTGTAACGAGAGATGTGTCATCCGGTTTGCTCCGTCGAGTCGATTCAAGAACAGTTCAATCTTACAGCCCTCCTTGATTAATTCACTGATCAGGAATGCCGCTTGTTCGATGAACGTCTCAAATTGTTGGTGGAGTCCGTAACCGCTCGGGGCAGATAAGTTCAAGGCAATCGTAAACGTATCTTGATTGCTCGTTTCGAATACTTTTGCCTGCAAGCGACCGGTCTTCGCCGTCGCATACCAATCGATCTCTTTTGACGGTTCCGCCGTATAAGGTTTTGCACCGAGTTGAACCAGTTTGTTCTTGAGCGGTGAGTAACGGTCCGGTCGATCACCGATTCGTAAACGCTGTAAGAGAAGCGGCGTCGCTTGCGCTGTCAAGGACGGTAAGACTGTAAACGACGGATATGTATCGAACGTAAAGAGATAAACGCCCATCTTCCAGGGCAGGCGAATCGTCAAGATGATCTCATCGAACTCGGCTGGTCCGCGGCGAACCGTCTGAATCGGGATCGTCACTGCCTCTTCAGAGTCAATTACTGCATGAAACGTCGCCGGATGTAGTGGGTCCATCTCCGGGAAAATGACTCCGCCATCCGTGTGCAAACGAAGTGTCGCTTCGAGTCCGAGTTGACTCAAGGATTCGACGCCGAAGACTTGCAAATGGAGCGACGTCTTCTCCTGGTTGAACATCAATGATTCATAATGTTTCCATTCGATTGCGACATCCCGTCGGAGCTGCTTTTCTGTTCGCCCGACGACGAAATGAATCGTCGCCAAAGCTGCGAACAGAAAACCGAGGACGGAAAGACGCGGAATGAAGAGAAAGATGAACGTCATCGTGACGTACAGTGGAAAAAGTCGGCGTTCAAGCCAAAACGGGACGGAACGTTCAATCTGCATGATTCGTCACCCCATCTCGACCGGAACCGGCACGTCGTCCAGAATATGCGTCAAAACAGCCGCTTTCGTCGTCTTGATTCCACCTTCGAGTGTCAGTGTCAGGCGATGGGATAGGACGTGTTTTGCAAGATATTTGATATCTTCCGGGATGATGAAGTCGCGTTGATTCAAGAACGCGTAGCTTTGCGAGGCGCGAAGTAATGCAATCGCTCCACGCGGACTGACGCCGACTTCAATGAGTTCATGGTTTCGTGTCGCTTGGACGATATGGAGCAAGTAATCGAGCACGTCTTGTGATGCATGGACGCGGCGTGCCTCTTCCTGCCAGGAAATCAAGTCACCACCTGACGCGATGCCGACAGCTGACCGACGGACGTTCGTCAGAATCTCAGACAATAAGCGCCGTTCGTTCTCGAAATCCGGATAACCGACTTCAATTGCGACCATGAACCGGTCGAGTTGGGCGTCCGGTAGTGGGAACGTTCCTGCCGATTCGATCGGGTTTTGTGTCGCGATGACAAAGAATGGGGCTGGCATCTGATAGGTCGTTCCACCAATCGAGACCTGACGCTCTTCCATCGCTTCAAGCAGTGCCGATTGTGTCCGCGGAACGGCACGATTGATCTCATCGATCAAGACGACGTTCGCAAACAAGGGACCGCGTTTATTCTCGAACTCTTGCGTCTTTAAATTGAAGAAGTCTGAACCAATGACGTCTGATGGGAGAAGATCCGCCGTGAACTGGATCCGCGAAAAGGCACTCTCGAAGCTCTGAGCGAGCGCTTTGGCGAGCATCGTTTTCCCTGTTCCCGGTACGTCTTCAAGGAGAATGTGTCCTTCAGCGATGAGTGCCGTCAGACAGAGATCGATGACGTCCGGTTTACCGAGATAGATGGAATTGAGTTGGTCTTTTAATTGTTGTAGTTTCATAGGAAATCCCTCCAAGGTCAAATGGTTGAGTAGCGTGCTAGTTGTTGTTCGAAGCGTAAAATCTCATCGTCCGTGACGATTGTTTCCGACATGTCACCGTAGCGGATATCCCGATATAACTGAAAATCGACAGCGACTTCAATCCGACGTAACCAGTCTTCAAGCGTTTCGTTCGGACGACGTTGCTGACTGCGCGGTAACTGATGCTCAAAACGAATGACGAGATCACGGACACGTGAAGACGAATACGATGCATATAGGTAAGGTGATTTTCTTAAAGAAGCAGGACGAAAGATTGATTGAGCGAATGGAACGTCATCCGTTACCTCTCCTGTAGACCTGCGCCGTTTTTTCACGCGGCGCGACTGAACGAGTTTCCAGACCATGAAACTAAACAAGCTGATTAAAATGATGTATTGCAGATAAGAAAGTGGAGAGTCAGATACATTTGCTTTGAGTGATTTCCATATTTCTTTCGGGCGAGGAATACGTTCGATTTTGTCTAATTCTTTTCGAGTAATACGTTTCGACATGATGATTGCGTCATTTTGTTTTTTTTCAGGTACTCCTTCAGCAAGATGTTCTTCTGAGACGGGCTTAACAGGATCCGGCATGATGTAATGCGTATAGACGTACGTCGTGACGGTTTGAAACAAGAACAGACCAATCAAAATGACACCAAGCGACATGATAAAGCGTTGCCGTAACACAAGCGATCCTCCTTCCTGTTTTTAAGGAAAAAATATCCATATGTACTTAGGAAGATTTTAGCATACACGCTTAACAAATAAAAACAATTTTCTGAAAATAAAGACAAGGTGAGACGATTCATTTTCAAGTGGTGAGGGTATGATGGAATCAGTGGTTGTTGAAAGAGAAAGGGTGTTTTGTATGAAATTGATTATTTTTGGAGCGACGGGTCAAACGGGGCAAGAACTGGTCAAGCAAGCGATTGATCACGGGCATGAGGTCACAGCGTTCGTCCGTAGTCCGGAAAAACTGACACTACGTGACGAACGGTTACACGTCGTTAAAGGCGACGTGCTCGATCAAGAAGCGGTGACGGCTGCTGTTGCCGGGCAAGAGGCTGTCCTGACGGCTCTTGGCACTGAGAGTCTTGCATACAGCGGCTTTTTAGAACGGAGTCTCGTCCGGATTGTGACAGCGATGAAAAAACAGGGGGTAGACCGGATCGGTTATGTTGCGTCTGCCGGTGTTGATGATGAATTACCGGGTGTACAAGGGATGCTCGCTCAGCGGATTCTGAAAAATCCACTGAAGGATCACCGCCAAGCGATCGCGCTTTTGCAACAAGCGGATTTGAACTATACGGTGGCCCGACCACTCCGTTTACTGAACGGTCCGTTGACGGGGCTTTATCGTCAAGCAGATACAGGTGTACCGGAAGATGCGAAACAAATCAATCGCGCAGATGTGGCGCATTTCCTCTTACAGGCAATCGAGACAGAAGATCATATCAAATCGAGTGTCGGTTTAGCAGAATGAAGAAAAAAGGACTCTCCCATATACGGAAGAGTCTTTTTTGATTGCTTATTGTTGACGATAGACGGAGACTGAACCACCATTGACGAAGAATTGACCGTAGCCATCTTGATTGATCGTGACCGACTTCGTGTTGTTTCCAGTGATGTCTGTCCAAACTTCTCCTTTGTTCTGAAGCCCGACGTACATCCACTTGCTACCGCCAGGACCATCTGACAGAATCGTCGCAAGACCTGATTTCGCACGGTCTGAGACACCTTCACGTGTCCAACCGATGATGTCTTGGTTATCGAGGTAATCATTTTGTTTCCCGAACGCGAAGTCCTTCCGTGCTTTAAGTAACGGATCAATCTTCGAAGCGAGTGCTGGAATTTCGCGATTCGACGTACCCTTTGTACCATAGTAGTCACCATAGAAGACCGACGGATAGCCTTGTTCGCGTGTCAGAATCATCGCGTAAGCAAGCGGTTTGAACCATGACTGAACCGTTGATTCAAGCGATTGTCCAGGCTGCGAATCATGGTTCTCTACGAGTGTGACGGCTTGGACTGGATTGCTCTTGACGAGAGTACCATCAAAGATCGTCCGCATGTCGAAATACCCGCCGCCTTTACTTGCCTGTTCGAACTTATAATGAAGCGGTGCATCAAAGACGGATTGTTGATAATTCGTCCGGCTTAAGTAGTTTTGCAACGTGCCGAGATCGTTCTGCCAGTACTCTGCGACTGTAAACAATGGTTTGCCCGTCGTCTGACGAACATTCGCGAGCCAGTCCGCTAAGTAACCGTGTTTGATATGCTTGACGGCATCGAGACGGAACCCATCAAGACCAAGTTCGTTGACGTACCATTTACCCCAGTTCTTCATTTCTTGCTGGACTTCTGGATGATCGAAGTCGAGATCCGCATACATCAAGTAATCGTAGTTGCCATTTTCAGTTGAGACATCCGTATCCCACGCTTTACCGGTACCGCGGAACTTGTAGATGGCACTCTTAGAACGTGATTGATCCCAGTCCGTGCCGTCGAAGTGGTACCATTTCCACTTGAAGTTCGAGTAGAGGTTATTTCGTGCTGCAAAATTGAAACCCGTCCATGCCTGGATTTGATAATCGCCAGAGACTTCTTGATTACGGTTACCCGGGTTGACTTCGACTACCGTGACGGCTTCCGTGAAATCGGCGCCACCTTTATGGTTCATGACGACATCACCATAGACATCGATTCCAGCGGTATGCAATTGTCCGATCGCCGTTTTTAATTGCGCCTTTGTGCCGTATTTCGTACGGACCGTTCCTTTTTGATTGAACTCACCTAAATCGTATAGATCGTAGGCGCCGTATCCGACATCATTTTGCGAGGTACCTTTGTAAGCAGGGGGAATCCAGACCGATGTGATTCCGAGCTGATCAAGCTTTGTTGCGTCACTCCCGAGACGGTTCCAATGGTTACCGTCATTTGGCACATACCATTCGAAATACTGCATCATCGTTCCGTTGTCTGCCGTTGCGCCGACTGCAATCGGTTGCGCAAGTGGCGCTAAAAAAGCAGCGGATGCGACGGTTGCTAAAATCCATCTTTTTTGTTTCACGTAAAGACCTCCTTATGATTTGTGAAAGCGCTTGCATTATTTATTATAGGGAAGCTTCAGACAGGAGGAATATCGTCCCGGATTCTTATTTGTAAGTCTCTTTTGTTCGTGACTTTTGACCCTAGAATATTTCTTCTGAAGAATTATTTTGATGAGATTAACGTCATGAATGAAAAAAATCAGGACCATCTAACCGTTGCCTTTCGATGAATATTCTGAACGACGACTCACCTTTAAAAAAGCAGGTCTATCGTCCATCTTCCACCAGGAATGGATTCGGTGTGAAAATGAGCGTGTAACACCAGCTCTCATACATACCATTTAAGGGGGAACACACATGAACTGGAAGTCAAAGGTCACAGGTGCGCTTGCCGCAACACTTGCACTCGGGTCAATCGTATTTACACCGGTCACAGCAAAAACAGTTGATCCAAAACAAGTTTCAGCAGGTCCGCAGATGGTCACGTCACAATCGACGATCGATGCGTACTATCTACCAGCAGCGGGGAAGACAGGGGCAGCGTTGAAGGCATCGCTGCACGATATCATCGACAACCATACACAAGTGTCATACGACACGGTATGGACAGCACTGAAAGAAACGGATCAAGATCCAAATAATGCGAATAACGTCATCGAGTTATACACGGGAAAATCGATTGCGAAAAGTAACAACGGTGGGAATGTCGGTCAATGGAATCGTGAACATGTCTGGGCAAAGTCGCACGGTGACTTTGGTACGACGAACGGTCCTGGAACAGACTTGCATCACTTGCGTCCGGAAGACGTCGTCGTCAACAGTGCACGTGGGAATCTTGACTTCGACAATGGCGGTACGAAATACAGTGGTTGCGATTGCTACCGTGATGGCGATTCGTGGGAACCACCGAACCGTGTCAAAGGTGACATCGCGCGGATGATTTTCTACATGGCGGTTCGTTATGAAGGTGGCGGAGAAATCGATCTCGAAGCCTCAGAAAACGTCAATAATGGTACGAACCCGTTACATGGCAAATTGTCGACGCTGAAAGCATGGAATAAGCTTGACCCAGTCGATAGCTTCGAGAAACGTCGCAACGATGTCATCTTTGAGAAGTGGCAAAAAAACCGGAATCCATTCATCGATCATCCGGAATACGTAACATCAATTTGGGGAAATTGATGACGAGTCAGTAAATAGGAAAGGGGCTGACTCAACAGTCAGTCTCTACAAAGATAGGGGTGGCAGAATGATGATCTGCCACCCCTATCTTGTAACAAAAAGAATGACGCGTTTCACGCAACTTCTACAGGACAAAGCGCATCTTTGCGCTGTCAGAGACAAATAAGACCCGCTTTCCTGCTTGAATGAAGCAGGAAAACGGGCTTGTGTCTCGCCTGAGGAAAGGGCGTGAAAAGACGCGTCATTCTTTTTTGAGTCAGCCTCTTTTCATGGAGTCCGAACCTGTTGTGCTGAAACTTTTTCGGATAACCATTCGTATTGCCTACCGTAAGTTATTTTTTAGTAGAGAGGTCGTACGGTATGATCAAACGCACGTTTAACAAGCGAAACATCAAATGGATGGTCGGTGGGGGGCTCGTCGCTTGTGTCGCCTTCTGGTACAGTGTCGGTATTTTCGTCAACAAAGGGGAGCGACCACTCGCTGATGGAACGTCACCGTATGTCATCGTCCTCGGCGCTGGTGTCAAAGGAGAAAAACCTTCGCAAATCCTACATAACCGGATTCAGGCAGCTGCGGCATATGGGAAAAAACATTCAGAAGTCCGCTTCATCTTAAGTGGTGGACAAGGTCCGGATGAAGATATTTCGGAAGCAGAAGCGATGCGACGCGGAATGATGGCGTCCGGGATTGCTGAAGAGCGATTGATCCTTGAAGCCGACTCGACATCAACGACAGAAAATCTAAAGTTTTCAAAAGCGTTGTTGCCAAAGGACGTCCGACGCGTCTCAATCGTCACGTCGGATTTCCACTTATACCGTGCTCGAAAAGAAGCACAGCAACTTGGTTTACAGACGGATGCGATTCCGGCTGAGACGCCACTTTCAGGAGTCCTTCGATTCGGAATGCGCGAACGCGTTGCGATTGTTGTTCAATTCCTACGCTAAAAACCCCGACATGCTGAACATGTCGGGGCGAAAGAAGAAGTGCATTGAATGATTAGATGCCTTCACCTTTATGTTTTTCCTCGGAAGATTGAGAATCATTTGCTTGTTTGTCGGAAGCATCATGCTCAGCAGGTGGTTCTTCTTTGCCGAGTGCGACATCCTTCGCTTCGACGACTTTATTGCTGATTGCATTCAAGTCACCTTTCGTCTCATTTACTGTCTCTTTCACCGTCGAGGCATCTGATTTCACCGTTTCAAGCTCTGTGTTCACTTTGTCATAGACATTTTGAACGTCAGATGCGACTTCTTGAATGATGCTTGAAGCACTCTTCACTTGATTGATGACTTGTGATGCTTTACCTGACGGATCTTCCTTAATAGAAGAAGCGAGGGTAGAGACGGAATCTTTCGCCCCCCGTAAACTCTGTTTCGTATTTTGGCGAGACGAAGAACTAAGTAGCGTCAATAGACCGCCGACAAGGGCACCGAGCAACATCCCTGTGACGAGATTGATTTGACGACCTGATGATTCTTCCTGATCGAACTGGCGATTCGGATGTTCTGCGTGTGCTGCGTGTGGATCATGTTGAAGCTTCGGTTCCATGATGAACACTCCCTTGAGATAATATTTAACCATGATATGGATATACCCTTGTGAGTGAATAAAAAACATTTAAAAATAACATGTATTTGAAATGAATATAAAAAAGACCATCGTGATATGATGGTCTAAGAGGTTCATTTGTTGGATGAATCATCATCATTTTCGTGACGAAGTTTTCGGTTGATTTCATCATAATCGATTTCGATATCATCTTTGTTGCCTTTGTAGCCATATCCTTTCGAAATGACGATGATCGAGGCGACCAAGACGAATACGATGATGAGAATGGAGACGACATATAACCACATAGTCCACTCCTCCTTTCGTTCACTTTCTAGTATGACGGAAAACGCAGCTTCCGTCTAAACGAAATTGTAGGTTGTGTGCTAAACTGATGTCAGATAAACATGTTAAACGGAACGAGGTGACGGCGTATGAGTATTTTGGTCGTAGATGATGAGTTAACGAATTTAATGCTCCTAGAGCGATTGTTAGAAAATGAAGGCTATGACGTCGTCAAGGCGATGAGTGGGGAAGAAGCAATCGAATTAATGGATGATCCGTTATTCATCGAACAGTTGGACGTCGTTCTCCTCGACGTCGAAATGCCGGGGATCAGTGGAATCGAGGCGACACGTTTGATTCGAAAACGGTTTGGTCTTGATGAATTACCGATTCTGATCGTTTCCGGGCGATCAAACGAAGAAGATATCGTTGATGGACTGAATGCAGGGGCATCCGATTATACGACGAAACCGATCCGAAAAACGGAATTGCTCGCGCGAGTTCGTAATGCGATCGGTCTGAAGCAAGCAATCGATGCGCGAAAACGCTATGAAAAAGTATTACAGGAAGACTTTGATTTGGCGCAAAAACTGCAACAGAGTGTGCTCAGTGCGAATATCGAAGACGATGAGATCCGCATCATGGCGACGTATATCCCGTCTAAGAAATTAGCGGGAGATATGTATGCCTGGTATCGCATCTCTCAGAATAAATATGGCATCATCTTGTTTGACGTCATGGGACACGGTGTCTCTTCTGCGCTGATCACGATGGGGATGAGTTCGATCTTATTTGAACTCGTGCACCGAATTGGTGATCCAGCACAAGTACTTGAAGAATTGAATCAGCAGATGAGTCGATTGTTCCCGGGAGACGAGACAGAAATCTATTTCACTGCCGTTTACCTTTACATCGACCTAGATGAGATGAAGCTCAGCTATGCGAACGCAGGGCACCCACCTGGTTTGTTACGCATGAATGATCAAATCATTCCGCTTGAGAATACGGGCCTTCCAGTCGGTATGTTCGAAGACTCGACCTATACGAGCAAGACGATCGATATCGTCTCACCAGGATGTGTTTACCTCTATACGGACGGTTTCATGGAACTCTACAGTAAAGGTATTGATGAAGGGATCCACGCTATTCAAAACTTGATTGAACAACAAGGACCGAATATCCATCAGTTGATTCAACCAGATCAGAGCGATGAAGCGGATGACCTTTGTCTCGTGACAGTCGAGATTAACTAAAGCGCAATAGAAAAAGACTAGGTAGCAGATACTTCCGCTACCTAGTCTTTTTTGTATGAAACCATACAAGGTCTAGAAAAACCTTCTACGCCATAGGATAAATGCTGCAAGGCCTGAGAAGAAAATCATCATACCGAAAACAATCCAGAATCCGATGACTTCTCCTTCCCATGGAACGTGGACGTTCATCCCGAACATCCCGGAAATCATCGTCGGAATCGAGATGACAATCGTAATCGAGGCAAGGAACTTCATGACGAAGTTGACGTTGTTCGAGATGACAGAACCAAACGTATCCATCGTCGAACTGATGATGTCTTTATAGATTTGAGCCATCTCCATCGCTTGTCGGTGTTCGACGAAGACGTCTTCCAGTAAATCTTCATCATCTTCATGTTTCTCAAGACTCGGAGTCTTAATGATTCGGTCGAGCACACCATCGTTCGATTTCAAGGACGTCATGAAATAGACCAATGATTTTTGAAGGTTCATCAATTGAAAGATTTCTTGATTTCGCATCGAACGTTGAAGTTCTTCCTCAAGTTCGTCCATACGACGATCGATTTGACGTAGGAAACGTAAATACGAGGAACTGACTTTATAGAGAATCTGGAATACGAAGCGCGATCGGTAATTCGTCCGGAATCCTCGCAACTTACCACTCGAGAATAACGTCAGGACATCGAGCTGTTGCGAACAAACGGTGATGAAATGACGGGATGTCACGATGATACCGAGCGGAATCGTATTATAACGGCGTCCTGATGATTCTTCTTCGATGTAGGGAACGTCGACGATCATCAGTAGACCTTCTTCATCTTTTTCAAAACGTGGTTTTTCTTCCACGTCCAAAGGGTCATAAATGAAATCCTCTGGAATATTCGTAGCAGCGATGACTTGGTCGGCTTCGTCCTTTGTCGGATTGACAAGATGGATCCAGGAACCCTTCGTGAACTCCTGTATCTCGTTGACTGCCCCGGTGACATCGCTTCGATAAATCGTCAACATATTGTCTATCCCTCCTGCTCTTCACTGTCTCATTATAGAAATAGAAACGATGGCGTGTAAATGATTCTCCGATTTTTTTTTACGAAGATTAGTGATAAGATGAAAACAGAGGAGGGGAAGACATGCCTTTTTTTAATGACGAATTGTAATATTAAGTGCAACACCTAGCTGAAAACACAAAAAAACCCATAACGACCTCGTGTAGAATAGAGTTACCACACAAAAT